>DIYF01000171.1:28398-108893 GCA_002427745.1 Roseivirga sp. UBA6061 | reverse complement strand
TCCTTCGGTCTGGAGCCACAAAATGAGCTGCGTTACCTCTATATTTTCGGTATCATAGGTCTGCTCATTCTGGTCATAGCCAGTGTGAATTATACCAATCTGGCGACTGCCCGGGCTGTGCACCGTGCCAGGGAAATAGGTATGAGAAAGGTGCTGGGGGCTTACCGTTTCAATCTTTTCAGCCAGTTTATGGGGGAATCGTTTATGGTGGTTGCCATGGCTGTTGTACTGGCAGTGTTCCTGGTGGTATTGGCGCTGCCCTCCTTTAATGAATTATCAGGCAGAGCGTTTTCGGCTGCCGATTTAATCCAGACCAACCTGATAGGGCTGGTACTTCTCATTGCCTTGCTGGTGAGCTTGCTGGCCGGAATCTACCCGGCTCTCGTGCTTTCAGGCTTCAGACCACTAACCGTATTAAAGGGGAGCTTCAAAAGCTCAAAGCGGGGCGTTTTTACCAGGAGGTTTCTGGTAATCGGTCAGTTTATGATTTCCATAGGGCTGATCATGGGCACTTCTGTGGTGTTCCGTCAGCTCGACTATATGCAGCAAAAGGAGCTGGGCTATAATAACGACAACGTACTGATGTTGCCATTGTCTTCTTCTATACTCAGGAACTACGCATCATTCAAGGCCGAAATGCTCAAGGAATCGGGTGTAATGGATCTTACCCTTACCTCTGAGAGTCCTACCAGCCTGAATGCCGGGTATAGTATTACTCTGAAAGGAATGGATGTGGAAAAAGAGGTTTCTGTTACCGGAGTACGCAGCGATCTGGACTTTTTAGATGCCATGCAAATGGAATTGGTAGCGGGTAGCTTCTTTACAGAAACCGACCTGAAGAACATTGCCGGTAATATTGAGTACAAAGACCGCATTTTTGCCTTTGTATTGAATGAAGAAGCCGTAAGGCAGTTTGGTATCTCTCCACAGGAAGCTGTGGGCATGCGAGCCTATATGAATGGACGAAATGGCATCGTTCGGGGGGTAGTGAAAGATTTTCACTTTGCCTCTATGCGCGAAAAAATACAGCCCATGTCCTTTTTACCGGAACGTGACTTTAACAATGTACTGGTGAGAATCAGTGGTCAGAACATAGAAAATACCTTGTCTAAAGTGCAAGAGCGCTGGCGCAGGCTGGCACCCAATGTGCCGTTTGAGTATCAGTTTATGGATGATGAGTACAACAACCTCTATAACACTGAGCAAAGGCTCAGCAAGCTCTTCGGTACCTTTGCTTCCCTGGCCATTTTTATTGCTTGTTTCGGCCTGTTTGGTCTCATAGCCTTTGTTACGGCCCAGAAAGCAAGGGAAATCGGAGTACGCAAAGTACTGGGAGCCTCAGTAGGTCAGCTGGTGGTATTGCTCAATAAGGGTTTTGCAGGGCTGATTCTGGTCGCTTTTGTCCTGGCTACTCCGCTGGCTTATCTGCTGATGTCTGGTTGGCTGCAGGAGTTTGAGTATCGTACCCGCATCGGGCTGCAGCCGGTACTGTTGTCACTGGTTATGACGATACTCATTGCCTTTGCCTCTACCAGTATTCAGTCTTTCAGGGCCGCTCGTGCCAATCCGGTGGATGCTTTAAAAGAGGAATAAGCCGGGCTTATGGACAGACAGGTTCGGAAAAGTCAGAGGAACCGCTGGAAAAAGCTGATAGCCCTGCGCAATTCTTTACCGGGCTTGATCATTGAATCCTTGCTCATCACTTTTGGTGTACTGCTGGCATTTGCAGTAGATAACTGGAAGTCAGAGGCCCGGCTGCGTAAGGACACACAAGTGGTTTTACAAAACCTGAAAAGCGAATTGACCAGCAACCGAAGTGTGGTATTAGAGTGGCTGGGTTATCACGATTCTCTGACTGTGAGGCTTCACGATGTTATTGATAGGGGTGAGGTACCGGGTGGTCCGGGCTATATTGACCAGGCGGTTTTGAATACGCTCTATCCTGAGCCAAGCATATCTTATCTGCTCCAGAGTACGGCCTGGCAAACGGCCCATTCTGCCCAGGTTATCAAGAACTTCCAGTACAGAACCACCTATAACCTCACCCATTGTTATGAGCATCAGGATAAAGTAGATCATACCCTGGAACTCCTGTTCAACAAGCTGAGCGACCTCTCTCTTGTTACCAGTCAGCAGAATGGCTTCAGGGCCATCAGAAACCTTCTTTCAGAACTGTCAGAACAGGAATACTACATGCTGGGAGTCTACCGAGATGCCCTGATTGAAATAGACAAAGAGCTGGTTGCTTTTGAGCAATAATTCTTTCAAAATTCTGCGTGAAGAATTGAATCTTTTGATTCTCTTTTTGCGTTAAGATTGTGCTTTTGAAAACGCAGCGGCTTTGTTTTTTATCAGACTTATATCGTTTTTTCCCTTTTGGGTGCTGTACGCACTCTGCGAACTCATAGCTTTCCTAGCCTATTATGTATTCAGGTACAGAAGGTCGGTGGTAAGCGCCAATATAGCGGTCGCTTTTCCTGAAAAATCAAGGAAAGAAAGAAGACGCATTGAGGTTCAGTTCTATCGGCAGTTTTTGCAGGTATTTGCCGAGTTCTGGAAGTCATACCGGTTTAAGAAGGAAGACTGGGAGAAGCGTGTTCCCATTAAGAATCCCGAAGCAGTACTGTCCTGTCTTGATAAGGGAGTTCCGGTAGTTTTGGTATCGGGCCATACCGCTAACTGGGAATGGCCGGCACATTCCATCAGACAACAACTGGGCTACCCTCTGGAGTTTTTATATAAGCCTGTGAAAAATCAGCGCTTTGACCATATCATGCTACAGCTGAGAACCCGGCATGGCGGAATCGCGGTGCCCAAGGACAGCGCCATGAGAGAAATTATAAAGCGCAGGAAACAGCCCAGGATGATCGGTATCATTGGTGATCAGCTCCCCAGCATGGGTACGGATAAGCACTGGCTGGATTTCCTCAATCGGGAAACGGCTTTTTACAAGGGGGCGGAACGCATTGCCACCATGGCCAACTATGCTGTTTTCTACACTGACACGGTCAGAACCTCTCTGGGACACTATGAGGTGACGCTTCGCAGGATTGCCGAACCACCCTATGAGAAGGGGCAGGAGGGGATTATTGCTGATTATGTAACCAAGCTACAGGCATCCATTCACAGAAACCCTTCGGCTTATCTGTGGTCTCATAAGCGGTGGAAGTATACCCAAAAGCAAGAAGAGGAAGCGCTGGCCTCCTCTTCTTCCTGATCAGTTGTCGGTTTGGTAAGACCGACTTTGGTTATCTTCTATTCATCTCTCAATGAATCTACCGGGTTTCGATGGGCCGCTTTCAGTGACTGAAAGCTAATGGTCAGCCATGAAATGATCAGAGCTGAGGCTCCGGCCACCACAAAAACCAGCGGTTGTATCGGTGTTTTATAAGCAAAATCTTCAAGCCAGGAGTCTACCGCAAAGTAGGCCAGCGGAGTGGCAATGAGCAAGGCAATCAATATGAGCTTTGTAAACTCAGAAGAAAATGCCACTACCAGTTGGCCGGTCTGAGCGCCCAATACCTTGCGCACACCCAGCTCTTTGGTGCGCTGCTCTGCTGAGAAGGCTGCGAGACCAAACAGGCCCAGACAGGCGATACTCAGGGCCATAACGGTAAATATGTTGAGTACCTGCCCCATGCGCTGCTCTTTCCTGAAACTTTCCTCGAAGTTTTCATCCATAAAGGTGAACTGGAAAGGTACCTCTGGTGCCAGCGCACGAAGTTCTCCTTTTACCTTCTCAATCGTCTCCTGCAGTTTTTCCCCGTCTTCTGCGGCTGAGGCATTAAAGCGGGCCGATATGTAGTACTGGCCTCCATTCCAGAGCAAATCATTTTTTTCATTGGCAATAAAGAGGGGACCAATTTCATATTTGAGGTCATTGAAATTAAAGTCTTCCACAACGCCTATCACTTCAAACAGAGGCTGATTGCTGGTTGGGAAGGTAATGTGCTTGCCAATAGGTGAATCCTGTGCATAGGTGTCGGGAGTACCCCAGCCCAGTGCTTTCACTGCCGAAGCATTAAGAATGATCTTGCGCTTGTCAGCCCCTCTGGATTTCTCAAAATTTCTTCCCGCGAGAAATTTGGGAGCCAGCAAATCTACATAGTGCTGATCGGCAATAATGCGCTGCAAAGTCAGCGGCTCATTATCAGGGCCATAGGCCTTGTACTTGTCTTCATTAGATACCCATGGCGGAACAGCATCTGAATAACCTACTTCTGAAAAGACAGATTCGTTTTTGAGTATGGTTTGGAATGTCTCTGAGGTAGACCTGTCGAGCACTTCCATATTATGCACCTGCAGAATGTTGTTGTTGTCGAAGCCCAGGTTAAAGTTAGAGGCAAATTCCAGCTGACGCTTCACGAAAACAGTGCCTATGATCAGGGCTACTGAAATAGCAAACTGAAACACAACCAGTCCGTTGCGCAGAGACTTTCCTCTGAAGTTGCTGCTCCCTTTCCCTTTAAGTACTTCTACAGGTTTGAACGAAGACAGATAAAAAGCAGGGTAGCTGCCTGCCAGAATTCCCAGACAAAGAATAAAGACCGCGATACTTCCTGAGAATACCGGGTTAAACAGCTGTTGGTATAAGCTCAGTTCTTTGTCGGCAATGGTATTAAAGGCATTGATACTGAGTTCTGTGAGTACCATGGCCAGAACGGTACTTACCAGTACAAAAAGCAGAGATTCGAAAATGAACTGACGAATAAGAGCTCGCTTTTCTGAGCCAAGCACTTTGCGTATGCCCACCTCTTTGGCCCTTTTGGAAGAACGGGCTGTTGAGAGGTTCATGAAATTGATAGCCGACAGAACAAGCACCAGGAGGCCTACCGCAGAGAAAATTCTTACATAAGCTATATCACTCCATGGTCCGAGCCGGTTGCCGGTAGGCGGGGAATACAGGTAGGCTTCATTTATGGGTTGCAGAAAGAGATTCCATTCCCTTCCGTCACTGAGGTATTCATCATAGGTCTGGTCAAATACCCTTTCTAAGGTGGTTTGAGCCCACTTTCGGGGGATGGCCTGTATTTTTTCTTCGAGTGCATTTATGTCGGTGCCCTCTCTGACCAGACCGTATGTAACATAGGTAGTCCAGATCCAGGTCCATTCCCGGTTTTTTATATGCTGATAGGTAGTCATAGAGGTCAGCATATCAAACTGTATGTGTGAGTTAACGGGCGGGTCTGTTACCACACCGGTTACCTTAAAGAGCCTGGCACCATCGTTCTCTTTTACTTCAAGCACTTTGCCTATTGGCTCCTCATCTCCGAAGTACTTATTGGCTGTTTCCCGGGTAATGACGATACTGGAAGGAGCTTCCAGTGCTGTTTCCGGGTCACCTGCAACGAAATCAAAAGAGAAGATCTTAAAAAAGTTGGCCTCAGCAATAAAGAGCCGTTTTTCTCTGAATGAGACAGGTGTTCTGTTCTCATCGCGATAGGTGACAATGTTATTACCACTTACATGTACGCGGGTGACTTCTTCAAATTCGGGTACATCGGCTCGCAGTGCTACCGCCACGTTCGGGCCTGTGGAAGCAAACTCTTCGTTCCAGTCGCCCCAGATAAAGGGTTGATTGACCCTGTAAATACGGTCACCCTTCTCATGGAAATTATCATAAGACAATTCATCCTGCACATAGAGGGCTATGAGCAAACAGGCCGTGATGCCGATAGAAAGCCCCAGGATATTCAGCAGCGTAAATTGCTTTTGTCTGACAGAATTTCTCCAGGCGATCTTAAACATGTTGCGGAGCATACTAATTCAATTTAGGTTTTTGACTGCACTTTACTTTTCAAAAGGGGTGCCAAAGCGCAAAAGCCTTTTTGAGAGTTTAGGGGCTGTTTCCTGTGTGTGCTGCTTCAGACTTCTGTTCCTCTGAGAACAGTACCGTCCGCCAGCGGTCGGCAGCTACTTTACCAATCGGTTGAGTGTGAACTTCAAATGCTCGCTTCCTGAGCCCATCCATTGATCCAGTACTTTGCCTTCCGGTGAGATCAGAAAGAAGTTGGGCCAGCCGTTGATTTTGTAAATCTCGAATACTTCTTTTTTGTTTTTACCACTCCAGAGTACAGGCCAGTCCAATTTGATATTTCGCTTGTCAGCAATGGATTGCCAGGCGTCAATGGCATGGTCCTCATTAAAAGTGATCACCTCCAGTTGCTCGTATTTTGATGTTTCCGCGATCAATTCGGGGTAGCCCGACCAGCAGGGACCACAGCCGGTGGCTGCAAAGTCGATCAGCAGATATTTACCCCGGTAATCCCGGGTGCTGAAACTCTTCCCGTCTTTATCCTGAGCGGTGAAGTCATAGATGTCGGAATCAATTTTTACAGTGGGTATTTTTCGGGTAACCAAATGGGCCCTCAGGTCATCTAATTTGGTTTTATTGCTATCATCTACTGCATCATAGAGTGCCTGTAACTGCTCGGTTTTCAGTCCTGAAAACTGGAACGAACCGTTCAGGTATTCCAGGGCGATGTCGTGGTTTTTATGAGAGAGAAAATTCGCAAAACGTTCCTCCGGGGTGTCGGCAAATTTCACACTGCGATATACCGCATGGCTTTGTGATCCCCTGACCCGGGTAGAGCCCGGAAAACCTTCTTTAAACACGGTTACCTCCCCATATCCGGGATCGATCCAAAAACCGGTATAGCGATTATTCTTTTGCAATACAGAGGCATACAGTGGTTCGGTAAGCACGGTGTCCAGTTCAAAAAGCAGCTCCCCATCGGTTTGAGAATCGATGATTTTATCATTGAAGATCAGTCGCAGGCCATGACTTTTTCCATAGCCCTCCTGTTTAATCACGATGTGGGTTTGTTCCTGTGAAATGAGAGGAGCACAGATCAGTGCGAGCAGAAGGGTGATCGTTTTTTTCATGTTGTTTGAGTTTGAGACTTGCCTTTAAGTTCGGATATAAAAAGCAATTAAGCAGCAAAGCACAAAAAACAGACCAGAGCTGTCAGAGATATCGGCTTAGCCGAACAGGCTGAGTGTAACCTGTGGCTGGCTTACTTCCAGGCTGACAATGGTTCCTTCATTGCCCCTCACATTGAATACGGTGTCATTCTCGAAGATGAGGTACTGTGCTTTTATACCCACCAGCTTTGATTCAAACCGAGGTGTCCTGGCCAGATTGAGGCTCTTGATTTTCTGAGGGTAGCGGTTTACCGGAAAATCCAGTTGCCAGAGATTGGAGTTGCTGCCGAGAAAGTAAGGTTTTACTTCCTCAGGTACATGCTGATACAATGAATCCCGTATATCAAACAGGTTCCCCTGATCTACATCGTTTCGGAGCATTTTACGCCAGTTGGTTTTATCGGCTATCAGCTTTTTAAGGGCTACTTCTGCTATGCCGGCCAGGTATCGGTTGGGTGCTTCTATGATCTCGAGCGCGGCTGTAGCTCCCTGGTCTATCCAGCGGGTAGGTACCTGAGTTTTTCGGGTAACGCCTACTTTGATATTGCTGGAGAGTGCCAGGTAAACAATATGAGGAGCAAGCTGTACCTGTTTTTCAAAGGCCAGGTCGCGGTCTTCAATGCCCAGATGGGCCGTAGAAAGTTCGGGCCTCATAATCCAGTCCGCTGTTTGAGGCTGCTCGTAAAAGCAGTCGTAACAGTGTCCTTGTCGGAAAATCTTTTTGTATTGCCGGCAATGAAGACACTGGTACCCCTCTAACTGAATATGAAGCATCTTGCCGAGAAGCGAATTGACCTCCAGTTCATCATCGCCCAGGGTGAGGTGGTAGTGAATGGGGGAGCCCAGCTCTGTACGCATTTTCGTTAAGACACCTTTGTACATCTTCGAAGGATCATTAAAAAAGCCCTGATCCCGTAAACCGGAACCAGGGCTCAAATATATTCAGTTCGGGATACTTATTCTCCCAGAATCTCTGTGCTTCTTTTGATGAACTCCGTCAGGTCTTTTCCTTCAAGCAGTCCCTGAGAAAGCAATGCCAGGTCAAAAGCCTGCTTGGCAAGCCCTTCTTTGGCATCATCGGCCTCAGATTTGAGGATTTTATCGGCTAGCTTGTGGTTACCGTTGACGGTTACATTGTAACTGTCAGGCATACCACCGAACATGTTGAAACCTCCGCCACCGGTAGCCTGCATGTCTTTCATTCTGCGCATAAACTCAGGCATGGTCACAGAAACAGGGGCATCTTCAGGAGCAAGCGGCTCAACAGCTACCGTATAACTTTGGTTATCGATGGCCTTGTCAAATATTCCTTTGAGGCTTTCTTTTTCCTCATCTGAAATAACCAGCTCTTTCTTCTCGTCTTTATCTACCAGCTTGTCCACATTGTCGGCATCCACACGCTTGATCTGGGTTTTCTCCAGCTTCATTTCCATGTGGTTGATGAAGTGGCTGTCGATCGGTGTATCGAATACCAGCACGTCATACCCCTTGTCGGTGGCCGCTGTAATGAAGCCGTCCTGTTTGGCAACATCCGTGGCGTACAGCCAGATTTTGTTGCTGTCTTTGTCAGTCTGGTTGGTCTCAATGTGCGTATTGTACTCATCCAGCGTGAAGTATTTGCCCTCAGTGTTTTTCACCAAAGAGAAGGCTTTGGCTTTGTCGTAAAACTTCTCTTCTGAGATCATGCCATACTTTACAAACAGCCCGATGTCGTCCCACTTGCTCTCGTAAGATTCACGCTCTTTTTTGAAGAGCTCGCCCAGCTTGTCTGCTACTTTCTTGGTGATGTAAGAGTTGATCTTCTTCACATTACCGTCAGACTGCAGGTAACTTCGCGATACGTTCAGCGGAATGTCCGGTGAATCGATGATACCATGTAGTAACATCAGGAATTCAGGAACTACGTCTTTTACCTCATCGGTAATAAATACCTGGCGTGAGTAGAGCTGAATTTTGTTTTTCTGCATCTCAAAATCATTCTTGATTTTTGGGAAGTACAGAATACCGGTAAGTTCAAAGGGGTAATCTACGTTGAGGTGAATCCAGAAGAGCGGATCTTCTGACATGGGGTACAACTCTTTGTAGAAAGAGAGATAGTCTTCATCTTTCAGCTCTGAAGGAGACTTGGTCCAGATAGGAGCGGTGTTATTAACGATGTTATTCTCCTTTACCGTTTTCCACTTCTTCTTACCTTCTTCATCCTCACCATCTTCTACCTGTCTTTCTTTCTGACCGAATTTCACTTCAATCGGCAGGAATTTGGCATACTTGTCAAGGATGTTCTGGATTCTGCTGTCTTCCAGAAACTCTTCAGAGTCTTCATTTACATGCAGGGTAATGGTAGTACCACGCTTTTTGCGCTTGCCTTCCGTGATCTCAAACTCAGTGCTTCCGTCACAGATCCACCTGGCAGGCTCAGCACCTTCCTGGTAAGAGAGGGTGTCGATCTCTACTTTGTCAGACACCATAAAGGCAGAGTAGAAGCCCAGACCGAATTTACCGATGATCTCTTTGGCATCTCCGGCATCTTTGAATTTCTCAACAAATTCAGTAGCACCGGAAAAGGCGATCTGGTTGATGTATTTCTTAATTTCTTCAGCAGTCATACCAATACCGGAATCGCTTACGGTAATGGTCTTCTTTTTCTTATTGACGCTCACTTCAACGCGGGGTGATCCCACTTTGCCTTCATACTCACCCAGCGAGGCCAGTCTTTTGATTTTCTGTGTTGCGTCTACCGCATTTGATACAAGCTCTCTCAAAAAGATCTCATGGTCTGAGTAGAGGAACTTCTTGATGATGGGGAAAATATTCTCGGTATGGATCGAGATAGTACCTTTTTCTTGCATGGTTATTTTGTCAGTTTTTTAATCTGGCCAGCAAATATCAAATGCCATACCAAGGGAAATCGGGTGACAGGATGTCAGGAATAGCCATAAAAAGCCACCTTGTTTCTTTGATTTTATTGAGCTGACAGCCTGTCGGGTTTTGTGGGATATCCAACTAGATTCCACCGGGAGTCAAAAGGTAATCAGCCTTTTAACTTTATTTTCAATATAATTTTCCAGGCTTGTAATATTGGTTTTAGGTGCTTAAAATCGACTAAACGAGCGCGAATTTATAAGGTTTTCACCTGTGATTTTTTGCTCTGAGGGGATGCCGAAAACCCTTTAAGAGAGTAGGTGTAATGAACAAGCCCGGGAGAAAGTGGTGCATGCAGCTCAACCCGGACTGGCGAGTTACAAAGGGCGAAGCCGAAAACCCTGTAAGAGAGTAGGTGATTTTAAATTTTAAGTAATGAAAAAAAAAGCTCCCTGGTTAGTATTAACCTTTGCGTTGGTACTGACCTTTGCATTTGCACCTAAAGCTGAGGCTAAGGAAATTCCTGAATGTTATGTGAGAATCACCTGGTGTTCTTTTGGAAGCGGACTCAAACTGAAGTGTTCCAACGATTTTACACCTGATACCTGTAGAAGGTACCACTGTGAGACTTGTGAAGGTGTAGGAAACCCGACATGATATCAGGTTTCAGAAAAAAGAATAAGGCTGGATTACCAGCCTTATTCCTGCTGTGGCTTCTTTTTGCCAATGGCGGCTGTATCGAGAAGGCAGGTGAGTTTGACTCAACACAGGTGATTGACTTTGAATCTCTTGTGCTACGAGACTTTACTGATTTACTCAGTAAATCGGAGCTCAAGATGGTTCCGCTTGAAACAAACCCTGGAATTTTGGTGGGTGACTTTAACCTGTTCAGAAAGAATGGGGAAAACTATTACCTCTTTTCTCAACAAGACGGGCGGATTCATCGATTTGATAAGAATGGTACATTTCTTAACTCTATTGGTGAGGTAGGGGTGGCACCTGGCGAATATCATAACCCGATCAGTTTTATTGTTAAAGGTGAGCAGGTTTATGTACTGTCCAATGAGGGGAGTATGTCTCAAATTCATCAGTTTAAAAAGACCGGAGAGTTCATAGGCAAAATGGCATTTGAAGAGTCTACCTACTATGATTTGGAAATGCTTGAGAACGATCTAATTTTTTCAACCGGGTCTAACCCCGTTTTTGACAATAAGTATAAGCTTCATGTACGTAGCAATAAAGGTGAAAGCTTAAAGGAGTTTTATCCGATAGAAAAGAGGAATCTATACTCTTTAGCTGAGAATAACTTTCATAGGTATGGAAAGTCGGTCTTCTACAATGAGTCCTTCAATAATGATGTGTTTGTTGTTAATCCCGAAGGTATTGAGAAGACTTATAGTGTGAATTTCGGGAAGTATAATCTCAGGGAAGACGCCTTTGAAGGACATGATGCTCTTGCTAATTTTGACAAAATTCTTGCAAATGGAATCGGTCTGATCAGGTCATATTTTGAATCCGAGGAACTGGCTTATCTGAATCTGGTAACCCAACAGACTGATAAGGCCACGAATTTCTATCACTTATTTCTTGATAAGAAAAATGGCGAATTAAATACTTTTGAGGCTCTTTCTGGAAGAGCACCAGCTTTTGAGTTTATCAATGACAATACGATCGTTCTCCTTATACATCCGGGAGATTTGCTGGAATATGCCGGAAAGCACAAAGAAGCCTTCGGGGAGTACGAAGGGCTGTTAGGCAAGATGGATATCAATGATAATCCGGTTGTAATGGAATTGAAGCTTAACCTTTGAACAGATCAACTACATCAGGACATATCGGACATCCTCTCAGAGGGTGTCCTCACTAATACACAGGATGGTAAACTAAGCTCTGTGTGCCTCTTAACGTCAGTTCTTCCTCACCACAAACCAATAAGCCAGCGGCACAAAATAAAGAGCGGTAAAGGTACCAATGGTCAAACCACCAATCACGGCATAAACCAAAGGCCGTTGCAGGTCTGCTCCCAGGCCCGCGGAAAACACGACAGGAAGCAAAGCCAGGATGGTTGTAATGGAAGTCATCAAAATAGGTTTGAGGCGAATCTCACCGGTTTTGGCAATGGCACCGGCAATGACCTCCCTCTTCGAAAGTCCATCATTCCCCTGATTTTCGGTTCTTAAACGATTGATCGTGTCAATTTTCAGTATGGCATCGTTCACCATAATACCCAGCATGACAATGATACCAATGGCTGACATAACATTCAGGGTACCGCCCGTCAGCGTCAGCACCAACAGTGCTCCGGCTATTCCCAGCGGCAGGGTAAAGATGACCACGAGCGGTTGTATCAGAGACTCAAACTGAGCGGCCAGAATGAAATAGAGCAGCGCTACCGAGATCATCAGAATAAAAATCAGCTGCTTCAGGTTTTCCTGGTTTTCAAAATAGGCTCCTGAAAAATCTACATTAAGGCCGTATTGCGCACCAACGGCCGGGAGTTGAGCAGAAAGCTGTTCGAGCTCTTCCTCGGAAATGCTTTCCCATTCCAGTGACTGATAAGCTCCTGTGCGGTCAGCTGTAATATTCTTCTGATTTTTGGTGAACTGCATCTTCACAAAGGTGGAGAGCGGGTATTGCTCATTTTTGGCATTACTGACGGTAACTCTTCTCAACTGCTCCTGAAAATCTCCGAGGGGACGCTGAATCCGAACCGGGGTTACCTCCCCGAAGCGTCTGATCTCTGTGACCAGGTATCCATCCAATGCCTTGGACAGCCCGTCTTTGAAGGCCTGTTCAGATATATTGTAGAAGGAAAGTGATTGATTGTCGATGATAGCTTCCAGAGATTCCTCGAACAGAAAGCCACTTCCCCTGAGTATTTCAGCTTCAGAAATTGTGGATACATCTTGTTCCAGCCTGGCCAGGTCAGCTTCATTCATCAATTCATTCCTGGAAAGGTTTTTCCACTTTGAAACGAAAAAGCGGCCACTTGCCTTAAATATCTGATCGAAGGCATTAGGGGCATCTTCTATTTTAAAGGTAGCCTGTGGGTGTCGTTGCAGAAGGTAAGAAGAAAGCCATTTTTCGGTGGTGCTTTTTTCTTCTTTAGTATCAAACTTAAGGTACACTTCTGCATTGGCGACACTGCCATCTTCTATGGCCAGTAAAAACTGTTTAAGTCCCAGATCAGCTTCCCGGGTAATACCAGTGTCCAGTTCGTTGAGTAGCTCAGTCACCCGTAGCTTGTTGGCATCTGCATCTATGGGCTCATTCCAGTTAATCGTGACCAGGGTTTCCGTTTTGTCTATATCCGGAAGCCCCGACTTTTCAAAGTTTACAATCAGCAGGTAAGCCACAGGAATTAACGCCAGGAGCAGGATAAAGCTGATCGTTTTGAATTGCCAGACGAGCTTGTATACGGCTTTGTACAGTTTGAGAATAGCCCCGAAAAGAAGGCTGTCTTCCTTGATACTTTTTCGGGTTTTAGAGAAAAACGCCCTGTACAGGAGTGGGAGCAGCACAAAAGCCACCATCAGGGAGGTACCCAGAATGACCGCTACGGAAACCGCCTGGTCGTAGAAGAGCGATCCGGTAAGCCCGTTGAGAAATACCAGCGGAACAAATACTGCCAGCGTGGTGAGTACAGAGCTAATCAGAGGTGCCATGACTTCATTGACCCCGGTAATGCAGGCCTGTACCAAAGAGAGCCCGTCTTTGCACTTGCGGGTAATGTTATCGATGACGATAATGGCATTGTCTATGAGCATACCCAGGCCAAGGGCCAGGCCGCTCAGAGAGATAATGTTAATGCTCAGGCCTACTGCATAGAACAGCAGAAAACTGATGATGAGAGATACCGGCAGGGTGATACCCATGATGATGGGCATTCTTACATTGCCCATAAAAAGGAACAAAACGGCAAAGGCAAAAATACCCCCGTAGATAAGACTGCTGGTCAGATTGTCGATTCCGGCATTCAGCAGTAACGACTGATCCTGGGTGGCTTCAAAATCTGCCTGAGGGTAATCGACCCTGAAATTGTCAATGGCCTCATAGACCAGAGGAGTCAGCTCGGTCATTTTGGCACTGCTTTGTTTGTGCACGGTAATCACCAGTCCCTCTTTATCATCAAACAGGTGATAGCCCAGTATTTTCTCTGTCTCAAACCTTACCTCTGCAGCCCTTTCAAGCGCGATCACTTCCCCCTCTTTCGTGACTAATGGCAACTTTCTGATCTCTTCCAGATCGTCAAGTCTGTTGGCCATGCGTACAAAGTACCGATACTGACCATCTTTGATAGAGAGCTGGCCCAGTTCCTGGTTAGCCCCTTTGAGTATGTTTTCTATTTGCGATTCGCTTATGTTGAGCGCTTCGAGCTGGCCTTTGTCAGGTTCTATTGCGATGAACTCCTGCCTGTAGCCATTTAAGTCTACAATGGATACTCCGGGTATTTGCTCCAGTCTCTTTTTGAGCACCTTTTCTGCGAGCTCTGAAAGTTCTATAAAGTCTGTGCCCGGTTTGGGCACCACCTGTATGCGTATGATCGGAATGTCAGAGGTATTGATGCGGATAATCCTGGGCCGGTCTAAATCGCGGGGCAGAGACTCCTGCAGGCGGTCGACTTTCTCATTGATCTCAATGTAGGCCAGGTCCATGCGCGTACCATAATCAAACTGAAGGTCTATCAGTCCTGTTTCGCTGCTCGCGGTGCTTTCAATGGACTTCAGACTGTTCAGTGAGTTAAGCTCGGTGCGAATAGGCCTGAGTACACTGTTTTCTATGATCTCGGCAGGGTTGTTTGGGTAGTCTACCTTAATCACGATTGAGGGGACCTCGATGTTGGGGAGCAGAGAAACGGGCAGCTCCCTGATGGCCAGAACGCTGAAAAACAGAATGCCAAGGAATGAAAGGAATACGGCAATGGGTCTGTTGATGAGAAACTTAACCATACCTTAGTTATTGTTCTCCAGTGCTTCAACTGCGCTTACCCTGGCATCGTGTGCCAGCTGCATGTTATTGGATGTAATGACCTGGCTGTTGGGGGCGATGCCGTCAAGTATTTCCAGGTCCACACCATTGTCGAGCCCAAGCTCTACATAGTTCCATTTGGCCAGACCATTTTCTAAGGTAAAGACAACCGGTCGGCCACTTTTAATGACGAGGGCCTCTCTGGGTACAATTATGTTTTCTTTTTGTGGAATTCTGATGACAGCATTGGCATTCATTCCCGGTAAGAGCCCCTCTGTCTCTTTCAATTTCATTTTTACCTCTACCATACCATTCTCATCCACTTTGGGGTTAAACTCTACTACCCGTGCCTGGAAAGACCTGTCCTTAAAAGAAAGCGGGAAGATATCTACCTCCAGTCCTATGCTGATATGTTTGAAGTCCGTCTCCAGTATTTTTCCTATCAGTACCAGGTTATTGGGGTCATAAATAACCCCCAGTTCTTTACCGGAAGAGACAATGTTGCCTTGTTTCTCTTCGATTTCTGCCATAACACCATCAATGGGAGCATAAACAAAGGTGTTTCTCAGGTTGAAATTGGCTTCCTTTACACTGATCTGAGCAGCTTTAAGTCCGGTTTGAAGTCTCAGGTTTCTGTCGACAATCGGGTCATTGCTATTGCCTCTTGAGATGGAGTCGTATTCGAAGTCTACCTGCGCTTTTGCCAGAGCCACTTCAGCTTTCTCTTTGGCCAGTTCTTCTTTGTCGTTTTGTAGCTCTGCTATGAGCTGCCCTTTTCTGACCCTTTGTCCGTTTTTAACCGAGAGTTTCTCTAAGTAACCACTTGCCTGAAAAGTAACCTTCAATTCGTTCTCAGAGTCGATGGTACCGGAGGAGTTAACCCTGAACTCAAAAGGACGGTAAGTCGCGGGCGCGACAGTAACCTCAGTAGGTTTAATTTCCTGCCTGAGAGACTCTACATCAGGCTCTTCCACAGGCTCTTTTTGTTGCTTGCAACCCATTAAAAGCAAGGCGGCTGTGGAAATTGCAAAAAGGCTTTTCGTCATGGCTAAAAATAGTACTAAAATGATTAACTAAAAACTTATTTATAAGGGAAACAACAGTGTGATGAAACTTGCAATTTCGATCTTATTGGGCTGATAAATATAGTTCCCGCGTAGGTAATAAGGTCATCAGGACGCCTGTTGAAATTTGCAATTTTTCATGTTTTTATATTTCTGCTACTATTATTTCATTTAGCTGGTTACTTTAGGCGCTATGCTCACAGCCAGGCCTTTTCGTGTGATGGTTATTTTCATAGTGCTAGCCATTGTGGGCATTGCTGTGGTTCCGGGGCTCAGGGTCAATTTCACACCCAATTATATCAAGCCTACTCTCACCATTACCTATAGCCTGCCTAACTCATCACCGGATATCGTGGAACGGCTGGCTACCTCACCGCTTGAGAATGCCCTGTCTCAGGTAGAGGGAGTAAACAGAACGTACAGTATTTCCAGATACAACACGGGGGTTATTACGCTGGACTTTGATAAGGACGATGACATGGAGTTCCGGAAGTTTGAGGTCAATTCCATCATTCGCAATATTTATAAAAAGCTTCCTGAAAATTTGTCCTACCCTCATGTGGAACAGAGAGGGGGAGAAACACAGAACGAAACAGAGAGCCCTATTCTTTTTTATTCTGTGAACGGCCCTTATGCTCCTTATAAACTGCAGCAGGATGTGGATGAGTACATTAGTAAAAGCCTATCGCAGATAGGTGATATCAAGCGCATAGAAGTAAGAGGGGCGAATCCTTTACAGATTACCGTAGATTTTGATGTAGCCACACTGGTGCGTTACAACCTTTCACGCGGCCAGATACGATCTGCCCTGACCTCATTTAACAATGCCATCTATGCGGGTATGGCACGCACTTCTTCCAATCAGCAGTTTTTTCTACAGACCTCGGCCCAGATACCGGACCTCGATGCACTGGGCAGTACAGAAGTGGCCCTGATAGAGGGCAAGGCTATTCTTTTAAAAGATCTGGCCCGTATTTATGTGGAGGAGCAACGACCAACGAGCTACAGGAGAATCAATGCCAAAAATGCCGTATATGTAAACATCTATGCGCGTGAAGGGGTCAACAAAATTGTATTGGCAGAGGAAACGAAGAGCCGCATTCAGTCCCTCTCCCGGCTATTGCCACAGGGAGTAGAGCTACGGCTTGAAAGAGACGATACGGAATTCCTGAATAAGGAGATGGGTAAGATCTACCAGAGAACGCTGCTCTCTGTGCTCATACTTATCGTATTTATCCTGGCAATCAATCGCAATGTCAGATATCTGATTACCCTGTTTGTCGGTATTGTGGTCAACCTGTGCATTACCAGTATCATTGTGTATGCACTGAGGGTGGAGCTTCATATATTCTCCATAGCCGGAGTCACCATCTCATTCGGGCTGATTGTAGACAATGCCATTGTCATGCTCGATCACCTGCACCGGAAAAAGAATGCCAGGGTTTTTGTGGCCTTACTTGCGGCCTCTCTCACAACCATCATGTCGTTGCTGATGGTGCTTTTGCTTCCGGAAGAAGATCGGAGAGACCTGACGGATTTCTCTGTGGTGGTAGCGATTAACCTGGGTGTTTCTTTGCTGATTGCCCTCTTTTTTACCCCGGCATTGTACAGCCTGCTCTTTAAGGAGAAGCTTAAGCGAAATACACTTTCCATAAGGGGGCTGAGAAGAAGAGTAAAGCTCTTTCGGGCATATTTCGCTTCTATCAACTTCATTGTCCGTTTTCGTAAGACCTTTATTGTCATCGTTATCCTGGCTTTTGGTCTTCCTGTATTTAAACTGCCCCTGCAGTGGGAAGGGCAGGACTGGTACAATGATACCATTGGCAGCGATACCTATCAGGATGAGATCAGGCCGGTTACTGATAAGGTATTTGGCGGGGCACTCAGAAAGTTCGTGACGGAAGTTTATGAGGGCTATAGCTACAGGAGCCCCGAACAGACCAAGCTCTTTGTAAATGCAAGGTTGCCATTCGGTACCACACTGGAAGATGCCAACTTTGTGGTGGCCAGCGTAGAAGACTACCTGAAAGGAGTAGAGGGAATTGACAAATTCGTAGCCAATGTTGCCAAGCAGAGCGGTCGTATCGAGATTACGTTCAAGCCGGAATATGAAGATTCTGCTCTGCCTTACCAGTTAAAGGCCAGACTGCAGGCCCGTTCCATTGACCTCACAGGAGTGGCCTGGAGCATTTACGGAGTGGGCAGAGGCTTTAGTGTAGGCGGGGAGCGTGGAGATACCCCCAGCTTCCGGATAAGGATGAGGGGGTACAACTATGATGAGCTTAATGAACAGGCGCTTGTTCTTGCTGAAAAACTAAAAACCAACCGCAGGGTTCAGGAGGTCAAGACCAACGCTCAGATCAGCTGGGGCAGGGCGAAAACCAGTGAGTATGTGTTGGATTTTGATATCGAACGGCTGGCCAGCAGTGGTGTGAGCAGAGGAGAAGTCATGAGTATGCTGGGAGATTTTACCAGGCCTTCACGAGCCTCTCTGCAGGCAAACTACCGCGATGAAAGACTCCCGGTGTATATCCGGGCCAGCAATGCCGACCTGTTTTCCAAGTATGACTTAATGGATGAGGCACTTCCCCTGGATACGGGCCGGTTTATCAAAATAAGTGATTATGCCTCTCTCACCTTTGAGGAGGCTGCTAATGAAATACATAAGGAGGACCGTCAATACCTGCGTGTTGTGGCTTTTGATTATCTGGGGTCGGCCAAATTTGGCGGAAGACACCGGGATAAGCAGATGGAGGCCATGAAGAATGAAATGCCGGTGGGGTATCAGGTAGATGCTGCCAGAACGAATTTTGGTTTTGACCGGGCTGAAAGAGAATACGGCCTGCTGGTTTATCTGATCATAGGCATCTTCTTTATATGTGCCATCCTTTTCGAAAACCTCAAGCAGCCTTTTCACATCATCGTTACCATTCCTATCTCCTTTATTGGCCTGTTCCTGATTTTCTCTGTCTTTGATTTTTCTTTTGATCAGGGAGGCTATGCGGCCTTCGTGATGTTAGGAGGACTGGTGGTTAATGCCTCGATTTTCATCGTAAATGACCTTAACAACAGCGGACTGAAACACTATAACCGGGCGGTGGTGAAGTCAGTTCTGGGCAAAGCTCAACCTATTTTACTCACCATTCTGTCTACCTGTTTCGGGCTCATTCCTTTTCTGATCGAGGGGGAAAGTGAGATTTTCTGGTTCGCACTGGCCATCGGTACCATTGGAGGCCTGGTCTTTTCAGTTGTGGCCGTATTTGTTTGCCTTCCGGTGTTCCTGTCAAAGAAGGTGAAGAAGATCAAAGCAGCGGCTTCCGGTCAATAGCTTTATATTCCTCCAGTAATGTCTCTGCAGTGTCAGCCTCGGATTGAATCAGCCGGGCGGCAGCTTCTTCTATGGGGATATTGGGGTAGTATTCATCTCTCAGAAAATGAACAAACTTCATACACAGAAAGCCGTCAAACCAGATGAACAATTGTTTTAAAAACTGTGCTTCCGTCTTACAGTTGTCTTTAATGAGCGCAATCTTGTCATCGAACCCATGCTGATTGATGAAGGCGCGACTGCTCTCAGGCAACCTGGCCACTGCCTCAGTCACAGGCTGCTGATAAAAGCTGAGAGCGGATGTTATAAAGGTTTTGAGTTCTGAGAATACAATTGGGTCGTGGGTCAGGTATTGTTCGGAGTGCTGATCCAGCCAGTCCTGCTGGGCTTTGCCTGTTCCGAAAGGTACCCGGTCAGAAGTGCGGCATGAGGGAAAAACAGTTCCCTGATTGACGGTGACGAACTCTTCGTGCGGCACAATCTTATGCAGAAAGTAAAAGTCTTCTCCCGCTTTACGTTTGTTCATACCGCCATGCTTGGCATAGATTGAAGCTTTTACCAGCATGCAGCTTCCGATAGTGTGAATGGCATAGGGAAAAGCAGATTGTCTCAGGCCTTCGACATAGTAGCGTAGAAAGAGTTCATAATGGATGATTCCTTTTTTTAATCCGGGATCGGCCTCTTCTTCATAGCGGTGTTCAAAATGCATTTCACCAAGGCCTGCCACGGTTTTTACGAACTGTGCATCAATAGCCAGCAAATAGTTTTGGGACACCCTGCAGTCGGCATCCAGGCATACAATCACACCATCCCGGTCGATAGAGACGAACCTTCTCAAGGCTTCGTCCATGCCTGTCTTTCGTGCCAGCCCGACCCCCGCATGCTTTTTTGGAAGGTTCATGGCTTCTATGCAATGAAAGCGGAGATTTTCAGGACCTGAATAATGTCTTTGCCAGCTGCTGAAATCATCAATAGTTTGCCGGTTCCGTGAGTTGATTCTGTCAGGGGCGATTTCAGACTGATTGACCACCACAATCACCTCAACAGCATAGTCTGGCATGGCGCATTCGGAGAGTGAAGCAAGCGTACCAATAAGGTCAGGCTCATGATAGCAGGGAATGACAATGACTACACGGCAGTTGCTATGAACAGGAAGTGAAAGCACCGGTTCTGGAGAGGCGAATCGCTTAAAGTAGTTATATATAAAAGTGTCGGCCTTTCCGGTTAGCATGCCCAAAGATATAAATGAATACGGCTTAAACAGGTCGTTAAAATCGAAAGAGGGTATTGGCTGGTTGTGAGGGATTTTGAATCAGTTGATGAGATCTCATATCATTTTTCAGGTATCCTGACAGCTCTTTTGTTTTTGATTAAACCGATATTTTTTTTATATATTACAAGATTCTCCGACACTAAATACGTATGAACTCTAACTATCGATTACTGTCAGTAATGGCCATGATTTTGCTGGCTTTTACCCTTGGCTGCAAAAGTACTGACAAAGCAAACAATCAATCTGCCGCAGATGCGGATACCGAAGTAAAAAAACTCAGTCCCGCTGATTTAGCACAATTCCGTGATAACCATAAACTTGCCCCTGACGCAGCCATTGTGTCAGGTGAGACCGTACGGGTATTGACTAACGACAATAACGACTTTGTTCTCAGGGTAGAAAAGCTTGAAAAGAACAGCTTTGGTTTTTCTAATCAACTCACCAGGGGAGATGAACTTTCAGTAATTGGTGGTAGAAAAGCCAAAGATTTGAAGGAGGGACAATCGGTTTTGATCGTGATTTCAGTAAGAAGACGACCCGGTGTAGAGGACCAGTATTTTTTGGAAAAAGTATTGGCAGCTATGCCCGGGGATTAACAGGTCTTTCCTTACCAGAAAGATCATTTTTTAATAAAGAGAATTCAACCAAACTACAACCACAGCCTTATGAAAACCAAACTTACCCATTGGCTATTACTATTCAGTCTGATCCTCATGTCAGGCACTGCACTCATGGCGCAACAGGAACGTGAAGAAGATCATGGAGAAGAGGAAGATAACCCTCAGGCGCGAATTGACTTTGAGTTGCTCAGAACAAAGAATCCCGAAACCGGGAGAATTCCACTCAACATCAGGGCAATGGAGCTGGCTTTTATGAGGTCGCAGAATTCAGGGGTTGATATCCCCTATGCTGCCGGAGATATTACCAATCCATGGAAAAACAGGGGACCTTTTAATGTGGGAGGAAGAACCCGGGCACTGGCTGTAGATATCAGGGATGAGAATATCATCCTGGCCGGTGGAGTATCCGGGGGTATGTGGCGCTCTACTGATCAGGGACAAACCTGGCAGAAAACTACCGGAAGCGATGAATTGCAAAGTGTGAGCTGTATCGCACAAGACCCGACCAACCCGGATACCTGGTATTATGGTACCGGAGAGTTTTCAGGGAACTCGGCCAGCGGTTCGGGGGCCTTCTTTCTGGGCGATGGTATTTATAAGTCCACAGACAACGGACAGACCTGGGCTGTGCTGTCAAGCACTCAGAGTGACACGCCCGAATCTTTTGACAGCGATTTTGATATCAACCTGGAAATGGTGGTTGACCCCACTAATGGCGATTTATATGTGGCTACTGTAGGAAAACTGTTCAGGTCATCAAATGGTGGTACCACCTTTAGCGAAGAACTCAGCAATGTGCTGACACATAACTCTTCCTGGGTAGATGTAGCCATAAGCGATGCCGGGACAATCTTTGTGGCTTTTGATGAAGCCGGGGTCTTCAGAAAAGTAAGTGGCAATGTCTGGATTAATGTTACTCCTTCCGGGTTTTCCAATGTGGTAGGAGAAAGGAAAGAACTGGCGATTGCTCCCTCCAACGAAAATGTAGCCTATCTGATTTCTGAGCATGCCGAACGCCCGGCCGATTACAGTCTTTGGAAGTTTGATGGAACAAATTCACGCTGGACAGAGATAGCTGCCGCTATACCTCAGCTGGGAGGCAGGACCGGAGATTTCGATTCCCAGGGAGGCTACGACCTGCTGATCAAAGTGAAGCCTGATGATGAGAACTTTGTGATAATCGGAGGAACCAATCTTTTCCGCTCTACTGATGGTTTTGCCACAACGGGCAATACAGACTGGATTGGGGGCTATACACCCACCAATACAAGTTTTGGCCTGTATACTGATCACCATCCTGATCAGCACACTTTTGTTTTCCTTGCGGGGGACAGGGCTATTTCAGGAAATGACGGAGGCCTGCAGGTTACCAATAACATAAGAAGCGATCTGGGTACTGAGCCTGTTGACTGGATCCCACTCAATAATGGCTATGTCACCACCCAGGTATATGCACTATCTGCCGGTCCCGGGGACCAGATTATGGCTGGTTTTCAGGATAACAGCACCTGGCTTGATCTGAGCACAGCTTCAGATGCAATCTGGACTGATCAGTTCGGAGGAGACGGAGCCTACAATGCTTTTAATGCTGACGGTACGATAAGGTATATGTCATCTCAGTTCGCCAATATCTTCAGGGTAAATTATAATGAGGGGGCAGATGATATCATAGCCGATGGCTTTACAGAATTCACTCCGGATGGTTATAATGCCAATCTCTTCATTGTACCCTTTTACCTCGACCCGGTTGATGATGATCTGTTTTACCTCGCAGGTGAAAGTAATCTTCATGTAAATACTCAGGCCAGTACGGGGTCTTCTTCTGTAGGCTGGAAGAGCATAAACCTGGGAGCGTCCGGGGTAGTTAGTGAAATAGGTGTGAGCTCTGCCGATGTAGTTTTTGCCGGCACGACTGTTGGAGAGCTGTTCAGGATTACGAATCCGGGAGGCAATGAAATTGTGACTGATATTTCAGGGACCAATTTCCCCTCAGGGTATATCTCAGCCATAGCAGTAGACCCCGTTGATGAAAACTCCATTCTGGTGACTTTTTCAAATTACGGCATCCCCAGCGTTTTCTATACCAGTGATGGGGGAGCTAACTGGGACGATGTGAGTGGAAACCTGGAAGAGAATACGGATGGTAGCGGTAGTGGTCCATCGGTAAGATCGGCCGCTATTTTAGGAAATGGCGATAAGTTCTTTGTCGGCACCAGCACCGGGCTTTACTCCACTACCTCACTGGCGGGCGCCAGTGTCACCTGGGTGCAGGAAGATGCGCAGGGCATGGGCGAAGTAGTGGTGGAGCATTTGGTTAGTCGACTGTCAGATGGCCTGATACTGGCCGGGACCCACGGTAACGGGGTGTACAGTGCTAACTTTGAAGTGAGCCCTGTAGACGATAATGATTTGGGAGTCGTGGCCATTACCTCTCCGGAAAATGAAATTCTCTCTTCGCTTTCAGACGCAGTAACCATCTCTGCCCGCATCAGAAATTTTGGTGCTCTGGCCCAAAACAGCTTTGATATTGCATTTCTGGTAGATGATAACCAGATCGCCACTGAGACGATCAGTCAGAGCATAGATGCCGGGGAAGAAATTGAGGTTTCTTTTGAGACTACTTTCGATTTTTCTACTGCGGGTACTTACTCATTGAAAGTAGGTGTGGCACTGGACGGAGATGAAAATGATGCTAATGATACCCGAACTGTTTCCATCACCTCAATCGATCCGATTCAGACTTTTCCCTACTTCGAGACCTTTGATGACAGTGACGATTTTCCGGCTCAGTGGGAGGTAGAGAACAGCACGCTGCGCTGGCTTGTCAATTCAGGAGGAACCCCATCGGGAGATACCGGCCCACAGGGTGATAATACTTCCGGAGATGGCAATTACGTCTATACCGAAGCCAGTCAGGTTCCTTTCGGAGAACAGGCGCTTCTCACGACTCCCTGGATATCTGTAACCGGCATGGAACGTCCTGCGCTGCAGTTTTACTATCACATGTTTGGCTTTCAAATGGGTACACTTGAAGTATTGGCCATTGACAGCGAAGACAATGTTACCTCACTGGTTACTATTTCCGGTCAGCAGCAGCAGAGTCAGGGAGATGCGTTTCGCGAGGAGCTTGTAGAACTGGACGAATTTATTGATGAGCAAATCAGGATCATTTTTAAAGGAACCATAGGGACAGGCTTCAGAAGTGATATTGCCATTGACGACATCAGGGTCTTCAATATTCCTTTGAAAGATCTGTCCGTTACCGATATCGAATCACCGGAAGAACAGGTTTCAGGCGAAGAGCCGGTGATTATCGAAGTGACTAACCTGGGTTTGGAAGCTCAATCGGGTTTCGAAGTGAGTTACTCCGTTAACGGAGAGCTTGTTGCTACTGAAACAGTCAGTGGTACGCTGGCACCGGGAGCTTCGGTTACCTATCCGTTTACTGAGCTGTTTGATTTTTCGGAAACCGGAGGCTACGAACTTACGGCTTCTGTTTCTCTTACCGGAGATGAAGATCCGTCCAATGACGATTTTGAGACGGTTGTGACCAACCTGCCCTTTACCGGCTACTATATTATGGAACAACAGGGGGAAACCTCCGTGGGGCCAAGTAATGAATTTGGTAACAGTTATCTGTTCGATGGCGGAGGCATATCCAAGGTGTTTATTTCTGCTGAATCTATCACACTGAGAACCTTTGACATCCGCTACTTTAACTATGCCAGCTTTAACAATTCTTCCATATCTCTGACATTTGATCTCAAAGACAATGGAGAAACTGAAATTACCGATGATGTCTTTACGGGGCTGGGCTGTGGAGCAGCCGGGCAAATCCTGCTTGGACCGGGAGATACCAATGGTACTTACGATGAGACGAATGACAGTCAGTTTTCTCTGATTATTAAAGAAGATATTTTTCAGGGCTGCCAGGTGGGCAGTTCGGATGTCAGCTTTTTGCTGAGCCGTGTTCCGGCAGCCAACGAAGCCGACTCACTGGCCTTACTGGCTTTCTATGAAAGCACCGGAGGGCCAGGCTGGAATGAAACATGGGATTTGGAAGAGCCGGTTTTCTTCTGGCATGGTGTAGGCCTTTCTTCTTCCGGCAGGGTAGTGGCACTGGACATGATCAATAACAACCTTGATGGTACCATTCCTTCTGAAATTGGTGATCTGGATGAACTCAGACTACTGAGACTTGCCGGGGGCAACCTTAGCGGAGGCATACCCGCTGAAATTGGTGGCCTGATGAACCTTGAGGCCCTCATACTGAGTAATTTTAACCTGGGAGGTACCTTGCCACCGGAGATTGGGGATTTGCTCAACCTCAAAGAGCTGAGTCTTACAGCAGCGATAGAAGGTGAGTTACCTGTTGAATTGAGTAACCTTTCTCAACTCGAATCATTGAATCTTTTTGGTAACCAGTTTACCGGATCGATTCCGGGTGAGCTGGGATCTCTTACCAACCTCACTTCGCTGACTTTGCACTTTAATGAATTCTCGGGAGAGATTCCCACAGAGCTGGGCAACCTTACCAACCTGACAGAGCTGGTGCTTTCGGGTAACAACCTTGAAGGAGAAGTGCCGGCTTCACTGCAAAACCTGACAGACCTTGATGTATTACAACTCAATGACAACCAGTTGACCGGGCTGCCTGATCTCTCAGTCCTTGGCATAGCCAACTTCATTGCTGAAAACAACAGATTAGATTTTCTGGATATTGTTCCGAACGTTCCCTTCCTGTCCTCTTATATTCCGCAGGCCCTTATTGGCGATCCCCTGGTACTGACGGGGATTACAGGCAACAATCTGAGCCTGGAAACTGTGACAGGAGATGACGGAAATAATGTCTATCAATGGTTCAAAGATGATGTGGCGATTCCCGGAGCGACCAACGCTACTTATGTGTTCAACTATGCCGGGCAAAGTGATGAAGGACTCTATCGTTGCGATGTTACGAATGCCGGTGCACCGGGGCTCACCCTGAGCAGATTTATTACGGTAGTTGACCAGAGTGTGACGAGTCAGCCTGATTATGCGGCTTTGGCAGCATTCTACAATGCCACAGGAGGTGCTAACTGGAATACCCGTACAAACTGGTTGTCCAGTGCGGCTCTTAATACCTGGCACGGTGTATCTACCGATGTAGATGGCAGAGTCACAGAAATAGACCTTCAGAGCAATGACCTTGCGGGGACGCTGCCTGCTGAACTAGGCGACCTTACCAGGCTCCAGCGGCTTGTGCTATCTGATAACAGACTCTCAGGAGAACTGCCGGCAGAGCTGTATAACCTTACCGATCTTACCGCCCTGGAAGTTGGGTTTAACAATCTGAGCGGTACCATACCTGCAGAAATCGGTAACCTTACCAACCTGCTCTTCCTTACACTGCATGACAATGAGTTTACAGGAACGCTTCCTCCGGAAATCGGGGCCTTGAGCAAGCTCGTAACACTCTATGTAGGAAGTAATCAGCTGACAGGCCCTATTCCATCCGAGATCAGCGGGTTGGTAAGTCTGTCTGGTTTCGATTTTGTAGGCAATGACTTGTCCGGCACCTTTCCCATGGAGCTGACATCACTGACTTCTCTGACCTTTCTGAGGCTTACCCTGACCAATCTGGAAGGACAAATTCCTCCGGAAATAGGGCAGTTTACTAATCTGCTTCAGCTTGAACTGGCTAATAACAATCTGGAAGGCAGCATCCCACCGGAAATAGGGAATCTGACCAAAATGAGGTCAATGTCATTGCATTTTAATGAGCTTTCGGGAGAGATACCTGCTGAAATGACCAACCTTACTGATCTGGAAACGCTGAACCTGACACGGAACAATTTGAGTGGTAGCCTTCCTGCGGGTTTTTCAAACCTCTCTAAACTGACAACACTGTTTTTAGATGAAAACATGTTGTCGGGCTTGCCTGACCTTTCTTCTTTGCCACTGACGACTTTTGATGTGCAGGACAACAGCCTGAATTTTGGAGGTATTGTTCCGAATGTTCCTGTTCTTACGGAGTATGAACCTCAGGCAGATATCGATGACCCTATATCAGAAATCGTCAACCAGGGTACAGAATATACCATGGAGGTGAGCGATGATACGTTTGGTAACCTCTACCAGTGGTACAGAAATGAAACCCCGATTGACGGTGCGGATGAGCGTACCTATACCATTGCAGATTTTCAGGTGGTGGACGAAGGAGTCTACATCTGTGAGGTAACCAATCCGGGAGCGCCAGATCTCACCCTTTTCAGAAACCCGGTTGAGCTCGGTATCAATTATAGTCCCACGGCTATCACGATCGACAATATGAGTGTACCTGAAAATGAAGCAATCGGAACCCTGGTGGGTACTTTATCGGTAGAAGATATTGATCTGGAAGATGAGTATGAATGGGTGCTTTCCGGTACCGATGCCGCCAGCTTTAGTCTGGACGTTAACCTGCTCAAGACCAATGCAGAGTTTGATTTTGAGACTGATAACAGCTTCGATATCACAATAAGCGTGAAAGATCAGGGAGGACTTTCTGCTCAGGTAGACTTCACCATTTCAGTGACCAACGTGAATGAAGTGCCCATGCTGGTCACGACCATAGATGATATGTCAGCAGATGAAGATGCAGCTTTCGAGCTGAGCCTGCCCGATGGTATGTTCAGCGATGAGGATGGTGATGAACTGGAAATCAGCCTTACAGGACTTCCGTCCGGTCTGTCTTTTGATGCTGCCACTAACAAAATCAGCGGTACTCCGCTTCAGGCAGGGGTAGGTGTCAATACAGTGACGGTAACAGCTACCGACCCGTCTGATGCTTCAGCAAGTGACAGCTTTGATCTGACGATTATCAATGTTAATGATACTCCGGTAGTCGGAACAGAACAGGCTGATGTAACAACCGATGAAGATGCCGCTTTTGAGTATACCATACCTGATGGTACTTTTGAAGATGAAGACGGAGATGATCTGACCCTGTCGGTCAGTGGATTGCCGGCCAGCCTGAGTTTTGATGCCGCCACGGGAACAATTTCCGGTACACCACTTCAGGCAGATGTAGCTACTCACACCATTGAAGTAACGGCTACTGATCCTTCAGATGAGACCGTGACAGATAGCTTTGAGCTGACGGTCAGTAATGTGAATGATGCGCCAGTGCTGTCTGTCCCGCAAGCTGACCAGGCAGCCGATGAAGATGCCGCTTTTGATTATGAGATTCCGGCTGGCACCTTTACCGATGAAGATGGAGATGCTCTGACCCTGGCCGTAACCGGCTTGCCATCTACCCTCAGCTTTGATGCAGGTACCGGCAGAATCACAGGAACTCCGCTGGTTGACGATGTGGGAAGCTATACCATTGAGGTATCAGCGACTGATCCGGATAATGCTTCGGTGACAGATAGTTTTGAATTGGTCGTGGCAGCTGTCAATGATGCGCCTGTGCTGGTGACAGAACTACCTGATGTACAGACAGACCGTGATGCACCTTTCGAACTCGTAGTAGATCCGGCCAATGTAACCGATGAGGAAGGAGACCCCATCAGCATTTCTGCCAGCGGCCTGCCAGCCAGCCTGACGATGACGGATGGTACCATCAGTGGTACTCCAGTACTGGGTGAAAACGGTGACTTCACCGTGACCATAACCTACTCAGATGGTAACGGAGGTTCAGTCACCGATAGCTTTGTACTCACCGTGAACCTGGTCACTTCTTTAGAAGAGGAAAAAGAATATGGTCGCATCTCTGTACAACCCAACCCCTTTGATAAGGAGATCAGAATAGAAGTGGAGAAAGGCCTGTTCGGAGAAACCCGATTTATGCTACAACCCGTAGGAGGTAAGTCTGTCTGGAATTCTACCCAAAGCCTGACGGGACAGACTGAGCTAACCTTGCAGATCAACAAACCAGTAGCTGAAGGCATTTACCTGCTGGTGGTGATGCCGGAAGGCAGGTCGCCCATTGTACGCAAGGTGATCCGCAAAGAGTAAATATTAGCTGCTCAGGTAATAAGAAGCCCTGACGATTTTGTCAGGGCTTTTTTCTGCCCTTTGAGGTAGAAATGATATTTTTGCAAGCCCATGAAATACTCCATTGAAGTAATCTCAGAGTCGTCACCTGAGTGGATTGAAGCCGTGATGGCCGACTTTCCATCCTTTCTGCAAGACCATGCCGATTGCGAGCGAAAAGCCTCAGCGATGGCGATGAGTCTGATTGCCAAATATCCGGACCGGGAACTGATCATTCCTGATATGATCGATACGGCTCTGGAAGAAATGGAGCACTTTCAGCAGGTATACCAGATCATGCAACAGCAGGGCGTGAGATTACCCGGTAAAATGGAACCGGACCTGTATGTGCATCAACTTATGAATGAGGCCAAGGGCGGCTCTGCTGATTCTCGTTTTCTCATCAGGCTCTTGCTCGGGTCTGTGATTGAGTGCAGAGGTTGTGAGCGTTTCAAGCTGGTGGCGGAGCATATTGAAGACCCCGAACTGAAACGTTTCTATAAAGAACTATGGGTGTCTGAAGCCAAGCATGGCAACAT
This sequence comes from Roseivirga sp. UBA6061, assembly GCA_002427745.1. GTDB lineage: Bacteria > Bacteroidota > Bacteroidia > Cytophagales > Cyclobacteriaceae > Roseivirga. The sequence goes on along the minus strand of DIYF01000171.1, from coordinate 79,317 downwards.
TTATGCAAAGCTGGCCCTGCATTACTTCGATGAAGAACTCGTCTACAGTAAGCTTGATGAGCTTATGCACAAGGAGGCGGAGATTCTGAAAGGTCTGAAAATCCGGTCGGCCTTACACTAAAATTATCACTTACACTTTATAAGACTAAGGCCTTTTCAACTTTTTGGGCCTGGCGGGTGTCATTGAAATCAATGGTCTGAGATTTGCTTAATCTCTGGTCCAACCAATTCATGATGAAATATATTTTTTACGCACTAAGCGTCATGTTGATAGGTCTATCACAATTGAACGCGCAGAAACAGAACACCTATACCATCAGTGGTTATGTAAAAGAACAGGGGAGTGGAGAGCTGCTTCCTGGAGTTACAGTGTACAATCCGGTTTTAAAGCAGGGAGTCACTACTAACGGCTATGGGTTTTACTCACTCACCTTTCCGGCCGGTCAGCACAAGCTGGTTTTTTCCTTTGTAAGCTACGAGTCGGTAGAAAAAACCGTTGAGCTCGACAAGGACATCGAGCTGAACATCTCCCTGGGCTACGCCATTACTGAGCTGGAACAGGTGGAGGTAGTAGCTGAGCAGCTTGAGAAAAAGAGTGAAGAAAGTCAGATGAGCCTGGTAGATGTACCCATCCAGACTATCCAGGAAATGCCGGCCTTTATGGGAGAAAAGGATGTGCTCAAAGTCCTGCAGCTCATGCCGGGTGTACAGTCAGGATCTGAGGGGAACAGTGGTTTGTACGTTAGAGGGGGCGGCCCGGACCAGAATCTCATCATTCTGGATGATGCTGTGGTCTATAACGCCTATCACCTTTTCGGCTTTTTCTCGCTGTTCAATGGAGACGCCCTGAAATCTGTAGAACTCTACAAAGGGGGCTTTCCTTCAAGGTTCGGAGGCAGACTGTCTTCTGTGGTGAAAATGGATATGAAAGACGGGAATAAGGAAAAGCTTACCGGTAAATATGGTATAGGGCTCATCTCTTCTAATTTTATGCTGGAGGGTCCGGTCAAAAGTGACAAGTCCTCTTTTCTGATCAGTGGCAGGCGCACCTATGCCGATATTCTCTCACGCCCTTTTCAACCTTCTGACTTCCGGGGTGGGTATTACTTCTACGACCTTAATGCGAAGTTCAATCATGAATTTTCAAGCCAGGACAAACTCTATGTCAGTGGCTATTTCGGAAAAGATAAGTTCAGCTCGGTGGACAAGGAATTTGATTATAAATCCAGAGCGGGCTGGGACAATGCTACGGCTACTGTTCGGTGGAATCACCAGTTCAACAAAAAGCTGTTCAGCAATACCTCACTGATTTACAGTAAGTACAACTTCTTTATCCGTGAAGAAGAAACGGAAACAGATCAGGTCTATGAACTTGATTACTCATCCGGCATCAGGGATGTGAGCCTGAAGTTCGACCTCGATTTTTTTCCAAGCCCTGAACATGCCATTAAGTTCGGAGCCATGACCACGCGGCATTCCTTTACACCAAGTGCTCTGGTAATCAAAGATACCGGCCTGGATCCGGTGGATACCGGTCAGAAATACAAGTCACTGGAATCTGCCATTTATATTGAGGACGATATGAGGCTTTTCAATAAGCTCAACATCAATGCAGGTTTTCGTCTGAGCCACTTCATTTATAGTGATCAGGCTTATCTGAATCCTGAGCCGAGGCTGTCTATGGCTTATATGCTGGGGCCTGGTTTTTCTGTAAAGGCCTCTTACGCCAGAATGAACCAATACATTCATCTGCTCAGTAATTCAGGCATTGGCTTGCCTACCGATTTATGGGTCTCTTCTACGGACCGGGTTAAGCCACAGAGTTCTCAGCAGGTAGCTTTTGGCTTCGCTAAGGATTATATCGACAAGAACCTGTCGGTCTCGCTGGAGGGCTACTATAAAAAGTCGAAAGATGTGATCAGCTATAAGGAGGGGGCAAGCTTTCTGCTGCTGGATGATCCTTCTTCTACCCGCGAAGTACGCTGGGAAGACAATATTACAGATGGTCAGGCCTGGTCATATGGGGCAGAGTTGCTGATTCAGCGCAAGTATGGTCGCTTTACAGGCTGGCTGGGCTATACACTGTCATGGACAGAGCTTCAGTTTGAGGAATTGAACCAGGGAAGAAAGTTCTTCGCCCGCTACGATCGCAGGCATGATATTTCCCTGGTAGGCGTATATAAGAAGTCGAAAAAAGTAACATTATCAGGTACCTGGGTCTATGGTACGGGCAATAACTTTACACTGCCCAGCAGTACATATCGCTCGTTTTTTCACAATGGCGGTACCGATGTTTTCTTCTCCGATCGGTACATCAACTACTTTGATGAAAGAAACAACTTCAGAGCAGAGTCCTATCACAGGCTTGATTTCAGCGTGCAGTTTCATAAGAAGAAAGCCAGGGGCATGAGAACCTGGGAGTTCAGCCTTTATAATGCCTACAGCCGGAAAAACCCCTTCTACTACTATACAGATACTAATTATATTCAGAATAGCACGCAAAGGGAAGGCGTGTTGAAGCGAGTTACCATTTTCCCCATTCTCCCATCGGTCACCTATAAATTCGAATTCTAATGATGAGCAAGATATTTAAAACAGCCGCAATAGCCTGTGTATTGGTTATGACAGCCTGTGTGGAAGATGTTGATCCCGGTAAGCTGGGGCTTAAGGAAAAGCTGATTGTGGTCAACTCTCTCATCTCTCCACAGAGTGATGTGCTGGAAGTGGAAGTTTCCTGGTCGCGATCTGTCTTCGGTTTGCAACCAGACTATGGAAGCAATGAGGACATAATTTCAACGGCTCTGGTGGTGCTTTCTCATGGGAACACTTCGGTTACTTTACCCTATGAACAGTCGGAGTATCGCTATAAACTGGATGCCAGTGCCTTGCCCATCATCACAGGTCAGACCTACGAACTGAGTGTCACCGTAGGGGACAAAACGGTTACCGCCTCGGCCACGGTACCGGAAGCTGTGGCTGCCAGTGGCTTTTCCATTACTTCGGGAAATAACAGCTCTCAGCGCGCTACCGTTTCCTGGGATGATCTGCCGGGTGAAGGGCATTATTACAGAATCAATACCTTTCTGCTGAACTCTAACGGAGAGGAAGAGGCTTCTATCTTTTTTGACTCTGACGAATATCACTCGGATGTGAACAGGGACGGGGCAACCATTACGGCCAGGGGCGAGACTTACTTCTTCGGGAGTGTACCCGATTTTGTGCAGGCTAAGGCTCTACTCGTTTCTTGTGATGAGAACTACTATTTCTATCATAAGGACTACAATACCTTTGAAAATGATGACCCTTTTTCTGAAGCTGTGCAATCCCGTTCTAATATCGAAGGGGGCGTTGGCATTTTTGCAGCTTACCAGCTAACCGAGTCTGTTGTCAGTACGGGAGGATGAGCCTGTCAAAGTCATACCTGTCAAAAGGCTTCATTCCGGAACAGAGTGAGGCCTTTTTCTTTTCTCCTTATATTTCTTCTGTTGTTCAGAAAATGTGTTCCAACCATTTGACTGATTTTCGACACTTTCTATTGGAAAGCAAAACCAGGTGAAAAGATCAGAAGAAAAAAGGCTCGTTAAGAAATGTATCCGAAAGGACAGGCTGGCTCAGCGCATGCTGTATGAGCAATACAAAAATGCCATGTTTTCTACAGCCTATCGCATTACCAATGACTTTGATCTGGCTCATGATGCCTTGCAGGAGGGATTTATCAAGGTTTTTAATAACCTGGAAAAATTCAAAGGCACGGGTACTATTGGCAGCTGGATCAAAACCATTGTGGTGAGAGCCGCTCTGAAGGAGGTATCCGGTTTGCACCTGCACGTGGAGGTAGAAGAAACCAGTGCCGGTGCAGCAGTGAGCTTTGACGATGCACTGACGGGGGAATTGCTGGATAATATGATGCGGGAGTTGCCCAATAAATGCAGGGTAGTGTTTAACCTGATCGAGGTGGAAGGCTTTTCGCATAAAGAGGCTGCGGAGCTATTGGGAGTTACGGTGGGTACCAGTAAATCTCAGCTCCATTATGCCAAGAATATTTTAAGGGAGAAACTAACAAGCAGGGGTTATGAAGAAAGAAAAAGAGGATAAGGCACTGAGAAAGGCCATCCAGGACTTGCCGGAGCACATACCTTCAGCAGGTTTGTGGGAGGACATAGCCTCACAGTTAGAGGAAGAAGCTGCGGAGCCTGGAAAAGGATCGGTAAACTGGATGAGATATGCTGCTGCTTTGTTGTTGATTGCTGCCGGAACCGCCTGGTATCTGCTGGACAGCAGGAATTCAGGTATCAGTTTTGGAGAAGAACTGAGCGACCTGGAAAATGAGACCAGCATAGCACAGGTAGTAGATAGTGACTTTGAGGTGTTCCTGGAGGAGGAGTGCTCTGACATTCGGGAGGTGTGTGAAATGCCTGAGTTCAAAACCCTGATCACACAACTGACAGAGCTGGAAGCCGAGGTGACGAATATTGCCTATATGATAGAAACTACAGGTTTTGACGAATTTTTATATAAAGCCAAAACCAAGGCTGATCAGGAAACTGTAAGAATCAAAAAAGAACTGGTGAAACTCTTAAGAGGATGAAAAGAAGGGGAAAACGATATCAACCGTGCTGGCTGCTCTGCCTGGCATTGATAACTACCGGACTTCAGGCCCAGCAAAAACTGCAGGTGGTCACGAAAACCATTGAGCAGGATCTGAAAGAAGTGTTGGACTCCGGCATTGTGATTAAAGGCAGAAAGGCTGAAGTAACGGTGACAGGTTGGGAGAAAAGCTTTATCCGGGTGGAAATGGATCTGATTGCCAAACATCCGAACAGAAAGGTGGCCCTGGAAGAACTCGATTTTATCCAGTACGCCATTTCCAAAACGGCCGATCAATATGTATTGAGAAACACCTTCTATTCTACAGCCAGAAAGAGCAAGGTAAGAAGCAGCCTCAGTGTGAAGTACCGGATTTTCATACCTGTGGACCAATCGGTGGTGGTAAATAATGAGTACGGAGTCATTGATTTACTAAACCTCTATGGCAGCGTTCAGGTAGACGGTAATTTCTGTGATGTGAACTTCGAGAGGCTTTTTGGAGATGTTCAGGCCAGCGTCTCTTATGGAGAGGTAAAAGGAAAAAATCTGGACGGACTCACCATTCTTGACCTTCATCGTACAGATATGAACCTGGAAGGTTTTGCGGGCGATGTGCGTATCAAAAATCAATACGGTACCATAGAGCTCTTCCCCAATACCCTGCTCAAAGCTCTGGATGTGAAATCAAGGCATGGTAAGGTGAGTCTGAGTGTGAACAAGCTCGATGCCTTTAATTATGACGTGAGTGTGAATGGTTCCTTCATCGACTTACCAGAGGCTGAGTCCAGAAGGCTTCAGGTAAATGAGCTGGAAAAGAGCTATGCCTTTAAGGTAGAGAACGGACTTTCCAAGGCACGTATCAGTATCAAAAACCTGCTCTTTCCTGTTAAAATCATAGCGCAGAAGTAATGAAGCGTCTGTATATCATATGGCTGGGGTGCTTTTTCTTGTCTGTGAGCTTCCAGGCCACCGCTCAGAAAAGGGATACCACAAGCAACGGAGAGGAGCTGTTACTCGCTTCAGATCTCTTCAAAAAATCTGATGAGGAGAGGAGGCTGATGCTCTTGAAACCACGCTTCCGTTATATCAACAAAGAAGACAAAAGAAGACTCTACAAAATCGGCTACAGACCTGCCATAGCACAGTTTTCCGGTACCCGAAATGCAGCTCCGCATACTCATAGTTTCGCCTTGTCTTATGAAAGTAAATTCGGGAACTCTCCCTTCTCATGGAGTCTGGAGAGCCTCACAAGGTTGGGGGAAATGACACTGGGTACCTATGATTATAAGATCAGGCCGGTAGTTCCAAGGTCTGGAAGCCTCAATGGTGTCTGGCTTTCCAGTGGTGAGTTTTTCAACCATCGCTTCCGGCTACATACCACCCTCAGGTATTACTACAACCTGAAAAGAAGGCTTGAGGCAGAGGTGAGCGGACACAATATGGCTTCAGAATACTTCTTTTTCAGATTGCGTGATATTCTGAATTATGCTGAGGTAGATGATCTGACATTTGACGATAGTTTTCAGCTGACCCGACATGTAGAGAGGAGAGAATGGGTTTTCAGACCGGCATATTTCAGTATAGGCTGGGGAATTCAGCGCCCCTTCTTTAATACTCTACTTATTGACATCAATGCAGAAGTAGGAAGGCGTATTCCCTTCTCTTCGGGCTATGATCACTTCTACAAAGACTTTGTGGTGGACCTTAATGTTTTTATAGGCCTTGGACTCTGATAGTATGAACCTGAATAACCATTTTCTTAAGACTATCCTCTTTTTGGCCTGTCTTCTCTGTATAGCAGGCTGTACTTCAGAAGAGGTAATCTTTGATAAGGATCAGCAGCTTGAGGCAGAGCTCTGGGCCATTGATGCTTTTTTATCGGAGCATGACCTGCTCACTGATCAGCATCACTCTGGTTTTCGCTACATCATTGATGAAGAGGGAACAGGAGAGTCTTTCAATAACTATTGTCGCAGGAGACTAAAGCTTACGGTGTATCATCTGGATAGCACATACTTTTTCAGCAACTATGAACAGGTAGAGAGGGAACAGGGCTTTGACTACGTTTACGGGGATATCTTTGATAGTTATGCTTGTAGTGAGATAGAATATACACCAGTGTTACATAGTCTGGATGAGCTGGTTCGGTTGGGGGGTAAGGTTCAGCTTTTTGTGCCTTCAGCTCTTGCTTTTGGAACAAGAGGCTATGATCGGTCAAGGTTTAACTCATCTGGTGACAGGCGAATCGTTTCTATTCCTGCCCATTCTACTTTGTTGATCAGGGCTGAAGTAATTGATGCAGAATGAAGAGTAAAGTCAACATCAAACTGGTCATGATGGTATTGGGTATCATCGGAACTATCAATGTATATGGACAGCAGGATACTACCCGACTGAAGTTTTCAGAAGAGACACTCGAAGCTCCTGATAACAAGAATATGAAATGGGTGCCGGTCAAGCCCGGTAGATATAACATGGACAATATAGCCGCTATGTTCAAAATAGGCACATCCCCGCTATACAGTACTTTTGACGCTATTGCCAATTACAATACCACCTTAATTCTCGACCTGGGCTACCAAAGGAAGATTCCGAAAACACAGTTTTCCATAGAAGCCAAAATCAGGTCATCCTTCAGGTTTCGTGGAGGCTTGCCGGGATCATATTATTCCACCAGACGCACCGCAGACCCTGACCTGAGAGTCCAGGTGCAAACCAGAAACTATGTCAATGCCGACCTGTTGGTACGATACCAGCCGTTCAAGGCACGGTCAGTCGCGCAAGGCACCAGCGGAGATAATCTGTATGGCTTTTACCTTTTGGCCGGAGGACTCAATCTTCTGGCATGGCAAATAGAAAATGAGACGACTTTCAGAAACGGCCGGCTATACAGAGAAGTAGAGAAACGTGGAGTAGGTACAGGACCTGTCTATCTTTTGTTAGGCGTAGGCTACCAGCAGCGTTTCCTCAGAAAGGCATATGTGGATATTACTGCGGGGATGGCGCGCAGATATACAGGAGATGACTATACACGAAGTAACATCTACCTCGATCTCACAGTGGGCTATTCTATCTTTAAAGTAAAGGAATGAAACTAAAACACATTTTTGCGGTCATACTGCTGATACAGATAACTTCCTGCTCAGAAGAGGTGCTCTTTGACTTTGAAGAAATCCTGGCAGGGCAGCTGATGGAAATAAATGACTTCATCGCAAGACATAATTACTCTGTGGAGGTGCATGAGTCAGATATTCGTTATCAGATTTCCAATGAAGGCATTGGCAGGCCGATAGAGCTGGAGGATACCGTATATTTTAACTATCAGATTTATCTGCTGGACAGTACGCTGATGGATACCAACCTGGAAGAAGTCCGTGCTGCCAATAACCTGCCCCCTATCGATAATATGCCTGTCAGAGATATTATTTATAGCTTTTCCAATGGAAGACTCGGCTTTTTGAACGTTGCTTTTCTTTTGGGTAAAGAAGAAAGTAAAATTCACATGCTGGTACCTTCCCATCAGGCTTTTGGAGGCGGAGGTCGTGTCTTTGCCGGAAACAGATTTATTCCTCCTTACACACCTGTTTTGGTAGAAATCGAAATTGTGGATGTGGAACCCGGGGGCTAACCGGTTTAACATCTCTTAACCTGAGCTATAACCTTTTTTAACAAATGCTTTCCAGCCGGAAGGTCTTGCTGATTGTCTTTAGAGAAAATAAAAAGTATGAAAACTCTAATACGATCTATCGCTATTTTCCTTTGTCTCAGCCTCTCACTTCAGGTATTTGCCCAGACAGACGTTGAACCTGATAAAGAACCGGATACACCCGGTGCTTTTCTGAGAGTGGGGGTGCAATTGCCCTGGGGCAGACAAAACAACAACCGGAATTACAAGTTTGACCTCAGCTATGAGTATGTCTTAAGTCCCAGACTCACCGCATCAGCTACGCTGACTTCCGGCTTCAATTTTGGAAGAAGCTTTACACCGGAAGTCATCAAAGGCTCGGGCAACTCATTCACCTACCATGATGTGCTTCTGGGGCTGGATTTAGATATCAAATACTACTTCGGTAAAAGTAAGTTCTCCGGACATTATCTCAGTCTGGCAGTGAAGGATGTGGCGGCCTATACGAGGTACTCGCTCAATCCCTTTATTGACGTCTTCAACACCCCGACCCACGGCAAAAACATATCCACACTACCAAGAATTGGTATTTATTACGGCTACCGCAAGCAGTTTGACAGCGGTTGGTTTATTGATGGCAGAATTGGCTACGTCCCCAACCGCAGATCTTCAGAGGTTCAGAGTATCGATGGCAGCAATTTCGACTTTAAGCTGGGTTTTGGCTATACGATACCCTTCCGCAAAAAGAAGTAAGGTGTAGCAGAATGTATGTTGAATGAGAGGCTAAATGCACGGACCAGGTCAACCGTCCGTGCCGGCTCATTCCCCATCTGTAGTTAACCTGTCGGGTCAGCGAATACGGTCTACAGATTTAACCAGCTTTTCATCCTTGCGGATAAAGCGATTGGCAATCATATTCAGCAACATGGCGGCTACCGGCAGGAAGAAACCCAGCTGAGTTTGTCCCACGGTTTCAGGAAAGATCTTTTCAAACCGGTTAATGTGCAGGTAGCTGATGGCCAGAGTCGCCACCATGAAAAGTGAGTTAAGGGCACCCAGTTTCATCTGGGTCAGCCTGTTCTTAAACATGAATATTGAGAACATAGCCGTAATGACAGAAAGGATAGCGAGAGCACCTATATACCAGGTGTTTTGGCTATCTACTACTACATCATCTGATACATTCTGAAGAGTACCCTGGGTATCGATCACTTCCATTTTAAAGGCCGAAAATGAGATCACCCTGTTTTGATCAGGAATTAACTCACCCCAGATATAATAAGCCAACATAAGCCCCATGCAGAGAGCAATCAACATTAAGAAAATGGTTTGTACTCTTTGTATCATAACAGTCCCTTTTTTGAGAGCGCAAATATAGGTATTTGGATTTATTCGGTGTTCTTTTGGCAGGGAGTTTTGGGTTGAAGGGTGACTTCTATTGGGATAAGGTTAGTTGTGCTTCGGTGTGAGAGATGTAAGAGGTGAAAAGTAGGGCCGAAAGATGATTCGTCAAGGCTTCAGTCACTTTAGGACCATGAATCATGAAGGCGATAGAGCTTAGAACCTAGCTGTTCATACTGTTTATACAGCGATTTAAATAAGTTAGTATCTATATATTGGCAGGCCTCAGCAAACTCCAGCCACGATTTCGTTTCTTCTAATGACCCCATACTGTTGGTAAGATACCTTTTGAATTCTGCGGTATAGTGCCTTTTGCCAAAGCCTTCTGAAATATTGGCAGAAATGGACCTGGATGACCTTCTAATTTGATCGGTCAGAGAGTATTTTTCTTCCTGAGGAAATTTCAAGGTCATTCTGAAAACCATCATGGCCAGGTCGAATGACAGGCAGTAAACCTCAAGGTCTCGTACTTTCTGAATAGGCATAGTGTGATGGTTTTACTAATTGTTTAAATAATAAAGTGCAGTTTAAAATGTATCAGAAGATAGTTTTTAGGCTGCATAATTTCTGTCTTACCTCTTACCTCTAGTCTTAATTAATCACCTACTTCCTACCTCTTACCTCTCACTTCCCACTACCTCCCTCTCACCACTACAAATAGCTAAAACTGCAGACTCACATAACCTCTGCCTTGCCAGCCCACTCAAAAATCAGTTATTTCGCAATCAGTAAACAAACAGAGGAAATGGAATCAGCATACATAGTAGATATAGCCCGTACACCCGTGGGGAAATTCGGGGGTACCCTGGCATCTGTACGCCCCGATGACCTGGCCGCTATTGCCATCAAGGGCTTAATGGAAAGAAACCCGTCTTTCGCTCCCGAGCTGCTGGAGGATGTGATTTTCGGAGCGGCTAATCAGGCCGGAGAAGACAATCGAAATGTAGCGCGCATGGCTTTGCTTTTAGCAGGCATTCCACTGGAAACAGGGGGTGTCACAGTCAACAGACTTTGTGCTTCTGGCTTGCAGTCTATCATGGATGCAGCCCGTGGACTGATGCTGGGAGAGGGGCAGGCCTATATTGCCGGAGGTGTTGAGAGTATGACCCGTGCCCCGTTCGTGCAGGGTAAGTCTGAAGGGGCTTATGGCAGAGCCGTAAATATGTTTGATACTACGATCGGCTGGCGTTTTATCAACCCCAAACTAGCTGATTTGCACTACCCCTATGGAATGGGCGAAACCGCTGAAAATGTGGCCGAACGCTGGAAAGTAAGCCGCGAGGCGCAGGACGAGTTTGCTCACAACACTCAGTTGAAATATAAAGCGGCACATGAAGCCGGCAAGTTTGACAATGAACTGATTCCGGTAGAAGTACCACAGCGAAAAGCTGACCCGATCATCTTTAAAAAAGATGAGCACCCAAGGCTCTCTTCTTTAGAGAAGCTGGGAACGCTCAAGCCCGCTTTCAGAAAAGATGGTACGGTAACCGCTGGTAACTCTTCCGGTATCAACGATGGCTCCGCAGCAGCTTTGATGGTGAATGAAGAGACGTTGAAAAGTCTTGACCTAAAACCAATGGCCAGGGTTATGTCTATGGCGATTGCAGGAGTTTCTCCTGATATTATGGGAGTAGGTCCTATCCCTGCTACGCAAAAAGCATTGAAACGTGCCGGACTCACGGTAAATGACCTGGATCTGATAGAATTGAATGAAGCTTTTGCAGCCCAGTCAATTCCCTGCATCCAGGAGCTTGGCCTTGACCCGGATAAGGTGAATGTCAACGGAGGCTCTATCGCCATTGGCCATCCACTGGGAGGCAGCGGTACACGTATCTCTACAACTCTGCTCCATGAAATGCAGAAACGACCAGAAGCAAAGTATGGTCTTGCCACAATGTGTATTGGAGTAGGGCAGGGGGCTGCCATCATCTACGAAAAGCTCTGACCTCTGAATCTTAAACCACTGACTGATTCACAAATAACCAGCCTTGTCTCGCTACTTTCTCGATATTGCATATAACGGCACGGCCTACCATGGCTGGCAGATTCAGGAAAATGCGCATACCGTGCAGGCTGAGCTGGAGAAATGTCTCAGCACCTTGCTCCGTACCAGGATTGAGATCATGGGAAGTGGCCGAACCGACACGGGAGTACACGCTACTCATCAGATCGCCCATTTTGATATGGAGGGGCATCTGCCTGATGACCTGGTTTATAAACTCAACAGCTTTCTACCCAGAGATATCAGCATTCAGTCTGTCAGAAAGGTGCATGACGAGGCCCACACGCGCTTTGATGCCACGCAAAGAAGCTATCAGTACTTTATGCATCAGGCCAAGTCACCTTTTCTGGAAAAGCTGAGCTATTACCATCCAAAGGTGGTAGATGTGCCGCTTATGAATGAAGCTGCGAAAAAGCTCCTGGGAGAGCAGAACTTCGAGAGCTTTAGTAAGGTAAAAACGGAGGTAAATACATTTATTTGCACCATTAAAGAAGCGCGCTGGGAAAAGCAAAACGATTCCCTTGTCTTCCACGTTACAGCAAACAGGTTTCTCCGCGGTATGGTACGTGCCTTGGTAGGCACGCTACTGGATGTTGGGTTGGGGAAACTTACTGTAACAGATTTTGTTAATATTATTGAATCACAAGACAGGAGGAAAGCAGGCAGGGCCGTACCTGCCCATGGTCTTTACCTTACCTCGGTAGTATACCCTGATTCAGTGTATAGAGATTGATCTTTTGGAGAAAGAGAAAGTAAAGAGTGGAAACATCGTAGACTTTAAGGTCCTGAAAAGGCTCTTTCAGTTTGCCAGGCCTTATATCAAGCGCTTCTACCTGCTGGTATTTCTTACGGTGTTTTTAGCCGTGCTTACCCCCGTAAGACCCTGGCTGGTACAAAAGGCCATTGATGGCTATGTGCCTGTGGGCGACTATCAGGGGTTGGTCTTCATGATCAGTCTGTTGATTGGTCACCTCTTTTTGCTGGCCATGGTGCAGTATTCTCATACCTACCTTTCAGGCTGGGTGGGGCAGACCATCATCAAGGATATCCGGATCAGGCTTTATCAACACCTGCTCAAGCTTAAGCTGAAGTTTTTCGATAACACGCCTATTGGCAGGCTGGTGACCAGGAATGTTTCAGACATCGAAACGCTTTCCAATGTATTCAGCGAAGGGCTTGCCGCCCTCATTGGCGATCTGTTACAACTGATTGTGCTCATTGCGGTAATGTTTTATATGGACTGGAAGCTGACCCTGATCAGCTTGTCTACATTACCCCTGCTTATTTTCAGTACCTACGTTTTCAAAGAGAAGATCAAGGTAACCTTCAATGATGTGAGGAATGCCGTATCTAATCTCAATTCTTTTGTACAGGAGCATGTATCCGGAATGAACATCGTGCAGATTTTCGGAGCCGAAAAGAGAGAGTACGAGAAGTTTAAAGAAATCAACCGGGAGCACAGAAAGGCGCATATCCGGTCAGTTATGTACTATGCGGTTTACTTTCCTGTGGCAGAAATCATTCAGGCCATTGCTATTGGTATGGCAGTATGGTATGGTGCCAGAAGTATCCTGATCAGCTCCGGTACGGGGCCAGGAATGATCATTGCCTTTATCATGTACATTCAGATGTTCTTCCGTCCTATTCGCATGATAGCAGACCGCTTCAATACATTGCAAATGGGTATTGTGAGCTCTAACAGAATTTTCGATCTGCTAGACAGCGATGAGCATATTACTGACGAAGGAGATTACGTTCCCGAGCAGTTCAAAGGAGATGTATATTTTAAGAATGTATGGTTTGCATACAAAGAAGAAGAGTATGTGCTCAAAGATATCACCTTCGATGTAAAGGAGGGGCAGACGGTGGCTTTGGTAGGAGCTACCGGAGCAGGTAAATCTTCTGTCATCAACCTGCTCAGTCGCTTTTATGAGATTAACAAGGGAAGTATCTCGGTAGATGGCGTGGATCTGAAACAGTATGACCTCTCCGCTTTGCGTCAGAACATCGGAGTTGTGTTGCAGGATGTATTCCTTTTTTCAGACACTATTCGCGAAAATATTACCCTGGGCAATCCCGATATTACAGAAGAAGAAATCCTGTTTGCCGCTGAGCTGGTAGGAGCGAGGAAGTTTATCCAGCGACTCCCTGGAGGCCTTGACTACAATGTAATGGAGAGGGGCTCAACACTTTCTGTGGGTCAGAGACAGCTGATCTCTTTTGTGCGGGCCATGGTCTACGATCCCAAAATCATTGTGCTGGATGAGGCAACCTCCTCAGTAGATTCGGAGACGGAAGAGTTGATCCAGAATGCCATAGAAGTACTGATGAAAGGACGTACGGCAGTTGTGATTGCTCACCGCCTGTCTACCATTCAGGGGGCAGACAAAATCATTGTGCTGGATAAGGGTGAGATTAAAGAAATGGGTACGCATCAGGAGCTTCTGGAGCTTGGAGGTTATTACACGGAACTCCATCAGATGCAGTACAAAGAAGTAATAAGTACATGAACAAGCGAACAATCCTGGGTGTGCTGGCCGTTATGCTGGCCGGAGCCATTGGCGTATATTTCTTCCTTGGCGGACTCAACAAAGTTGAGGTGACTGTTGAGAATGTAAGCGACTACAACATAGTCGGGATTAGGTTCAAAGGCAATGGTGATAGTGATACGCTGCGCAATGCCTTTTTTGATGCACGTGAATATGTTCAGCAAGGAAGAGTAGATGGTGTGCTGACACTGATACACTATAAGGACACCACGCTGACGGATGAGCAGGTAAATGTGTTTGTGGGAATAAAGCTGAGTCAGGGCACCTCCGATTTGCCGGAAGGTTATCAAAGGCTGACAATTCCTGCCAGAAGAGCGGTAAGAGCCACAATAGAAGCGCATAACTCGGTAATGCCAAATTCCGAAACGGTAGAAGAGCGCATGCTCGAAAAAGCAGATGAACTCCGTTTTTCTCTGTCAGATTTTACTATTGAGCAATACATTAGCGAGCGAATTATAATGATTGATATGCCGGTGAGGTAGCACCAGGCGAGGTGCCTGGCCTGTACCTGATTATATGTTGCTAGTATCCGCTCGCCAATAAGCCAGACAACAGATCAACCAATTTACTGATAACCCGCCCGAAAGAGGCAGGCACTAAATCCTTACGATGTATTTGGAAAAACCTGACCAGGCGCAAATACCCTATTCAGTCTCTTCCTGCTGTAGCTGTTTCTCGTAAAGCTCTTTGTAAACACCATCCTGAGCCAGTAAGCTTTCGTTGGTGCCCTGCTCAATGATCTTTCCATCGTCAAGCACAATGATCTTGTCCGCCAGCTTGGCAGACGAAACACGGTGAGAGATAATCACAGAAGTACGGCCCTTCATAATTCTCGCAAGACTGTTAAGGATGGTGTTCTCCGTATTGGTATCCACGGCAGAGAGGGCATCATCCAGAATCAGAATACTGGGGTTACGCACAATGGCCCGTGCAATAGAGGCTCTTTGCTTCTGTCCACCGGAAAGGGTGATACCCCGCTCTCCCAGCATGGTTTTGAAGCCATCGGGGAAGTCCTCAATGTTTTTATAAAGGTCTGCATCTTTGGCGGCCTGAATGATCTGCTCCTTTGTGATATTATCTCCTCCAAAAGCGATGTTATCCTCAATAGTATCGGAGAAAAGGAAGATATCCTGGGGTACGTAGCCAATCTGTGTTCTTAGCGATGAAAGATTGAAGCTGCGAATGTCTTTACTGTCTACCGTAATATTTCCTTCAGAAGTGTCATACATACGGCTGATGAGGTTGGCTATGGTACTCTTGCCGGAACCGGTCGTGCCAATGATGGCGATGGACTCTCCCGCCTTCACTTCAAAGCTGATATCTTTCAGTGCCACAATACCAGAATCCGGGTAGGTGAAGCTTACATTTCTGAAAGTGATATCACCGGCAATATCAGCCACCACATTTTCAGTGGAGACAATGCTGTTTTCTTCCTGTAAAAACTCGTTGATCCTTTTCTGGGAAGCCGCTGCCCGCTGGATAATACTGGTGATCCAGCCCAGTGAAGTCACGGGCCAGGTGAGCATGTTGACATAAATCACAAACTCGGCAATATTGCCATAGCTGATCTGTCCCTGTATCACCTGGTTGCCGCCTATGTAAATCGTAAGAATGACACTCAGTCCGATCAGCGCCATGATCAGGGGAAAGAACAAGGCATTTACAAAAATCAACCTCAGAGACTTGTGCTTATAGTCCTCGCTTTCTTTTAGGAAAGTGCGGGCAGAGTCGCGTTCTCTGACGAAAGATTTAATCACCCTGATTCCTGAAAAGGCTTCCTGTACAAAGGTGGACAGGTTCGAAAGGCTCCTCTGAATCTCTTCCGAGCGCTTATTGATGATATTGTTGACGAAGTAGATGCCCACTGACAGCAGAGGGAGCGGTAGAAGAGCGTACATGGTGAGCTCAGCATTTACCCTGAGCATCTGATAGATTACCATTGGGAAGAGTATCAGCAGGTTGACACCGTACATGATAGCCGGCCCCAGGTACATCCTTACTCTGCTTACATCCTCAGAAATACGGTTCATCAGGTCACCTGTGTTATTTCTGCGGTAAAAGCTCAGCGGCAGAGACTGGTACTGTTCGTAAATCTCATTTTTGAGGTCGTACTCTATCTTGCGCGACATCACAATGATGGTCTGCCTTACCAGAAAAAGAAAGAAACCCCGCAGTAATGCCATCAGGATCATCAGGGCACCGAGAATCAGTACGCCTGTTTCCAGCTCGCTGAAAATAGATGAGCTCAGATCACCTCCTTCAAACACCCGGTAGAGTGTAAAGCTCTCTGTAACATAGTCAAGGGCATAGCGTACTACACGGGCGGGCCATACCGCAAAGTAGTTGGAGATTACCAGGAACAGGAAGCCTAGTAATAACAGATGCTTGTACTTGTAGAGGTACTTATTGAGGTGGCTTAATTCTTTCACGCTTTAATTAGTGGTCGATCGGTTTAGGTGGTGTCTGGCTGAGCATTACGGACCGACACTATCTAAACAGAAATGGCAAAACAAAGGTTGCCCGTGGGTCCGTTTATTATTTAGATAATGTTTTTTTTTGGACTACTTTTGCGGGAAATGGAAATAGCCAAATCTGCAAGAGATGGGGCAAAGATAAGTAAACTATAAAACGAAACTAATGGTGGAAGTAAACAGCCCGGAAAAAGTAGGAAGCGTGTCAGTTTTTGCTGAAGCATCCAGACTAGGACACGAGCAGGTAGTGTTTTGCCATGATGAACCAACAGGACTGAAAGCAATCATTGGCATTCACAATACAGTACTCGGCCCGGCATTGGGAGGTACCCGTATGTGGAACTATGCCACGGAAGAGGAGGCCGCGATTGATGTACTCAGACTGTCTCGCGGGATGACCTACAAAGCGGCTATCTCAGGGCTTAACCTTGGAGGAGGTAAAGCGGTAATCATCGGAGACCCGGCCAAGCTGAAAAATGAAGCATTTCTCAGAAGGTTCGGCAAATTTGTCGACAGCCTCGGTGGTAAATACATCACTGCGGAAGACATGAACATGAAGACCAGCGATATGGAATATATCGGTATGGAAACCAGGCATGTCACAGGTCTGCCTGTAGAAATGGGAGGTAGTGGTGATCCGTCACCTGTTACCGCTTATGGTGTTTATGTAGGAATGAAAGCCGCAGCTAAAAAAGCTTACGGTTCTGATTCGCTCAAAGGAAAAAAAGTATCCGTACAGGGAGTGGGCCAGGTAGGTATGTTCCTGGTAAATCACCTGACCAAGGAAGGTGCTGAAGTATTTATCACAGACATCAATCAGGACAGACTGGCTTCCATTGCGAAAGACACCGGAGCCAAGGTGGTAGGACTCGATGAAATCTACGACCTGGATGTGGATATTTATGCCCCATGTGCCATGGGTGCTACCATCAATGATGACACCATTGGCAGACTCAAATGTCAGGTTATTGCCGGAGGTGCCAACAATCAGTTGAAAGACGAAGTAAGGCACGGCAATATGTTGATCGACAGAGGTGTAGTTTATGCCCCGGATTTCGTTATCAATGCAGGTGGTATCATCAATATTTCTTCAGAATTGAAGGGAGCCTACAATAAAGACCAGGCTTACGCGTGGACAGAGAAGATATTCGATACTTGTACGAATATTCTGAACAAAGCAGAGGCTGACAGAATACCATCTCAGGAAGCTGCTATGCTTTTGGCAGAAAAGCGTATTGCTGATGTTGGGAAAATTAAACTTTCATTTTAATATTGTTGTCTGTAGCTTCAGTGGCTACAGACACATTTTTATTTTTAGCCGTTCTTTAAAATACTGAAATGCTCAATCGGAGATCTCTAAGAGTAAAAGCGATGCAAACGCTATTCGCCTTCGGACAATGTTTGGAGGCAAACTACAACATTGGCCTGGCTGAAATTGACGAAGCCTTTAAGCCAGACCTCAATTCCATGGAAGCTCCGAATCATGAATTGCTCGATGCCAATAAAAAGCAAGGCAAACGTGTACTGGAACACAAGGTGCGCGGTACAGAGCTGAATGAATCAGAAGCCATTTCCAAAGAAGCGGAAGAGGCCGCCAATAACGCCTACAAAAACTACCTGTTAAACCATAAAAAAGACTACGAACACTTTGCCAAGCAAATGGTGCTTGATGCTGAGTCACTGGTAGATCGTTTTCTGGAAGTAGTCAGCCTTATGATTGCCTGGTCAGACTACAGCAAGGTAGAAGCGAATAAAAAGGCCAAGCTGAGTCCGGAGAAACTCCTGACCGGTGATTTCAACCTCTCTAAAAATGCGGTGATCAATTTCTTCAGAGAATCCTCTAAGGTACAGGTAGCACTGGTCAAGAAGGATATTTCCTGGGAAAACGATGAAGACAATATCAAGAGCTGGTACAAGGACGTGGTCAAGAAGGATGAAGAATTCAACAAGTATCGCAGAATCGCCAATCCGTCTTTTGATGATGATAAGAAGATCGTAGATCACCTGATCAAGCAGCTGGTATTCAAAAATGAAATGATTCTTTCTCTGTTTGAGGAAAGAGATATTTTCTGGATTGAAAACAAGGCGATTGTCAGAAGCCTTGTTACCCGATCAATCAGGGACCTGGACAAGGATAGTGTTCCCAAGCATTTCACACTGCCCGACTTTTCCAATAACTGGGAAGAAGATAAAGTCTTCTTTAATATGGTCTTTGAGGCAACCGTGGACAACGATCGGGAGTATAGTGAAATGATAGCTGCCAAGACCAAGAACTGGGAGGTAGACAGACTCGCAATAACCGACCAGATTATACTGAAAATGGCGATTGCGGAGCTGTTGAATTTTCAGAGCATTCCTGTAAAGGTGACCATTAATGAGTATATTGAGCTCTCAAAAAATTACAGTACCCCGAAGAGTAAACAATTCGTTAATGGAATTTTAGATGTGATTTCTGATGACCTTAAGGGATCAGGGAGACTAAAGAAGAGCGGAAGGGGCTTGTTAGACAATAAATAGAATAGACAATGAGTAAAGGATCGAGTAATGTATTGGCATTTTTAGTAGGAGCAGCCACAGGAGCCATCATCGGTATTCTCTATGCGCCTGATAAAGGAGCTAATACACGAGACAAGCTCTCTTATCAGCTGGATAAGTATAAAAAGCAGTTGGAGGAGCTGCTGGACGACCTCATCAATGGTAAAGCAGAGATTTCTTCTACTGCCAAAGAAGAAGGTAAGAAGGTAGTATCAGAAGCCCGGCAAAAGGCTGAGAGGCTGCTGAGTGATGTAGATGACCTGATTGGGCAGATCAAGTCAGGAGAACAAGATTGAACCTAACATGGTTGTTTCTGTCCGGGATGATCAGTTATCGCGGTTTTAACCACCAAAAACTATTGAAACAAAAACTATAAATCATGAAAACAAGATTAAGCCTATTCTGTGTAGTGGCATTACTCTTTGTAGCGAGCTCATGCGGTAACGCTGACATGGAAAAGAGGGTGGCCAACCTTGAAAGAAGATTGAATCAGCTTGAAAATAAAGGTGTGGTAAGAACCCAGCCTGCTACCCCCATAGCAGCACCTCAGGGCGTTGAAGAACCTGTGTCTTCCAATGCCTCTTTCAAATGGGACAATACCCTTTACAACTTCGGTACAATCAAGCAGGGTGAAGTAGTTAACTACACTTTCAAATTCACTAACAATGGCACGGAGCCATTGCAAATCGCCAGTACTTCTGCTTCTTGTGGCTGTACAGTGCCTAAGCACACAAAAGAGCCGATTCCTCCGGGTGGTTCAGGCGAGATCGTAGTGAGATTTGACAGTAAAGGTAAATCAGGTCAGCAGAGCCCTGTGATTACTGTAGTAGCCAATACAAGTCCTAAGCAGACACGTTTGAACCTGCGTGGATTTGTTCAGACTTCTTGATAATTTAGACAGACCAGAATGATTAATTCAATTTTATTACATGCTCCAGCAGGTGGAGGTTTTGGTGCGCAGCAATTAATACTCTTTGGTGCGATAGCCATTATCTTCTACTTCTTCATGATCCGTCCTCAGCAGAAAAAGCAGAAGGATCAGAAAAACTTCATCAATGAAATCAAGAAAGGCGATCGTATCGTGACCATCGGTGGTGTTCACGGCCGTATTGCAGAACTCGATGACGAGACCGTAACTATTGATGTAGAAAAAGGAGCAAAGATAAAGTTTGAACGTTCAGCGATTTCATTGGAGGCCAGTAAGAAACTGGCTGAGAAAAGCAGTTAACCCTACTTGAGAAGCGCTGAAGATATAATAGACAGACTTAAGGGCTCTTTCAACGCTCCGCGTACGAAAGACGAAAAAATAAAGGTGGTGGTATTTTGTATCATAATATCCACCACCTTTTGGTTTTTCAGTGCTCTGAATAAATCTGATTACGTTACCCAAATCAATTACCCTATTGAGTTTCAGTACAACACTGAAGCCTTTGTGGCAGTAAAACCACTGCCTCGCCAGATCAGGCTTGAAGTAACGGGTGGAGGCTGGGACCTGATGACACGTTCCTTTGGTTTTGGTATGGAACCCATCCGTATCAACCTGGAGGATCCTACCCAGGCCGGGTTCAGACTGGCCAGTTCATTAAGAGGGGAGATCACTCCCAAGCTCGAGCCGGTGGCTGTCAACTTTATCCTGACAGATTCCATTACCTATCATATAGAAAGAAGAATTACCCGGGACATTCCCCTGGCCTTTGACAGTGCCAATGTCTTGCTGGAGGGAGATTACCGTTTTACCTCGCCTGTCAGCATCAGTCCGGCCAGAATTACTTTTACCGGGCCGGAGAGTATCGTCAATGCGCTTCCTGAGCCTTACCTGATACCTGCAGCAGATGATGCTGTAGATGAATCGATCGCTGAAAGCTTTGATATCCCCCTTCCTGCTTCTGACCTCGTCAGCAGTAATGTTTCAGAAGCCGATATACAGTTTGATGTGGATGAGTTTGTAGGCTTTATGCGCACCATCCCCGTCATGAAACTCAACTTTACAGATACCACCCTCAGGCTGAATCCCGGTGTAGTGGATGTGAGCTACAGCATCAGGCGATCAGAAGAGGTAAGGGCTGATTCTCTTGATATAATGCTCATAGCAGATTACTACTCTTACAATGCGGCAGACTCTACGGTGAAGGTGTCTGTAGCCGTCAAAGCACCGCATATCAGAGATTTGGTATTGTTGGAAGACAAGATCAGGGTAGTACGCGATGAATAGTCCTTTATTAATCGGCCTTACCGGTGGGATCGGTTCTGGTAAAACTACCGTCTCACGCATCTTTATCAGTCTTGGAGTGCCTGTTTATTATGCAGATGACCGTGGTAAATGGCTAATGGGGCATGATGAGTCATTGAGGGCGGCCGTTATCAGTGAGTTTGGTACAGAGAGCTACGATGAGAGAGGAGAACTTAACCGGGGCTACCTGGCTCAAAGAGTTTTTTCCAATGAAGAGGAGCTTCAGAAACTGAATGCCCTGGTGCATCCTGCAGTCGGCAGAGATTTTAAGTCCTGGGTAGATCAGCACAAAGACCAGCCTTACCTCATTAAGGAAGCTGCACTTATTTTTGAAGGAGGGTCTTATAAGCAGCTGGATAAGGTGATCAATGTTGCTGCTACGCGGGAAACCCGTCTTCACAGGGTTTTGTTGCGTGACCTGCAGAGAAGCCGGGAACAGGTGCTGGCTATTATGGAAAAGCAATTGAGCGAGAACGAGCGCAAGCGCAGGTCTGACTACCTTATTGATAACAACGGTAAAAAGTTACTGATACCACAAGTGCTGGACATTGATGCCGGTCTGAGAGCTCTGTAGTGGAGCTCTAGCTCGCCAGTGTGCCTATAGAGATCTGGTCCTGATAAAACTTCATGCGTGAGTGGTTGAAGTCCAGAGGTGTGATTTTTTCAATCAGATCGAGCTTGTGATTATAGAACACTTCCACATAGGAGCCATGAAGCAGGTACAGATTGATCTTGTAGCCGTAGTAGCGAATGGCCACAATAAAACTTGCTTCAGTATAAAGCTGCTTTATCTGATCTTTTTGCTCCAATTCCAGAAAATTGAAAAGGGACTGCTCCATAACTAAAGATAGGTATTTACCCACTAAAGTCTCAGAGTTCAGGAATGCAAAGTGTGATAAAAAAGACTTTTCTCTGCAATGGTTGTCTTATAGGCAAACAGATAAGGGCCTTTGCCCAGATACTGGTTATGGGCAGATTTGAAGACGAATGAATAGCAGTTGAGCGCCCGCACGGCCTGCATGGCATCTTTAAAAGATGCAGCCCGCCAGTATTTCCAGTGCTTGCACTGTAAGTCCTGTCTGATCAGGGCTTCAATTTTAACGATGTTTTCAGCTGTGGTAATTCCGATGCGCCAGACGAAATTTTGATCCGCATAATACATATTGCTATCAATCCACTCCCTTATGCCGATTTGCATAGGATTGTCGTGAACGCCAGCAGGAAAGTCAACGGTAGTTGACAGTTGGTTGGTTAGTTCCATTGTAGGGCCTGTTAATATGTCGCGGTGCAATCTGGTATCGAATGAATATATCAAAAGTTGAGGCTATGCCATTCGATAGGGTTGAATTAACGCTATAAAAAACTAATAATCAAGAATTTACGGACTAAATTCATGAATGATTTCACAGAGTTATTGACTCTTATTCAGAAATAAGGGGACTTACACCTAAGTTCTTGTTGCAGAGAGGTATAAATCAGTTCTTTTTCAGATACATCGATTTATTGACCAGCTTGATGTCATAACCGATCTTATTGAGCGTATCGGCTACCAGATTCGGGGTTTCTATAGGGTTGTCTGTATTGATGGCACGGGTCAGTGTTCTGTAGTTGATTTCAAAGTCGTCACAAAACTTCTTTTTGGCTCCCCGTTTGTCTCCGTAATGTTCTATGATGTACTCGTTGATGATGCCGATTGCCCGTTCATATGAGATACCCTCACGCATCTTTTCGCGATAGAGATAAATGGCGAAAAGCACTATTAAAATAACGACCAGAGAGACACTCGCGATGAGCATAATATCATTATAATTCCCTTGTTCCAACTCCTTCCTGTGGTGAAAATCTAGTAAGTCCACAAAGTTGGTGAATTTTTCGAAAGATAGCTAAAAATGCCATTTAGGCCGAATACTGAAATTCTATATTCGATTATTATAAAAAACAGGCCGATTTTTAAGGTCCAACGATCGGTGGACCTTAAAGTCCAATAACTCTTGCCCTACTTCTGGTGAGTTCCTTTGTTTTTTCTTGGTGACAAAGGCAACTTCCTCTCACCAAAACACACCGAGATATGAGAACACTTAAGGCAAAGGATTTTTTAAAGATTGTAACCGGCAACGACCTCGAGTTTCGCATGACTTCCTATCAGTTCAGACTGGTTGAAGATGTGGTTGTCGAAAATGTGACTATTAGCCATGACTTCTCTTTTTCAAAATGTCACTTCAAGAATTTGCATTTTGAAAATGTCAATATCAAAGGCGCTTTGGAGTTTAGTCAGTGCGAAGCCAAATCTATAGGTGTTCGTGGATCAGAATTTACCGAGTTGTCAATTCAGGGGGCAAGGACCAACAGCCTCTATGTTTGTGGTAACCATTCTATCGGTACACTTAATATCAATGCATCTCTTATCAATGAACTCGATATCTCCGAAAACCACCGCTTTGATGCCTTACATATCGGTTGTGCCAATGAGATCAGGAGTGCGCTCTTTACCTCTAACGGCTTTCACAACGGGCACGGAGACTCTTCCAGGGTGTATCTCTGCCCTGAGCGCTTTTGCCACCTGGAGATCGATCGGTTGAACTCCGGCAGGCTCGAGTTCGGAACTTTTGGTGAGTTCGCTAAAATGCGTGTGAATGACGTGACAGCAGGTGAGGTGGCCCTGCAGAACTGCAATAACGAGAAGTCAGACGTGGTTTTTACAAATATCAGACCTAAAGAAGATGGTACTACTAAGTTTACTATTACTAATTCTAAAATCGGACCGGAGGTTTTCGAGAATCAAGAAATTAAAGAGTTTGATCACTTTTCAGCGGAGAATAGCTCAATAGCCGAAGAGTTGTCAATGTTAAACCATATCAATCAGCGGAAAAGGGGGAACCTGAGCAGTAAGCTGGCGAGCTTCCTTTTCTTTACCTGGTAAGTACCGCGTATTTGAGGCGCATCTCAACCAGAACTTTTTCATAGTAACCAAATAGTCTAATATCAAAGAAGGCCTGTTTTAACAGGTCTTTTTTGGTTCTGAGGTTGTGTTAAATCAATCCGATACCCGGTGGGGTTACCTGACCGGAAGCGCTGGTGTCCGGGGAAGGATCTTTTGATAAGAAGATTAATCTGCAACCGCCCTGATAACCGGAAGCAAGAGTTTCTATCAAAACTACCTCGTTCTGGTCATTCCCACGCAAATGGGAATCCCCTTAGCTACTGAATTTGGGTATTGAGTGCATTGAATATTTGAAGGGCCCGAGAATGGAATGTGGTTGCGCTTATATTCATGGTTTACTGTGACTGCTGAGACCCTCAGTCGGGTTGAGGGTGACTTCCTTAGGGAATTGGGGTTATGAGGAGGACGCGATCTCCGGCTTTGGAGTTAGTCACTTTGATAAATGGTTGGCCTCTGGTAAGATACCGTCTCCGCTGGTCAGACTTAACGTATTATTTTAAGTGGTGAGGCTGTTTGTTCTTGAAACAGGGGTAGGGAAAGGAGTAGGGTCAGTGCGGTACGTCAGCTTACTATCCGCAGGTGTGAGTGTTTCAGGTCCTGAAAGACTCCTCTATATAATAGGTACGGTTCATAAGGACTACTTTCGGGCCAATTTTGCTGAGAGCCTCACCGATTACCTGAGGAGAAAGCACCTCATCGGAAGCAGTATTGAGTACTGCTAAAAATGAGTCCTTTTCGCTGATGCCGTATTCTTCGCAAAAACGCTCCTGATTACCTTCCAGGCTGCCGTATTTCTGCGTGATAAAAGATTTGAGTTTTTGAATGGCCAGAGGGTAGCTGATACCTTCTCTCTTTTTGTGTAAATAAAGATAGAACGCAAACACTCCAATCAGCACTACAAAGACGGTAGAGCTGGCGTAAAATATCCACTCGTTAATCTGGCCCTCCATTACGTTAAGTCACCTCAATGTATACAGCAAAAATACCTGATTAGATTTTACTAACCTAATTTGTGGACGTTAATATTGCATTTAAATATTCAAAAAATCTAATTCTGTACTTTGTGCAATCATTTTAAAGTAATACACAATTAATGATCACTTAATACGGTTTTTATTATGCGCTGTAATGACCTTTTCTCGATACCCAAAATGCTGCTATCCAGAGAGTTAGGGTAAGGTAGGTGACGGTCTCGCGGATAAAGGTAAGCTGCCATAACAAGTCCATGGAGTTTTCCTGGGCCACCCTCAGGAAGGCCCAGACAATCAGCACACCGAAGTTTTTGATTGCCAGACTGGTGGCTACCCAAAACATAGGAGTTCTGGCCAGGTTTTCGATATGTTTATCGAACCTGAGCTCGAGTAAGTATCTAATGGCTAAGGTGCCTGTCAACAGATTGATCAGCACATAGGTATAGCTGTTGTATTTGCTAAAGCCATCCTGTATGAGAAAGCCTTCAAGCAGGTTGGTAACCAGTATAAGGCCGATGACTGTTTTTACAATCAGGCGCGCCTTCTTATGCTTGAGGTTAGGGTATAGGATGGCTGAGAACATAATTGCCTCATAAGGAGCATAGAGATAGCTTATATAAAGGTTGTTGCCCAGGGTGGCAGTGTACCTGGATACAATCACCACAATGATGCCGATAATCACATGAATAAACAGAAGCAGGGTGCGCTTGTCCAGTGTTTTGTAGGCGAGCATACCAAAGAACAGGACGAGCAGGTCCATATAAAGCATATGCTCCATTAAAAAGCGGGTGGCTGATTCTGTGGACAAGGGAATTGTGGGCTGTAGTTGAAATGATACAACCCTGATCTTAGATAAAGTGTTTAGGTGGCCAGGTTGGGGGTGGTTCGAGATTTATTACTCTTAATTTTCCAAAGGCCTATCCAGTAGATTATTGTAGAAAGGTAGTTCACACACATAGAAGTGAATACTAACTTTAAAAGAGTGTCTCCCTCTATTTGTTGTAGAGTCCTATAAAAACCATCTGCAAGTAAGTTGGCAATGTTCATTATTGCAAAAGCAGTTGCTATCCAGAACATAGGTTCCTTAGATAAATCTACTATTGAGCTGCTGAATCGCATTTTGATCAGGTATCTTATTGCCAGCCATCCTACTACACCGCTGGATAGTACTCCCGATAGACTGTTATAGAGCTTTATTCCCCCTTCAAGAAATAGTGCTTCATATGTTGTTACTCCTACTATAAGGGCCATAAGTCCAAAAACCAACAGTCTGAGTTTTTTGAATTCTTTGCCCGGAATAAAAATGAGGCTCGAAAATATGAAACCCAGAGGGATATGGATGTAGCCTAGCAGGGCGTTATTTCCCATTTTTCTGGTGAAGTAAGACACAATTCCTGCTATCAGTCCAATTACGAGATAAGCAAAAAAGGCATGGAGTCTCTTGTCTGATACTGGTATGACACGAATTATCAGAAGGCATGAAACCACCGACATGACGACAGAAAAGTCAGCCCCAAAATTCGCTATTTCCAATAAACTCATAATTCAATTATTAAGTTTTCCCAAGAGACTCTTGCCAAGTTAATCAGTTTTCATCACATAAAGGAGGACAAATATATGATCTGTTTAAGGCCGTATCCGGTTCTTCTTCTCCTGGATCTTTCATTCCGTCATAAGAATACCCGTACAAGACAGCAGAGTTAGAACCATCTGATTCTTCTACAAATGCTGCTTCATATCGCACTACATCAAAGTCAATAATATTGGTGGTAATTGCTTCTTCACCCAGGTAAAAAAACTGTGTAGTATCAGGGTCGGGATGTTGCTCGCGCCAGTTTTCCCTGCATGACTTAAATTCATCAATCGGTATGGGGCCATTGTTGTCAAACGTGGCCAAAAGGTTCCCTTCTCCATCTACAGCTGCCATTACCGGACTGTAGCCTCCTTCTATATTGGAGCCGTTACAGAATTCAATTCCGTTACAGTCATATTTTTCAATATGTAATTGGAGTTGTTCAACAGATACCGGGAAAGTATCTGGAAGATCTTTGTTTTTGGGGTTCTTTTTCCATCTCGCTTGCTCAGCTTTCGCTTTACCCACTCTTATGGGTGCCCCTTTGTCCTTGGGGAACTTGTTTTTAGCATTCATATATGTAAGATATTTGGTGTTTCGTACCCTATGAAATTAACAGGTATGTACATATATGACAAATGTCAACTCTGAATTTAGCCAATTATCCTTTTAATATTATGTGTCAGTGTAGATTATTCTAGGAAAATGAAAACTTTGTTCAAATAAGTGAAGAAGCCTGTGATTTTTACACTAGTTGCTTTTGTTGATCTATACTCATTGTTTTGAAGGAGCTTAACATAATCCTACTCTTATGTAGGTGATACACTTACTTGAAAATAGTCAGTAAATCACGGTACCCTACCATACTTTCTTCATGGATTGAAGCAGCGGGTTTTACATTTATCAAAGAGTTTTTATTCTCGTAAAAGCTTTGTCCAATTTCCTCTGAGATAAGGATTTTCAGGAGTGGAGAAATGATATCTTCGCCTTTAGATCAATGTAAACATTTTAAAATCCTTAATCATGAAGAAACTTATTGTAATCCTACTCTTAGCTTTATTTACTGCTGGCATTTCATCTTGCGCATCTGAAGGCTTCGATACTGATCCTGCAATTCCTGAAGTACAACTGGATGACCAGGCTGGAGAAACTGAAGAGGAGGAGGAAGATCCAGGTGATCCAACTGGTGCCAAATAGAGACTTTCTACCATAAAAAAAGAAGGTGTAAGTGAGTTGCTTATACCTTTTTTTTATACTTTGTGGGCTAGAAATACAGTTTATAGGGTGTTCAAACGCTTCACATACAAATTTTTGTTGGTCACACTGTTGTTGGCCTTTGGGTTGTCTAGTCATGGTCAAAATCATCGGGATTCTTTCACCGAGAAAATGGATTTGGCCCTGAGTCTGGCAAGGAAAAATTCTGAAGAAGCGATTAAGCAAGCTGGTCTGGCTTTGGAGATTGCGAAGGAGGCAAGAGATGAATGGGCTGTAGCTGTTGGGGTGAGTACAATGGGAAGGATAAGTTACCTCATGAGAGACTATGAGGTTGCATATGTGAATTACTCTGACGCACTAAATCTCTTGAGGAAGTCGGATACCACTGACTATGATAATGAATTGAATATACTCAGGCACTTAGCTATAATCAATTCAAAATATAGCAATTATGATGAGTCTATTTCACTTCGTCTTGAGGCTCAAAATGTGGCTAAGTCGTATCTGAGTAAGTATCCTAAAATCGCAGAGGATCGCGGACATCTTGGGATGTTAAATGATATTTCATACTTCCTGGCGGTTGAGTATGGTAAAAAGGGTGCTCATAAGACTGCTGGAGATATGTTGATGAAACTTTGGCAGCGAGCGGAAGATAAGGATGATATTGTAATGCATGCTCGTGTGCTGAATAAGCTGGGAGAGATCAAGAAGAAGAATGGAGAGTACAAAGAAGCAGCTGAGTATTTCGGTCTGATTGTGGCTGAAAGAGAGGTCTCTAAAAAGTACAAAGCTATGGCCTATCATAACCTGGCCGAAACCTATATGGTGCAGGGTAATTACAGCAAGGCAGAAAGCTTCTATCTTAATGCCCTGGATTTCAAGAAGGAGATCGCAGATGCACGCTCTACTTTTATCACCTATCAGGGGCTGGGAGAACTGGCTTACAAGAAAGGAGATATGCAGGAAGCAATTAATTACTGGGAAACCGGCCTGGGTATCTTTGATAAGGTAGAGGGAGAGCCTGAACTCTATTCAATTTATAATTCTCTGCAACTGGCATATATGGATGTTGATGTGGAAAAGGCCAAAACCTTTAACCAGACCCATATGCAGCTCAATGACTTCTATGTGAGAAATCAGACCTTTCAGCGTGAGGATGATGCAGCAAAGCGTGAGGCATTGAGTATGCTGATCGACAAGCAAAGACAAAAACGAGTTGACGCTGCGCAGCGTCAGCAGTTTATCCGTGAATTCTGGCCGGTATTCCTGGGAGTAGCTTTGCTGGTTATCTTCTCAATTTTCCTTGGTGTGCGCTACTATATGGCACTCAAGGCCAACAAGCTTCTCACCAAAAGCCAGCTTAAAATGCAGGAGGCCCAGGCAGGCTCAAATACTTCCGAAACAACGGAAGATTGAGATAATACAAAAATATTATTAAATTTGTTATACTGATTTCACCTGTTATATGGGTGAAGTCCCTTTCATCTAATTGTAGAATCGGGAAAAAGCCCTCATTTTAGCTTGTAAGAGCTGGTTTTAAGTTCTCCGACACGTACTACTCTCAGCGTATCCCGCTGACTACGAATAATCACAATTTCATTAGAATTCAATCATTTTCGCTGCTGTGAACGCTGTGCGAAGCTTTGGCTTTTTGCAGAACAGGATTGGTGGCGGCTTGAGATATTTATTAGAAACAATCAATGTAAACAACTTAATACCTAAATCATGAAAAAGTTACTCGTAATCCTACTCTTAGCATTCTTTACTGTTGGTATCACTTCTTGCGCTGAAGACTTTAACGATACAGATCCAATAGCCCCCGAAATAAGCAATACCATTGATGTGCCGAATAATCAGGAATCTGGCAAAAATGATCGAAGGAAGAGGACTAGAACAAAGCCAGGGACAAGTACTTCGACCAGAGGGTAGTCCAATGCGGGTATGAAAAACAGGGCTAAACCTTGTTATTTGGCCCTTTTTCCATATTTTTAGGACTATTTTATTTTAGCCTAAAACCGCGTTGAAGCTACTGATATACAGATTACTGTTATTCACATTCTTCTTTTTGTTGAATGCACCCATTTATGGGCATGGGGTTGGTAGTGCCTTTTTTGAAAAACTTGAAGCGGCTTATGAACTGTTGGAGAGTGATCCGCAAAAAGCCATTGATGCGGGGATGGAAGCTTTCTCAATAGCAAAGAAAGCGAACGATAAGTGGGCGATGGCAATAGGTAAAGCTGGTGTGGGATACATCAGCTATGAAGTTGGAGATTTCAAAAGGGCTTATTTGAATTATACAGATGCTTTGGAGTCGCTAGAAAGAGCTGACACGGTTGATTTATACAATAAGACCATCATATTAAATGAGTTGTCTCTGATTCAATCAGATTTTAACAATCATGATGAATCTATTTATTATAGTAAGAGAGCTCTGAAAACAGCTAAAGAGTATATTCGGAAGCATAGGAAACACGCAGAGGAGAACGATCAGCTCAGGTTACTTGTCGATATTCCTTATTATATCGCTATTGAGTATCAGGCCAAAGGGGCACACCAAACTGCCGGCAAGCTACTGGTTGATTTATGGGAACAGGCTGAGGATAAGGGAGATATTGTTACCTATGCACAGGTGTTAAATGAATTGGGAATTATCAAGATGAACAATGCTGAATTCAGAGATGCACAGGAGTATTTTGGTCTGGTCGTTTCAGGGCAGGGAGTTTATGAGGAAGATAAATCGATTGCCTACCATAACCTAGCTGGGACCTACATGGAACAAGGGAATTATGGAAAAGCTAATAGCTATTTTTTGATTGCTTTGGATATGAAAAAAGAACTTGAGGACCCCCATGCCCAGTTTATCACATACCAGGATTTAGGAGAATTGGAGTACCGAAATGGAAATAAATCTAAGGCCATTGACTATTGGGAAAAGGGGTTAAGCGTTTATAATAAACTTCAGGGAGACCCGGAGCTATATAGTATTTACAATTGGCTGCAACTGGCCTACATGGATATTGATGTTAAGAAGGCTAAAGAGTTTAATCAGGAATATGCCAAACGTAATAGTTTCTATGTCCAGAATCAGACGATCCAACGCGAAGAAGAGGCTCGGAATCGCCAGGAACTTATCAATTATATTGATGAACAGAGGCAGAACCGAGTTGATGCTGAGCAGCGTACGCGTTTTATTCAGCAGTTCTGGCCGGTATTCCTTGGGGTAGCTTTGCTGATTATCTTTTCCGCCATTATGGGGGTGCGCTACTACAGGGCTTTGCGTACCAACAAAGAGCTGGCCAACGCTCAGTTAGGGGCTCAGGCAATTTCTGCAGAGGATTAAGCTCTCCCTTATTCCTTATCCAGTTCCTGGGTGAACTTTTCAATCATTTGTCGTAATCGGATGTTCTTTCTGTGCAGTCTGTGGTGGTCAGAATTGGGGTCGCGCAACCTGGGGGATTTGCCGTGTAGAAACCAGTCCGGATTGACCTGTGGATGTTTCTGCAGAATGCCTACAATGATTTTCCAGGACGGAAAAGCACCTTTATTCAGGATTTGAGTAAAGGTCGCAGGAGTAACTCCCAAAGCATCCGCCAGACGCTTAGGGTGTCCTTTGTAAAATTCATCTATTATCCACCGGATTCTTTCTGCCGGATGGTGATTGAGGTCCATCATTACTAAGATATACTTTTATAGGACAGCAGTTGTGCTTTAATCAAGGAATTACGCAACGAAACTCCTGATGTATAAAATACAATAGTTTAGAATATCGGAATAATAATTCTGAAAAATAAATTTTAAGATCGGTAATATGTAATTTTCGAACCTCCTAACGAACGTTTACTAGTAGGTACGGAGATTCAAAGTTGTCAGAGATACCCTTGCGTTGCTGAGAAATGATGTGATCCCATCTGTTGCTTCCTGTAATGACAAGGAACCTGAAGCTTCGATCGGACTATTCGGAAGAATGTGGGGTTTTTGCCACCCCAACCACAATGCGTTCCACAATTTCCAGGGCGGTAGTAAGGGTAGCGGTTTCCCGGTAGATTTTTCCTGTCTGTCCTGATCGGTGTCCATGGCCCAGCAATTCCATCAGATAGTAGCGCTTTCCGTCTGTCATGTCGATTTGTGCATCAAAGATGATAGAGGGTTGGCCCAGTTGACCGGTGCCGCTATGGAATATCTCATCATCGGGGAAGTCAAACTCAGAGTAGAATTCATTGTCGTCAAAGGCCACGTTGATTTCTACTTTCAGTCTGAACCTCTTGTGATATCCGGCAGATAAGGTAAGCTTGAAATTATCAGTGATGGTTGCTCCGCTAATGGCATCGGGGAGAGGAGTCTCTCTTGTGGGGGCATATAGTCCATCGGCATACTGAATACCACGCTGATGCGACCAGACGGGAAGTGCGTCAACCCGTCTGTAATCTCCAATGGCATCTTTGGCCTGATCAAACTGTTTGAAATTCTGCTTGCTTCTGCCCCCGAAGAATATTCCCTTAGCTGTGGATTGAGTGACGAAAAGTGTTTCCAGGTAGTTTCCCAGGCTGTCTTCCGTCCAGATAGCCATTTGAGGGTGCCAGTAGTGCTCAGACCTGAGCAAGTCTATGGTCAGTTGGAGGTCCCGACTGAGGTCCATCTCAATGAGCTCATAGGCAGACTGGTTTAATGATTTTGAGGTATTGACCTTGGCTTTGGCGCCAAAATCCATCAGGGTGCTCAGTGGAGGAGATTCAAAATATCCCGCCACGAATAAAGCGGAGCCTATAGTCAGGATAGGAAAAAGCAGCCGGCCTTTCACGTACCTCCTGATGGAAGGGAAGTTGTTTCTTAAGTGTAACAGGACGCCCAGGGTGAAAACGAGCCCGAAGAGCGTGTGTAAGGTGGCGGTTGTTCTGGTGTAGGGCTGAAAGTAGGAGAGAATTCCCGTTGCTGCCAGCACGATAAAGCTCAGCGCAATGGAAAGGCTGATAACTCTTTTGAAGGTCATATCCGGAGGTTGATGGCAAAAGAATTACCCCGGTTCAACCCGGGGATTCTTGTGGTGCGGACTAAACAGAACTTAAATGGCTTATCAGAGTGATGTCTGTAGCCCCTTTATCCGGGCTTGTAAATACTTAATCTGCCTGGCTTTATTGTCAGGTAAGCTGAAAGGGCTGAACTTTTTATCAAGTTTGTCAGTGAATACTGATTCAATGGATTTGACTTCCCTGATGATGATCTGAAGGCTTTCATTATCTGTTTTTCCCACAATATCATTCATGTCGTAGGGGCTGATGTCAAACTTCGCTTTGGAGCTGGTTGACATGTTTTTTCTGAGCGCTACGAGGCTGGACCTGAGTTCGGTAATCACTTTGGCTTCTCCGAATTTAGTTTGCGAACCTCTGCATTTAGTCGAATTGCAGGCCTCACTTTCCTCTTTCTTTTCGGATGTTTTTTCCTGTGCTATCGTGTGATTAATACTCAGCAGAAATAAGAGAAATAATGAGGCCAGTGTCAGTATTCTGAAATTGAATTTCATGGCTATTAAAGGTTTGTTAAAAGTTAATTTCAACTGCTGAGACGAAGTCATTCGAAAATGATGCGCCATCAGATGCTTTTTTTGGAAATTACTTTTTGAGGCTTTCTGCAATTTCAACAGCGGTGTGACGAGCTGTCTTTCCCACTCCATAAATGGTGGCTGAGGCAAAACCGGTCCAGCTGCCGTAGCCAACAAGCCAAAGGCCGGTTTTTTTGACAGATCTGGTATATTTCGTTTCAATCCTGTTATCCTCAATGATGCCCAGCCCTCTGAGGTGATTCAGGTTGGCCTTGAAGCCGGTACACCATATGACGCTATCGAATTTTTCTTTGGTCCCGTCTGGCCAGATCACACCTTCTTTATAGAAGGCACTGAAGGGCATTCTGGCGCTGAGTACTCCTCGTTTCTGTGCTTCAGATACGCTTTCGAGCATCACAATATTGCCCAGGGAAAACTTATTCTCCGGTGCCTCTTTATTCAGGAACTTTCGCGTGGCAGCTTCAAACAGGTATCTTCCATCCACTTCTTTGGGCAAAAACTGTGGGGGCTCCAGGGTGACCCACTGTGTCCGGGCTACTTTTGAAACCTCAGCCAGGATCTGAGCGCCTGAATTACCGCCCCCCACGATCAGTACTTTCTGACCTGAGAATTCTTCGGGGCTGCGGTAGGCAGCCGAATGAAGCTGTTTCCCGGTAAAGAGAGATTGGGCCGGGTATTGAGGTACGAAAGGGTTTTTGGCATTTCCTGTAGCACTGACCAGGGTTCTGGAGAGTAGCTCCTGCTGATTGGTCTCTATAACAAACAGGTCTTTTTCCTTTTTGACATTGATGACATTAACCGGCCTTTGAACAGGGAAGTCATATCTTTTCTCATACTGAGTGATGTAAGCCAGGAATTCATCCTTGGTAGGGTATTCACCCTGACTAGCCGGCATCATCCAGCCAGACATGGAACTGAACTGTGCAGGAGAAAAGAGCTTAAGGCTATCCCATACCTGTAGCCAGGAACCTCCTGGTTTTTCCTGATCATCCAAAATCAGGTAGTCCAGCTTGTGTCTTCTTAAAAAGTAGCCCAT
Source organism: Roseivirga sp. UBA6061 (assembly GCA_002427745.1). Lineage (GTDB taxonomy): Bacteria > Bacteroidota > Bacteroidia > Cytophagales > Cyclobacteriaceae > Roseivirga. The sequence goes on along the minus strand of DIYF01000171.1, from coordinate 44,624 downwards.
GGAAAGCCCGGCTTGTCCGCCTCCGATTACTATGGTGTCATATATCCTCATCAATGGCCTTTTTTAGTTGCCTGAAAGCAGTCTGGATTTTAGAGAGGGGTGAGGCAATGTTCATTCTCATAAATGTATCACTCTCCTGGTCAAACCAGACACCGGGAGTTAAAGCCAGCTTTGCTTTTTGAACTAAAAGATGGTTCAGGTCCTCGGGAGTTTTATTCAGTCGGCTGAAATCGAGCCAGACCTGGTAGGTGCCCTCGGGCTCAAACATACGGACCCCGGGTATCTCCTTTTCGAGATAATGTCTGATCCAGGTAATTGTTTCCTGAAGATAAGTGAGCATTTCATCCAGCCAGGGACCGCCATGACGAAAAGCAGCGATGGCTCCATAGGTAGAGAAAGCGTTACCATGACTCAGATACATAGATTCGGTTGTTCTATAAATGGACTTTCTAAGGGTTTCATCAGTAATGTACAAGTAGCCGTTCGCTATACTCTGCATTCCAAAGGTTTTGGCAGGTGAGCCCAGGAGTGTTATGTGCTTTGTTGAACCCAGTGAAGTAATGCTGTTGAATTCATGACCTTTAAAGATGATATCTGAATGGATCTCGTCACTGATAATCGTGACATCGTGTTGATCCGCGATCCGTATCAGGCTTTGCAGCTCCTGCCTGGACCAAACGCGTCCTACCGGGTTATGAGGGTTACAGAGAAGCAAAACTCTGACATGTTCCGACTGGATTTTCTTTTCCAGGTTGTCGAAGTCCATCTCGTATTTATCATTAACCACTTTAAGTGGATTTGTGATAATCTTTCGATCCGCAGTTTTGATAAGCCGGGCAAACTGATGGTATACAGGGGGCTGAATAATGATGCCGTCTCCGGGTTTGGAGAGTTCTCTGATGAGTAAGGCAATGCCTGTTAAAACACCGGGTGCCTGAATAAAGAATTTTTGGTCTAGGTACAGGTTATGTCTTTGCTGGTTCCATTCCGCAATGGCTCCGAAAACCTGCTTTGTCGCAAGCTCATAAGCATAAACACCTCTTTCCACAAGCCTTCGCAATTCTTCCGTTATGGGCTGAGCTACTTTGAAGTCCATGTCGGCCAGCCAGAAGGGGGTGACCTCCGTAGAGCCAAACATATTTTGCAGCATACCCGGGTCATGCCTGACAAAATCATGTTGATAGTGCTCTTCCGGGGAATCGAATGAGTTCATTTTTTCAGAGGTTTGTAAATTGTGTTCGCTGCTGAGGTAGTTAAGAACAGGCACTGTTGTTACTGCATTCTTCTCTGGATTTAAATTCAATAATACTTCCCTTGCCTCCCTGTTTAATGGTACAGCACTCAGAGAACATTTCCCTTAGTCGGGTTCTTCCTCGTTGTACTTTTGAACGAACCGTAGAGTACTTAAGGTCGAGCTTCTCTGCAATTTCTTTTTGTGGAATCTCTTCAAGTTCAGACAGTACCATAATGGCCTTGTACTCTTCAGGTAGTTCTGCCACATAAGACTTGATGCAACGACTCAGCTCCTCTACCGCATCCTGGTGATTATGCTCTTCAGCAATCTCCTTATCATCAACATCTTCTGTCAGTACTTTCTTTTTCCTGTAGTAATCCGTGATGCTATTTTTAGCAATGGTATACACCCAGTTTTTCAGGCTGGTCACCTGGCTGGTTTCAGATTTAGATAGCTTGTAGAATATATCCTGGGTTAAATCCTGAGCGTCCTCCAGGTTGTTGACTCTTTTCCTTACGTACAGAAAGAGGGGTTCATACAGTACTTCTACTTGTGTTTGCATAGTGATAATAAAGTTAATAAAGGTCGAAGAGTTCGTAGCCTGGGTAAATACCGGGTAGCACTGCGTAGAGCAGGATGTTTTCCCGGCCCGCAAAAGTCATGAAGCCATCAGAAACAAAAGCCACCCTGAAAGGGAGGCTTCGTATGATGGATGTTTCGATATTTTTATGAACAACATCCATTAGTAGTCACAGAGGGTTCTTCGACATCGAAACTACCGCTGCAACAGGAGGTTTGTGGCATTTCCTGCACTTTGGGTATTGGTCCGCAGCATCCATTTCCCTGAATAGATGGTGTCTCTCTGATAGTTATAATTCTCGTTTTCATATTGGTATTTTCTTTTTTTAATCGGGTTCTCTCTGGCTAAGACGAGTAATGTTGATAATGATGCATACTCACCCACAGCACGAGACATTGGTACTGACTCCTGCCTCTTCGGCCACGGCTTCAGTTTCACAGCACGACACAGCTCCTCCACCCCCGAGGTTAGCACTACAAACCCCGGTTTCTGGCAGGTCTAATTCTACCCTCAGGGCCGCTTCGGTATCGCCATCAAGGTAGGCGACCACAGAACGAACCTGTTCATATCCTGTGGCCATCAGAAAGGTGGGAGCTCTCCCATAGCTTTTCGATCCTACGATATAGAAATCTTTTTCAGGATGTCGGAGTTCTTTCTCTCCGTGAGGTCTTACAGTGCCGCAGCTATGTATATTCGGGTCAATCAGTTCGGCCAGGTCAAACACAGATTCCAGTGACGAATCCAGGTCTGCCCTTACTTCCCGGATTATGTCCAGATCCGGCCTTGCTCCGGTATTGCTGATGATTTCATCTATATCCGGAATTATTTCAACAGATCCGTTGTGGTCTCCGTGGATCTGGATTCCGGCCTCGTCCTGACTGAGTTTAAGAATATGAAAGGGCGTATAGATATTTAGTTTTCCGCTGTTTACCAGTTTTTCAATGCGTATGCCAAGGGCACCTCTGGCTTCCAGGGCATCAGCCTCCTGGCCACCATATACGGTGGAGATGTCTTTCTTTCGCAGAATCCAGCTAATCCTGGTCCTGGGATGTGCCTGCTGCACTTCTGCCAGGTCGAGAAGGGCATTGATGGCTGAGTGTCCGCCTCCGACTACGGCTACACTTTTGTTCATATATCTGTCAAGTGCATTCCCTTTTACATCGGGTATACCATAGAAGATATGGTCATGGAGCTCTTGCTCCCCTTCGGCAAATACGCCTCCCGAGCCAATGGGATTGGGTTGGTTCCAGGTGCCGGAAGAATCGATAACCGCTTTGGCTTCATAGTACTTTACTTCTCCGTTCTCCTCAACCTTGATGCTAAAGGGTTTGTCTTCCCTTCCCCAGGTTTTCATTTTATCCAGACCTTTTCTTCCTATGGAGATGACTCTGGCATTCAGGTGGATATGAGGAGCAAGCTGTGGATGGGAAGCAAGCGGCCTGAAGTATTGTTCTACCAGTTCGCGGCCTGTTGGTAAAGTATCTTTATCCGGAGCAATCCAGTCAGTTTCCAGCAGTAAGGCTTCTGCGGCTTTGTCGATGTTATATCTCCATGGCGAAAACAGTCGGATGTGTCCCCATGAGAGGAAATTTTGCCCTACACTGTCTCCTCCTTCAAATAGCTCAAAGGGTATGTTCCTTTGGGTCAGGTGTGCTGCTGCTGCCAGTCCTACCGGGCCTCCTCCGATAATGGCTACAGGTAAGTTATGATTTTTCATTTGTTCCGTTTTTAGATTCACTACCTAAGACGGAGGAGGAGAAAAAAGACGCAAACCCCTTGGCCAGGCAAGAGTAAGTAACCGTAATAAGTGCTTTTATCTGACTGTTGGATGAGTTTCGTAGATGAGAGTTTTTGTTTGCGGCTATCACCTGCTTGTCCCGGATAAGAAGGACCTGATGAGTGTCAGGTTCTCTTCGGTATCCCAGAACTTGGCCCCCACATGTGTATAGAGGATTTCTCCCCGACTGTTCAGGATGTATGTGGTTGGAACAGAGTGTATGTCAAGCTCTTCCAGAGAGCCGGGAAACCTGGTGTACAAAAAGTTGTAATCGTACCGGGTTACAAATTGGCGTATGCGTTCTTCTGTCTCTTCGGATATGGCCACAAAAGCAATGTTGTCCTTTTCCAGGACTTTCCTGGCGTTCTCGATGGAGGGCATTTCCTGTAGGCAGGGTCTGCACCAGGTCGCCCAGAAATTGACAAAGATGAGTGTGGCGTCTAAATCTTCTGATTTGATGATTTTGCCCGTCATATCAGTGATTTCCAGTCGATCAAAGAATGAGGATTCCTCTTGACAGGAGCAGGTGGACAGTACAAACCATAATAGAATTGTGCTTAGTGGTAGTGCGCTTTTTTTCATGTTCAGGAGTTAATGGTAGCCTTGTAAGAGGCGTTTTACTAACTCCAGACGAAAAGTTGTGAAAATGTCTCAGAGACCGGTTGGTGGTAGACTTTCGGGCTCTGAAGGGGACTGTACTTATCTACTATAGAACTCCTGGATTTATAGAGGTATCATGTGGAGGAAGCCCCCCTTAAACCAAAAAAAGAGCATCCTTTTAGGGATACTCTTTTACTATGGGTGGAAGATGGGATGCTGACGTATGAGTCAGCATCTTGACAGCCGAAGGCTCGTCAAGTCTCGAACCTGTAACTCTTTTATGGCAGGTCTTATCTACTATCAGAACTCCAGTGTTTATAAGCATAGGTTTTGTGGAGGAGGAGCCCTCTTAAACCAAAAAAAGAGCATCCTTTATGGGATACTCTTTTACTAGGGGTGGAAGATGGGACTCGAACCCACGACCTCCTGAACCACAATCAGGCGTTCTAACCAACTGAACTACAACCACCGTTTGTTCTTGGGAGTGCAAATGTAAAGCAAAGCCCTGAATTTACAAATACCTGTTTTTAGAAATTTGAAATGATTGTTATACCCTGATTAACAACCGGCTTATCTGTTGAAAAGCATTCTCTGTCCCGTGGTGCCCTCAATCAGTTTACCGCCCTCATATACCAGATTACCGGAAACCAGGGTGTGTGTAACTGACGATTTGAAGTTGTGTCCTTCGAAGGGAGACCAGCCGCACTTTGAAAGTATGTTGGCTTTGTTCACTTCCCATGAACTTTGCAGGTTCACAATAGCCAGATCAGCGTAGTAGCCCTCACGGAGATAACCACGTCTGTCTATCTCGAAAAGAGTTGATACGGCATGGGCAGACTTCTCAACAATGCGCTCCAGGCTGATTTTTCCGTCATGATACATGTCTAACAGGGCCGGTAAGCAATGTTGTACCAAAGGTCCTCCTGAGGGAGCCTTGAAGTAAGAGTTTTGCTTTTCAGCCAGGGTATGAGGAGCATGATCAGTAGCGATCACATCAATGTTGTTATTGAGTACCCCCTGGAGAATTTGCTCACGATCGCTGGCTTTTTTAACAGCCGGATTCCATTTGATAAAAGTTCCTTTTTCAGCATAATCCTCATCAGAAAACCAGAGATGGTGTACGCAGGCTTCTGACGTAATCTTTTTATCCTTGAGAGGAGTGGTATTGTCAAAGAGTCCTACCTCCTTACCGGTAGAGATGTGCAGGATATGGAGTCGTGCTCCTTTTTTTCTGGCCAGGTCTACGGCAAACGAAGAGGAAGCATAGCAGGCCGCCTCGTCCCGGATCACCGGGTGCATGGAAATAGGTACATCTTCTCCATATTGTTCACGCGCTTTGGCAGTGTTGGCACGAATCACCTCTTCTGATTCACAGTGTGTAGCGATCAGAGTAGGGGAGTTGGCAAAGATACCTTCCAGGGTTGCCTGGTTATCTACCAGCATATTACCGGTAGATGAGCCCATAAACACTTTTACCCCGCATACATTTTCAGGGTTGGTTTTCAATACTTCATCCAGGTTGTCATTGGAGGCTCCCATATAGAAGGAGTAGTTGGCCAGACTATTTTTCGCAGCGATGTCATACTTGTCCTGCAGCAACTCCTGAGTCAGGGTGTTAGGTACCGTATTGGGCATCTCCATAAAGGAAGTGATCCCTCCGGCCACGGCTGCGCGCGACTCCGTGTAAATTTCGGCTTTGTGTGTAAGGCCGGGCTCTCTGAAGTGTACCTGATCATCGATGAGACCCGGCAAAATATGCAGACCGGATGCGTCTATAATGCGGTCAGCAGAAAGGTGGCTGAGGTCTTTATCGATCTTTTCAATAAGTCCGTCTTTGATCAGAATGTCCGATTCAAAAATCCGGTTTTCGTTTACCAGAGTACCGTTTAATATGAGGGTTGAGGCCATGCGAAATTTTATTTTGTAAGAGGGGTTCGCGTTATTGCGAGATATTCAGCGCAAAAGTAAAAACTAATTGCATCCCTTACATTATGGCAGCAGAAAAGCTTTCCTTCGAAGACCTGAAACTGAGCCGTCAGTTTCTCAATGCCATAGATGATCTGGGATACACCACTCCCACACCTATTCAGGAAAAGGCCATTCCCCGGGCCCTCGCAGGACATGATTTGCTGGGGATTGCGCAGACAGGGACGGGTAAGACCGCTGCTTTTGTGTTGCCTATTCTGATGAAGGTAAAGTATGCACAGGGAGACAACCCAAGGGCGCTGATTCTGGCGCCAACCCGGGAGCTGGTGATGCAGATTAAAACAAACCTCGATGGGTTATCGGCTTATACGGATCTAAGAGTGGTAGCGCTTTATGGCGGGCTGGGGCCGAAGCAGCAGGTAGAAGAGCTGGAAAAGGGGGTAGATATTATTGTGGGTACACCGGGTCGTTTTCTGGATATCTATAAAAAAGGCGCCATTCTTACAAAGCAGATCAAGACCATGGTGCTTGACGAAGCTGATAAGATGATGGATATGGGTTTTATGCCCCAGATCAGAAGTGTGCTGGAGATTGTGCCGCGAAAGCGTCAGAATATGCTCTTTTCGGCTACTATGCCCGGCAAGGTGGTAAGGCTGACGGAAGAGTTTCTGGAGTTTCCTGAAAGGGTGGAAGTAGCTCCCCAGGCAACTACCGTAGAGGCCATTGATCAGGCATTGTATGAAGTGCCGAACCTGAAGACCAAGATTAATCTCCTGGAATATCTCTTTCGTGATTTACGATTGAACCGGGTGATTGTATTTGTGAAGACCAAATCCAATGCAGACAATGTAGCCCGCTTTCTGGACCGTAAAGAGTTGGGACCGGTAAGGGTCATACATGCCAACAAAGGGCAAAACTCGCGTATCAATGCCATGGAAGATTTTAAATCGGGTGAGATACGGGTGCTGGTGTCTACTGACGTGACGGCAAGAGGTATGGACATCAGTATGGTGAGCCATGTAATCAATTTTGATGTTCCGTTGATTTATGAAGACTATGTGCATAGAATTGGCAGGACGGGTCGGGCCAATAACTCAGGAGTAGCGATCACTTTTGCGAATGAAGTAGAGATGATCCATATCGGTCGGATTGAAGAGCTGATACGAAAGCCCATACCGCGTAAAGAAATGCCCGAAAAAGTAACGGTTGAAAAAACTCCTTTTGAAGAGAAGCAACTAATTGCCCGGGAAATCGATCTGATCAAAAGAAAAGAGAACCCTGATTTTAAAGGAGCGTTTCACGAGAAGAAGCGAAACATGGATAAGAAACGCAGGTTTAGCACGCCAAAAGGTCGAAACAAGCGTAAAGGAAGGCGTTAATTCCCTTTCTCCTTTGATTTTGCTAACTTCATAGTCGATTGATTCTATCAATCAGGTCACTTTTTAACATACAAACTCAAAGACTTATGAAGACACAACACAAGCGATTTACTATGCTGCTCATGGCAGCTTTCTTTATCACTCATCTTTCTTTCGCACAGCGTGACCGTGACAGCGGAGATGAATTTCACCTGGATGAGGTATACGAAATGAACGCAACGGGCACACTCAATCTCAATACCGAGGATGCCGATGTGCGAATTATCGGGAGTAACCGAAGCGATGTACATGTGAAAATTGACAGGGTGGTTACCAGTCGTGGTGTTTCCAGCCGCTCCAGGGATTTTGATGTGGATGTTGAAAACCGAAACGGAGATTTGTTTATCAGAGAGAATAAAGGACGCAGTCGCGGCTTTATCGGAGTAGGTTATTTCCGAACCGACTATGATATCCTCATAGAACTGCCCGAAGGAGCTTCTCTCAAAGTGAGGGGTGAGGACGATGACTACTATGTAAAGAATGTAAACGGAGCCATAGAGATGGAAACAGAAGACGGAGACATTGAACTGGTAGATTGTGATGGAGACGATTTTGAATTCATTCTCGAAGATGGAGACCTGAAGCTGGATGGTGGAAAGGGTAAGTTCTATGCCCGCCTGGATGATGGCGATATCGATATGATCAATGGCAATTTTGATAACATTGAAATCCAGGTAGAGGATGGCAATGTAAGCATGGAAACCGGTATTGCAGACAATGGTACTTACGATATCAGAGCCGATGATGCGAGGATCGACTTTGTGGTATTATCCGGTGGCGGAGACTTCAGGGTAACCAAGGATGACGGTCGGGTAAGAGCGACCTCAGACTTCGAAACAATCAGAGAAAGCGACTACAGATCTGAGTTGAAACTGGCCGGAGGAAAGGCCGATGTACAGATCAGAACCAATGATGGCAGCGTTCGCCTGTCAAAAAGATAATTGCTGTATAGACATTGTTTTTAAGTGTATTTATTGCTAATTAGCAATAACAACTAAAACTATTAACTATACTATTAATGAGCTAATCTCCGCTGGATGTTAGCTCATTTTTTTGTCTATCCCACTGCCAGTCAGAGACTTGTGCTCCTCCTAAGGCATAATTTCGGTCAATGGAGGTAAGAGGTGTTCCTGCGTTCAACAAATCCCTGCTTTCAGATTTTACGCTTATACTATTTCCGTTGTCAAGAATGGGTTTCAGCCTTTCCAGGACCTGAAAAAACTGCAAATCGCCAAAGCCGTAAAACGCCTGCCATCGTAGCAGACTTCCGACAATACGCCTTTCCTCATTGACACCTTCATGGATCAGCTCCACTATTTTCTGTTCTATTTCAGTAAGTCCGGTCTGGTTTGAGGGGAAGCGTTTGAAGTGGCTTTGTAAGGCATCCGACAAATAGGGGAATTCATTGGACGGTAATAATACATAGGTTTCCAGGTCGGTCGGGTCAGCTGAGCACCAGGCTTCATATACATCTGTGGCGAAAGAGAAATCCGCACTTCCCATGATGCGTCTTCGGTTGAATAAATCCGGGTATCTGTCCGGAGACAGCTCTCCCAGTCCTACCAGTTTTTCATACCCCTCTTCTCTGCCCACGCAGATCAGCGATACCCTGGTATCCCCTCGTTCCTGCTGATTAAACCAATGCAAAACGGCCATCATATTTACCTGACAGAATAAGTCATATTCAAACCACAATACGACTTCGTCATAGTCAGCGAAGGCCTCCAGTTTTTTAAATTCTGCCTGAGCCTTTTCAGCAAATTCTTCATGACTGATTGTAAAGGCCCGGGACATATAATCGGCTCTGGTATCCCAATAGGATTCACTACCTACATCCGGAATGGCAGGACCGTCACTGAGTACATCCCGCCAGACGCAATGATCTCCGGAAATATCGGTTTGCTCTAAAATCTCACGAGTGCTGTCGCCATTCAGAAGGTGTAAGGTTTTGCTCATAGGGAGTCGGAAAAAGTGAAATTACAAGGTAGAGTTGCTTTCTATTGTTTTCAAATGATTCTTATAAATCGTCTTAAAGAAAGAGGTTAATCGGTTAAACCATGAACATTACTTTTTTACTGATCCTGATACTGTGGCTGAGCTTTGCATTCTTTTTTAAAAACGTTTTTAACATTGATGTCAGAGGGGGACAGGGCTACCTCTGGTCAGGCCTGATTATTTGCCTTTTTGCTGCATCAGGACTACTCCTTCGGACTTTTGCAGCGGGGCAGTTTCCCCATTACCTTTTTCTGGAGCTTCCTTTATACTTTCTGGTACCGGTACTGGGGCACCTGTTAATGACCAGTGGCAAAAGAAAGATATCCCGTCTGCGCGGATATGGCTATTTACAACTGATGCCGGCTCTTTTGTGCACATGGGTGCTGTTACCTGTTTACAGTCTGGACGGGGAGGTAAAGTATGCGTTCGTCTCAAGTGCTGCTGTGATGCCGGCTGTACTCAAATGGCTGTTGGCAGTACAATTCCTGGTGTATCTGATATTTCTTATTCGAAGAATCGGGCCTGTCGGAAAGCGTATCGGGCCACCAGACAGTAGCCGCTGGTGGCTGATTATCGGGTTGGGACTCTTCTCTATTTTTTACGTTTTGGGCTTGATAACTCCTGAATATGAATTTCGGACTGAATCAGCAGGAATACTCAGTCTGATCGTAACGGGGTGGTTTTACAAAAGAGCAGGAGATAGGGTTAAAAGAACCGAGGCCTGCTCAACTGAACCGGGTACCCTGGCGATGATTGAGAAGGTCATGGTGGAGGAGCAGCTTTACTTGCGAAAGGACTTAAATCTGAAACAACTGGCCGAAAAGCTGGGACTGAGTGCTCATAAGCTTTCTCACGTGCTGAATCATGAGGCCGGAACCGGGTATAGCGATTACGTCAACCGATATCGAGTGGACGAGGTGATTCGTCTATTGAGAGCTCAAACGCATAAGCAGTATACTCTGGAGGCTATTTCGGGCATGGCGGGCTTTCGGTCACTGACAACTTTTAACACTGCTTTTAAAAAGCAGACAGGACAAACACCCAGAGAGTTTAAAATCTGACGGAATTATAAAACCGGCCAAAACCAGCTGTTTAAACCGGTGTGAGCGACCATATTTAATTGAATTTGGTGTTGGAAATCAAATTCAGATACAATGAAAATAATATGGTTAGTACTCGCAATGCTTCCCTGTATGGTGGTTGCACAGGAGTCTGCATTGGATGCAAGCGTTTCAGGTAAGGGATTTACTATTCACTACGACAGATCAGATTCCTCGGCCAGCCAGGTTAAAGCCTATGTGGCGATGGGAATAGGTGAGATCGAGAAGTTTTTCGGTAAGAAATTCAAGAATTCTGTGGAGGTATATCTATTTAGTGCCAGAGAACATCTGGACAGGCAATGGCAAAATGCCTGGGGTATGCCGGGCTTCAAATCACAGTGCTGGATGGTGGGGAGTGGACTTGCCGGCAGGCTTGATTTACTATCTCCTTCTGCCTGGAAGGAGCAGGCCTGCGAGCATAATCCGGATGATCAGGAGGAAATCAGGAGGCTGGTTTTTCACGAGTTGACACATGTATTACACAGCGATTATAACAGGTCGCGGGAGTTCGATAACATTAATAATATCGATTGGTTTGTGGAGGGACTGGCCACATATGCATCAGGGCAGCTGGATGCTGAACGTTACGATGATATGGCCCGGTATGTCAGAGAGACCGGTGGTCCTGAACAATTATCGGAGTTCTGGAAGGGGCAGCATAAGTATGGTCTGTCCGGCTCTATTGTGAGCTTTATCGATAAGATTTATGGAAGGGGACTGCTCTCAGGCTTGCTGGAGTACAATGATGTGAAAGATATTTTATCGAGCCTGAAGCTTACAGAAAAAGAACTGATTAAGGCCTGGAAAGAGCAGGTATTGACTAATTAATTGTAAAGCATAAGAAAGGCCGTATCAAAAGTTTCTCGTCATTGCGAACGGAGTGAAGTAATCTCTTTGTAAAATCTCTGATTAAAGGTGGAGATCACTTCATTGCATTCGTGATGACGGTTTTGATGGCTTTTGATACGGCCTCATTGATGCTCGTCAAGTTATACTCTAACGGTTGTAACTCATGTCATCTTTGGTGTCTACAGGCGTTCTTTCCTCACGGTTGGCAAGAATCCAGGCAGTATGAAACACCAGTTTAGTTCTTTTGGCCATCACATCCCACTCGATTTTATCGATAGTATCGGAAGGCCTGTGGTAGTCTGCATGTGTTCCGTTAAAATAGAAAATGATCGGAATACCGTGCTTGGCGAAATTATAATGATCAGAGCGGTAGTAGATACGTGATCTGTCTGCCGGATCATCGTATTTATAGTCAAAATTCAACCCGGTATAGGTGATGTTGGCATATTCAGAGATGATCTTCAAATGGCTTGAAAGCTTGGCAGACCCTACCACGTAGACATAGTCACGATCATTTTCATGAGCAGGATCTACGCGGCCGATCATGTCTATGTTCAGGTCGTTTACCGTATTCTCTAATGGAAAGACCGGATTGTTGGAGTAATAGGCTGAACCCAGCAGGCCTTTTTCTTCACCCGTCACATTCAGGAACAAGATACTTCTGCGAGGTCTGTGGCCTTCTTTTGCAGCCTGTACAAAGGCTTCTGCAATTTCCATAACCCCGGTGGTACCAGAGCCATCATCGTCTGCTCCGTTGTTTATTTCTCCGTTACTGTTGGTACCGATGTGGTCGTAGTGAGAAGAGATCACAAGAATCTCATCTTTTTTATCTGTTCCCTCAAGGAAGGCCATCATGTTTTCGGTGCTCAGCGTAGATATCTTTCTCTTAATGCCTATGCGAACCGAGCCTGACTTGATAGTGGAGGCTGTGGTTTTGGCTTCAATCAGCTTCTCTTTAGAAGTTCTCAGCATGTCCGCTGCCTGCGATATGGTTACATAGAAACTAATGCTTTCATTATCCTCTTTTGGCGTCTTGTCAAACCTCAGTCTGCTTTTCAGGGTGCCTCTGGCCATTCTTGGCAGGGTCTGAGCAAAGCGCTCCTCATCTTCAGAAGCAGAGAAAATTGCTCTCACACCAGCGTCCTTAAGTTTCTTGGTAATGTCTCTGCTACGTGAGGTCGTGACCACTGCTTTTCCGTTCAGGTCCTGACCACCAATGGCTTCGTCAGAAGCGTCTCCTACATATACAAGCCCCAGTTTCAGCTCTTTAGGCAGGTCGGCATTACCTATGAAGACAATGTCTTCTCCGTTTTTGAGTCTTTTTCGGCCCATGCGAACATAAACATCCGTCCAGTCAGACTGATACATGTCAAATTTCTGACGATAAGTGCCGTCTACAGGGGCGATCAGGCCCAGGTTTTTGTAGAAGTTTTCGAGAAAAACCGAGGCCTTCTTTTGGCCTTCCGTTCCTGTTTCTCTTCCTCCGAATTCATCTGAAGCCAGAACAGTCAGCTTCTCTTTCATGTCTGCTTCTGTGATGGTATTGGCATACTTTACGGCCATATCCTGACCGAAAGCGGGCGTCATGATCACAGCAGCTAACACAAGTAGTGTGTTAAATCTCCTCATTTTATAAACAATTGTATGTGACAGTTTTTTAGGTGGCCAAAGCTAAGCATTTATTCAAAAGCGCAAAGTCGGCTGTTATTTGAGTGGTATGCTTTTTTATATGGATAAATAAGGTTTTCAAACGTTTGTTTTTACATTTGTGCATCTTTTGAAAGAGGAGATTTTACCCCGTATTGGAATTCAGATATGACAAAGATTGATTTAAGAAAGAGCCCTGCTTTTGAGGCTCGTCACAATGGCCCTGACAACCACGAAGTAGCTGATATGCTGAAGGTTGTAGGTGCAGACTCACTGGATACATTGATTGATCAGACCGTCCCGGCCCGCATACGCAAACAGGATCCACTGAACCTGCCTGAGGCAAAATCTGAATTTCAGTTTCTCAATGAGTTCAAGGCCCTGGCTTCAAAGAACCGCGTGTTCAAGAGCTATATCGGAATGGGATATTACAATACCATTGTTCCCGGAGTGATCCTGAGAAACGTATTGGAGAATCCCGGATGGTACACCGCCTATACTCCCTACCAGGCAGAGATTGCCCAGGGAAGACTGGAGGCCCTGGTGAATTTCCAGACTATGGTGATGGATCTTACCGGGATGGAAATAGCGAACGCCTCTTTACTGGATGAGGGAACGGCAGCTGCTGAAGCCATGTCCATGTTCGCAGGCCTCAGAAAAAGAGATAAGAAGAAAGCTAACACCTTCTTTGTTGATGAAAATACTTTCCCACAGACACTGGATATTCTCAAAACCCGCTCTACTCCGGTAGGGATCAATCTGGTAATAGGAGATATCAATAAGGTAGATCTTACCGATCCGGATTTGTATGGAGTTTTGTATCAGTATCCGGCAGGAGATGGCTCGGTGAGAGATTTTAAAGCTTTTAACGAGTCGGCAGCTGAGAACCAGGTATTTGTCGTTGCGGCAGCTGATCTGATGTCGCTTACATTGTTAACCCCTCCGGGTGAAATCGGGGCAGATGCTGTGGTAGGTACCAGTCAGAGACTGGGAGTTCCCATGGGATATGGAGGACCGCATGCGGCCTACTTTGCTACGCGTGAGGCATTCAAGCGTCAGATTCCGGGAAGAATCATAGGTGTATCACTGGACCGCTACGGAAACAAGGCCTACCGCATGGCTTTACAGACACGTGAGCAACATATCAGAAGAGAAAAAGCTACTTCCAATATCTGTACTGCGCAGGTATTGCTGGGAGTAATGGCCGGTATGTATGGCGTATACCACGGACCAAACGGGTTAAAAGATATTGCCCTGAAGATTCACGGCATGGCCCGACTGGCAGAAACCGGCCTGAGCGCACTGGGTTTCAGTCAGAAAAATGATGTGTACTTCGATACGCTCAGAATTGCTGATGCCGGTATTAGCGCACAGGTACGGGAAAAAGCGGAGGCCAGCGAAATCAACTTCCGTTATTTTGAGAATGGAGATATTGGTATTTCAGTGGATGAAACAACTTCCATTGAAGATGTGAAGGCTATCCTGGATGCCTTTGCTGCCGCGAAAGGGGTAGAGAACAGCTTTGATACTGAGGCCGGTGCGGATAATATATCGTTGAATCTTCCGGCTAATCTGGCGCGTACGTCAGACTATATGACACATCCGGTGTTTAACGACTACCACTCTGAGCATGAAATGCTGCGCTATATCAAGCGCCTCGAAAATAAAGACTTGTCACTGGTACACTCCATGATTTCATTGGGCTCCTGTACCATGAAACTGAATGCCACAGCAGAAATGATCCCGGTCACCTGGCCGGAATTCGGAAATATGCATCCTTTTGCTCCCAAGTCACAGACCGCTGGATACCAGGAGCTTTTTAAGAATCTGGTAGACTGGCTCTCTGAAATCACGGGTTTTGCTGATACTTCGCTACAGCCTAATTCCGGTGCCCAGGGCGAATATGCCGGCTTGATGGTCATCAGAGCGTATCATGAGAGCAGGGGAGATCATCACAGAAATGTGGCTTTGATTCCTTCATCTGCTCACGGAACAAACCCTGCCTCAGCTGTGATGGCAGGTATGAAAGTAGTCATCACAAAATGTGATGAAAAAGGAAATATAGACCTGGATGATTTACGGGCCAGGGCTGAGGAGCATAGCGAGAACCTTTCTTCTCTGATGGTTACCTACCCTTCTACCCATGGTGTATTTGAGGAGAGCATTCAGGAGATTTGCCAGATCATCCATGAGCATGGCGGTCAGGTATATATGGACGGTGCCAATATGAATGCCCAGGTAGGCCTGACCAGTCCCGGACTGATAGGAGCCGATGTTTGTCACCTGAACCTGCATAAGACTTTCTGTATACCTCACGGTGGCGGAGGTCCGGGTATGGGACCGATTGGTGTGGCTGCTCATCTGGCGCCATTCCTGCCGGGTAGCCCTGTGGTATCAGCGGGAGGAGATCAGGCAATTACATCTATTTCTGCTGCCCCCTGGGGAAGTGCCAGTATCCTGACTATTTCCTATGCCTACATCGCCATGATGGGTGCGGAAGGTCTGACGAATGCCACCAGGATGGCTATCCTCAAGGCCAATTACATCAAGGCCCGACTGGAAGGTGATTACGATATTCTGTATACAGGTACCAACGGCAGATGTGCACATGAAATGATTGTAGATCTTCGCGACTACAAACAGGTCGGTGTTGAAGCAGAGGATGTGGCCAAACGTTTGATGGACTATGGCTTTCATGCCCCGACTATGTCTTTCCCGGTAGCGGGGACCATCATGATTGAGCCGACCGAATCAGAATCTATGGCTGAACTGGACCGCTTTTGTGATGCACTGCTGAGCATTCGCGAAGAGATCAGAGAGATTGAAAACGGTGATGCTGAAAAGGGTAATAATGTGTTGAACAACGCTCCCCATACCCAACAGATTACCGTGGCAGATGAGTGGACGATGCCTTACTCAAGACAGAAAGCCGCTTATCCGTTGCCTTATGTGAGTCAGGCAAAATTCTGGCCTACCGTAAGCCGCATTGATTCAGCTTATGGCGATCGCAACCTGATGTGTAGCTGTATTCCGGTAGATGCCTATACTGAGGAGGAAGAGGCTGTAAGCTGATCTGAGAAAACATTTTAAAACAAAAGAG
>DIYF01000171.1:0-28320 GCA_002427745.1 Roseivirga sp. UBA6061 | reverse complement strand
GCGGAGTGGCTCTTTTGTTTGGTTCAAGTCGGTCCGGAAGCCCGGGGCTATCCAAACTGGGGTTCTGCCGGTGTCTTTTGAAAACGAGCATAGAACTGATAGGGGAGAAAGGTGATCGCGAAAATCAGGATGGCCGCCATTAAGAACTTCTGACTCAGGAGGAGCTGATCATAAGCTTTGGCCATTTCGCCTACCCAGAACTGATCAAAGCTTTCGTACCCATGAAAGGACTGTTTCATGGCGT
This sequence comes from Roseivirga sp. UBA6061, assembly GCA_002427745.1. Lineage (GTDB taxonomy): Bacteria > Bacteroidota > Bacteroidia > Cytophagales > Cyclobacteriaceae > Roseivirga. The sequence continues at coordinate 28,076 of DIYF01000171.1, read as the reverse complement.
TGCCTTCTGAGATAACACTGTTATTCTTCTTTAATTCTATCTGAACGGAATACCTGGCAAGATCAATCCTTCTCTCACTCATTGAAGAGAGGGCAAAGAGTGTAATGGCTACGAGCAGGCAAATAGTGCTGGCATAGCCACCAATAAAGGCAATTTTTCTAATCATGATATTTGGAGTTTTTGACATTAAAAGTTTGGTGTCGCGCTGAACCTGAAAGGGCTCAGCCGGTAGTATTTTATGCCTGGCTGCTTCAAAAGCATCTGTAAAAGAGATGCTGTTGAGGGTCATCAGAGACTCTATCTCACAAGAGATATGGTCTGTCAGGTCATCGATAAGGTCAATATCTGTGAGCTGTTCAGTGAACAGGTACTGCCTGATTTGTTCTGCCTGTAAGTCAGTGATCATGATAGGGCCGGTTTTTCGTTTCCAAATAGCAGAGCCAGTGTGGCTCGGAAATCAAAGAGTTCATTCAATACTGATGCTACCTGCCCTTTTCCTTCGGGGGTCAGCTTATAGTATTTCCTGGTGCGGTTTCCCACCATCACTGATTCTGTGATAAGGTACCCGTCATGGGTAAGGCTGTGCAGAGTAGGGTACAGTGAACCTTCCTTGATCAGGATCTTACCCTCAGTCTTTTCTTTTACATGCTGGGCAATCTCGTAGCCATACATCTTGTCATGCTCTGAAAGCAGCTTGAGTATTACCGGTTTGAGAATACCTTTTAATAATTCTCTCGAATACATAGAACAATAATACATCATAATACGATGTATTCAAAATCATCTTTTAAAAATATGATCAGGAGCCCTGGTCAAATGGCTTCTTCACAGGGGGCAGTACAGTTGTGCTTATAACAAAAGAGCCGTTCTGATTTCCCAGAACGGCTCTTTCTTCATTTAGAATTTTTATCTCAAACGTGCACGTGACGCTCTGCGTGGTAAGATGATCTTACCAGAGCACCTGATTCCACGTATTTCAAACCTCTTTTCAGTCCTTCTTCTTTAAAGAACTCGAATTTGTCAGGATGCACATACTCGGCTACTTCCAGGTGCATCTTGGTAGGTTGCAGGTATTGTCCCAGCGTCAGTACATCCAGGCCTACTTCCACCAGGTCATCCATGAGTTTGAATACCTGATCATCAGTTTCTCCTACTCCCAGCATGGCTCCTGATTTTGACCTCTTACCGTATTCCTTGATTCTCTTCAGCTGCTCAAGGCTTCTGTGGTATTTGGCCTGCGGACGCACTCTTCTGTAAAGGGCTTCCACAGTTTCCATATTGTGCGAAACCACTTCCTGGCTGGCATCAATCATACGATACAGGGCCTCCCAGTTTCCCTTTACATCAGGTATCAGGGTTTCAATGGTCGTTTCCGGGCTGATCTTCTTGGTTTCTACTACAGTGTTGTACCAGATTTCTGCACCGCGATCTTTCAGCTCATCTCTGTTTACTGAAGTAATTACGGCATGCTTCACGCCCATAAGCTTAATGGCTTCTGCCACACGTCTGGGCTCATCTGCATCATACTCTGGTGGTCTTCCCGTGGCTACGGCACAGAACGAACAGCTTCGGGTACAAACATTACCCAATATCATAAAGGTGGCCGTACCTGCTCCCCAGCATTCACCCATATTGGGGCAATTGCCGCTTTCACAGATGGTGTGCAGTTTATATTCGTCAACCAGCTTGCGTACCTTGGCATATTCTTTACCAATTGGCAGCTTTACTCTCAGCCAGTCGGGCTTTCTATTTCTTGGTTTTGTCTCCTTCGAAACTACAGGTAGTTCTATCATATTCTCCTCCGATAAACTGTTAACACAAAGGTACGGATAAGGTTCAAACTAAACTACAATGATTGGAAAGTAGCAGCATGCTGATTTGTGAACCGAAAATGGCAGGGATCGGGTCTCGGAAGATTGAGCTGAGGTGCTCGTTTATCTTCTCTTGCCGAAGTACAGAGCGATAAACGCAGCCGTATAAGTGCTTCTGTTGTTGGCTACGGGAATAATTTCAATATCACGGGTAAATGCCTCGATTTGAAAACCCGCCTCGATACCAAATACTTTGTTTTTCGTGCTGTTGGTCTCAAAGGTGAGCGATGCCTTGAAAAAACCACCCAGTACAATCTGAGATTCAAAAAGGCCCCGGAAAGGTCCGGCATTGCCTACAATTTCATTTCTGCCATGACGAGCAGGATCGTATTGTTCACTTCTTCCGCCCAGGTCTATATAATAAGGAGCTTCCAGTCCAATAGAAGGTCCTGCAGCTACCATACCTGAAATTCTTACGCCTTGCTGTGGCGCTTTTTTAAAGAAGATTTTCTCACGGCCATAGGTAGGTCTGATAGAGATCAGGTAGTTTGACTTACCAAAAATAAAGTTGCTACCTGTGAAAGTCGTCTCACGTGTTTCCCTGGGATGTTTGGTGTTTGATAACTCTATGCCCAGGTGCATCAGATTATCATTGGCAAGCATACGCGAATGCCTGAAATAGATGGCACTGACGAGTCCACCGTTGGTGGCGTTTTTCACACCAAAAACATTTTCTACGGTATACTCCTCATCTTGGAAGGCCGAAGATGACTGGGCCGAAACCATGCTGGTAGAACAAATAAGAAGGGTTATGACAAGACTGCTATATAATAAACGCATGTAGCTTTGTGGGTCAGTTTTTGAGTTTCTAAATTAACGAAAATTTATAGTGCTTAGTTTATGATCACAGTCAAATCAGCGTATACTGGAAGCTTGCGGACAAACGCTACCCATGTAAAATCAGGCAACAGTTTTATTACCGATGCTCCGGTAGACAACAACGGAAAAGGAGAAACTTTTTCCCCCACCGATACCGTGGCCGCTGCTCTTGGTAGCTGTATGATGACCGTGATGGCCATTGCCGGGGAGAAAAACGGTATTGATATGACCGGAATGCACCTCGAGACAACTAAAATCATGGCAGCTAATCCAAGAAGAATATCTGAGTTGAAAGTAGATTTCTACTGGGATAACTGTCAGGCTTCAGAAAGTGACAGAGATTGGCTTAAAAATGTGGGACTTAACTGTCCTGTGGCAAAAAGCTTAAGCCCTGATCTGCATCAAAATATTACCTTTCATTTTTAAGGGGCAGAAAACAGGAAATCAGTGAATAGCAGGTCAAAACCCTGTTTACTGATTTCCTGATACCTGATTACCCAAGCTTCTTGTATTTAATACGGGTAGGTCCTTTGTCACCCAGGCGCTTTTTCCGGTTTTCTTCATAGTCGGAGTAGGTGCCTTCATACCAATACACCTGAGAGTCGCCCTCAAAGGCCAGTATGTGGGTACATATTCTGTCGAGGAACCAGCGGTCGTGAGAAATAACTACTGCACAACCTCCGAAGTTTTCAAGGCCTTCCTCCAGTGCCCGGAGTGTATTTACGTCCAGGTCGTTAGTCGGCTCATCCAGCAGCAAGAGATTGGCTCCCTGCTTTAGGGTAAGTGCCAGGTGAACGCGGTTGCGCTCTCCCCCGGACAGCTGTCCCACCTTCTTATTCTGATCGGTACCATTAAAGTTGAAGCGACTCACGTAAGCCCGTGAATTAATTTCTTTTCCTCCCAGAGGAATCAGCTCATTACCTTCTGAGATCACCTCCCAGACAGATTTATCGGGGTCCAGTGAGTCGTGTTCCTGATCTACATAGGCAATGTCCACTGTAGAACCCACTTCGAATGTGCCCTGGTCGGCCTCTGCTTTTCCCGTAATCAGGTTAAACAGGGTAGTTTTACCAGCACCATTCGGCCCTATAATGCCCACAATGCCGCCCTGGGGCAGAGAAAACTCGAGGTTTTCATAGAGGAGCTTATCGCCAAAAGCCTTGGAAACACCTTTGGCCTCTATCACTTTGGTGCCAAGTCTTGGTCCCGGTGGTATATACAATTCCAGCTTGGCTTCTTTCTCCCGGGCCTCCTGTCCTAATAGCTTGTCATAAGCACCCAGTCTGGCTTTGGCTTTTGCCTGACGCCCTTTGGGAGCCATGCGTACCCATTCCAGCTCTCTTTGTAATGTCTTCTGGCGCTTAGATTCCGTTTTTTCCTCATCGGCCAGCCTCTTTTGTTTTTGATCCAGCCAGCTGGAGTAGTTTCCTTTCCATGGAATACCTTCGCCTCGGTCCAGTTCCAGAATCCAGCCTGCCACATTGTCGAGGAAGTAGCGGTCGTGGGTCACGGCAATTACCGTACCCTCATATCGCTGCAGAAACTGCTCAAGCCAATGTACCGATTCAGCATCCAGGTGGTTGGTAGGCTCATCCAGGAGTAACACGTCAGGCTGTTGAATCAGCAGGCGGCACAGGGCTACCCTTCTTTTCTCTCCACCCGACAGATTCTTTACGTTCGCATCTGCCGGAGGCGTTCTGAGCGCGTCCATGGCACGCTCGAGCTTGTTATCCAGCTCCCAGGCATTCAACTGATCCAGTTTCTCCTGTACCTTGCCCTGCTCTTCAATCAGGTCGTTCATGGCATCAGGGTTCTCCAGAATATCCGGATCGGCAAACCTGAGGTTGATCTCTTCAAATTGCTTCAGCAGGTCTACCGTTTCTTTGGCGCCTTCTTCCACCACCTCTTTCACCGTCTTGTTCGGATCAAGTTTTGGCTCTTGCTCCAGCATCCCCACAGAATAGCCCGGTGAGAATACTACCTCACCCTGATACTCCTTGTCGACTCCTGCTATGATCCGTAGCAGGGAGGATTTACCGGCTCCGTTCAAACCTAAAACGCCAATTTTGGCTCCATAAAAGAAAGAGAGATAGATATTCTTTAAGACCTGTTTGCTGGGCGGGTAGATTTTGCTGACCCCGGCCATCGAAAAGATGATTTTTTCGTCACTCATATTACTGTGGTTGAGTCGCAATATGCTAAAAAAAACCTACGGGCGCTTTTCCAGAAGGCCGAATTAAGTATTTTCGGGCAGATTTTGAATTTTATACGTTTTGGCAGAAATATCAGCATTTGGCGTCATCAGAGAGGGAAAGGTTTTCAGGAATGCCTTTCTGGAATTTCCTGAGAAAGAGATAGGAGAGGTGAGGACCTCAGAAGATGAGACCCTGGCCTATTTTCAGGAGCGTTTTGACCTGATCGTAAAAGATATGGCTAAGGTGGAGGCTAATATCAATGCAGCTTCCAACAAAGGATCTTATTTAATGAAGTTGCTTCACCTCAAGAAGGTGATACCTGCTGCCGATGCCCTGGGAGATTTTGAGTCACTATACAAAAAGGTTTGTGCTTATGAAGAGCAGCTGGAAGGCCTTATATCTCAAAACAGGGCAAAAAACCTCGAGATCAAGACGGCTCTGCTGGCCGAGCTGACGGAAGCGACTAAAAGCAGTGAATGGAAATCAGCTACTGAAGCGGTGAAGCTGCTGCAGTCTAAATGGACGAAGACCGGAGCCGTGGCAGAAGATCATAAGGAAGCCATTGAAGGAGCCTACAAAGAGCTTATAGACGGTTTCTATGGCAGAAGGGCTTCTTTTTATGCTGACCTGGAAAAAATGATGGTTGAGAAAGAAGCCAACTATGAAGATTTTCTGAAAGAGGCAGCCAAAAAACTGAAGGATGTTCCTTTGGCTAAGTTGAAATCTCTGAATACGGAGCTTATGGAAGAGTGGAAAACACTGGGCCGTATTAAGCGAGAGAAACAAAACGAATTCTGGTCACAATTTCAGACTTTGACAAAAAAGGCCTGGAATGATGCGAAGAAGTCAAAGAAAGTGGCTGATAAATCGAATCTTGGTGCCAATAAAAAGAACAAAGAAGAGTTTATAGAAAAACTCAAAAGCCTGAATGAGGCCTTGATTCCGGAAGTAGATCTTAACGCAGTGAAAACGGAATGGAAGGCACTGGGCCCTGTGAGTAAAAAAGATATGGGCGAACTGCAGTCGGCATACCTGATGCAGTACGACATGCTGAGCGAAAAGCTTTTTTTGAACAGTATGGTAGATAAGCGACTGAAAGGCAAAGATCAGGGGAAGGATAAGAACAGGTTGCGCAACCGTATTTTAAGGGACTTGCTGGACCGTGATACGCGGGAGTTGAATGCCTTTAAAGAGAATCTGGAGAAGTTTAATACCAGTAGTGGTTTTCATCAGATGATAGGAGGTAAACTCGAACAGCAGGAAAGAAAGGTGAAGGTCAAGAAAATGATTCTCAGTCAATTAAAGTCGGCAGAATAACCAATGGATGGCTTTTCTGAAACGACAGGTTGGCAGTCAAAATAATTGACCTTTGGTGTTTGATTTTTAAGTTTTAATTACATTCTTTTGCACGCCAATAAAATAAAGGAAATATGTACTGGACATTAGAGTTAGCTTCTTATTTAGAAGATGCACCCTGGCCGGCCACTAAGGACGAGTTGATTGATTTCTCAATCAGATCAGGAGCTCCGCTGGAAGTGGTAGAGAACCTACAGGAACTTGAAGACGATGGTCAGCCTTATGAGAACATTGAGGAGATTTGGCCAGACTATCCGACTAAAGAAGATTTCTTTTTCAACGAAGACGAATATTAATCAAAAGTAGCCTCCCGGCTACTTTTTTGTTTTAGCCCCTCCCCGTCAATTCCACCTGACATAAGTACACGCCTTTAAAAGAGGTACCACCGTTTTTTTCTGCGAGATTCATTATATTTCTGATCTATCCTAATCGCGCTGGATACGATCGCAATTTTTAGTGAACTGGAAATTAAGAACTCTATGAACTTGAACCTCAAAGCAAAACAAGAACGGACCTATGATGCCATTGTGGTAGGGTCCGGAATTAGTGGAGGCTGGGCAGCTAAAGAGCTGAGTGAGAATGGTATGAAAACCCTTGTGCTTGAACGTGGACGAAAAATCGAACATGTAAAAGACTATCACACTGCCGCACTAGACACCTGGGACCTTCCCAACCGTGGACAGACTCCTCCGGATGTCATCGCCAAAGATTACCCAAAACAAAACAGAACAGGCTATACTACAGCTGAGGCACATCGCCATTTTTTTGTAAAAGACAGTGAACACCCTTATCAGGAAGATACACGTTTCGACTGGATGCGAGGCTATCACCTGGGTGGACGCTCCATTACCTGGGGTCGTCAGAGCTACAGACTCAGCGATGTCGATTTCACCGCTAACCTAAAAGATGGTATTGCCGTGGACTGGCCTGTACGCTACAAAGATATTAAGCCATGGTACGACTATGTTGAGCGCTACATTGGCGTAAGTGGAGAAAAGCGTGGCCTGAAGCAGCTGCCTGACGGTATATTCCTGCCACCGATGCAAATGAACTGTGTAGAGCAGAAGTTTGCCAAGGCAGTAGAGAGTAAATGGAACAACCGATGGGTGACTATCGGTAGAACGGCTCACCTGACAGAGCCATTGAGCAAAAGTCAGCCTGATCATAAAAACCCGGGCGGACGTGTTCAGTGTCTGATGAGAAACCGTTGTATGAGAGGCTGTCCTTATGGTGGATACTTCTCAAGCCTTTCTTCTACGCTGCCTGCCGGTGTACAAAGTGGTAACCTCACCATTGTGACGGACGCTATTGTACATGAGGTGATTTATGACGACAGTCAGAAGAAGGCGATCGGTGTCAGGGCTATCGATCAAAACACCAAAGAATCCACTGAGTACTATGCCAAGGTAATTTTCCTTTGTGCTTCTGCTATTGCTTCTGCTGCTATCCTGCTGCAGTCTAAGAGTGCCCGCTTCCCCAATGGACTGGGTAATGATAGTGGTGAGCTCGGTCACAATATCATGGACCACCACCTGGGAGTGGGAGCTTATGGTAGCATCGATGGTTTCGAAGACAAATATTACAAGGGCAGAAGAGCCAATGGTATTTATATTCCACGTTTCCGAAACATGGGGCCAGGTACCAAGATGGACAAGTTCATCAGGGGCTACGGTTACCAGGGAGGAGCCAGCCGACAAGGCTGGGGCCGAAAACTGGCTGTTGAAGAAAGAGTCGGTGGTAAAGTGAAGGACATGGCCATGGAGCCGGGAGGCTGGACCATGGGAATCGGTGGTTTTGGTGAGATTCTGCCTCAGCATAAGAACTATATGATGCTGGATGAGAACAACCTGGATCAGTGGGGCTTGCCTCAGGTTAAATTCGATGCCGGTAACTTCCACGACAACGAATACGAAATGCGTAAAGACATGATGACTGCCGGAGCAGAAATGCTCGAAGCGGCTGGTTTCAAGAATGTGGGTACGTATGACAATGGCCCGAATATGGGACTTGGTATTCACGAAATGGGTACTGCCCGTATGGGACGCGATCCTAAAACCTCTGTATTGAATAAGTGGAACCAGGTACATGCCTGTAAAAATGTATTCGTTACTGATGGTGCATTTATGACATCTGCAGCTTGTCATAACCCATCACTCGGTTACATGGCTTTCTCAGCAAGAGCGGCTAATTACGCAGCAGATCAGGTTAAAAAAGGAAATCTCTAAATCATGGAAAGAAGAAAAGCACTTAAGAATATAGGATTGGGCTCAGCAGCCCTGTTTTCCTCTTCTGCATTGTTTGGAGCATTGCAGAGCTGTTCACCATCTGCTCCTGAAGTGGGCTGGTTGCCGGTATTTTTCACACCGGCAGAAGCTGCTCAAATGGAAAAGATCTGTGAGGCCATTGCGCCAAAGACCAGTACCCCGGGGGCTACCGATGCAGGTGTGGTAAACCACCTCGATCAGGCTCTGAAAGTATTGTACAAAGAAAAAGACAGCGATTACTTCAGAAGAGGGCTGGCCGCTTTTGTGAAGAGCTATGACGATACACAGGACACTTCTTTCAACAAGGCTACGACTGAGCAGGTGACTCAGGTCATTAATGATTTCATGATTGGCTTTGAAAATGACGATGCGAAGAGTAAGGCCTATTATGCAAGTCTTCAGGATGAAAACTCTGAGAAATCAGAGGAGTTTCTGATGACCTACTTTACCGTTAACGTAGTGCCGGCCACTTTCAGAAGCTACTTTACTTCTGAGCTGGTAGGCGAGACGGTCATGGCTTATGACCCTATTCCTCAGGTTTACGAAGGATGTATACCTTATGAGGCGGGTACCAAAGCCTGGTCGAGTGTCTGATTTTTAAGAAAATGAAACAAAACCCTGATGCCTGGCGTCAGGGTTTTTTTGTTTATTTAGTGCTCAATTTTTTGACCCAGCCTTATTCATTTAAAAAATGAATAACAGACGAAAATGCTGAACGCCAGCATCTTGTCAGGGTCAACCCTGATATTTGAAAAATACTGATTCATAAGTCTTTAATAAGACTTGAGTGGTGGTTTTCAAATTGTCAGATTATGCAATAGTTTGCTATTACATAATAAAGATTAGACTATGAACATAATCCACAAAACTGCTCAGGACCGGACTTTTGATGCCATTGTTGTAGGCTCAGGTATTACCGGAGGCTGGGCCGCAAAAGAGCTCAGTGAAAAAGGAATGAAAACACTGGTGCTCGAGCGGGGCAAAAATGTGGATCATGTCAAAGACTATACAACAGCCGCGCTTGATAAATGGGATTTGCCCAACAGAGGGACCGTACCCCCTGACGAATTGGAGACTGATTATCCCAAACAAAGTCGTACGGGGTATACCATTGACGAAGCGGGAAAACACTTCTTCGTCAAAGACAGTGAGCACCCTTATCAGGAAACCCGAAGATTTGACTGGATGCGGGGCTACCAGCTGGGGGGGAGGTCACTTACCTGGGGCAGGCAAAGTTACCGTTGGAGCCCCATGGATTTTGAGTCTAACGCCAAAGACGGTTATGGGGTAGACTGGCCGGTCAGGTATAAAGATATTGCTCCCTGGTACGATCATGTGGAGAAATTTATAGGGGTTAGTGGAGACAGGCGGGGCTTTTCTCAGCTCCCTGACGGACATTTTTTGCCACCCATGCAGATGAGCTGTGTGGAAAGTCATTTCCAGTCGGCTGTAGAAGCTAAAATCAAAAACCGCTTTGTTACCATTGGTCGCACGGCTCACCTCACGGCTCCTTTGGAACACGCCAATGACGGGGGTAGAACTCCCTGTCTGTACAGAAACCGATGTCGAAGAGGTTGTCCTTATGGCGGGTATTTCAGTAGTCTGGCGGGTACGCTACCAGCCGCTAAAGTTACAGGAAACCTGACCATTGCCACAGACGCCATTGTGAGTGAGGTGATCTACGACAAAGAATCCCGAAAAGCCAAAGGGGTAAGTGTGATTGACAGAAACTCGGGAGAACGTCAGGATTTTTATGCCAAAGTCGTTTTTCTCTGCGCCTCAACCGTAGGGTCCACTTCCATACTGCTGCAGTCAAGGAGCGACCGCTTTCCGGATGGTATGGGAAATGACAGTGGAGAGCTAGGGCACAATATGATGGATCATCACCTGGAGGTTGGTGCTTTTGGCAAGCATGAGGGCTTTCAGGACAAATACGATAAGGGCAGAAGACCAAATGGGATTTATATTCCACGCTTCAGAAACCTGGATAAGGCATCACAAACATCCGACTTTCTCAGAGGCTACGGCTATCAGGGCTATTCTTCACGAGAGGACTGGACCCGGGGTATCGCTGAAATGAAAGTAGGAAAAGCAGCCAAGGAGCAGCTCTTTTATCCGGGACAATGGACGCTCGGGCTGGAAGGTTTTGGAGAATGTCTGCCCGATCATGACAATAAAATGACCCTGGACTATGATCAACTGGATCAGTGGGGATTGCCAACTGTCAATTTCGATGCGGCCTTTGGAGAAAACGCTATGGCCATGAGAAAGGATATTGTCACTCAGGCAGCAGAAATGCTGGAGGCGGCAGGTTTCACAGGAGTAGAAACCTTTGACCTGGGTGCGAATATGGGGCTAGGAATCCATGAAATGGGAACGGCCAGAATGGGACGAGACCCGAAAACCTCAGTGCTCAACAAGTGGAATCAGGTACATGCCGTGAAAAATGTATTTGTAACAGACGGTGCCTTTATGACCTCTTCAGCCTGTCAGAACCCCTCTCTGACCTATATGGCTTTTACCACACGGGCTGTAGACTATGCCGTCAGCCAGATTAAAAAAGGAAGTCTGTAGTTAACCAGGTGCTGATCCATAGCGCTTTCGGGCTTGTGCTGATTTTATTTGTTCTCAAATGTAGAAATAAATAAAAAGATCATGTATGTTTGAAGCATGAGAGGTTTCATAGGGGAGTTTGAGGAACTGGTATTGCTCACCATCGCGGCACTAGGAGATGACTCTTACGGGGTTTCTGTCAAAGAAGATATTGAGCGCAGGGCCAATCGCACAATAAGCATCGGAGCCCTTCATTCCACCATCACGCGTTTGGAGGAGAAAGGGTTTATTGAGTCTCGTCTTGGAGGGGCTACCAAAGAAAGAGGGGGCAGGAAGAAACGCTTCTTCTCTCTTACCATGGAAGGGAAGAAGGGACTGGCAAAGATCAAGCATCTCAGAGATGAGCTTTGGGAGAGTCCGAATGCAAAACTGGCACTTGCAGATTTTTTATGAAAGATAGCAGGAACCCCATTCCACCCCGCTGGATTACCCGCCTCTTCGCCTGGCTCTGCAGCCCTGCGGATGTAGATGACTTGCTGGGAGATATGGAGGAAATGTATTGGGCCCACCTTAGAACCAAATCTCAATTCAGGGCACAGTGGCAGTATTTTTCCCACTGCCTGGCCTTACTCTTTTCCTATACGGTCAAAAAAAGGAAAAGAACGGCACACCATTCGAAGTATTACAGGTCAACTCAAACACATATCGCAATGTATTTTAACTATCTGAAAATGGTCCTGCGCAGGTTCCGCAGGCAGTTCACTTTCTCTTTTATCAATATTTTCGGGCTGGGCACGGGCCTGGCTACCTGCTTCGTCATCCTGCTGTTTATTCGTACTGAAAGGAGTTTTGATCAGTTTCATCAGGACGCTGACCGAATGTACAGGCTCACCAAAACTTACCCCATGGGAGGGCAGGTTGTCAATACGGTGGAAATGAGAAACTACTTCATGCCTGTGATTGATGAATTGATTCCGGCCATAGAGAGCTATTGCCAGATCAAGAATATTGAGGGTGGCGTGTTGATTGAAACACTCAATGAAACACTGGAAGAGGGGAGGGCTGCTTTTGCTACGGATAACTTTTTTGATTTCTTCTCCTTCAATCTTCTGTCTGGCTCCAAGAGCGAGGTTTTAGATGAGCCCTACACCATGGCTATTTCCCAGAGAGCGGCAGATCGCTATTTTGGGAATGATTCTCCCCTGGGTAAGGTCATGAAGGTGAATTTCCCGACTGATGAAAGGGTGCTGGAACTGAAGGTCACCGGAGTTTTTGAAGATATGCCGCTCAATTCTCACCTGCATATGGACTTCCTCTTGTCGATGAAAACCGGGGTGGCTGAGAACAAATGGAGAGGTATACGCTCATTTGTCATGCAGCACAGCTATTTCAAACTCCAGGCCGATAAGGATGTTTCAGTGGTTACAGCTCAGTTGCCGGCCATTGAGGACGAGCACGCTCCTGGTTTTTTCAAAAAGCTCAATATGCATTTAGGGGCTCAGCCTCTTACTGACATTCACCTGAAGTCAGATATGCAAAAGGAATTTGAAGCGAATGGCAGCGAGCAGTACCTGTATTTGCTGGGGGTATTAGGGGTGTTCATTTTGCTTATCGCAGCTTTCAACTATATGAATCTGGCTACGGCCCAGGCACTCGATCAGGCAAAAGAAGTAGGGGTGAGAAAGGTGATGGGGTCACACAGGCTCCAGTTAGTTGTACGTTTTATTATCGAGTCATTGACCATGTCTGTTCTGGGGCTGATGCTCGCAGCTTTTATTGTATATCTGGCCCTTCCCTATTTTACGGAGCTTTCTGGTAAGTCTCTGATTTTTGATATCGGTCAACACGGCCTGATGATTCCTGAGTTCATAGGATTGACGGTCGTTCTGGGGCTGCTGGCCGGCATAAATCCGGCTTTCTATATGTCAGGCTTTCAGGTGGTGAAAAGTCTGAAAGGAGGCTTGTCCAGGCAGGGGAAAACCACCAGGGTGTTCAGAAAGAGTCTGGTTGTGACTCAGTTTGTTATGTCCGTTACACTCATGTTGAGCACCGGTATTGTCTTCCGGCAATTCGGCTTTCTCATGAATAAAGAGTTGGGAATCGAGACAGAAGCCATTGTGCATGTCAATGTAAAGCCCAAAGCAGTAAACAGTCAGTTTGAGCCTTTGAAGCGGGCCTTACTGGGCAACCCTGAAGTAGCGGCTGTGAGTGGGTCGAATATGGCGCCTGTCAGCGATTTTGGACTCTCCCAAACCAATGGACTCATACTGCCGGGAGTCTCGGAAGAGATCACCATGAATTATCTTCAGGTCGACCGCGACTTTTTCGATTTCTACAAAGTACCTCTGTTGCTGGGAGAAGGTTATGGTACTTTTAGTGGAGAACCCACGGCCGGGTTAATAATCAACCGCACAGCCATGGAGCATCTGGGCTTCGATGAACAGACGGTGCTGGGGCAGCAGGTTCATGTCTATGATGGTTTCGATCCCTTTATCATCGGTGTTACGGAAGACTTTCATCTGGAAACTCTCCATAAGGAGATAGGTCCGGTGTACTTTCAGCTCAATGAAGGGAGTCCCGGTCGTTTTAATGTGATGTCTGTAAAGCTCGCAGGCGATGATTTATCAGGAGCCATTGCTGCCATTCAAAGCACTTATGATCAATTGATTGATACGGTACCTATGGAGATGACCTTTATAGATGACCGGATCGAGCGGGCATATCAGTCTGAGAAGTTCTTTGTGAGAACCTTCGGAGTATTCACTTCTCTGGCCATCATCATGGCTTGTCTGGGCGCGTTGGGGCTGGCTATGCAAATTGTGGTGAGCAAGCAAAAAGAAGTAGGCGTGAGAAAGGTACTGGGTGCTTCAGTTATCAGCATAACTAGTTTACTAACCAGGGAGCTGATGTCCCTTGTGGTCCTGGCCAATCTCATTGCCTGGCCGCTGGCTTATTGGGCCATGAATGGGTGGTTGCAGAATTTCCCGTACCGGGAAGCCATTAGTTTAAGCGTATTTGCTTTGGTGTTTGGTGCTTCTTTGCTTATTACTTTTCTCTCAGTAGGAGGCACATCTCTTAAGGCGGCACTGGTGAATCCTGCGAATTCCCTGAAGGCTGACTAAGTCTTTGATTATCAATTTTCGGAACGGGCCAAAATCTCTTCGAATGGTTGCCTTTTGAGGTGGGTCTTGATTATTTTCATACTCAACTAAAGTGTCGTGATTATGAAGTATTTATTCTCTTTAATATGTTTTCTTGGCTGTTTTGGTGCGTTGGCAACAGTGCACACAGTAGATAATGGTGTCAATAGTCTTGCAGGCTTCACTGATTTACAGGTAGCCATTGATCAGGCCAATGCAGGGGATACCATATTGGTAAAGGGTTCATATGTTCCTTATGGTTTGTTAAATAAGAATTCCAGCTCCGGGGGATCTCTGACTCTGGACAAACAACTGGTGATTATTGGTGAAGGAGCTTATGGTCATCCCGGAGGACCTTCTTTTGAGAACCGACTGAGTAAGACTTTTTTTGGGGAAATGACTCTGGGTGAAAATGCCTCCGGATCAAAACTCTACGGTTTACGGTTCTATGGATTAATTTATGGGTTGCTTGAGGGACAATCGGAGTCAGTGAAGGATATTTCGATAAGCGAATGCTCTTTTGAAAGCATAAGATCGGGAGAAGATGGGGACTCACTTGATGGCTTAGCTGTAGTTCGTAGTATCGCTAGTTTACGAGCTGCTTTAGGGCAGAATATTGTCAATGTTAAATTCACCAACAACGTTTTTACTATAGCTTCTGCTTTTGGTCTTGTCCTTGGCGAGGGAGATAATTTATTCGCTAACAATGTTGTCATGGTATCAGGTGCCTATAATTCTCAGGTTTACGATCAGGATTCAGAGGGAGTGGATCTTTATGAGCAGGAAGTTCCTTTTGAAAATTTAAAATTTGAGAACTCCGTTTTTCTGTTGGCAACTGGTTTTGGACGATCAGAAGAACGTCTGGTTTTCAAATCTTCGAACCTTGAACTTGAAAACTGCATTGTGATGGGCCCAGCTACCACTCGTGACTTGTTGGAAACAGGAAACATAGAACCGGTGATTTCAAATTTGAGTATTGAACGCGGGTCTCTGGTCAGACTTGCTGTGGATAGGTCAGGTTTTTTTGACCCCATTAGAGGGAGAACTCCCTTTGGAGATTACCATTTGATTGAGGGATCCGTGGGGATAGCCAATGGCACTGATGGTACCAATATTGGTATTTACGGGGGGGGAACTCCATGGATAGATGGTCCTGTCTGGCGGTACTCCAATCAGCCATCTATTCCGGTGGTTGAATCTCTGCAGCTTGATAAAAAAACAGTGAAACCCGGAGAGGGCTTAAAAGTACGGGTAAGAGCCAGGGCTAAAGGGAACCAGTAAGATGAATTTCTTTAGCAATTTATCCATGAGCCGTCTGATGCTTCTGGTTTTATGCGGGCTCTTTTCTCTACATGATCTCAGTGCTCAGCTTACCAGCGGGGAGTATTTCTTTGATACAGACCCGGGTGTTGGCAAAGCCATTGCATTCTCAATTCCTGCAGAGCGCTATCTGGAAGGAGAATTCACCTTTGATACCGAGGGGTTGGAGGCAGGTATGCATATCCTTGGTGTCAGGGTGATGCAGGACGGGTTTTGGGGTTTGACCGAGACTGTTGAGTTTTATATTGAACCGGATGCTATTGACGACTCTAATCGTGGATTTCTCAAAGGAGAGTATTTCATTGATGATGATCCGGGAATTGGGTTAGCGACTTCCTTTGACGTATTGTCAGGTGATTTTGCAGAAAGCGAACTTGATATTGATTTAAGTGAGCTGTCTGCCGGAGAGCACGTTCTGGGAGTTCGTTTTCAGAATGCCGATAAGGTTTGGAGTATGACGGAAGTCTCTTCTTTCACGATCGAACCGGAAGGTGGTGTAGATGAAGATTACCTGACAGTTATAGGTTACAAAGTATTTAATAGTGCAGGTGAGCTTGTGAAAGAGGGGGAAGTACAGATGGCTGATAAACCTACCTCAGTCGATATAGAGTTGGATATCGATATCAGCGGATTGACGGAAGGTGACTATTTGTTACAGACCTATGCGAAGAATGAGACAGGTTTAAGAGGGCATGATGAAACTTCAACCTTTTCCGTAATAGATGGCAATGCACCGCTCAGTATCTCATTGAGCAATACAGAGGTTGAGGAGAAGCTCATGGTGGGTACTGTTGTTGGCAGCTTTAGCTCCACGGATGATGATGCCGGAGATAGCCATACTTACACATTGGTCACAGGTGAAGGAGATGAGGATAACGCCTCCTTCACAATGGATGGCGATGAGTTAAAAACAGCGGAAGTATTCGATTTTACCCAGAAGAGCACTTACTCCGTCAGAGTTCGCAGTACAGATTTAGGAGAGCTGTTTACGGAACAGGTGTTTGCCATTACTGTCATCGATGCAAAGGAAGCTCAGACTATCACCTTTACCGATATTGGAATTGATACCTATGGTGATGCAGAAACTCTGAGTGCTGTGGCTTCCTCTGGTCTGGAGGTTACTTTCGAGATTTCTGATCCCTCTATCGCCACAGTAGCAGGAAATGAGTTAAGCTTTTCAGGGGTGGGAGAGGTTATAATTTCTGCTATCCAGTCTGGTAACGATACCTACCGGGAAGAAACGGTAACGCAAACCATACAGGTCAGTAAGGCATTGCTGTCGGTTAGGGCTGAAGGTAAAACCAGGACTTATGGCGATGAAAATCCACTTCTCACCCTTACTTATGATGGGTTTGTGAATGATGATAACGCGGGTAGTCTGACAGAGGTGCCTCAAATAGCCACTGAAGCGACTGTGCTGTCTCCTGTGGGTGACTACTCTATCTCCTTATCAGGAGGGCAGGATGACAACTACAACCTGGATCTTACTGATGGGCAGTTGACCATTACAAAGGCTACACTTACTCTGACAGCTGATGATCAGACAAGGGTATATGGTGAATCTGATCCGGAGCTTAGCTTTAGCTATGCCGGCTTTGTGAATGGGGAGGATGAAAGTGACCTTGACTCAGCCCCGGTGCCTTCTACCACAGCCACGGTTGCCTCGGACGTAGGAAGTTACCCGATTACATTTACCGCTGGGACAGACCGCAATTACGCTTTTGAGCTGGTGGATGGAGAATTGTCAGTGACCAGGGCAGAAATAATCGCTGAGGTAGCGGACGCTACCAGGAACAAAGGGGAGGACAACCCGGAATTCATCATTAGTTATACCGGATTTGTGAACGGAGACGGAGTCAGTGATATAGATACTGCTCCCATGGCCAGTACCACAGCCACCAGCGAAAGCGACAGAGGCACCTATGACATTGTACTTTCCGGAGGTAGTGATAACAACTACAGTTTTAATCTGCAGAATGGGGTGCTGACCGTCACGGGACCGGTCTTTACATTGCCGGTAAACCTGGACTTTGGTGAAGTCAACTCAGGCGAGAGCAAGACCGAATCTGTCGTGATTGAGAATACAGGTGATGGAGTTCTGAAGGTATCGTCTGTCAATCCACCTCCTGGCTTTGCTGTAGATCAAACGACTTTTGACCTGGGGGTATCTGAGAGTATGACACTGATGGTCACATTCAGTCCTACAGAAGGCAGAGCCTACAGCGGAAATCTGGTGATTACTTCCAATGATGGTTCTAGCCTTATTCCCTTAAACGGTGAGGGTATGCTGGTTACTTCACTGGATGATGAGGTACTGGACGATGAAGAAGTGAACATGTATCCAAACCCGGCTTCAACCCGACTTATAGTCGATCTTACAACAGCGCCTCCTGGCCCGGTAACCATAAGGTTGACGGATATCAATGGACAGGAGCGACTATCTCTCAATGATATTCGCGAAAGGAGAGTCGTACTTGATATATCAGCTTACCAGGCAGGGATTTATATACTGAAAGTAGAGAGCAGAAAGGGAACGGTTTTCAGGAAGGTTATGATAGAGCGCTAATCAGGCTCTCAAACAAAAAAGGGAAGCCACTTTTGATGTGACTTCCCTTTTTTTGGTTTGATCTGCTTTTCAGAGCTCCCTTACCCAGATATTTCTGAAGCTGGTGGTGTTGCTATGGTCCTGCAGAATGATAGACGCTTTTCCGTGAGCCTCATTTTTAGGCAAACCGATATATTCAGTAGTTCCCAGGATTTCCTGATGGTTCTGGATGAGAACACCATTGTGAATCACTGTGATATAGGCCGACTTTACCTTGATGCCATCCTCGTTGAACACAGGAGCACTGTAAATGATATCATAGGTTTCCCACTGATCATGAGGGCGCGTGGCATTGACAAGGGGGATTGATTGTTTGTAAATCGCCCCAGCCTGACCGTTGGAGTAGGTGCGGCTTTCATAGCTGTCGAGTACCTGTACCTCGTATCGCTCTTGCAGAAAAACTCCGGAGTTGCCTCGTCCCTGACCTTCACTTTCGATCACAAGGGGGGAACGCCATTCTATATGCAATTGAATATCTCCGAATTTTCTGGTAGAGATGATGTCACCGGTACCCGGCTTTACGGTCATAATACCATTAGCTACGTCCCATTTGGCAGCTCCTTTGTCATTTCTCGATGCCCATTCGTTCAGATTGCTACCATCAAAGAGAACGATAGCGTCTGAGGGCGGAGCAGCGTTAGTAGCTCCCGGAGTCACCTTTCTGGGGACAGGGTCCCACACCTCGGTAGCTTTCGGGTCTTTGATCTGAGCAAAAGCACTGGTACCGATGACCAGCAGGGCTAAAAATATTGTTGCGCGTTTCATAATCTTCATTTTAGTCTATTCCTAAAAGGTTTCTGAATTCCTCATCACTGATGCCGGCATCGGCAAAGTCATCGAAGTTTTTCTCAGTGGCCTCAATGATGAACTGGCTGATGTACTCTGCACCTTCGCGAGCTCCCTGCTCTGGTGACTTAATGCAGCATTCCCATTCCAGTACGGCCCAGCCATCGTAGCCATACTGAGTCATTTTGGAGAAGATTCCCTGGAAATCCACCTGGCCATCTCCGATAGAGCGGAAGCGGCCCGGTCTGTCTCTCCAGTCCTGATAGCCACCGTATACTCCCGACTTACCATTCGGATTGTATTCTGCGTCCTTTACATGGAACATGCCGAAGAACTCATGATAATGGTCTATGTAAGCCAGATAGTCCAGCTGCTGTAAAATGAAGTGACTTGGGTCGTAAAGCAGCTTTACACGCTTGTGCTTGTTCGTAGCTTCGTAGAACATCTCGAAAGAGGTACCATCGTGGAGGTCTTCTCCGGCATGCACCTCATAGCATACATCCACACCCTGCTCATCAAAGTGATTGAGAATGGGCTCCCAGCGCTTTGCCAGCTCGGCAAATCCTTTTTCTATCAGTCCGGCAGGCCTCTGTGGCCAGTTATAGAAATAAGGCCAGACCAAAGCGCCTGAAAAAGTGGCATGTACGTCAATACCGAGATTTCTGGATGCGACTGCCGCCTTTTTTACCTGATCGATAGCCCAGGCATTGCGCTGTTTGGCATTCATGCCGTCAGGAGCAAAACCCTTAAAGAGCTCCTCATAGGCAGGGTGTACTGCCACCAGCTGCCCCTGAAGGTGAGTAGAAAGCTCACTTACTTCCAGTCCATGATTGGCCAGAGTGCCTTTGAGTTCATCACAGTAGGTTTTACTTTCAGCAGCTTTGTCCAGGTCAATAAGCCGGCTGTCCCAGGTGGGGATTTGCACGGCCTTGTAGCCCAGGTCACTCGCCCATTTGGCAATACTGTCCAGTGAATTGAACGGGGCTGTGTCGTCTGCAAATTGTGCCAGAAATATGGCAGGTCCTTTGATTGTTTTCATTTGAGTCTTTCTTCTTTAGTCTACTATTTCTGTCCAGCTGTTCCCGTTTTTATCAGAGTCTAAAACAGCTTCAATAAACTTCATCCCTCTTACACCATCGCGAATGGTAGGAAAGGCTCCATCGATATAGTCTTCTCCTTTGATCGCTCTGGCCGCTCCGCTATAGAGGTTCGCCATGGAATCAAAAATGCCCTCAGGATGTCCGGGCGCCATCTTGGTGCTTACTTTGGCAAACTCTCCGTTGTACTCATGTCCCGGTTTTAGTACCTGCGTGGGCTGACCATCCTGAAGGTAATACAGATAGTTGGGGTTTTCCTGTTCCCATTTCAGGGCTCCCTTGGTGCCATAGGCTGCTATGCGGAGGTTGTTTTCCTCTGAGGTGGCAATCTGGCTGGCTCTTACAATGCCGCGAACATCATTTTCGAATCGCAGCAGGGCGGTGCCATCAATATCCAGTGGATTGTCTTCATACAGGGTGTTCAGGTCTGCCAGCACCTTTTCTGTTTTCAGTCCGGTGGTGTACTCAATCATATTAAAGGCATGAACTCCGATATCTCCCATGCAGCAGCTTTGTCCTGCTTTAGCGGGATCCAGCCTCCATACTGATTTTCTTTTCTCTTTGTCATGAATCACCGGGTTGATCCAGCCCTGGTAATACTGGGCATCTACCTTTTGTATATCACCGATCACTCCCTCGGCAATCATGGATTTCATCTGGCGTACCATAGGGTAGCCTGTGTAGGTATGTGTGAGGGCAAAGACCACCTTGTTTTTAGCCACTAATTCTTCCAGCTCGATGGCTTCTTCGGCAGTGTTTGTCACAGGTTTCTCACAAATCACGTGAAAGCCTGCCTCAATGAGTTGCTTAGCCATGGGGTAATGCAGAAAATTGGGGGTTACCACCACCACTGCTTCTATGCGTTCGTCAGCGGGCAGGGCATTCTCTCCCTCCACAAAAGCATCAATATTGGCATAGGCTCTGTTGGTATCTATCTCCAGCGAACGTGCAAAGTCAATGGCGCGTTCATGATCTGTATCGAAGGCTCCTCCGACCAGTTTGTATTCTTCTCCGATATAGGAGGCAATGCGGTGCACAATGCCTATAAATGAGGAATGACCTCCTCCGATCATCCCTAATCTGATTTTTCTCTGACTCATATTATTTATCGTATTCTACGGTTTCGTTTTTAAAGGTAAAGGTGAAAATAAGGAAGACAAGTACCGCAAAACCGGCCGGTAACAGCCAGATGCTGGTCCAGTCATGTTCGGTGCCTGTCGTATAGTATGCGGTGATTTTTCCGGCTGCCCAGAACCCGATCAGCATACCTACACCATAAGTGGCCAGTGTGATAAGCCCCTGTGCCGCACTTTTGTATTTTTCTCCGGCTTTGGAGTCGGTATAGATTTGCCCCGACACAAAGAAGAAATCATAGCAGATTCCATGTAGGGCTATTCCGGTCAGGAGCATAAAAACCAGCTCATCCGGGTTGCCAAAGGCGAAAAGAGTATAGCGAATGGCCCAGGCCAGCATACCGAATAACAGCGTTTTTTTGATGCCGTATTTCTTCAGAAATATCGGGAGCAGCAGCATAAACAATACTTCCGATATCTGTCCGATGGTCATTTTTCCGGTAGCATTGCTTACCTGAATCTCCGTGAGAAATGGATTGGTCTGCTGGTAGTAGAAGGCCAGTGGGATACAAATAAGGACTGACGAAAAGAAGAAGAGTGCGAAGTTCTTATCCTTCAGTAGTTTGAGGGCGTCAAGGCCCAGGATGTCTCTGAGCTTTATTTGGGTTCCTTTGGCAACAGCAGGTGGCGTCTTTGGCAGAGTAAAGCTGAAAAGGCCTAAGGCTCCGGCAGCTACCGCTGTCATCAGCAGGGTGTTCTTCAGCATACCATTGGCAATGCCTTCAGGTGAATCCCATGAAAAGACATAACTGATTACAAGTCCCGCGATGACCCAGCCAATTGTACCTGATACCCGGATAGGTGGGAACTGTTTGGAAGGGTCGTCCATTTGCCGGAAGGCTACCGAATTGACCAGTGCCAGGGTGGGCATATAGAGAATCATATAACCCAGTACATAAGGGTAGAAGGTGGCAAAGTCTGCTGCACTGTACATCAGGTACATGAGTAATGCACCCAGCAGATGTAAGACACCCAGGATTTTTTCGGCATTAAAAAACCGGTCTGCAATCAGCCCAATAATAAAAGGGGCGATAATCGCACCCCAGGATTGCGTGGAAAAGGCCATGCTTTTCTGCGCTTCAGACGCATTGAGGTTATTGGCCAGAAAGGTGCCCAGTGTTACAAACCAGCCTCCCCAGATAAAGAACTGGAGAAACATCATCAGGCTCAGCCTGCCGGTAATTCCCTTGCTTATGCTCATCGGATTGGTTTTTTCTAGTGACCTGACTGTGGTACTCTCTGTGCTTCAAGTTTCTTTCTGTTCATAAACAGCAGCCCGAAAAGTACAACCAGTACCAGCGGGAAGTAGACGATATTCCCCAGTGTGGCCTGTCCGGCAGCGAGCTCCGCAGCTTCAGCTGTCATGCCCGAAGCCAGTGCATCAGCTTTTTCGGCATCCAGCCATCCACCGATCACCGGCTGCCAGATACTGGTGGCAAACATACCCGCTCCTCCGATCAGAGACATGCCCAGCGCCCCGGTTTTAGGCAGATATTCTCCTACAAAACCAATCATTGTTGGCCAGAAATACATAACACCCACGGCAAAGAGTACGGCAGCCAGGTATACCATTCCACCGGTTGCCATGCTCATCAGGTAGATGGCCAGTGCGGCAATGATGGAGGAGCCCCAAAGCACTCCGGCAGGATTGAATCTGCGGATCACCGGTCCGGCAAAGAAACGGCCAATGGCCATAAGTCCGGTAACCATGGCCAGGATGAGCATAGGGCTGGCACCTGTGTTGCCGAGTATCTTCTCTACCCACTGTTGGGTACCGAGTTCTGTCGTAGCTGTCAGCGTCATGCAAATCACCATGAAGATGAAGAGCGGAGATAAAAGGCTTTTAATATTAGAGGCTGTATTGGACTCTGAGCTCTCGTTGGCCGGAAAGGTCTGTCCCATAAAGAGGAAACCATAAGCCAGTGTTGGAATAAGCATTATCGCTATCTGAAGTTCCCAGCCCATGGACAGGTCGGTCATAAACTTAGAGACGAGTGATCCGATAACGATACCTCCAGGGAACCATACATGGAAACGATTCAGCTTTGCCGTTTGATCTCCTGAATACATACCGGCAATCATAGGGTTACAGGCTGCCTCTACACTACCATTGGCAAAACCTACAAAGAAGGTAGAGATCAGGAGGGTCCAGAAGCCACCGGCACCAATGGTCAGTCCCAGACCCAATAAGTGGGATACAAAAGCAATGATCATCAGCTTTTTAGGGCCTACTGTGTTATAAACCAGGCCTCCGAAAATGGTAGCCAGGGGAAAGCCCAGGAAAGCCATGGAATTAACAAAACCAAGCTGTGTATCGGTCAGGCCAAAGTCGGTACCCAGCTGGCCAAGGATACCCGCCCGGATGGCAAAGGTCATAGAGGTAACCGTAAGCGCCATACAACTGGCAGTGAAAAGCCTGCTTTTATTTAATCCATTCTGAGAACTCATTATGCTAGTAATTAGGGTTGTTGATTATGTGTTATCTATAGTTAGTTGTCAGGTAGCCCGACAGGTATTTTCTCATTCGCCTGATAAATCTTTGATCAGTACTTTTCTGAACTGAATCGGGTGACTTTCACTTTGCAGTGCGATATAGCCCTCGGTCAGTGCCTTGCCATCCATTTTTACAGCCGGATCAAACTTATCGACCACTCCGCCACCTATGATGGGCTTGCTGTATTTCATCACGGTATCTCCTTCTATTATATGGGCTACCAGCTCATCTCCCAGTACCAGGAAATCCATGGTCACCCACTCTTCTCCATGATAGGTAGGTGAGTCAGCTGTGATGCAATGTCTTTTTTCCAGTTTGCCATCCATTTCCACATGAGTGCCGGGTGTGCAAAGGCTTCCGGTCGGACGGTCTCCGTTATTGAGTCCTCCCAGAAACTGGGCTTCTATAGAAATAGGGAAATCCTGGTCTTTGGTCATGGATTCGGGAGATTGACTGTGTAGCATCACACCGCTGTTTTTGGTGGCCCAGCCTTCCCCTCCGTTTACCTGATCGCCAATAAATCTGTATTCTACCCTAAGCAGGTATTTCGAGAATTTTTGCTCGTAGAAAAGATGTCCGTAGCGATAATTGAAAGTATCGTAAGCATCGTAGTTGACGGTAAGCAGGCCGTCCTGCACACTGAAGGTGTTGCCGAAATTGTCTCCCAGGTCATAGCCTGCAATTTTGGGTTGCCAACCCGTTAAATCTTTACCATTGAAAAGAGGTACCCACTCAGGTTCCTGCTTACAGGAAAAAATAGACAGACACATGATTCCTGCCAGTGAAAGCAGAGTGATTGCGCGTTTCGACATGTTAGAAAAAATAATGGTGCAATAAGTTAAAGAAAATACTCTTGAATTCAACCGATTGATGGGGTGAAGGGCCGCGCTGAATTATTAATGATCAGCTCGTGTTTCTGGCAATCGATTGCATAGTGCCGAAAGCTAAAACATCTCGTAAAAAGCTCGTGTGCTGTTCGGGTAGCCTGAGGATTTAAAAATCAGTTTGAGCCTTTGAGCAGAGATTCAGCCAGCACCAGGTCCTCCGGTGTGGTGATTTTGATATTACTGTAATCTCCTTCAATCAAATGGATTTTTGTCCCTGTGGCTTCGAGCACAGTGGCGTCATCCGTAAAGCCTGGGTCATGTTCTGTATTGAAGGCTTCTTTTATCAGGGCTATCTGAAAAGTCTGGGGCGTTTGAATCAGTTGGTATTCATTGCGGTTTACCACTTTGTTATCCTCACCCCTGCTCCAGCGAATGGAATCTTTCAGCGGAACTGCTGCAATGGCATTTCCCTTTTGCTCGGCTATGGCAAAGGAGTTGAGAATAATCTGTTCGCTTACCATAGGGCGTACACCATCATGGATGGCCACCAGGCCGCTTCCCTTTATCTCGCTGAGGCCGTTCTTTACGGAGTGAAACCTAGTTTCCCCCCCAACGGTAGTGATGTGTGGGACGTCAAAATGATACTGTGCACAAAGACTCTTCCAGCCAAGTACCTGACTTTCCGGAAGCACCAGGATAATCTGTATCTGTTCGGATACCCTGTAAAAAGCGGTGAGGGTATGCATGAGGATGGGCTTGCCGGCTACAGGTATGAACTGCTTCGGGATTTCCCTCTTCATTCGGGTGCCAGAGCCCCCTGC
Organism: Roseivirga sp. UBA6061; assembly: GCA_002427745.1. Lineage (GTDB taxonomy): Bacteria > Bacteroidota > Bacteroidia > Cytophagales > Cyclobacteriaceae > Roseivirga. Next base: position 2,795 of record DIYF01000171.1, on the reverse strand, counting down.
TACGATCACCACATACTTTTGCATGGCCTAAAATAGAAAAGCCCCACTAAACAGTGAGGCTTTTGTCTGATAATCTTGTCAGCTCATCAAATGATAAGCATTGCATCTCCGTAGCTGAAGAAGCGATAGCCTTCTTTCTGTGCTACCTGATAAGCATTGATGATATTGTCATAGCCACCAAAAGCAGCTGCCTGCATCAACAGTGTTGATTCCGGCAGGTGAAAGTTGGTGATCAGGGCATTACAGATTTTGAACTCGTATGGAGGGAAGATAAACTTGTCTGTCCATGCTTCGTTGGGCTTGAGCCTGCCACCCGCTGAAACCGATGATTCCAGTGCTCTCATAGAAGTTGTTCCCACAGAACATACTCTTCTTTTATTATCCAGGGCCTTGTTTACAAGATCGGCTGTTTCCTGACCAATCATGTAGTTTTCAGAATCCATTTTATGCTTGGTGAGATCTTCCACATCTACCGGACGGAAAGTACCCAGGCCAATATGGAGGGTCAAAGAAGTAATGTCAATGCCTTTAATCTCCAGGCGTTTCATTACATGCTGCGTGAAGTGAAGTCCAGCTACTGGTGCTGCTACCGCACCTACGTTTTTGGCGTAAATGGTCTGGAAGCGCTCACGATCCTCAGGCTCAGTAGCGCGGGGAATGGTACGAGGCAGCGGAGTTTCTCCTAATGTATCTATCGTCTTGTAAAATTCTTCATCGCTGCCATCATACAGGAAGCGGATAGTTCTGCCTCGGGAGGTAGTATTGTCAATTACTTCAGCTACCAGTTCTCCCTCACCGAAGTACAGTTTATTGCCTACACGAATTTTTCTGGCAGGGTCTACCAGTACATCCCACAGATGCATTTCCGGATTGAGCTCTCTGAGGAGGAAAACCTCGATCTGCGCACCGGTTTTTTCTTTTTGTCCGTAGAGCCTTGCGGGGAAAACCTTGGTGTCATTGTTTACCAGTACATCTCCTTCCTCAAAGTAATCAACAACGTCTTTAAAGATTTTGTGCTCAATCTCTCCAGTCTCTTTATGCAATACCATCAAGCGCGAGTCATCGCGGTTTTCGGTTGGATAGTGTGCAATTCTGTCTTCTGGGAGCTCGAACTTAAAAGCAGATAATTTCATCTGTTAGTATTTTGTTTAATGGGTCAGGCCTGTGTCCGGATGGTGCTTATCCATTGGTCCGGTTGATTTCAGCCGTATTCCGGGGTTTTTCCTTCAAATTTTTGAAATAGCTTGCAAAGATAGAAATTATTGCTTGAGTGTCATATACCCTTGATTGATAATAATTTGAAAGATACGAGCACTTATTCTTTGTAACAGTTTGCCTCTTTTCTTTGTCCACTTAACAGTATCAAAATCCGATCACGAGGGATAATGTGTTTTTTACGTAATAGCAGCACCACCGTGTTTACATTTTTTGATTCTTTACGTTCTGAAAATAGCGACTCGTCAGATCACTGATTAAAAAAGAAACCACGTGGGAATATTTTTAAAGTTATTAGTCGAAAGTATCCGGTTTGCCTGGCAGGTACTCACTACCAATGTGCTGAGAACTATGCTGTCTCTTTTAGGGGTAACCATCGGTATTTTTATGATTATCTCTGTGTTCACTTTTGTGGACTCACTTGAGAGAAATATCCGTGATAGTCTTGATTTTCTTGGCTCCAATGTGATCACGGTTGACAAATTTCCTTTCGACCCTCAACCTGATTATCCCTGGTGGAAATACTTCAGAAGACAGAATAACCGCTACAGTGAGTTCGAATTCTTATCAGAAAATCTGCAGAATGCTGCTGCTGTAACCATTGTGGCGAGTAGAAGCACAACGGTTAAGATGAAAAACAGTAGTCTTAGTGGTATAGACATTTACGGAATCACTTTTGACTATAAAGATGTGTATGATGTACCCATCGAAACGGGAAGATATTTCACAACTCAGGAGATTGAGTCTGGACGAAATGTAGCTCTGATTGGAGACGAAGTGGCTAAATCCCTCTTTAAAAACGAAGATCCTATTGGTAAAGAGGTAAAAGTAAGAGGGTATAAGGTCAGGATCATTGGAGTGTTGGAGAGAGAAGGTGAGAGCCTTTTTGGAACTCCGAGTAATGATGACCGCGTTTACCTGCCTTATAAAATGTTTACCAAGATGTATTATATAGGCAGGCGATTCGGACTTAATCCACAGATTGCGGTTAAAGGACTGGAGTCAGATGTGGGGTTGGTGGAGCTTCAGAATGAAATGGAGGGTACTATCCGAAGGATGCGGGGCTTAAGGCCTAAAACAGTCTCAGATTTTTCACTCAATCGTCCTGAAGCTATTGTAGGATTGCTTGATGGTATTTTTGATTTCCTGACAAGGGCCGGCATTGTAATCGGAGGTTTTTCTATTCTGGTGGGAGGCTTTGGTATTATGAATATCATGTTCGTGTCGGTTCAGGAACGCACCAAGATTATCGGAATTCAGAAGTCACTGGGAGCTAAGAATTACTTTGTTTTATTCCAGTTCCTGTTTGAGTCTATCTTTCTTTGTCTGCTGGGCGGGGGGCTCGGTGTAGGCCTCGTTTTCTTGCTCACTCTGATTATCCCGACAGGAGCTTTGGAGCTATCACTGAGTTTTAAAAATATTCTTATTGGTGTAGGTTCTTCCACGGCCATTGGAGTGGCTTCAGGAATTATCCCTTCGGCCAAGGCTGCTCGAATGGATCCGGTAGAGGCTATGCGCTCTTCCTGATAGAAAAAAATCAAGGTTAAAAACACAAATAAAAAGCCCTGACGGTACCGTCA
>DIYF01000174.1 GCA_002427745.1 Roseivirga sp. UBA6061 | reverse complement strand
GCTCTCTTCTTACTGGAAAAAGCAGGCCTCACAAGAGGACAAAAAATATTGATCTATGGGGCTTCAGGAAGTGTAGGTACTTATGCTGTTCAGATGGCCCGACACTTTGGGGTTGAGGTAACAGGAGTCTGCAGCACTTCCAATGTTGAGCTGGTAACATCTTTGGGGGCAGCCAGCGTCATAGACTATAAAAAACAGGATTATACCCGGGAAGGGCCCGTCTATGATGCGGTATTTGATGCAGTAGGTAAAACGAGTAAATCCAACGCAAAATCAGTTTTGAAAAAGGGCGGTCGCTACGTGTCGATCAATATGTTTACCTCTGAAAAAACGGAGAAACTGGAAGAAATCAGAGCCATGACAGAATCCGGAGCTCTGAGGCCGGTAATAGACCGGGAGTACCCTTTGGACCAGATTGTAGAAGCTCACCGCTATGTAGATTCAGGCAGGAAGAAAGGGAATGTAATCATCAACCTGAATGAGGAAACAGCTCTATGACGGCTGCTTGTCAGCTACTCTCTGCCAGTAAGGTCAGGGTAAGCATTTGATGATGCAGGGCCGCCAGATCTCTTTCCACCGGACAAATCTCGCCATAACTGTAAAAGCCACCTATACTCACTCCGTTGCCCAGTACCTGATGTGTGGCTTCTATCTCTTCTTCAATTTGCTGATTGAAAAGAAGCTTACGGCCAATGCAGCTCACCATTAAAGCCATCTCCGGTGCTTGTTGCAGATTTGTTAATGCTGCCTCTGCAGCCGTTTTTACACCCTTTAGCAAGTCATCAAAACGAGCTTTCATAAACTGCAGTCTGGAACCTTCAGGAATTACCTCGCCCAAAGTCAGCGACCCGCTGAATTCATCCAGATTAAAGACGGTACGCACTACATAGTCTGTTGCTCCGGGCAACCAAACCGCTACCGGGTATAATACGGCCGTTCCGGGGAGTCCGTCTGCATCATCACCCAGAAAATCCTGATAGAAATCGAGAGGCCTTTCTCCATCAAGTTTTAGAACCTCCCTTCCGTTTGTTGCCGTCACTTCATAGGTCTGGCCGAGCTCGTTCCAGCCTCCATGTGAACCGAAACCAACCCTGATCTGATCTCCATACAGGCCTATAGCAACGGCCATGTTCTGATCGATGTCTTCATTCAGGCCCACCAGCGTTTTGGAAAAATTGGCACCGTCACCGGCCAGGCCTCCACTGATACTCACTTCTTCACCCAGTACCTCGTACATGCCTCGTATCAAAGCCGAACCATTTACCAACCAGCCATCACTGAATACCAGGAGATGTCTCAGATCAGTCTTTGTAAAGCGGGAAGCAAGACGTTTTCCAAGACTCCCGCTTCCGTCTTTTTCCGTGAGCTTTGCTGAGTGTACCTCGGTGGAGGTACTCTCAAAGGCCACGGCCATGCCGGTAATACTTTCAGCTTTCAGCTCCGATACATAAACCTCTCCTGAAGTGGAGCAGCTGAGAATGGGTATCTCGGGATATTTTCTTTGGATTAGAGCCAGCCAGGCGGGCGATTCCAGTTTACTTCTCGAAGTAAAGACCAGGATAAAAGAAACCGTCTCATCACTTGTGATATTCTGCCGAGAGTAACTAATTTCATTGCCCGACACCATGAACTGATCAATTTTCATAGTTCTGTGTTGTTGCACTAAAATACTTAACCTACTGTAATCTCGGGGCCTTTTAAGGGTGATAAATCAAAAGTCAATAGCGGTTTTACCATTTAATAACACCAGTGGTGATATCGAGAATCAATACTTTGCTGATGGTATTTCAGAAGAGATCATTAATACGCTCAGTAAGATCAATGGATTGAAAGTAACTTCCCGAACCTCCTCATTTATCTACCGCGACAGGCAGATAGATGTGCGGCATATAGGGAATGAACTGGGGGTCAGTACAGTATTGGAAGGCAGTGTGCGAAAAGCGGCCAAAAGGATACGAATTGCTACACAGCTGATCAGGACGGATACGGGGTTTCAAATTTGGTCGGAGAGTTTTGACCGGGAGCTTGTAGATATTTTCGACCTCCAGGACGAAATAAGCCGTCTGATTGCAGATAAGATCCGGGAGCACTTTGGTCATTTTGATATTCAGGACGATTTCCAAACTCCCAGAACATCCAAAACAGATGCCTATCAGGCCTATTTAAAGGGGCGGTATTTTCAGCTGCAATGGACCAATGACAGCATTCAGAAGGCCCATGAAGCGTACAAAGAGAGTATTGCGATCGATCCGCATTACCCCATGCCCTACCTGGGCCTGAGCCAAAGCTTTGTACATCAGGCGGCCTGGAATCAGGCAGACAGGATGAAGGGGCTGTACATGGCACAGCACTTTATCAAGCACCTGGGCAAAGACTTCGAGCATCTGGCAGATTTCCATTATACAAAGGGTCTTTACGCCTTTATAGGTAACTGGAGTTTTCAAAAAGCACAAGAGCACCTTTCCAAAGCATTAAAGATAAACGCTAATTATGCCGAGGCTCTGGAGTTTCAGGCGGATCTTTATAATGTGGCGGGAGCATTTGACAAGGCAAAAGACTATATAGACCAGGCGCTGTCACTAAACCCGAATGCACTTAATCACCATTATACTAAGGCCCTTGGTTACTACTTCAGTTCGAAATATTCGGAAGCCATTGAAACTCTGGATAAGGCTTTGCAAATACTGAATGACTGGCAGATGGCCCTGGAGCTAAAGGCGCTCTGCTTTCTAATTCTTGGTGACGAACCTGCATTCAGAAACACAGTGGTGTTGGCCAAAGAAGACACCCGAAGCATTTTTTACGAGCTATGGCATGCATATCATCACAAAAAACCGGGAACGATTGAGGTGACCAATGCCTATGATTTCTACATGGCTGTGCCGGTATACCATAAGCTATATAGCGGTTTGGAAAAAGAGGCCCTTATGGATATGGAGGAAGGAGTGAATCAACGGGCCGGGCAGTTTTTGGGCTTCAGGTTTGACCCTTTACTGGCCCCTTTGCGCAAGTCAGAAGTTTTTAAAAAACTCGAGACACCTTTTCGTTCTCTTTCTCTGCATTCCGGCAACTCACAGAAGACAGAGTCAGCTCAGCCTGAAGTGCTCTCTGAAGAGGAAATTCAATCCTTTTCCCTCGCTCTGGAGGACCTTATGAAGAAGCAGAAAGTGTATGTTGATGCTCAAATGAGCCTGAGAAGTCTGGCTGATCAGGTTGAGCTTCACCCGAATAAACTCTCATGGCTAATCAATAATAAATTGGGCAAGGGCTTTAATGAGTATGTCAACGATTATCGTCTCAAAGATTTCCAAAACAGGGCCCTCGATCCGGAAAACAGCCACTTGACCTTGCTCGGTCTGGCTTATGACAGTGGTTTCAATTCCAAGTCTGTTTTCAACGACTTCTTTAAAAAGAAAACCGGTATGACGCCTAAAGCCTGGCTGAAGAGTCAGTCTTCTACCTGAAAAACGTCCGGAGTCTCATTTAAACTGTTGCCGGGAGACAGCCCGGACGATTCACGCACTTCATTGTCGCTACTTCGAAAGAAAAAAGACAATGAAAAAGAGAAACTTACTTGCACTCATCTGGCTGGCTGGCTTCGTTAATATGACCGTGGCTGAGGTCATCACACTGGCCACGCCACGACTCATTTATGGGGCCCTGCAACTCACAGGAGGGCCTGATTTTTCGCTCCACTCCTTGCTTTGGCAGGTACTCATCATAGAGGCTTCAGTAGGGGGATACCTCATAATCCGGCTATGGAAAGGAAAGGTCAGTAAACTGAGCAATGTCATCGGTGCCGGGATCACTTTGCTGTTTATCATCGCCCTGGGTAAAAGCACAGAAGGCTATCTTTTATTCTCAGTAACAGAGAGCATCTGCCTGGTAAGTATCATCGGAATTTCTCTTTCATCCGATTCTTCCAAAGGAAAAAAGTCCGACTTCTCATATCAACGGTCCTGAAAAGGAAACCCGGACGAACGGGGTCTCACAACACCCCACCTTTGGACCATCAAACATTTTAAAAGATCAAAAACTATGAAAACAAGATTACAAACATTGATTGCGCTGGCATTATTAATCATCATCAGCGCATGCAGCGACAACGATGACAGTCCTGCACCCACAACGCCAGTGGTAGACTATACCACTGCTGAAGCCCTGCTGGAAGAGAAGGGCTTTCAGGGGAGTATCCTGATCCGAAAAGGAGGTACCGACTTTCTGCGGAAAGGATTTGGTATGGCAGATGCGGAGTCGGGGATTGCGAATGATCCATCGCTGGTATATCGCATAGGCTCTATGACCAAGGCTTTTACTGCCATGGGCCTCGTGAACCTCAAAAGAGATGGCCTGATAGATAGCTATGACCAGCCGTTGAGCGATTTTGATGATGAGTTTCCTCACGGAGACAAAATCACCCTCAGACATTTGGTCACTCACTACTCAGGCCTGCCGGATTATATCGGAGTCATTGAGGAAATATATAGAAACCAAAACATGTATTTCGCTCCTGAAGATATCTATGAAATCATCAAAGAGTCGGCTGGAGAAGACGGTTTACTACATGAACCGGGAGCTAACTTCGCCTATTCTAATTCCAACTACCTCATTTTGGGACTGCTCATAGAGGAGCTGACAGATATGGATTACAATGACTATGTCAACGAAAAAGTGATGCTTCCTCTGGGCATGACTCAGACGACTATAGGAGCTGATGACATTCAGGGTGCAGGCTTTGCCAAAGGCTATAAAGAGGGTCAGGTGGTGGCTCCTTACCTGATGGAGCTGGCTTTCAGTGCCGGTGAGTTTGAGAGCACTATTAGTGATCTTGAAAAATGGGGAGATGCCCTGATGGGAAGCAGCTTTCTGACAGCCGAAGAGAAAGCCGATTACTTTGCAGCCCCCTATACAGAAGACGACTTCTTTACAGTAGGCATGGGCTGGTTTACCATCAAGTTGGATGGCACGCTGGTCTACAATCACGGGGGTAATATTGATGGCTTTACTTCTATTATCGCTTTGCTGCCTGAGACCAACAGTATGATCATTATGCTGGGCAATATAGAGCACTGGGAGCCTGTGAACGAGGTGCTCGAAGCCCTGGTTGTCAACGAATTCTAATCACAGATTTCTCAAAAACTCTCTTTAAAACAACTGCCGGGCCATAGGTCAGTTTATGGCCCGGCATATTTCAAAGGCTCAAAATCACCACTTATGAAAAGGACACTACTTATAACCCTGTTGCTTACCGGCCTTCTGCTAAAAGGGGTGGGGCGGGCGTATAGCCAGGAAACGCTCACTCAGGAAATCAGGAATGTATTTGATAAGTATGTTCGGGAAGAAGGTGTATATAACGCCTTCTTCCGGATGGAATCTGCGGACGGTACCCTGAATCTGGATTGGGTAAGCGGTCAGTTTGATTCAGGAGAAAAGTTAACGAAAAACACTCCCTTTTATACGGCCAGTATCGGTAAGACTTTTACGGCTGCCGCTATTGCCATCTTGTCAGATAAGGGAGCTCTCTCATTTGAAGACAAGGTAGCAGATCATCTGGGGTCGATGGTGGCGGGGCTCCACATATTGGATGGGCAGGATTACTCCGGTCAAATAACCATTCACCATTTACTCAGCCACACCTCTGGTCTGCCTGATTACTTCGAAGATCAGCCGGTTTCAGGTGCTAATATGATGCAGCAGCTCTTTATCAACCCTTCCAGGTTTTGGCAGCCGGAAGAATTGATTGAATATACCAGGGCTAATTTTCGAAGTCATTTTCCTCCGGGAAAGGGCTATCACTATACAGATACGGAATACATCCTACTGGGCCTGGTTATAGAAAAGGTATCGGGAATGAAGCTGCATACATATTTTCAAAAGCACATTTTCGCCCCTTTATCTCTGGAGCTGACCAGTATGAACCTGAGGTCTGAACCTATGGCAACACCAGATTTTCCCATGGCTGAACTGTATGCCGGTCCTATGGAAATCAGTGGCTACCAGAGCCTCAGTGCCGACTGGGCAGGAGGCGCTGTCAGAAGTACCGGCAACAATCTGAATACATTTCTGAAGGCGCTTCTTGGTGAAGCCCTGATAAAGAAAGAGACGCTGGTACAGATGCAGCAATGGACTCCGGAGAGTAGAGGAACCTGGTATGGCTATGGCTTGAGAAAGTGGGCGCTCCGGGAACTGAGCCCGGATTTACCAGATCTGACACTCATAGGCCATTCAGGGAGTACCGGGGCATTTATGTACTTCTGCCCTGAGCTGGAAGTATATGTAAGTGGCACGTTCAATCAGACGGAAATGATGCAGAAGCACATCGTTTTTTTGGCGGACACGCTCGACATTATCAATAACAGGAATAAGTAAACAGTGAAAGAATGAAGAAGATTGTAGTGGCCGGAGCTACCGGCTACCTGGGGAAATATATTGTTAAAGAATTGCAGTTCAGAGGTTATGATTTCAGTGCCATAGGACGGAATGTTATTAGGCTGCTGGACATGGGCCTGGCAGCGTCACAGATAACAAAGGCAGAAGTGACGCAACCCGAAAGCCTGGAGGGAACCATGCAGGGAGCCGATGTTGTCATTTCCACCGTAGGCATTACCCGCCAGAAAGACGGACTCACTTATATGGACGTAGATTATCAGGCCAACATGAACCTGCTTCACGAAGCCAAAGTGGCGGGTGTGAAGCAGTTCATTTATGTATCTGCTATCAATGGCGATAAAATGCGCCATTTGAAAATCATGGAGGCCAAAGAACAGTTTGTAGATGCCCTTAAGATCTGGGGCTTTGACTATACCGTCATCCGGCCCAATGGCTTCTTTTCAGATATGAAAGACTTTCTGGAAATGGCCAAAAGAGGGAGGGTATACCTGTTTGGAAATGGTGAGTATAAACTCAATCCCATAGACGGAGCTGATTTGGCTCAGGTAGTAGTGGATTCGATCGGAAACGATCAACGCGAGATTGAAGTAGGAGGACCGGATATCCTGACACAAAATGAAATCGGACAACTGGCCCTGCAGGCCTGGAAGCGCCCTGTGAAGATCAGCCATATTCCGGATTGGGTCAGAAAGGTGCTGATCAGGTCGTTAAGAGTCCTTACTTCTTCTAAAGCCTATGGTCCCTATGAGTTTTTTCTTACGATGATGGCACAGGACAACGTGGCCCCGCGGTATGGTGTGCACCGTCTTGAAAGCTTTTTTGAGAGAGAGGTGGACCAGCTCAGATAATATCCGGTAACTTAAAGGGGTAATTCTTTACCCTTTATGAAGGAAACCATCCAGACCATACCCATTATCAATCTGCTGCTGGCCTTTGTACCTGTATTGATTGTGGTGATTATTCTGTGGAAGTGGAAGCTGAAATTCGGCAACAGCCTCTATGCCTTGCTTCGCATGGTGCTGCAGCTGATACTGATTGGTTTTGCGCTTACCTATATCTTCGAGTCTGAAACCGGCTGGGTGGTAATGGGGGTACTGGCTGTAATGCTTTTAGCCGCCAGCTGGATTGCCCTGCGCACCCTGGAGCTGCCTAAGAAAAAACTCTTTGCCACCGGGGTGATTTCCATACTGGTGGGCGGAGTGAGTGTGCTGATTATTGTAACCCAGGCCGTTTTACAACTGGACCCCTGGTATTTGCCCAACTACATGATACCTCTGGCCGGTATGATCTTCGCCAATTCCATGAATGCCATCAGTCTGGCAGCCGAGAGGCTTAGTGCAGAGATCAAGAGTGGAGTCAGCTATGATGAGGCAAGGAAAACGGCATTAAGGGCCTCACTTATTCCTATCACCAATTCGCTGTTTGCCGTGGGCCTGGTGTCGATTCCGGGCATGATGACCGGCCAGATCCTGTCTGGTATTTCTCCCTTTATTGCAGCCCGTTACCAGATGGTGGTGATGTGCATGACTTTTGGCTCTGCCGGTATTTGCTCAGCTGTATTCCTCACTTTGGTCAGGCCTCATTTTCAGCAACAAGAAGCTGGTCCGGAGCACTGATTGCCTAAGGAGTGCTTATGTCCTTTACACATCGGAAACCCGTATGGTTAAAACCTGAGTCACGGCTGGAACTCATTCTGCGGGCTGTCCTGTAACCGCTGCAATAGCTGTCATTGCAAAGAAAGGAACCTCCTCTGATCACATGCTTCGGAGAGAGAGGTTCTCTGGGGTCGTAGTAACGGTCGGAGCCTGAAGGGTTGCTGACCACGCCTTTGTTTTTGTCTTGTGCATAGCTGCCGACATCATATTTGTCCAGGCACCACTCCCATACATTACCTGCCATATCGTACAGGCCGTAGCCATTGGAAGGAAATGACTTTACCGGGGCCGTTCCTTCAAAGCCATCTGCCAACTGATTCTCGTAAGGAAAGAGGCCCTGCCAGAAATTGGCTTTATCATAAGCCTTTTCTACAGGCTCATTGCCCCATGGGTACTTGTTGTCAGCATTACCTCCCAGCGCTGCCCATTCCCATTCCGCCTCTGTAGGCAGGCGTTTTCCGGCCCATTCGGCATAGGCCAGGGCATCTTCAAAGGCAATGTGTACCACGGGATGATCCATCGTATTTTCAATGGAACTACCGGGACCATTGGGCTGTCGCCAGTTAGCCCCGGTGGTCCATTTCCACCATTGTGTATAGTCCCGCAGGTTTACAGGTTGTGAAGTTTTTTGAAAGACCAGGGAGCCGGCCATCAATACTGAGTCAGGCGGACGGGGAGTGCCTTCCGGTACCTGACTTTTCATTTCTTCCCAGTCAATATCACGCTCGGCAATGGTGATATAACCGGTACTTTCGGTAAAGGCCAGGAACTGAGCATTGGTGACCTCCGTCTGGTCCATCAGAAAAGCCGATACCTTTACCTCATGTCTGGGAAATTCATCCTCGTATGCCTGGTCAGACCGCCCTCCCATCACAAAAGAACCGGCCGGGATGAAGGCCATACCTTCCGGTAGATTGGCAGGAGGCTCTGCCGACTTCTTTTCCGGTGAACAGCCAACTCCTGAAAAGAGAGCCAGGAACATAAAAAGAATGTAGGGGATCGTACTTTTCAAGTGCGTAGAGGGTTAATTCCCCGAAGATATAGAAAAGCTCACAGACCCCTCTGAAATTGCTCAGATTACTCATTACCCTACTAGAGCATACCTCTCAGTTGATAAAAAAAGCGTTCTATCAGCCTGAGGTCTTCGGTAACAATATCCGCCAGCCCGGTCATATTATGACTAAACGCTATGTTTTTGCCATAAGAGGTTTTGAGTTCTCTGGGTATGGCAATGTCGATCAGGTAATAGCCTTCATCGTTGGGAACCAGCGAAATAGAAGAAACAACCGCGTTGAGCTCACCATACTGGTCGGCCGGATACTTGGTAAGCTTGATCTGTACCTTCTGTCCTGTTTTAATCTTTCCTGAATTCTGAGCGGGAGCCATGAGTTTACCCACGTAGGCCTGGTTATCTGAAGGGACTACCGTGAAAATAAGGTCACCGGGGTTCACCTGTTGGTTTTTATTCCACACGGACAGAAAAGAAACCTGGCCATCGATGGATGACTTGATCAGGTATTGTCTTTCCCAATCCAGGAGTGCCTTTTTGAGTTGATAAAATGACTGGAGCGACTGTCTGAGTAGTTTAATGGATACCTGGCCGGCATTGATGGCATTGTTTTTCAGGGTGGCTTCCAGGTTGCGGATAGACTCGCGTTTTTGTGACAATGCCGTTTCCATATCTACATGGACCTGTTCGCTTTGTAAATGTTCAATTCTTTGCCTCTCATACTCTTCCAGAGAGATCAATCCCAAATCAAACAGCTCTTTTTGTCTTGCCAGGTCCTTTCTTTTCAGGTCCATTCTCTCATGGTCTATTTCCCGGCTGGCCTCAAGCGTTTTCAACTGGATTTTCGCTTCAGAAAGAGCAAAGCGATTGGCGATGTTTTCATTTTCCACCGGGTTGAGCTCCCGATGTGCCTCATATTCTTTATAGCTGTTTTCAAAGGTGGCAAAACTGTTGTTCAGATCTCCGAGGATAAGGAGGGGCAGTTCGTTGATGGGAAAATAAAAATGACTCTTGCTGGTGGTGACGGTATCCAGAATGGTCTTGAGCAGTAACACATCTTCATAAAGTGCGGCATTTTCCATCACCGCCAGGATCTGACCTGCTTTGACAGTATCATTGTCCTCCACCAGAATAGCATCAAACTGTCCGGAGGTATTGGAAAACAGTTTTTCAGGTGGGTTTTGTGAGGTGAGCATCACCTGCGTAGTGATGACATCGGGATATCTCACAAACCAGGATATAAATATAATCATCAGAATAAGCACCAATAGCATGCTGCTACCGCTGGAAACAAGCCAGTGAGGCACTTTGGTGAGGATATCCTGCACCTGTTCACTTCTGATTTCAATGGGGTCTGTATTGTCTGGCATGGTGACGTGTTAAGCGAAGAGGAGGGCTGCTCCTCTTCTTTGAACAAATGGTAGTGATAGGGCTCTCTTGTTGGTTACAAGAGGCATAGCCGTATCCTTATTCCGATACTGCGATCAGGCGCTGAATATTCTGCACTCATAGCCTGAAACTCCGCTGAAGGGATCGATACATTGTACGCACTCAGAGCCGAAGCCACCTATATAGGTACCACAGGGAACATTTGATCCGTTGTAGTTCCAGCCCGGGCATGAGTTGGAGCATACACTTCCAAGGAAAGGGCGTCCTCCTCCGTTGATTTGTTTTTGTTCTGTTCTGTTGAGCTCCTGGCCAAAACTTAAAATATTCTTTTTCATGATTAGTTAATTTTCGTTTGTAAAAAATCTCTGGTGATTTAGCGACAACCAGTATTGTCTGTTGAACTGAGCGTAACTGATCGCTCAAAGACCAGGTTTGGCTGAGTGTCTCAGCAGACTTACTTAACCGAAACCTGACCCCGTTTAAAAATGCTACTATGTGCTAGCAGTTCTGCGCAATACAGCTACTCACACAGGCGCTAAGCTGTGTGCGGTCCGGAGTTATCGAAATGCAATAGTCGTAACATCCAATCACGCAATTAGGATTGCCCCCTTTGATCTGCTGTTGCTCAGGCTTATTAAGGGCCTTTCCAATTTTCAAGATTTGATTTTTCATCTCTCAAAAAGGTTTATGGTTGAATTAGCTGTGAACACTTAAAGAGACTCACAGCATGCCTCTTTCATCGGCATTTGACAGGCAGGAGGGTGTTTCCCTCCTGCGCTGATAAAGCCTTGCTTAGAAGCATGGGTTTACGATGAAGATCCCCGGAGCACAATAGCCTCCACCAGGAATGTGCTGATCATAGCACAGGTATCCGTAAGAAGCGTTGTGTGGGAAATGGCAGCAATCGCTGTCGGTGGTACAAGCGCCAGTGCGGCCGAACCCGCCCTGAACTGTCTTCTGCTCGGCTTTGCTCAGGGCATTACCGATTTTTAAGATTTGCTTTTTCATTATGTATTTGATTTAAGCATTTAGTATGCTGTGAACATTTAGAGACACTCACAGTTTGTGTCTGTTCTTCGCGAAAGAATATCTTAGCCATCCAGCTCGAGTTGATCTCTGACCAGATGATAATACTTGCCTTTTTGAGCGATGAGACTCTGGTGATTGCCTACCTCAGCAATTACTCCCTTGTCAAGGACCACGATTTGATGCGCTCTTTTGACGGTACTGAGCCGGTGGGCGATCACCACGGCTGTTCGGTTTTCAAAGAATTCGTTCAGGTTTTGCATGATCACTTTTTCGTTGTTGGTGTCCAGTGCGGAGGTGGCTTCATCAAAGAAGAGAAAGCCGGGGTTTTTATAAACCGCTCTGGCAATGAGCAATCGCTGTTTTTGGCCCGTACTCAGCCCGGTCCCTTCACTGCCGATCTTCGTATTATAGCCAAGCGGCAGCCCATCGATATAGTCTGATATGTTGGCGATATCTATGGCATGTCTGAGCTGGCTGATATCAATGTCATCTTCACCCACTGCTATGTTTTTAGCGATGGTGTCGTTGAAAATGTAGCCTTCCTGCATCACCACTCCACAGTTATGCCGCCAGGCTTTTTGAGATATAGTTTGGAGTCCGAATTCCCCTACTTTAATTTCCCCCGTAGCCGGAGGGTAAAAGCCCAGGAGTAGTTTCATCAGGGTGGTTTTGCCGCTGCCACTGGTACCTACAATGGCTGTGGTCTTATTGGCAGGGATGTCGAGGTTCAGCCCTTCCAGTACAGGATTGAGCCCACCGGTATAGCGAAACGAGAGATTATTGATGCTGATAGCGGCCTCTTGTGGAACCTGTAGCACCTTTTCTTCCCCCGGTTGCTGCTCCTCTTCCATATTGTGGATTTCTCCCAGCCTGTCCAGTGATATTTTAGCGTCCTGCAAATCGCGCATAAAGTTGATTAGCTGGGAAATAGGGGAGTTGAGCTGGCCCACTATATAGCTGATGGCCATCATCATACCCAGGGTAATGTCACCGTCAATCACCAGCTTGGCAGAGAGGATGGTGATGAGCATATTCTTCAGCTCATTGATAAAGTTGGAGCCGACACTTTGAGTCTGTTCAAGGGTCAGGCTTTTCATGGAAAGCTTGAAGAGTCTTGCCTGAAAGTGCTCCCAGCCCCAGCGCATGGGACGCTCAGCATTATGCAGTTTGATTTCCTGCATACCACTGATCAGTTCTATCACCTTGCTCTGCTCTCCGCTGGTCTGGGCGAATCGTTTATGATCCAGCTCCTTGCGTTTTTTAAAGAAGAAGAGTACCCAGGCAAAGTAGAGTATGCTTCCCAGTACAAAGACTGTAAAGATCTGTAAGCTGTAATAGGCCAGTACAAAGCTGAATACAATCAGGTTGAACATGGAGAAAAGGACCGTAAGCGAAGAGGTGGTGAGAATCCTTTCTATTCTCTGGTGATCATTAATCCGCTGTAACAGATCACCGGTCATCCTTACATCGAAATAGGCAATGGGCAGCTTCATCAGCTTGATGAAGAAGTCTGATATCAGTGATATGTTGATGCGTGTGCTCAGGTGTAGCAACAGCCAGCTTCTGATAATTTCCAGTGTGGCCCGTCCGGTGAAGAGCAGGAGCTGAGCAAAGAGTACAAGGTATACGAAGTTAAGATCCTGGTTGGTGATACCTACATCTACCACACTTTGCGTAAGAAAGGGCAGAATCAGCTGCAGAATACTGCCTCCCAGCAAGCCGATGATCAGCTGCCAGATAAGGCGTTTGTACTTAAAGAGGTATTTGAGAATAAAGGAGAAACCAAATTTTTCTTCCTCTTCGAACTCCTCCTGGTAGAATTTGGGTGTGGTTTCTACAAGTAATGCAACGCCCTGGTCTGTTTCTCCTGAAGCATTATTGCCAATCCAGCTGCTGAGAAATTCTGTTTTGGTAAAGGTCAGCAGCCCATGTGCCGGGTCGGCTATGTACACTTTGTCTTTTTTGATTTTATAGACTACCACGTAGTGATTCTTATTCCAGTGTACAATACAGGGGAGCGGTGCCGTGAGCAGTTCTTTATAGTGCAGTTTTACACCCAGTGAGTGCAGTCCTATGGTCTCGGTAGCTTCAGCTAATCCGAGAAGACTGCTTCCTTCCCTGGTGGTCTCACTGATTACGCGGAGCTGTTGCGTATTAATGGTTTTACCAAAATGACGCGCGATCATTTTGATACAGGTGGGACCACAGTCTTTTGCTTCGGTCTGAGTGTAATGAGGAAATCTTTTTGCCAAGAGTGAAATCAGTTAGCGGATAACAGAAAAGACTGCCCCAGGCTTAAGGGCAGTCTAAGAGAATTACAGGCTGTCTTTGCAGCAAAGGCAAAGTCCTCCCGGATGTAAATGGTAACCCGGAGCACAAGGAATATTGTGATCAGGGATCAGATAGGGAGCATGGCAGATGACTTTATCTGACACAGGGCCGAATCCTCCATGGATCTCTTTTTGCTCCGCTTTGTCTAAGACTCTACCAATTTTCTTTAGGTTTTTCATTAATGAAACAGTTTGAAAATTATAGGTGGTTGTGAACGTTTAGAGACACTCACAATTTGTGTCTGTCCTTCGCGAGAAGTTCTGTTGAACCGTGAAAGAGCGTGATGAGATCACACGCAGTCACAGGTTCCGTTGCCGGGATTATAATAGCCCCCTGAAGACGGACCGGTACCGCACTGCCAATGGGCAGTACCACAACAGATGCCGTCTGTTCCCTGATAGCACCGTGGTCTTCCGCCACCGTTCACCGACTTTTGTTCGGCTGTACTCAGGGCCTGACCGATATTGAGAATTTGATTTTTCATTTTGTTGATATTAGAATTTTGCCTTTCCGCGAACTATTAGAGACACTCGCGGGATGTGTCTGTTCTTTGTCTAAGCAGCACAGAAGCCATAGTAGCCGTCAGGTGCATTATGCGAATGCAGACAATGCTCACTGCCTCCACAGTCGGTACCGTTTTGGTTACAGGGGCAGCCAGACGCAAAGGGACAAGCCAGATCGCCTATCACGTTGATAGGCAAATTGCTGCTACCCATTACCTCTTTTTGTTCAGCCCTGCTCAGAGCTGTTCCGATGTTTAAGATTTGCTTTTTCATTCTTAACTATTGTCATTTTTCAAATGCCGCGAACTATTAGAGACACTCGCAGTATGTGTCTGTCTTTCGCGAGAATTCTTTGTTTTTTACCTGCCCGGAGCGGAAATGCTTGTTTTTGACAGGTGTAAAAAATAGTTGCTAGTTTTAGGCTGAACATCCAGGGACACTTGTTGTCTGTTCTTCGCGAGAGAACCATGTTCAGAGCACAAAGCCCATGATATCATGGGCTTTGTCAGTTAAACCAGTACTTCCTCAGGAGCTTCAGATCCGGAAATCTTCTCAGTGGCTCCCGCTTCATACAGATCTTCTATGAAGTAGATCAGGTCGGTGCGCTCATAAGATGCCGGGAACGACCGGCCATTAATAAGAATTACCGGAGTGAAGTTGAGCTTGTGGGTATTGCACCACTCAATACCGGCTTTCAAGGACTCCATGTATCGCAGAGGATCACTGCAAGCTGACCATTTGCTCAGCCATTCTTCTATCGGTTTACCTGCATAAATCTCCCCCATGGCCATAAGGCACAGGTCTTTGCCTTGCTTTTCAAAAATTTCCAGCAGACGGGTCGCAATTTTCACTACATCACTCTCTTCGTCTCCAAGCGGGATATTGAAGCGAATGACAATCTGAGACATACCGGGGTACTGACTTAAAATGTCTTCGATCAGGACGTGCACAGGTTTACAATGACCGCAGAAAGGGTTGGTAACAATGGTAATCTCAGTGGGGGCATCAGCGCGGCCAAAGACAATTCCGAGGTCTGATGAGGTCCTGGTATCTATCGCTTCAGACTTGTTGAGTAGCGAGGTAAAGAGCTCAAAATTTCTTTTGAATTTGGCAAAGTCTATACGGGTTCTCAGGCCGCTTCTGAATTCCTCATATTTCGGTCTTAGGTAGGTCCAGCCGGCAAATGTGCTGAATCCTGTAAGGGCCAATAAGAGGAAACTGCTGAGATCAACGGGCATGGCCATCTTAGTAATGACCACGGCTACACCTACCTGAATCCACAGAAGACCTACTATACTCAGGCAAAGCAGACACCATTTTTTAACGACCATTCCCTGGTAGTAAATCGAGTATAGGGTAATAGGAATCGCGAGCAGGCTGAGATAATAGCCTGCTGCAAGACTCTGTTGAGAGGTGATGGTGAAAAAACTAAACAGCGTAAGAGCAAGGAAGTATACCAGGCTCAGGTCACTGAACTTATAGCGTCCCAGGAGAATCGCTCCTTTAGATTTCAGAACCGCATCGCAATCTTTTTTTTCAGTGGCTGCTGAACAAAGAGCATTGCCCAGGGTGCTGTCTATGCCAAATTCCTGTTTTAAAATGGCAATGCTGATACCAAGGCCGATAATTCCCAGGGCCAGGAAGGTTAAAGAGGCAGGAGCCGCACCTGATACAAAGAGGGAAGTGAGTAGTATCAGGCTTATGACTCCTGCCAGAACATTGAATGTGTGGTCTGGTTTTGAGGTGCCGGTAGTTTCCTCCGTTTGTTCTACCGCAACCACAATACCCGTGAATTTTTCCAGAAACTCCCCGGTAGTCAGCAAACGGGGTCTTAGTGAATGATCGTAGACTTCAATCCCCTTCTCTTTCTGTGTTGCTACTACCAGATCATGGCCCAGTTGTGCCATAATGGTATCGGGTACTTGTTTAAGAGATGCTTCATCGACCGGAATACTGGCCGCGACATTTTCTATTTTGAAATGATCCAATACTCCCGTGATGGCATGCAAACTCGGGTATGACGGATGGCTTTGGATCTGAAATGACAATTCTGCTTTGTCAAAAGGAATCTTATTCCTTTGTAGCAGGCGACTGACGAGTGACGGTAGAGTATCCTGGTTCATAAGAGGTTGCGGTTTACCCTCTTGTTCTGACCAGGTAATTTTGTTACCCTAAGTTTTGTGCTTTTTTTTCATATAAATGAAAGCAATTGTACTAACCATCAGAATAACAAGGAGATAGCCGTAGAAAAAATTTGAACTTTCTATGGCGTCATCATCTCCCATCAGTACAAATGAAGACCAGTAATAGGGCGATTGTTCTGCAAGGCTATGTGTTTTCAGATAGCTGCGTTTGGCATTGTTAAGGGCGGCTGACTTGTCCTGGCCCGCCTCCAGGTTGGCATAAAAATCCGCCATGATGGTACTGGTTGACTGGTCATCGACATTCCAGAGAGAGGCTACAACCGATTTGGCACCGGAATAGAAAAAGCCCCTGGACAAGCTGAGCACTCCCTCGCCACTGGCTACCTCACCAAGCAATGTGTTGCAGGCACTGAGGGTTACCAGCTGTGCATTGTTACGATACGTGTACAATTCGTAGAGTCCCATTTTGTCATCCGCAAAGGCAATCCAGGGAGCCTCATTGGCATTGGCATGTGTAGCCAGGTGAATCATGCTATACTTTTTACTTTCAGAAAGAAAATGATCTTTGGTGGCAGCATCTTCCAGTTTTAGCACACCGCCTGTTTCTGCTTCAATACCAATGAGCTCCTGGCGTGTTTTTTTAAGAGTAACAAGCTCTGTTTGAGGAAAGTCGACAGGGGCATAGGCGATGAGCTTCTCCGGAGCATCCCTTTTGATTTCCCGGTTGTAGTCCAAAAAAGAAACAGAATAGAGGTAGCTTACATCAGTGTTTTCGATGAGGAAAGTCTCTTCATCTCTCGCTGGTACCAATGCCTCGAACGGAATACTTTGTAAAGGACCGTCCGGCACGATGGTAAGCCTCTTGCTGTTAATCAGCCCTCTTACTTCAGAATCAGGGAACAGCTTCTCAAATAATGTATGGCTCAACTTGAAAAAATGAGATCTTTCGCTTTTGGTTTTCATTGGTTGAGATACCAGCATCTGATATTCATTTACCAGCGATTTGAGCGTATCCGTTTCTTCTATCGTAAAGGAAAGTACCTGGTCATGTGTGACTACCAAACCGATCAGCACTTCTGTTTTTATATTCAGCTTATTCCAGATAAAGGACACAAACGTGGTCCCGGGTTGAAGCGATTGTCGCCATTCTTCAAGCGGCACAGATTTGACATTCAATTTGTCTCTGAAGTAATCGGGAAAAGCCTGTCTGACCGAATCCAGATATGTCTCGTAGATTTCCCTGGCATCAAAAAGCAAGTCTTTATTGGAGGGCTTTTCGTTTTCAAGCGTGAGAATCTTTTTTTTCAGTATGATGCCGCGATCTGAAATATTTCTTGGGAGCCCGGCATAGGCTGTGTTTCTGGCAACTTCCTCTGATAACAGAAGGGCCTTGTTCTTTTCCAGAAAGTAAAAGAGCATATCGGGTTTTCCGGCCATATGAGCTGCATAAATACCCCTGACATACACCTCAGAGGCAGCCTTTCTCCACAAAAGTCTCGTCTGGTTCTCGTAGCTGATACTTTGGATCATATCAATCAGCTCATCAGCTGCCCTGACATACCGGATGGCCTGGGTAAGCAGACCTTTCTCCCTGGTTTTTTGGTAGGATCGTATCAGTACGTCTGTCTTTTTTTGTAGCAATTCAATGGTCAGATCTTTGAAGCGGGAATTGCTAAGAGTGACGGGGTCTGGTACTTCAAGAGAATCCAGGTCTGATTCCAGCACGGAGGTCAGTGCCATATGACTATAGACAAGTGCCTGATTCAGGCTGTCTCTGAGCTGGTAATAGTCGGTTATATTGTCCAATAACCGGGAACGTGTCTCGGTTTCGGGAGAATAGGTAAGTCCTGTTTGAGCAAAATAGAGGGCACTATCGCGGTTTTCCAGGTTATAGACATGGGCCAAATTGTTCATTACCAGCGCTACCGCACCGGTATAACCTTTGGCCAGAGCGGTATCAAGGCCGAGCTTATAGTAGGTGGTGGCCTTGCTTAAATCGTACATGCTCTCATCAGAAGCGTATTGACTGGCCAGGTCAATCATCAAACTGGTATAGTTATTTGCCTCAAGCGGGTAGATTTGTCTCAGACTATCTGCCCGTTCCAGAGCCAGGCGGCTTTTCATCATGCTTTCGGGTGTACCGATATTGCGGTAAGTTACTGCGAGGTTAATGGAGTGATTGGCCACGAACTGGTAGGCTCCGAGAGATTCCAGATAGTCGATGCCTCTTTCATAATAGCGTATGGCATTAAAAAAGTCGCCCATACGATCTTTGCTCCTGGCAATTTCCACATAGGCCTGGTAGGTCCGCAGTGGCGTAACATCCAAAGCAATAATCTGTTCAAAATGAGTAATAGCATTTTCATATTCCAGATTGTCCAGGTAAAAACGGGCATAGTTGTAAAGAGACCGCACATGCATGCTGTCCCTGACATTACCTTTGGCGTAGACTTGCGGGGACACGATGTCCTGAAAATCCTGATCGGCAAGGTCTCGTTCTTCAAACACAGAAGTGGCTATGCGACCGTACTTCAGGGCTGAGCTAAAGTCTCCAGTTCTGGCGTAGGTGAGAGCATGTTGGTGAGCAATTTCAGCTTGTAGTGTGAATTGCCCTGCTTCCTCCACAGAGGCGAGTAGACTATCTGCTTTTGTTTCGAAGTCCCGCATCTCCAACTCATTCCCTCTATATCTGGCAAGAAACTCTTTGTAATAGTCAAGGCTGTTTTGACCGAAGGCACTGCTTGTGTTGACGAGCAGGATCAGCCAAAACAGCCTTATGTTGAATTTTAATACTCTCAATACTTATTGTTTATTGGCATAGATTTCCATAAATGAAAACCGGCATTGTCGAATCTCTTTCTGCATATGGATCTGTGCTTCCAAGGCTTCCAATAGATGTTGGGTGAACATTAAACGACAGAAGCAGCTCATTGAACCGGGCTTCGCTGATTGCCACAATTGTCCAGATCTCAGCATCACCTCTTGCCGAGCAGCTCGACCATGATTGCAAACCCAGCAGGGCTCCCACTTCCGCTCTGGTAATAGCCTTATCCCAGTTCTCAGGATATCGGACGGTTATGTTGATCGTGAGGGTTCTGTTATCGGGAGGAGTCACTTCCTGAAATTTCGAAGAAGCCGGAGTTGCCAGATCAGGGCTTTCATCCTCTGTTATGCTCTGTGTATTACAGCTGAAAAGTGAAATCAGCAAGAGGGTAATGAACGTGTTTTTAAAATTTCTCATAGTAGCATTTTTTAAACTTTGCTTACTAGTTCACAAAAGCAATACTTGTTACCCTGCCATTTGAGGCCGATTTATGGTTCTGACTACTAATATTTAAGTTGTTCAACTAAAACCTAAGGAGTTTTGGGAAATGAGTTGATTAAAATTTAACACTCTTTGTTTTAAGTCAACTCTGATTTGTTATGTCAGAATATTTTTTCTAGCTGAATATAACAAGGATTTCTCGATTATACACAGATTGATTTCTTAAACCCAATGTGATCTTATGCCGGTAAAAACTGATAAAACCAGATTGACTGTCCGGGGTATTTTGTGAAGGCCTGCACATTCACAATGCCAAAAGCGAAGATACCTGAGGAGACTGCGCATTTATGTGCCTGGCATTTCGGGCCCGTCAATACACATAATGAAAGAGCTTAAAAAGTAAGAGAACTACGCTTCAATGCGCGCCTCTTAAGCCGCCAGTTGATAGCGTAGTTCTGTAGTTAATTCAATGTGTATCTCTGCCTATTGACAGATGTCTTCATAAAAGAAGATAGGTTCTGTTGGGTCTTTGGCATAGGGGTCGCTGGCACCGGCACTTCCCAGTGATTTTGCATCTACGTTGAATGGAGCCAGTATGCTCAGGAACTCGGCTTCGGAAATCGGGGTGATCGTCCATGTCTCGACATCTCCCCGGGCAGAGCAGATAGCCCAGGACTGTAGGTCCAGTGCAGGACCGATCTGTGCTCTGACAGCAGCTTTGTCCCAGTCGTCCGGGTACTGCACGGTAATATTGATGGTTAGTGATTTTTTACTGGGTGGCTTCACCTCTTCGAATATGGATGAAGCCGGGGTATTAATGGCGGGAGTTTCATCTTCAGAAATGCCCTGAGTATGGCAGCTGAAAAGCGAAATAAGTAACAGGATAATGAACGTGTTTTTAAAATTTCTCATAGTTGCATTTTTTAAACTTTATCTACTAGTTCACAAATGCATAACCTGTTACCCTGTGTTTATTCAATAGGTATACTTATTGCTTAATAAAATACAAGTAATTCCGTGAGCCACTAGACCAAAGCTGCTTACAGCATGTTTCTGATTTCTAACATCTGATTTAATTGATTTCAAGTCGTCTATATCAGGAGGCCCTCATTAAGGGAGATACCCGGCTTATTGGAGATATATATGAGAACTGTTTTCCTACAGTGAGGAAGTTTGTTCTGAAGAACAATGGAACAGATGAGGACGCAGAAGATATCTTTCAAAAATCCCTGTTACAGATAGCGGTAAGGTACAAGAAAGAAAAGTTCGAGATAAGGAACGACTTTGAGGGCTATCTCTTTACGGTTTGCAAAAATTTATGGCGGAGAGAGTTAAATAAATCTAAAAAGAGAGTAACAAACGAGACTTTATTGAACCTGTATAGTGAGGAGCAAGACAATGCACTTGCCCTGATGGAACAAAAACGATTCGAACTTTTTAATGAGAAGCTCAGCTTAATCTCTGAGAATTGCAGGAAAATACTGTCACTGTATTTCGCGAAAATGTCTTATGCTAAAATAGTAGAGGCTGCGGGTTATAACTCAGAAACCGTAGCAAGGCAGAGGGTATTTAAGTGTAAAAAGAGTTTAACAGATCTCATTAGGGGAGATAAGCGATATATTTCGCTGAAGGAACTATGAATTTGGAAGAGGACTATTTGATAGAGCGTTTTCTTAAAGGTGAACTCTCAGAAGATGAAAAGGAGCAAATGGAGACCCGTATGGTTTCTGATCCTGAGTTTTCAGAGAAGGTGGCCTTGGAACGCCAACTTTTCAAAACCTTCGATGAAGAGGACTGGAGTGATATAGAAAATCCCGATAAAGAAGTCGAAGCTTATGCGGAGCTTTTTGGTGCTCAGGAAAGCAAGACTATAAAGAGTGCCATAGCCAGTTCGGCTGCCACCTATAAGAGAGGGAAAACCAAAACACTCCGAAAGCCTGTATGGCTTTACGCTGCTGCTGCCACTATTATTTTGGTGTTGTCATTTTACTTCCTGTGGCCAGCCGGCATCGCTCCTGAGGAGCTATATCATACATACCTTGATAAAACAGAACTGCCCTCATTAGTGACAAGGGGAGATTCCGCGCCTGATCAGATGAAAGCTCAGGCTTACTTTGAGAATCAGGAATACAGGGAGGCTGTACAGCTTTTTGCAGACCTTATTGAAAATGGAGGTCAAAGCGGAGCTTTCTATATCTATTTATCTCTGGCACAGGCGGAGCTGGGAGAGTTCAGCGAGGCACTTGCCACACTGGATAAGTTAATTCAAAGCGACTTGCTGGATAGTGAAAAGGGCTATTGGTACAAAAGTCTGGTGTATCTGAAGGCCGATCAGCCTCAGGATGCAAAGAGCTTATTGGAGCTCATCATTGAGAAAAACTACTACCAGCAGTTATTGGCTGAATCTTTACTTGATGAGCTTTGACCGCTCAGTTTATCCCCCGCCTTTGGCATTCATCTTTCTTACGGCACGCTCTATACCATGTGGTGTAAGCGGAAACATAGGCATGATTTGCTGCATCACCTGAATGGTGTAGGTGCTTCCCCAATATCGAAGGGGTTCCGGGTTCAGCCAGACGGTTTTCCTGAACTTCTTCACAATGGCCTGAAGACTCTCTATACTGCTTGAATTCAGCTCGTAAGGAGCCATGGCAGAGTCACCAATAAAGAAAACACGATAAGTCTTGTCATAGCTGAGTAGCTTTTCTACCGGCATGCGCTGGGTTCTGCGCTCGTCTTTATACACATACTCATACACCGTATTATGGAAGTAGAAGGTTTCCAGGTCATGAGCAAAGCGCGTCTTCATTTTCCTGAAGAGGTTTTGCACGGTGCGGATATAAGGTGCCATGGAGTAGCCGCCATTGTCTATCAGTACAATTACTTTTAGCTCCTCATTTTTGTCGCTGCTGAGCTCCGGAATAAAAAGACCTCCTCTTTTAAGTCCTGTTTTGATGGTTTTTGGCACATCCAGCTTCTCTACAGCACTCTCTTCAATCACACCCTTGATAGAAGCCAGCGCGGCATCTATATTATTGTCGTTAAGAATGGCATCACGATCAATCGGAAAGAAGTTTCGGTCTCCCATCACCTTACGGGCCATTTTGCCACCTCCTGTGCCTCCTACCCGAATGCCGTTTTTGGCAGCGCCACCATGTCCATAGGGCGAAATACCTCCTGTACCTATCCAATGGCTACCACCACCATGTCGTGCTTTTTGCTGCTCTTTGATCTTCTCCATCCGGTCCAGCAGCTCCTGAAGTGAAAGATCAGAGTAGTCTGCCATCCGGTCCAGTTCTCTTTCCACCGGTTCATCATTGATGCTGTCGTCCTCTTCATCGGCCTGGTCGGCATCACTCCTGTTAAAAAGCTCTCTGCCTGAAACGACTTCCTTAATGTCATAAGAGGTAAGGTGTACCTCATCCAGAAACCTGCTGACCAAATCACTCATATCAATGTCGATGTTCCGGTCGGCTTCGTCCAGCACGGTCTCTTTCCATTGCTTAAAGGTTTCAGATCGTAGAATGGCATCTTCAAGCGTCTCTCCGTTCTTTACATCAATATTCAGAAAATAGGCATAGTAAGCTTTGGTAAAAGGGCCCATATCAGCAGGCTCTTTGACCACAATGCCTTTCAATACATTATACACATCCCCCAGGGTAGTGATCAATCCGCGGGTCATGGCTTTTCTGAGCAGCAACACCGTTCGGATGTCGGCTGCCAGGCCATAAGTGCGGAAAGATTCGGGCAGGGAGCTTAACATATCAGTTCATAGAAAATTGTCGCGGGTCAGAGCCAAGCATGCGATGTACCCGCTCCATATCGGCCTGAGTCTTGATCAGGGCGCCAATACCTTCAAGACCTTCAATTTTACGCACGGCATCTTGTGGTGAAGCTTCGCGAACGTACTTCAGCCAATTGAGGATTTCCCTCGTGGTAGGAGCCCGCTCCAGTCCCAGTCTGCGCAGGTGATAGAATACATCCAGCGCCACTTTCACTACTTTTTCGTCCAGTTGAGGGTAGTGTTTATCAATGATCTGCTGCATTACCTCCTTATCCGGAAAATGGATGTAGTGATAGATACAGCGGCCTTTAAAAGCAGTTGGTAGTTCCTGCTCTCTGTTGGAGGTGATGACGATAGCCGGCATTTCCTCTTCAGACACTGATACCTCTTCTCCTGACTCAGGCATAATGAATTTGCGATGGCTCAGAGCATAGAGCAGGTCATTGGGGAATTCCCGGGGTGCTTTGTCTATTTCGTCAATCAGCAATACAGAATTGGGACTGCCATAGGCCCTGGCTGCCGGGCCCTTGGCCACATAATCTGCCAGCATCTCCGGGTTTCTGCCTCCGGTAGATAGTTTGGAGTCCAAACCTTTTTCTTCGCGCTGTGCATTGAGAATTTCTATCTGTGAATCGCGGAGGTATTTCACATGATCAAAACGGGCCACAAACTGTTCTACATTGCTTTTCGATCCTACCGGATACACGTGCAGGTCCAGTTTCATGCTTTCTGCATAATGCAGCGGAAGCTCAGTTTTACCGGTACCGGGCTCTCCTTCTATCAGCAGGGGCATGCCCAGCGTACGAGCCATATGAAAGGCCTGAGCCAGTTGAGGGTCGCATAGGTACTTTTCTGATCCGGTCCAGTATGAAGTTTCAGCCATGTTTCAATTGATTCTTATTACAATAACGTCAATTTGTTATGAATGCATAACATTTTTGTACAGACAAATTGTTCACTTATCAGGGCGATTACCTGGATAGGGAGAGCTTCCTGCCTGTAAGAGATAGTCAGGTTTGTTTGATCTGTTGGTGCGCGAATTCTCAGAAATAACGATCGAATTCTCATTCATTGTCCCCAATTTGTGATACAGTCCGATTCCTGCGTTATTGCTGTTATGCGTGTGTGTTTGCTGGTCTTGTTAGTCCAGGCATTGCTATGGCCTGTGAGTAAAGCACAGGAGTTTCAGGTCACCTACAGTCATATTGGTGTGAAGGACGGGCTGGCAGGAGCCACGGTTTATTGTGCTTTTCAGGACCGGGACGGTTATATCTGGTTTGGTACCGAAACCGGGGTGAGCCGCTATGACGGAAAAGGCTTTGAGAATTTCTCAACGTCTGATGGCCTGGCAGACAATGAGGTATTTAAAATAGTGCAGGACAGGCTGGGGCGTATCTGGTTTTCTGCCTTTAACGGACAACTCTCCTACTACTTCGAAGGTCGTTTTTTCAATGCCGGTAACACACCCTGGCTTGCCAAAGTAAAAGTCAGCTCTCATTTCAGTGATCTGCTGGTTGACAATTCTGGTACTATCTGGATTTCTACTGTGATTGACGGGGTTATCTCCATTAAGTCCTCAGGTGAGGCATACTATTATCGCAACAACCTGGGAAAGCGGGGCAGTACTATTCTGTTAAGGCAGGCGGGAGATTCTGTACGTGCCCTTCATGTTTCTCACGGAGATATTGCTTTATACGAAGGTATGGAAGAACCGGAGCTGCTTTCCGGGTCTGAGGAATCAAAACAACTGCTGGCAGATATGCTCAGTGAATTTCTGGTACTGAAAGAATCTCAGCTGGTCAAAGGCACGGGTATTTTCGAAAGGTTCGCCAGAATGCAGACCGATGATGAGGTGAACTTTGGTTCTGAAGCGACCAAAACCCATGGTTATGATAATGAGCTTTGGTTTTGCACCTACACGGGGGCCTATCTTATCGACCGAACTCACAAGAATAGGATTAGCAGTTATTTTAAGGATGAAATCGTTACCCATGTACTGAAAGACCGTGAAGGAAGCTATTGGTTCACCACCATGGGCAATGGCATTTTTTACGTGTCTTCACTGAAATCGAGCTCTCTCAGGAATGACCAGTCCGCTGATCTTTCTGGTGTGACTGCCCTGAGGAAGAAAAGTGGAGATGTCTTCTTTGCCGGTACCCACGGCACTTTTGGCAGGATAAAAGGTGACGCAGCATTTATTGACAAACTGCGTCCCCCTGTGAACCGGTCAATGATCAAATGGATAGAGGAGGGTTATAAACCTGGTCAGTATGTCCTAAGCTCAGACAATGCCCTTGTGGAGGTTGTCAATGACAGAATTGAGAGGACGACCCCCTTATTGGCCAAATCAATTTTGAAATGGAAAGATGACCTCTATGCCATTGGTACCAACAGTCGCCTGCTCATTGTTAACCATCAGCAGCTTGATGCGATACTGGATATGTCAGAGGAATTTTTTAATGCATCAGATATGGAAAAGGAACCCACGCAGTATACTGAGTATGTATCTGATGGCCATCACTGGATCACTGTTATTGAGACTTATGGGGAGGGACTTTTGCTCGGAACCTTAAACGGGGTTTTCTTTTTTGATGCTGACTATGAAATCAGCCGCTTGGAAGGGCATGAACTGCTGGGCAAGCGGATCAATGACATTGTTGTACTGGAGGAGGGCAACCGCCTGGCAGTTGCCACGCATGGTCACGGTGTTTTGATAAAAGACGGTAATGCGTGGAAAGCCGTTTCCAAAGCCGATGGGCTGAGGTCAGGCATCAGCAGAAGGATATGGCACAGAAACCCTGATACACTGTGGGTAGCCTCCAATATGGGGGTGGATCAGATAGTATTGGCAGATCAGATACAGGTAAAGAGTATCACACAGTCAGATGGCCTGATGAGTGAGGATGTATATGATGTATTGGTTTCAGGTGACCAACTGGTCGCGGCTACCAGTGCAGGCCTTTCACTGGTAGATTTGCCCAGATGGAAGCAGGCCAAAGTATCTCCTCTGATCAACCTGAAGAAGTTATCGGTAGACGGAGAGGAACAAGCGGGTGATACTTTGCGTGTTGATTTCACGCATAGGGAAGTAAGTATCAGTTATGACGGTATTCATTTTGCCAGTATGGACCGACTCAGCTACCGCTATCGCATGTCAGGGCTGGATGACCATTGGCAGCATACTGATAATGATGAAATCACATTCGGGCGTTTACTTCCCGGCATTTACACCTTTGAGGTACAAGCCATAAACCATGATGGTACCCTAAGTGATCTTGTAGCCAGGAAAACCCTGGTGGTAGCCAGACCTTTTTGGTGGCAATTGTGGTTTCTGATTCTGGCTCCGATGATACTCCTTACCGCCATTGTATGGTTCACGATCTATCTGGTCAGAAGGTCTAAGATGAAAACACAAAGAGCACTGGAAACACGGTTGCGTATTTCTGAAACGGAAAGAAGGTTGCTCAAGGCCCAGGTCAAACCACACTTCACTTACAATATTCTCAACTCTATTCAGAACATGATCCTGAAAGAAGAAACGGAAAAGGCTTATGAATTTATGGGAGAGTTTGCCGCACTGATGCGGAAAGACCTCGATGCTTATGATCAGAACTCAATTACCCTGGAAGAAGAGATAGAGTTGCTTGAGAGCTACCTGAGGTTGGAGAAACTGCGTTTTCAGGAGCATGAATGGACTTATGAAATTGTGCTGGAGGATGATCTCAGAGCCAGTGAAGTGCAGGTGCCTCCTATGTTCTTACAGCCCTTTGTGGAGAATACCATTAAACATGGTTTCGCTCAGGTAGACTATCCGGGAAAAATACTGATCAGAGGATGTTCAGTCGAAAACCGCTTGAATTTTGAGGTCATCGACAATGGCAGGGGACTGGCGGCCAAGGCCAAAGACTCTTATGCCTCTAAGGGCATCGGCATTGTGCGAAAGCGTCTGCAGTTGATCAATGATCTCAATCAGGTTATCGTCAATGACCGGGAGGATGGTCAGGGGGTAAGGGTTTCGATACAAATGACACTATAACACTGAAAATGCGAGCCTACATACTGGATGATGAAAGACCGGCCAGGGAAAACCTGAGAGGTGCCCTGAAAAGGTTCTGCCCGG
Organism: Roseivirga sp. UBA6061; assembly: GCA_002427745.1. Taxonomy (GTDB): domain Bacteria; phylum Bacteroidota; class Bacteroidia; order Cytophagales; family Cyclobacteriaceae; genus Roseivirga. The sequence continues at coordinate 10,754 of DIYF01000174.1, read as the reverse complement.
AAGTGCGCCTGGTTGGAGAGTCAAATACAATGGAACAGGCACATCAGGATATACTAGATCTTGCACCCAATCTGCTTTTTCTGGATGTAGAACTGAAAGACCGTCTGGTGTTTGATCTCATCGAACAGCTTGATGACAAACCGGAGATCATCTTTGTTACGGGTCATGACCGTTATGCCATGAAAGCTATTAAGGCAGAGGCCCTTGATTATCTGATTAAACCTATTGTACCCAAAGACCTTAAAGCAGCTGTGAGCAAGGCCAGAGAGGCCATTCAAAACCGGGTACTACTGGGCAAGCTCAAGTCTCTGGTACAGGATGACGGACAGCAACGGCTTTCTATTCCGGGAAAGGATAAGTACCGGATTACCAATATCAATGAGCTGGTCTACTGTGAGTCAGATAACAACTACACCCGCTTTCATCTGAGCGATGGGGAGGTAGTTTTGGTGAGCAAAACCCTGAAATCTTTTGAAATTCAACTACCCGAAACACAGTTTTTCCGGATTCACCAGTCATTTCTGGTCAACCTGGATTTCGTTACCTCTTTTGATAAAAAGCAAAGTGAATTACTACTTCGCAATGGTGAGTCACTACCGGTAGCGCAACGAAGAAGACCAGAGTTGATCAGACTGCTGAGTTTCTGACCTGACGAATTCTCAAAATACCCTTCGAATTCTCTCCTGTAGTATAGTTTACTAAGAACTGGTTTTTCACTGCTTTTTGGCCGTGGGATTTATTGAATTTTAATAAACCCTTGACCCTTATGAGAAGGATATTTTCGTTTTCAATGATCAGTTTCGGACTGATTTCTATTACCGCCTTTACGTCTCATTTTGATACAGCCAGGGCAGACTCAGGGTTCACTGACCTGCTTACAGTCAATTTTGACTCAGACAAGGAAGGCACCGACTATCGTAGCAACACTTTTAATGATGGCAGGTTTGACTACTGGATTCGGTCTACAGATGTAACACCCGGAGGTACTTCTACGGGGCCTATGTCTGACCTGGATACTTACTCTAATATTCAGGGAACAGGCTGGTTTGTGGGAAAAGACCTGGATGAGGATAATCCTGAAGGTAAGGGCTACCTGATGCTGAAAACACTTGATGTTTCTGCCTACCAGGGTGGTAAGGTTCAGGTAAAGGCATTGCTTGGAGGAAATACATTTGATCGACATCGCTATGACGGAGCCGACTTTCTCAAACTTCAATATGCTTTTGACTCAGATATAGCAGATGGTGCTAATGCAGTTAATGCTGTTCCGGACAGGAATGATATTGCCACAGGTAGCTATACGACTTTTGGCGCCTTTTATGGCCTTGGTACGGCTAGCCCTGTCAACTCCAAGTCGGCACTGATTAATGATGCAGATCTGGATGGTGATGGAGACTTTGCAGGTAACGATAATGACAACCTGACTGCCACTGATGTGATCACTTCAGATAGTCTCACGAATGTCATGACTGAGTGGACCTTTACTTTTGATGTCGGAGCTACTGATACCAAAGTATCCATTCTCTTTCTGGCGGCTACTACGGGTAGCGCTGAAGAAATTGCTATTGATGAGATTGTCGTTTCAGCCAAAGAAGGCGTAGCCCTGCCTTCGTCTGCCACGGTAGCTGCCACAGCCCTGCTGGAGGGCGCTTATAATGGAGCTACCCTGAATACTACCCTGAACGGTAGTTTGCCCACATCTCAGCCTTATAGTATCAATGGCCATTCAGGAGGAGAAACGGCCGGTTCAATACCTGCCGGAGCGGTGGACTGGGTATTGGTTGAGTTGCGGGAAGCAGCGTCAGCGGCTGATGCCCTGGCCAGTACCCGTAAAGGTTCTGCTGCGGGCTTTCTTATGAGCGATGGCAGTATCAAGGCTACAGATGGTGTGAGTGATCTCAGTATTTCTCTCTCAGGGCATGCCGGAACGGACTTCTTTGTGGTCATCTATCATCGCAACCACCTGCCGGTGATGTCTGCAGCCACATTTTCGGCCAATGCTACCATCACCATTGACTTTACCACCTCAGCAGCCACGAGCTATCAGGGTGCCAGTGCGGTGGCTTCGCTATCCGGGAGCAAGTTTGGTCTGATTGCCGGAGATGCCGATGGTGATGGCGATGTGGACGGAACAGACCTCACCACCTGGAGGACTCAGAACGGGATTGGTTTTGTGTACAATACCACCAATGGGGATTTCAACCTGGATGGACAGATTAATGCAGTAGACAGAAATCAATTCCAGCAAAAGAATAACGCCAAAACCAGTCAGGTACCTTCCACTTAGACAGTATATGAAACAGAGTTGATCAGACTTTACGATTTAAGACCAGCCGAAACCCCTGAACAGGAACGACCAACAGTGTTTGACACTAACCTATACCGATAACCATTGACCGCACTTGAAAGACACTTAATGGATCATTTGCTACTGGAGCTCGAAAGTTCTAATCGTCACTTTCAGCTGCAGCTCAAATCACGGCACCCGAGACTTACCTCTTATGATATGCGCCTGTGCACCTACCTGAAGTCTAATCTTTCAACCAAAGAAATTTCGGTTTTACTGAACATCACACCTGACAGTGTCAAAAAGGCGAAACACCGCCTAAGAAAGAAATTGAGTATGGAACCTGAGGCTAACTGGACAGAGGTACTAAGTGACGGCTCAAGACTTTTCTGAACCTCTTACGCCTGTTTGTCTATAATGCTATGGATTAGTCGCAGACCTTCCAGGGTCAGCTTTGGATTTACCGCATCAAACCGGTCATGTAGCGGGTGCAGGATGGATGACAGGCCTCCCGTAGCTACTACCCTGGTCTCTTTTCCTATTTCTTTCTGAATACGATCGAGCATACCTTCTACCATGCTTACATAGCCCCAAAGTACACCCGACTGAATGGCATGAATTGTATTTTTACCAATGACTGAATCCGGTAGCTCCAGAGGCACTTCAGGTAGCTGGGCCGTATTGCCTACCAGGGCAGCAATGGCTGTTTTCAGTCCCGGAGCAATGTTCACTCCATGAATATTACCCGATGCTTCCACCATAGTGAAGGTCAGGGCAGTACCAAAATCCACGATAATTGTATCAGCCTGATAGAGTAAATGCGCAGCGGTGGCATTAGCGATCAGATCTGTACCGATTTCATGTGGGTTTTGGGTGGTAATAGGTAGCTGATCGTAGTGTTTGGGTCCTACAAAAACATGCTCAGCGTCTATCAGGGAAGACCAGAATTCTGCTAGAATGGTATTCAACTGAGGTACCACACTGGACACGATGACCCCTTTGACATCTCTGAGCCTCAGGTTGGCTTCGAGAAAGTTGAGGCGCAGAAACATCTCGTAATCTATCTGGTTTTTAACGGGGAGTGTGTTAAAGCGCCATTCCTGAATCCAGTTTTCTCCATCGTGGATTCCGAAGACTATGTTAGTATTTCCCGCGTCTATGGCCAGTAGCATGATCGTATCTTTTAGTCCGTCTCAGTTAATTCTGTTCGTCAACACAAAATCTAAATTTCAGTGTCGAAATCCCAAGGGTTTCCTCGGTTATTGTGCATGTAGGACGGTGCAGAGTTTCGGACGAGGCTCTGATGGTGGTTTAAAAACTCCTCATACATGGGAATAACTCTCAGAGACCTTTGCATGTATGACCTTATGAGCTGTCCACAGTTTTTCCCCTGATTGTTTGCCACTGACATCTAATTCATCAAACTTTGTAGCCTCCAAGAAGTTAGACAAGCAATGGAAATCCAAAAACCTTTATTTCCTCACTGGATGCGGGGGCTACTCCTGCTTATGGCCGCCTATAATATTCTGTGGGCCGCATTTATTGTGTGGTTTCCGAGCACCTTTTATGAGTGGGTTACTCAGGTAGAAGCTCTTGCTCCACCTATTATCAAATGGCAGGGCAGGGGTGTACTGCTGATGGGCTTTGTCTATTTTATCAGTGCTTTACACCCGGGCCGTTTCTGGTACCTGATGGTGCTGGGAGCACTCACCAAACTGGGGGGAGGTATCTGGTTTTACTTTGTCATTTTAGAGCAACAGGTAGGCGAAAAGGCTCTCTTCCATCTTATTATGAATGATGCCATCTGGATTCCTTTTCTGCTGATTATGGCACAGAGAGGTCGTCAGTACGCAGCAGACCAAAAATCAATAGCCTGAAAGCATCAGGGCATTTCCGAACATGTAAGCCGCCATTAGCAGGTTTAACCCAAAGACAATCTGCTGAAGTCTGAGTGGCATTCGCTTTATCAGTAAGAGGGTAAGAATCGCTACAAATAAAAAGGGCAGGTGATCGTTTCCGTCAAGGCTGACCAGTGAAGGGCTTATATCACCTTCCTCATCACTAAGACTGAGCACGAAGCGGATCAAAGCAGCCGCAAAAACCATGATAGCCAGAATGTTGGCCATTGCGGAATAGCGGCAAAGTTTTGCCCAGTTGGTTGAGGTGCTCATTAGCTGCCTGCCTATTTACCCCGAAGGTTTTGTGGTGAACTGACTTTCTGAAGTTTCAGCTCATCAAAGAAGATATCGTTGTTAGGTATATCGATGAGAATGCCTGTAATGCTTCGTTGCGCATCAAAGTTGAACTGTACGGTACCAAAGCCAAACCAGGCATGCTCCCGGTCCCATTTGACCTCAAAAGTATCGTAATGCCAGTGTTCCAGGCTGGCAGACAGCAGAGGTGCATGAGAGAACTCAAGCCTGAGTTTACCTCCTTCGTTTTTGACATAGATATCACCGTACATCTGCGTATAGAAAATTCCGGTATAGCCATCTGTATCCAGTGAAGGTTTGGTACCCTGGACCCGCTTTGATTTAATGTTATCAATGCGGTCGTACATGGGGTAACTCAGGTTTCTCAGGGCATTGGCAGAATAGTTGGTTTCGCCAGCCTCAATGTACTGATCCATGACATAGTCGGTAATCACATTAGAAATCCCGCGCATACCGTTAGTTAGCACGACCACCCCGAGATTTTCTTCCGGCATCATGGCCACGCGCGAATACATGCCATCATAGCCTCCGCCATGCGCAATGATGCGCCTGCCCATTTTATCCGTAACTCCCCAGCCCAGGGCATAGCCGTTGAAGTTGCGACCAGGTCTGGCTCTTTTCTGACCCTCACCCACTACAAAGGTGTTGTGGGGTGTCCAGATGAGGTTTTGCGTGGCTTTTGAAAGAGGAGAGTCGTTCTTTGCTACACCCACCAGCTGAAAATTCATCCAGTTGGCCATGTCGTTTACGCTTGAGATAATTCCTCCGGCAGCGCCCATATTGTCCCATCGGGTCCACTCGATTGGAATATTCTGATCACGTACCGCTTTGTGTGGAGTGGCATAGTTGCCCTGAGATCTGAGTTGTGTTGTTGAGGTAATGGTGCGGTCCATACCCAGGTCATTGAAAAAGGTCTCTTGTACATAGCGTGACCACTCCATCCCCGTCACAGCTTTGATCACCTCACCGGCAGTGATGAACATCAGGTTGGAATAGCCGTAGCCATCCCGGAAGCCATAGGCCTGAGGCACGAATCTGGCTCGTTTTACTACCTCTTCGGCACTCAGCTCCGATTTGTACCAGATCACATCACCACTAAAAGTACCGAGGCCCAATCTGTGGCAAAGCAAATCTTCAATGGTCGCTTCAGAGGAGGCATAGCTGTCATACAGCTCGAAGTAGGGCAGGTAGTCGCGCACCTTGTCCTTCCAGCTCAGTTTTCCCTGATCTACCAGTGTACCAATAGCAGAAGCAACAAAAGCCTTTGTATTTGAAGCGATGGCAAAGAGCGTGTTTTCATCTACTTTGTCACTGCCTCCTTTTTCCAGCAGGCCATAGCCCTTGCTATGCACAATTTTGCCGTCTTTCACGATGGCTACGGCCAGTCCCGGAACATTCCAGTCTTTTTGGGCTTTGGCTATGTACTGATCAATCTTGTTAAGGTCAGCCTGCGCAAAGGCGCTAAGGGCAACAGTTAATAAAAACAGAGTGAAAAAGGCTTTTTTTGCAAACATGGTCTGTGTTTTTACGGAACCTAAAAATAGGAATTAATAGTACAGATCGGAACCTTGTTTTTCAAGGTCTGATACATACATATGCCGGATATTTATCATTTATGTGCGGGTGTCACCTCAGAGTACATTTGCCTTAATTCTGAAACATAAGCAGCCAGGCGATTGTCGGGGGTAATTGTGAAGACATTTATGTTGAAGCTTATAAATCCGCCCTTCAAATTTTATATCAAAGAGTAATATTTTAGGCACGAAGACAGTATCTTCTCGCTTCGGAAATCAGATGGTATGAATATCTGTGTGGAGCATGGGTGTTCAGATGTTAACAGGGTCATTTAAGTTTTGGGATTAAATAAGAAACTGACAATTCTGGGTGGGGGACCAGCAGGGTTGGGTGTGGCATATTATGCCAAGAAGGCTGGTTTAGGCTTTGAACTGCTGGAGGCTACCGGGCATATCGGTGGCAATTGCAAGACGATCACTTTCGGAGAATTCAAGTTTGACACCGGGGCTCATCGCCTTCATGGTAAAAGTGATGAGGTGGTAGAGGAAATGAAAGAATTGCTGAAGGACGACCTTCGGGAAGTAGATAAACCAAGCTATATCTTCCATCAGGGTAAATACATAGACTTTCCACTTTCTCCTCTCGAGGTTTTCAGCAAACTCAAGCCCTCAACCAGTATCAAAGCGGTTTTTTCTTTTATGACCAGAAAGAGAAATCCTGAGCAACAGACCTTTAAGGGAGTTGCTGAAGCCAAGTACGGCAGTGTGATTTCTGATCTTTTTCTCAACAACTACTCTGAAAAATTATGGGGGTTGCCTACTGAGCAATTGTCTCCGCGGATTTCAGGAAACCGTCTGAAATACCTCAATTTCAGAACACTCGTCAGAGACTCTTTATTTCCAAATGCCAAACCCAGGCATATGGAAGGAAAGTTTTATTATCCTATCCACGGGTTCGGGCAAATCGCGGAAGGTCTGGGTGACTATGCCGGGAGGGAAAGCATTCTGCTGAATAAACGGATTATGGCAGTGCATCATGACGGGAAGAGAATTGAGCAGGTAGAAATGACTGACGGCAGTCGGGCGAACATAGATGAGCTGGCCTCTTCCCTGCCTTTGACACTTCTGATCAGAATGCTGACACCACGCCCGGACAAAGAGATATTAGAGTTAGCCGAGAAGTTTACTTTTCGCCATTTGACATTGATTTGTTTCTTTCTCAAAAAGGAGTCTGTCAATTCCGGGGCAACCATCTATTTCCCCTCAGAAGAATTTGAATTCACGAGGGGGTACGAGCCCAGAAACCGAAGCCCGAAAATGTCTCCCGAGGGAATGACATCATTCATTGTTGAGGTACCCACCCACGATCTGGGTGAACAAGATAAGGAAGCACTGCTTGAGAAAATCAAAGGACAGCTGACAGGGTACGGCCTGTTCAGTGAATCGGAGATAATCGATACTACATTTTATGATATTCCCTATGCCTATCCGGTTTTAAGGCTTGGTATAGAAGAGGATATAGAAAAACTGATCACTTATCTGTCAAGGTTTGAGAATCTGCATCTGACAGGCAGAAATGGTTTGTTCGAATATTCATGGACACATGATATGCTGACAAACGGCAAGAGAATTATAAAGGAGTTATGCAACGGAAGGCACACTGGTTGACGCCAGCCATATTCTTCATTCTGCTGGTTCTGGGTGTCCTGATCAATTCACCCCTGTTTTCTGAGGTCTATGAATGGGCAGTTCGTACGCTTAGCGATAAGAATACCGGGTACTATCTGGCACAGGCTGGTCGAAACAGGGTCTTGCTTACTTCTCTTCTGGCCGTCATTGCCCTGTGCCTCTTTCAGGTTGATCGCATTATCAGAAATAAGCAGCTCATTATCAAAGCCGTTATACTCGTTCAGCTAGTACTGGTAGTGATTTACGGGCTCAATGCTTCCTTCCAGAAAGACGGCTTCGAGCACCTGCATTCTTCCTGGAATGTATTGAACGGAGAGGTACCCTTTGTTGACTTCTTCCAGCATCATCACCCTTTGTTGTGGTATGTCCATGCTCCGGTTATCGGGGTTTTAGGAGGTGGTACTCCGGCCGTATGGTTTATACGGCTGGAATGCTTTTTCGTCATTCTGGGCTTTTTATGGGTCATTTGGAAAACAGGTAAGCTGCTGGGTTTCGACCCTTTTCAAAGGCTCTTTACCCTGTCAGTTTTTCTGTCTCAGGCGGGGTTGATCAAGTCGTTGTTTGTATTCAGGCCAGACCTGCTTCAGACCTTCTTTTGCTTGCTCTCCGTCTTGTTTTTCCTGAAGTTTCTGCAGAGCAAATCTGACAGACATCTTATCATCTCCGCTATTTTGTGGTCAGTGGGCTTTTTGTTTTTGCAGAAGGCACTTTTTGTACTGGCCCCTATGGGGCTGGCTCTCATCTATCTGGTGATAAGCCGGGCTACGAAATTTCCCTCTGTGGTGCTTTTTACATTGAGTGCCGTACTGCTACCTCTGATTTTGGCGGGCCTGTATCTGCTAAGTGGCTCATTTGGTGATTACCTGGTGTTCAACTGGATCGTAAACTTTTATAAGCAAACCTCCTTTCAGTGGTGGCAGGTTTTTGCATCCACCACCATGTTGACGCTGAACTACGCGGGGTACTGGTTGATAATTCCGGGTATTGCGCTTTTCATAATGAACTGGAAAAGCCAATTGGTAAATGCCAAAATGGTATTATGGATTGGCCTGGTATCATTTATTCTGATTGCCATGACCCCCAGACCGTATTTGCAGTACTATTACTGCTGCATTGTACTCCTGAGCACTTTCTCATCGGAAATCCTCCGCAGGAAATGGAGCCTTCCGGTTAAAAGACTGGCTGTCTCTATGGGCATACCCCTGCTGTTGTCTCCGCTTGTGCTGGCTTGTTTAATAAAACAAAAGCCTGATAGCTTTAGTGAAGGCCTTGCACTGATCAGGCTGGTAAATGAGCATTCGCTTCCGGATGACTATGTCTGGGACTCTCAACCCGGAGGCGCCACATTCAGGCCTGATATGCACTATTTCTGGTATCATTATAAGATGGAGGGTGTTACTAACAACTTTACCCATTATCAGTCTATTCTGGAAAGTGGGAAATACGGTCATTTACCGGGTGACCCTAAAAGTGATTTCGATTTTTGCGATCTTATTCAGGAGAAGAAACCCGTATTGTTCATTCAGCGGGAAGAGGCTTACTATAACCTCAGGTCCTGTGAGGGGCTGACAGCCGAGTACGAAGTTATAAGTGAGGAACCGTTGGTCTATAAAAGAATTAAATGAAGCCGGGAAGAAGGCATTTACTGGTACTACTCACTCCCCTGACCTATCTGGCTTCTTACCTGTATCTGGCCTGGTATCATAATGAGCTCAACTTATGGGGCACGGTGATTCATGAAAGTGGTAAGCTCACTTTTTATCAAACCACTTTTTATTCTTCTCACTTTCTGGGGCACATTCTGGTCTATGTGATTGTATCGCTCCTATTTGTTGGCTATTACCTGAGCATGAGCTCTGATCTTTCCCGGCATTTCGGAAAATGGAAAAGGTATGCCCTGTGCACTTTGGGTGTTCTGGTACTGGCTTTGATTCATTCCCTGCTGGAATTCGGTCCGGAATCTACCTGGGATTATCTCATGCAGCGAATGCAGGATGAAAATAACAGGTATCCCGGAAATGGCTCCTGGAATCTCCATTTTGTGAGTACCACTACACTTATTTTTGCGATCCCGTTTTATCTCGCAGTATGTCTGACCTGGATGCGCAGCAAGGTGACTTTCAATTGGAAAGGGATTTCCCTGGTCGGGGCTGCGGTTTGCCTTATAGTGCTGGTCACGGTGATAGTAAATGGCAATCTTTTTTCCATTGTCAGAGACCTTTGGACAGATGATCGTCACCTGGCACACAGTGCCCGCGAGATGGTTACTTTTGGCCTGATTTATTTTCCTCTGGCCCTTTTTATGATTCAGCAAGGCGAGGGGAGCGGTACTGTCAGACCCAATCTGGTGGTATTGTTGATCACTTTCCTTATTGCCCTGGGCCCTGTGTTCATTCAGATACTGTCTCCACTGCAGGCGGGAATTGATAACCTGTCGCAAACCCCGTCTTTCGCCAGGGAGGGGAAACTGAGTATTATCTATTTACTCGCTTCTCATTTTTTCGAGCATTTTATAGATAGTTTGTTCTTTGTGAGTTTGTGTTTGTTTTGGTTTCATGTTAGCAAGAGAACAACAGCGTAAAGGGCTGCATTATATTTTGCTGGCGGTAAGTGTATTGCTGCTCTACCTGATGATTGCAGCATTTGACGATGGGCAATTCATACAGTATGTCAGTCAGCTCGATATTGCCTATCTGACGGGCTTCGTTGCCATATTTACGGTTACCTGGCTGCTGCGGGCTTTAAGACTTACCTGTCTCGTGCCGGAAACGATAGGCATGGTCAGGTCTCTGAAAATTCAGCTGGCCGGAGCTGCGGTCAACCTGATTCTTCCTCTTAAGGCCGGAGATTTTTTAACGGCCAGATACCTGCAGAAGGAAACAGATACCCCCTACAGTCAGGCTTTAGGGTATACACTTCAAATGAGGGTACTTGATTTTATTATCCTGTTATGGCTGGTGGCCTCGGTTTTTGTGCAGTGGAAGTTCATCGACAGTTGGCTGCTGACCCTATTTATCGTCAGTGGGGCACTACTTGCTCTGATGAGCCTGG
>DIYF01000010.1:169595-169755 GCA_002427745.1 Roseivirga sp. UBA6061 | reverse complement strand
CTATTCATAATATATCATTGCGTAATCAGCGCACGCTGGTAAAAATCAACTGCGCTGCTTTACCCGCCAATCTGATAGAAAGTGAGCTCTTCGGCCATGAAAAAGGGGCTTTCACCGGAGCAGTAGGACAAAAGACAGGCCGCTTTGAACTGGCTGATGG
>DIYF01000010.1:39170-169515 GCA_002427745.1 Roseivirga sp. UBA6061 | reverse complement strand
GGCCGCTTTGAACTGGCTGATGGTGGCACTATTTTTCTTGACGAAATAGGTGAGGTTCCTATGGAATTGCAACCCAAGCTACTCAGGGTTTTACAGGAAGGCGAATTCGAAAGATTGGGCGGTAACAAAACACTCAAGGTAAATGCCCGTGTAATTGCTGCCACCAATCGTAACCTGGAAAGCGAGGTAGCAGATGGTAATTTCAGAGCTGACCTTTACTACAGGTTGAATGTGTTCCCTATTAACAGCCTGCCACTGCGAGAACGAAAAGAAGACATCCCCCTACTCGTTAAGCATTTTGTGGATAAGTACGGTGCTAAAATCGGTAAGAAGATTCGCAGTATACCCAAAAGGGTGATCAAGTCATTACAGATGTACAACTGGCCGGGTAACATCCGGGAGCTTGAAAATGTGGTGGAGCGCGCCCTGATTCTTAGCCCTGTTGATAAACTTGAACTAGGGGACTGGATACCTAAAAAAGACGACAAGGAAAAGACACACAATCTCGTCTCTCTCGAAGAATACGAACGCGATTACATACTGAGAGTACTCAATGAAACCATGTGGAGGGTGAGTGGAGATAAGGGGGCTGCCAAAATACTGGGTATGAAACCTACAACCCTGGAGTCCAGAATGAAAAAGTTAGGGATCAGACGGGCAGGCTAGCACCTGGCTTCCTCATCAGCTCATTACTTTTTCGATTTTTCCCATTTTTCACGAAATATCAGGAAAAACTCAAAACTATTGTCTTCGTTCTGTCAATAAACGGACCTTTTTGTGTCCTGGGATGCACCAGCCCTATAATGTCAGCCAAAACACATTCCTATTTTTAGTGCTCCCGTTATTTCAGGAATTTCCTGAAATATCGTGAAATAATATAGTGATAATTTCGTGATATTTAGATTTTAAAATTTTTATACTACTGACTATCAATCAGTTACATTCAAAAATTCAATTCTGGCACAGGCTTTGTCTTTACAGAGACAGTTCCGCAGACGGTGGAATGACAAGTATTGGCTGAGAATTTAAAATCAAATAGCGTTAGCAAAAGATTTTAATGCGTTGTTTATCTTTCATGCTGGAATATGAAGAAGAGGAGAGTACCACTATTTCTTGTGAAGTTGTTGAATTATGAATACTGGCCCTTTTGGTTGTTTTTTCTGCCTTTAGTACCATACTGGGTTTACCTGTCTATCAGGGCAAGATCCTTTACATATTTCACCGCTGCCAACCCGGGAATAGAACATAGTGGGGTTTTCGGAGAGTCGAAGATTGATATTCTCAAGAAAATCGATCGACACTATTTACCGACAACCTTGTTCTTTAAATCTGATACCACAGCAGCGCAGGTAAGCGAAAAACTCACAAATGAGTCTCTGAGCTTCCCGATCATTATTAAGCCTAATGTAGGCGAAAGAGGTAATGAGGTAGCAAAGCTGAACAACACCAATCAATTGACATCTTATTTGGACACGAATTCGGCAGATTTCATTATTCAGGAATTTGTTGACTTCGAAACCGAGTTGGGGATACTTTATTATAAGTTTCCCGATGAGAGCAGATCCGGTATCACTTCTATTGTGACGAAAGAATTCCTTACCATAACAGGTGATGGTTCTTCAACCATGACGGACCTGATTGAACAAAGTGACCGGGCGAGACTTCAGCTGGCCGCCCTTCAAAAAAGAATGGGCGATGACTTACTGGAAGTACTGCCCGAGGGCGAAAAGCGGAATCTTGAACCCATCGGCAATCACTCAAGAGGCACAAAGTTTCTGAGTGGCATGAATTTGCTCAATGACAGGCTCGTAGCCGTTTTTGATGATGTTTCTAAAAACATTGAAGGCTTTTACTTCGGCAGGTTTGATCTGAAAGTCAAATCAACAGAAGACCTTTATGAAGGAAACAACATTAAAATACTGGAGTTGAACGGAGTTACTTCTGAACCCGCTCATATCTACGACCCCTCCTACTCGATCTGGAAGGCCTGGTCTGAAGCAGCCCGAAATATGAAAATGATGTTCAGGGTGTGTAAGGCCAACATGAAAAAAGGGGTAAAAGTGACACCCTTTTTCGAAATGTTCCGGCTTGTCAGAGCTCATTTTGGAGACAATGCAGAAGACAATAATCTTGTCGCTGCAAAACCCAGTCTTCACAAATGATCGTCTGGCACATTCTCGAAGCGTTCGTTCTTGCAGGCCTTATCAGCTTTGCAGGGTCAGTCCAACTAGGGCCGGTAAATTTTGGAACCATCCAGACGGCCCTGAATAAGAATAAAAAAGCAGCCATACTTTTCGGTTTTGGGGGAAGCCTCCCCGAACTTCTTTACTGCGGCTTAGCCTTTGGCAGTTCCAATCTGCTAAGCCAGTATGAAGGTTTGGAGGACTACCTCAAGTATTTGACAACTGGAATCCTGTTCGTTTTTGGCATCTATATGATGTTTCAGAAACCCTCTGAAGGCGGTACTAAAACCGGTCAGAAGTCAGGGAAAGAAGTGTGGCGCGGTATGACCTTCGGTCTTCTTAATCCTCAGTTATATCCTTTCTGGCTTATTATAATTACCAATCTCAGAAGTTACAATTTGGTTACTAACCCAAGTTGGCTTGTACAGGGAGCTTTCGTTGTCGGCACCGCAGCCGGTGCATTTCTGCTACAATATCTTGTAGCGGCAGTGACTACCCGAAAGAGGGAGTTCGTGTACATGAAATTAACTACAAACTACAACAAGGTCTTTGGCGGCATTATACTGGCCGTGGCCCTTGTACAACTGGTAATTAACCTATAAGAGCTATGCAAAAGGAAATTAAATATTGGTACCTGAGAAACTATAATCTGTTTTCAAACCTCACAAAAGAGCAAATTCATGATCTCTCTGCGATTTCAAAATTTGTTCGCATGAAGAAAAATCAGACCATCTACTTTGCCAACGATGAGGTAAAGAGACTGTACTTCCTGATCAATGGTAAGATTAAGATCAGCGATATGGATGAGAATGGAAACGAGATGATCAAAGACATTATTCTGACGGGAGATCTTTTCGGAGAAGTTTCTCTCAACAGCCTTTCACTCTCTCATGAGTATGCAGAAGTGCTCTCAAGCGAGGTGATTCTCTGTACTTTCACTATGGATGAGTTTGAGAAGCTGATGGAAAAGCACCCGTTACTGGCTCTGAATTTCACTAAGAAAATGGGCGATAAGCTGCGCAAACTGGAGCACCGCTATGCTAATCTGGTATTTAAAGATGTAAAGGCCCGACTGAAAGACTTCCTGAAAATGTGGGCAGCTAATGAAGGCAAAGACAGTGAAGATGGAATAACCATCAAAAACTATCTGACACATAATGAGATTGCCAGCCTGATCAGTTCATCAAGACAAACTGTGACTACGATCATTAACGAATTGAAGGAGTCAGGAGCCCTGAGCTACTCAAGAAGTAAAATTGTAATTCCGGATATGGCCGCATTGAGCTAAAATCCAGATAACCATATGAACAAAAGAGCCGCTCCCGCGGCTTTTTTTGTTTACATGCAACCCTGTGAGGCAGACTGATGTCTATTGAACAGCTATTAATATATTGGTCATGAATATGAAGAACTCAAACAAAATCTTATTAACGCTTGCACTGGTCTTTGTGAGCGTTTTTGCAAATGCACAGGATCAGGAAACACGCGACCTGGATAAATTCTATGAAATCAGCGTGGCCGAAGGCATCGAATTGATTGCCAGAAAAGGGTCAGAAAACAAAATCGAACTCGAAGTAGACTATGTAGACTTAGAGGATGTACTCACCGAGGTACGGGGTGGAAGCCTCCGTGTACATATGGATCGCGGAAACTACAGAAGAAAAAGAGTCAGAGCGGTTCTTACCTATACTGAAGAGCTGGAAGAAATAAAGGTTTCAACGGGGGCCGAGGCTGTTTTTGAAGATAAAATCACAACACGAAGTCTGGAAGTAATTACGAGCACCTCAGGCTATGCAGAAATCAAATCGATAGACGTGGAAAGACTGGAAATGAAAGCCAGTACTTCAGGCCGAATTGATGTAGAAGGCTCAACAGATGATCTCAAAGCCGGAGCCTCTACCGGAGGAACCATCTATGCTTATGATGTAGAAGCAAAGGAAGTATGGGCAAAAGCCAACACAGGAGCTGATGTAAGAGTAAATGCAGAAGATTTTCTTACCGCCAGTGCCGGTACAGGCGGGTCTGTAAAATACAGAGGACGGCCCAGAACCGATGTAAGTACCAATACAGGAGGCAGCGTTCGCAGGGCGAATTAAGTCTGAAGGTCAAAAATCTCAAAAAGCGCCATTCTTCATAGCGGAGAATGGCGTTTCTTTTACCGGTTAGCCATTTCCCAATTAGCATTTTCGAACAAGCCTGCTAGTTTTGAAATTGATAATTTCAGGCAAATTCAAAAATAAGATGATGAAAAGACCGGGCTCTATACTCTTTTTAGCCATTCTGGGAGTGCTGCTTTATTCAAACAGTGCCCAGGCGCAGTATGAAGAAGATGCGGTTAAAAAAGTAATTCGCACTATGTTTGATGGCATGCGAGCTGGAGACAGCAGCATGGTACACTCTGTATTTATCGATGATGTGCGTATGCAAACTATAGCCCCCAACCGGCAGGGACAAATGTCTCTCCGAGACGGATCGCTCACCAACTTTCTCAATGCAGTGGGCACACCACATGATCAGGTATGGGATGAACGAATTCTTGACTACCAGGTCAAAATAGACGGAGCAATGGCTGCTGTCTGGACACCTTATGAGTTTTATGCAGGCGAGAGATTTTCACACTGTGGTGTTAATTCCTTCCAGCTGATGAAGACGGCAGCAGGCTGGAAGATTATTTACCTGGTAGACACCCGGAGATCTGACAATTGCTCTAACTGAAAGTCCTCCCAGGTGAGGCTTAATCCACGAACTCTATTATAAAGTCTCTCAGACTATCATCAGGGCCAATACCCATTTTCTTCTTCAGCCGGTTGACATTCTTCTTCACGGCTGCATGGGTCACATTGCCCATTTGAGCAATCACCTTGTTGTTAAGGCCTACTTTGATGTAAGCACAAAGCCTCAGATCATTTTGACTAAGATCATCATATTTAGCTTTTAGCTTATTGAAAAATTTCGGGTGTACCTGCTCAAAGTGATAGGTAAAGGATTGCCAGGTTTCATCACTTATGTTGGATTTAATGGTTTGCTTGATCTCCTTCAGATTGGGAATGATTCTATCATCTACTTTATTACTGATCTTTCCTATCTGATCTCCTATTTGCTGTAGTAATTCATTCTTTTCATGCGAGAGCATGGTAATATTGGTGAGCTCGCGTTCTTTGAGTGCCAGGCTTTCTTCTGCCATTTTCTTTTCATTTTCTCTTAAGGCAGAGATTTCTGCATTCTTTGAAGTCAGCTCGTTATTGTTTTTCTTCTTGATCAAATAAGAGCGGTACAAGAGAATAAGGATGATAAGAACAAGTAATCCACCACCAATAGCAGCCCGGTTCACTGCTTTTCCCTGCTCAATTTCCTTCTCAAATTCCAGTGCCATTTTTTGCCGCTCGAAGCTAACTGAATCCCTTTCCTGCTGAAATTCATAGTCTGCTTCCAGGCGCGTGATCTCGCGGGTTTTTTCTGTACTGATAATGCTGTCGTTGAAGGTTTTATACCTGGCCAGTGCATCGAACGCCTTCTTGTAATCTTGCTGCATGTCGGCTATCTGTGCTTCGAGCTTGTAGGCACGCACCAGCGCATTCAATGAACCCAGCTCCTCAGCAAGTGGCAAGGACTCTTCAGCGCATTGAACAGCCTGAGAGATATTGCCCAGCTTAGCATACAAAAAGCCCATACCCGTTAAGCAGCTGGCAATATTGGATTTATCACCAATCTCCCTGTTGAGTGTCAACGATTGACTATATGCTTTCAGGGCTTCTGTATCCCTGTCAGCTTTGGTGTAGGCCTCACCCAGACCTGACAAGGCAGAAGCCAATTCAATTCTATCCCCCAGTCTTTTGTGCATGGCTACGGCCTGTATCAGGTATTCTATAGCTTTGTCAATTTCATCAAGATAAAGCAGAGAGCTACCTATATTTTTATAACTGAGAGCAATTCCGGTGGAGTCACTAAGTGACTGGTAGTGTTTCAAAGATCTTTCATAGTAGGATATTGCCTTTGCGTACTCATGTCTGCCATGATAAATGCTACCAATATTGTTAAGCGTACCAGGAGTAGATGCTGCCAGCCCTTCTTCTAATATATCCAGAGCCTTATGATAATATTCTAATGCCGGCAAACTACGGCCTTGCAATCCATAGATGTTGGCAATTCCATTATAGAGCGTTACCTGTGTTGCCACATCGCCCATTTCAATTGTGATTTCCAATGAGTTACGATAATACTCCAGTGCCTCGTCATAGTTACCTATATAGGCGCTGAGGGTTCCCGCGTTGTAATAAGTGTAATACAACCCATTTTTGTCATTTATGCTTTTTTGGACTTCAATGGCTTTCGTGAAAAGAGTCTGAGCCGTATCTAAATACCCCCTGTAGAGATAAGTGGTGCCAATTCTGCCATAGGCTGCCCCCTCACCTCTTTTGTATCCAAATTCTTCAGACTTCTTCAATACCTCTTTAAACTGCGCTTCGGCCTCTGCAAATAGTCGTTTGAAAGAATAAGCCATCCCCACAATGTCCATTGCATCTACTATGGATATTATAGACTCCTCTTCACCTATTTCCTCCGCCAATTCAAGCACACGATCAGTGTAGACACGCATTTGGGCGGTATCATCAATTTGGTATTCATAGGCCAGATCCACATAAGTGGCGATTTGTTCTTTTGGGGTGATGTCTGTTTCAAGGACATTTAACAGAGAATCTACTCTGTTCTGGTTTTGTGCAAAGCCGGTTGAAACGGATAGTAGAAGGATGGCAAGTCGAGCAATGAAGGTCAGAAGGGATTTCATGGTCATTCATTTGTAATGAGGTGATCCGCATGAGAAAAGGCCAGGGTCCTGGCATTGACTCATTGTCGGGGATCAAAAAGTCAAGTTTAAATGTACTTCATAGATTCTGAAAAGAAGTTGATTCAGGAGCTTTTAAACCCATATCACCCATTTGTCACCCCCCCTTTTCTAGGAATTCAGGGTAGTATTCGCTCTCCTTTGTATAAGCCGGGCCTCAATGAAGCTGCATTGAATAAACCCTGAGTAGAGTCAAAGTAACGCCCTTGCCTAAGGGGCTACTTACCTAAAAAAAGTAAAAGTCATGTCAAAATCTATACTACTCATCTTTCTTGGATTATCATTTTTAACATTCAGGCACCAACCGCTTTCGGGACAAACCCTAAGCGGCACCTATACCATTGGCACTGCTGATGGTACAGAAGATTACTCAACTATTTCGGCAGCATTGGCCGACCTCAGGGCAGGCACCATAACAGGTAATATTATATACCAAGTTGCCATGGGGACTTATCATGAAACCATAGACCTAAGCTCTTTGAATAATGGTGATTATACCATTACCCTTTCCGGGGTAAACCAGGAATTAACCATTATCCATCCACTGGATAGCATCATTACTGATAAATCCGGCATATCCCTGGCAAACACCAACCATGTGGTGTTGCAGAATTTCACTTTGGAAATGGATGATATATCCGCAACCAAAGTGGATTTTGATTTGAATGAAACTAAAGGGATCAATGTGACCGGTGCTTCTGACATCACCTTGAAAGACCTGACCCTTACCAATGACAAATTTATCACCAGTGAGGGCTACGAAGAATTCATAGCCTCTGCGGTTTCACTGGTCACTGTTCAGAACATCTCCGTTTCCAGAAGTGATTTGGCAGGGGCTGGTCTGTTGATCAACCTGGACGACTTTCAGGGTGTATCTATCTCTAATAGTAATTTCAGCCAGGCACAAACCCACATTTCGCATTTCCGCACCAGAAACACCCCTGCCGATGGTTTAACGATTGAAGGGAACTCCTTTAAGGGACCTTTCCCCACAGATAGAGCTGCCGCAGCCGTTTACCTGTTTGGCTATTCTTCAGACATTCTTACTTCCAGTTATTCTACCGACCTGACCATTGAAGATAATTATGTGGAAACGAAAACTGCCGGCTCGGATGATGCCATATACGGCATGTATATACAAGGTCAGGATGATGCCTTGATTAAGAGCAACGTGGTTGAAGAAGGTTCCTTTGGCATCTATTTAGGTGGCTCTGTTAATTCTAAAATAGAGACCAATGAAGTGTACAGGACCTCTAACAGAGGATTATATATTCAGCAGGGCAACCAGTTGGATGTCATTAATAATATCGCCACATCGAATAATGCTCCTATCGCTTGTATCACCTCATCCAACCTGCGAATAGCACATAACACGCTATATGCGGATGGCACAGAGCCGGCATTACGGGTCTTTGGTCTTTCGGGAGATAGCCTGGTGGTGCTCAACAATATTTTCTCCGTAGAAAATACAGCCGCTGCAGAGGTAATCATCACGGATGTAACTGCCTCGAATATCACCATCGACCATAATCTCTATTCAGAAAATTCGCCCTATGCCTTTGCCACCTACAGGTTGGGGGCCGATATTGGAAAAACCAACGGACTAGCCTACAATGCCACTTCTTTAAATGACTGGCAGACATATCAGGCACTCTATAGTCAAAACGCTCAGGCCTTTGCCCCCGTATTTGCAGGAGACGATGATTATCATATCACGGATGCTACGAGCTACCGTTTCGGGATGGCTATTCCTGATATAGTAAATGACATCGATGGGGATGAAAGAAGCCAATCCAATGGGGTTGATGTGGGGGCAGATCAATACTTGTCTGACGAGTGTGACGGAACCAACTCTGGCACATCGAGACTTGATGATGTGACTTATGAACTTATCCAGCCCTCTACTTCTCCGATAATCGGCCTGGACCTGCCCAAAGGCACTCAAGGAGAGAATCTCATCTATGATATGGATGGCGATGGCGATAATGACTTCCTTTTTTTTGCTGTCGGACCTGCTGGCAGGTATCAGTACATAGCCTATATCAATGATGGCAAGAATCATTTCCAACGGGTGGATTTGACACAGGATTTTGGTGTGTCAAGCTCGGTATCCCGACCCATTATTCAGGTGGCTGATTTCAATCAGGATGGGGTCAATGATATTGTTATCGGAGGAGAGAGAGCCGGCAATTCTATTAGAGATTTAGGTCCTACCAAAGTCTATTTTGGTGATGCTAAGGGACAAGTGCATTACCAAAGTGAGATTGTATTGCCAAGTACCAGAGGCGGTGTCATCCAAATAGAAGACTTTAACGGAGACGGCCACCCTGACATTTTCCTTATTTCAGCGGTCAGGGGCAAATTATATTTGAATGATGGCTCAGGAGGTTTTTCTGAGGCTGCATTAACCGGTTTTACTGAGGCATTTGTGCTCGATGTGGCAGTTTCAATACCTTATAACGGAGGCGTTGATGTGCTTGTGGAAATCTTTGAAAGTGGGTTTAAGAATGTGATCTATCGCTATGAAAGTGGTGTATTTACTGAGGTGATGAGCGACTTCAGAACGGTCAATACCAATCACGCCATTGCGTTTGGAGAAGCGAATGGAGACGGTTACCCTGACCTGTTCATTCTGGACTCCGACCAGACTTTGCTCTACCTCAATGACCAGTCTGGAAATTATTCATTAGATACTTCCAATGATTTTGATGATCTCAATTCCCAGTATGCGTATACCTTACATTTTACGGATCTTAACAATGATGGAGCAGCAGAAGTAGTTTTTACCAAAGCATTTGAAGAATTGGCTGTTTTCTGGAATGACGGAACAGGCAATTACGGAAGCCATCAAACTTATGAAATCAGTAATGTGGGTTGGGTAACCATCGGTGACCTGAATAGCGATGGGTTTCCTGATTTTGTGAATAACGGAACCACAGATGTTCTTAATCCGTCTGTCTCTTCCGATGAATTTATCACTCGGATGTACATCAATAACCAGGCGAATGCATTTGAGCACGCCCAGTTCAACATGTTCCCCCAATTCAGGAATGGAGACATTCAGTTGCTGGATGCCAATGAAGATGGGCATGCTGATTTACTCGTTAGTGGTGCCTGGTATCAGGGCACGGAGAGTACCACTGAACTGTACCTCAATGATGGTACAGGTGAGTTCGCCCTGACTTCCGGACAACCATTTGAAGGGCTGGAATATGCGAGCATCGCTTTAGCCGATTTCAATGGCGACACTCATGAAGATGTCGTCCTGTCAGGGCTCAATCAGAGTGATGAAGTATATACAAAGCTTTACCTGGGAGACGGTGCAGGTGGCTTTTCTCAGGACCTGTCCAACAACTTATCAGGCGTTCAAGGGGCATCCGTGGCACTGGATGCCAACGGAGATGATCATCCGGATTTACTGGTGATTGGCAATGACGGTGCTGATGACCTCATCGCAGAGCTCTATTTAAACAATGGTTCAGGCACCTTGACCTTACACGCAGCTGGTTTGACAGGGCTGAAAGCGGTAAGCGTAGCGGTCGGGGATATAGATGGAGATGATGATGCAGACCTTCTCATTCAGGGGGTAGATGCAACGAATACTAACCAAACATTACTATTTACCAATGATGGTGCTGGCAACTTCACGGAAGTCACAGACCACGGACTGGATGCTCTGGCGGATGGTAAGGTCTTGCTATTTGATGTCGATGGAGATGATGATTTGGATATTTACCTGGCAGGTGGCGGGCAATTCCTGATTTATATCAATGATGGCACCGGAAACTATACTGAAACTCAAAGCGAGGAGGGACCATCCCAATCTACAGCGGAGTTTGGGGATATTGACCTGGACGGTGATCTGGATATCGTAGAATCAGGGAAGTATGGTGCTTCAGGAGAACCACGAACCTTTGTGTACTACAATAACGGCAATGGCAACTTTATCAGGGAAAGTGTGGGTGCCCTTCATGGTATTTTTGATGGAGCCATTGCGCTGGGTGATCTGGATCAGGACCTGGATCTTGAGATTATGCTTTCAGGAGCAGTTTGGAATCAAGTGACCAGCGCTTCACGAATCTATCGGAATACTTCCGGTGATGCCACCAATAATGCGCCCACTGTTGCTTCGGTTTCTCTGGCTCCCGATAATAGTTATTTGGATGTAACCTTTAGCCAAGGGGTTTACAATACCCATGGTGGGAGCGGTGCTTTAGAGGTGAGCGATTTCATCCTGTCTGTTACCGGTGGGTCTGCGACCAATCCCACTGTCACGAGTGTAAAAAAGAATGATAATACAGTTGAGGCCTCAGCTTCTGCTCTAGTTGGAGGGGAAACCACAGTACGTATCTTTTTTAATACTACCAACACGCCTGATGGTACAGAAACTCTTACAGTAAATCCAGCTGATGGCTCTTCTTTATTTAGTGTCGAGGGTGATGCGGCTCTGTCTTCTCAGAGTAATAACACCATTACCATGATAGATCAGCTACCTCCAGCCTGGCCTTCTCGCCCTAAACTGGACCCAAGTACAAATTCCGGGGTTTCAGACACAGATGGGATTACGAACCAAACCGTACTTAAGCTAACAGGAACAGCAGAACCTCTTTCAACTATCACAGTAGATGGTTCTTACGGACAGCTCGGGGTCACATCAGCAGATGCATCCGGTAACTGGTTCATTATCACTGATCCCCAGGCAGAAGGTAATATTCAGGTGTCTGTCACCGCTACGGATGCCGCGGGTAATGTCAGTGAAAGATCCTTCCCATTAGGAGTTAATATTGACCTTACTCCGCCTGTTGCCTCCATTCTTCGGCACACCCCCATAAATGAGCTTCATAATGGCTCCAATGCGGAGTTTCTTGTAGTGTTCGATGAAACAGTAGAAAATGTAGATGAAACAGACTTTTCGATATCAGGTGCAGCAGCCAACGGAGCGGGCTTTACTTATTCGGAATCGTTTTTCTCTATAGTTTTTCTACGAACAGTAATGGTGAACAACATTACCGCAGAGGGCTTGCTTGACCTGAACTTCGGAGAAGAACATGGCATTACGGATTTGGCCGGTAATGCTTTTGAGGGAACAGTCCAGACTCAGCAGGGCTATATCATAGATCAACTTCCTCCTGAAAAGCCGGTCATCGTGGGCATCAGTGATGATACAGGGACCAGTAGTAATGATGGCATCACTAATGACAAGAATATCATCATTAATGGTATAGCCGAACCCCATGCAACAGTAGAGGTTTCAAGTCAGTTTGGCCCTCTCAGAAGTACCCAGGTAGATGCCAGTGGAGACTGGCTGCTGGATATTACCGACATCACCCTATCTGAGCTTACAACAAATCTCACGGCAGAAGCTGTAGACCAGGCCGGCAACCGTAGTGAAATGAGTGATATTTTCGTGCTGACACCTGACTTTACGGCCCCTGCCAAACCAGCCATAACAGGCATTAGTGATGATACGGGTGCCAGTAGCAGTGATGGGATCACTAACGATAAGAACATCATAGTCAGAGGCACTGCAGAACCCCATACAACGATTGAGGTCTCAAGTCAGTTTGGTCCTGTCAGAAATACCCAGGCCGATGCCAATGGAGACTGGCTGCTGGATATTACCGACATTACCCTCTTTGAGCTTACAACAAATCTCACAGCAGAAGCTGTAGACCTTGCCGGCAACCGCAGTGAAACGAGTGATACTTTTGTGCTGACACCTGACTTTACAGCCCCTGCTAAACCTGTGATTACAGGCATTAGTGATGATACCGGGGCCAGCAGTAGTGATGGTATCACCAACGACAAGAACATCATGGTCAGCGGTACAGCCGAACCCTATACAACGGTAGAGGTTTCAAGTCAGTTTGGCCCTGTCAGAAGTACCCAGGCCGATGCCAACGGAGACTGGCTGCTGGATATTACCGACATTACCCTCTTTGAGCTTATTACAAATCTCACAGCAGAAGCTGTGGACCTGGCCGGCAACCGTAGTGAAACGAGCGATGTTTTCGTGCTGACACCTGACTTTACAGCCCCTGCTAAACCTGTGATTACCAGTATAACCGATGACACAGGAAGAAGTAATACTGATGGCATCACGAACGACCAAAACATCATGGTCAGCGGTACAGCCGAACCCCATGCAACAGTAGAGGTCTCAAGTCAGTTTGGTCCTGTCAGAAGTACCCAGGCAGATGCCAGCGGAGACTGGCTGCTGGATATTACCGATATCACACTGGTGGAAATAAGTGTCAACCTGTCGGCAGTTGCCATAGATATGGCCGGTAACCTTAGTGAGACAAGCGATATTTTTACACTGACACCTGACTTTACAGCCCCTGCCAAACCAGTGATTACAGGTATTACCGAGGATACAGGGGACAGTAATAGTGATGGGGTCACCAATGATAAGAATATTACTATCAGTGGTAGGGCAGAGCCTGGTGCGGCTGTAGAAATTTCCAGTCAGTTCGGTCCGTTGAGGAATACACAGGCAGATGTCAATGGCGATTGGTTGCTTGACATCACAGATATAACCTTGCTGCAGATTGTAACAAACCTGACAGCTGAGGCAGTAGATGCAGCGGGTAACCGCAGTGTCGCCAGCGATATCTTTGTGCTGACTCCCGATTTTACCTCTCCGGGTGTTGTGCTTAGTGTTGAGAACAGCTCACCTGACGGATATACGATCACTGCCTTATTTGATGAAACAGTAAGCGGGCTTAGCCTTGAAGAGATTACCGTTACAAACGGTATAGCGAGCAATCTGGAACAGATTAATGCTGTCAGCTATTCCTTTTTCATAAGTTCCACCGGAGGTATAACGGATGTGCATGTCAATACCGATGCCGCTCAGGATATAGCAGGTAATGGCAATAAACTTTCAAATCAACTGGCCCTGGGTTTACCTCAAAATTCCACCTCTGAAGTTTTTAATCACCTGAATGAGTCACGAGAGACTGAAAAGTTGAATCTGTACCCGAACCCAGCGGGCAGCATATTGATCATTGATCTGTCCGAACTGAGTGCAAAAGATGTAGATATTGATCTGTATGATATGGCAGGTAACCCAATGTTCAGAAGACAGGGCTACAGCCAGCAGATACTAAAATTGGATGTCTCATCCTGGACGAATGGTATGTATATTGTGCAGGTCCGTAATGGACAAAAAATTATCCGAAACAAGGTAATGGTAAGTAAATAGATTAGTTGCCCGATTAATGTACCTGTCTCAAACTTTGAAACAGGTCACAAAACAGATCCTCTCTCGTTAAGAAAACAGTGACAACTTTACCGGACAGAGCATGAGCTGTATCATGCCTGCTGTCCGCTGAGGACATGATCTATTTTCTTAACTTCAACAAAAACCACATTCCCGGCATGAAACATCTCCTCATACTCATCTCAGTATGCATTTTTGCCAATTCTCTTCAGACTCAGACCATTGGAAAGGAATGGCCAGCTTCAACACCTGAAAATCAGGGTTTTGACTCAAAGGCACTGGGTGACCTGAATGAATACATTTCAGAAAATGCGGCTACCACAGGTCTGGTAGTGATTGTAAATGGCAAGATGATTCACAGCTATGGAGACATTATTCAGCTTTCTTACCTGGCCTCTTGCCGCAAGAGTGTACTTTCCATGCTATATGGCATCTATATCGAGCGGGGGAAAATCGATCTCAGTAAAACACTGGCCGACCTGGGTATAGATGACCGACAGGGCTTATCAGACCTGGAAAAAACAGCTACGATAGACCATATTATCAACTCGAGTTCGGGTATTTATCATCCGGCCTCCAACTCTGGTGACAACCTGGCCGATGCCCCCGCCAGAGAGTCGCAGAAACCCGGGGAGTATTTCCTCTACAGTAACTGGGACTTCAATGCAGCGGGAGGCATTTTTGAGCAGGAAACGGGAGTAGACATATTTGATGCAGTGGAACGAGACCTGGCCGACCCGATAGGCATGCAGGATTTCAGGCGCAACCGACAGAGAAAACTCGGTAACCTGAGAAAATCGAAATTCCCGGCCTATCACATGTGGTATTCTACACGAGACATGGCCAGACTGGGGCAATTAATGCTTGAGAAAGGTAAATGGAATGAAAAGCAAATTATTCCGGAGGCCTGGATAGAAAAAACCACATCGGTGGTAACACCAATAGAAAAAATGAACCCCGCTCCCATGAGACAGGGAGAGTTTGGATACTCATATATGTGGTGGATCTGGGATGGCCCTAAAGCAACAGGTGCCTTTGAAGGAGCTTATACGGCAAGAGGTGCCTACGGGCAGTATATCACAGTAATTCCTGCCTTGCGCATGGTGGTGGCTCACAAAACGAATCCGGATGACGGCACTACCCGCTGGAGCACATATCGCCAGATACTACAGCGTATCGTTGCAGCGAAAAAATAAGATAAAACGGTTGTACACAAAATAGAAAAGCCGGCTTTAGGGCCGGCTTAACTTATTTACCTCTACGGTAATGGTCTTCGATAATCTCTCTCACTGAAACGCGCTGGTGATTGATCTCCTGAGACCTTTTTGAATTAGTGTAGCCAATTGAACTTGTTTTAACCTCATTTGATGAAGCGGACTTCATCGATTGACTAGTTCTTAATTCCTCCATTAGTTTACTTTACTTAAAAACAATCAAAATTCTGTATTAAGCGGACATCGTAAATGTCTAATGCAAAAATATGCAATCGATTGCATTAAACAAGCACAGGTCAAAAAATTCCTGAAAAATTATTAGTCTTTACAGGCATTTTACCGATTTCACTGTCTTATACGTTTCAAATTTGACTTACCCTACTCCCTTCACTGCCATTTTCATAGATACTGGCATCCAGGCAGACACACTTTCGAAGCAGAGTTTAAGTATGGTAGTGCAGATGTGTGCACAGGTCTGTGCAGATTTGGAGTAAGGCGAATTGCGTCAGCTATCAGGGAATTAACGGCCTACTTGGTCTTTACATGCATGCGCCAGATACGAAAGGGTTTGGTAATAAATAACCACCAGTACTTCTTTCCGGCACTTTTTTCATCGTTGATATCGTATATGGTAGGAGTGAAAATTCTCACTACGTTGTAATACAATATCTTGAACCTTGTAACAGGACTTTTTCGCAACGAATAATGGAATTTCGCATGTTCAAGGTAATTGTTAACCTTGGCAAAACGACTGTCTGATTTGGCCTGATCGATGACTTTCCTGACATGAATCTGTACTTTACGCCCATTGATAAGGCACCTGATATTCTCTGGAACAGACATCTCAAAAACTTCCACAGCTAAACCAATTCCAAGAAGGATCAGGTTTGTGACCTTAAACCTATCTGCCTCTTTCAGAATCAATTGCCAGTTTAGTTCACCCTTGTATCTTACAAGTATTGCTGCTACATCACAAACATATTTTAACCACCTCCAGCGGTCTTCTCCACCATGATGCAAACAGGTTGTGATCAGGAGTCCTTCCGGAGTGAGCATGTTGATTTCCGTACCAAAAAAGTCTTTCCTCACTGTCAGGCGTTTAACATCATCAAAGTTTAAATCAGTCTGCCACTGCTTCAGACCTATTTTCCAGTGCGGCTCAACATGAAAGAGCCTTTCCTCCTCTTTATACAGATCAAAATTATATTGAAAATTCTGCTTGAAGAAAATGGGCTCAAAGTCTTCCGGTACTTGTTTGGTAGGCACATAGCCCCTGTCCATCAGAAGGTCTCTCACTGTCGGAAAGTCTTCCAGGTTCATCAGAAAGTCTATATCAGACATTTCCCGCGACCCAAGATCTCCATAGCCAAGCTCCGCCAACAATACCCCTTTATAGGGAATCACCTCCATGCCTTTTGTGCGCATGGTTTTGATCAATTGAATGAGTTCCCGCGCATGGAGTAAATTCTGATGTCCTCGCCCGCTTTGATATGTCTTCAAGCTTTGAATGACGTTATCGGGAATATCCGCTTTACTTTCAACCAGGCTGAGTCCCAAATTCAACAAGGGTCTGACTCTGTGTCTTTTTGCAAAGTCAAGAAATTCATCCCAATCTGTCTTTTGCCAGTCTGGCTGTTGAATTCCAGATATAAGCTGCCTTTCAAGTCCCAGCCTACACAGGTAGACCATGACTTCCCACAGGTTACTTTTACTATTTGCTATATTCTTCTCTGCCATTCTTCAGTCAGTGCCCTTCCGTGCATAAGTGAGCTACCTTACTCCTATCTCCTTAATTGCCCGATAAAACGAGCCGGTTATGGGTTGCGAGTGTATATGTCTGTTCTGCTGTACAATCCACCTGCCATCACATATAGTACCCCTACAATGGCTACTGTCACTACTATAAATTATCGTTGGCAGTACATTTTCCAGTGTTGAGCAGCCGATCAATGGAGATTCGGCATCATAGACGACTGCATCAAAAGGCTGATTGACTTTGAAATACTCTCTGGTCATATTTCCCATAGCAGCCCGGCCCGAGACAAGTGACTGGCGAATGGCATAAGCGCTGCTGTCTCCCTCTGTCTCACTTGTGAATATATTCCTGTGGTGGGTTGTAAGTCGCTGTCCGTAGTCAAGAATCCGCAACTCTTCCAGTGGGTTCAGGCCTACATGGCTGTCTGTACCAATGGACCATTTTCCTCCAAGTTGCTGAAAACTACCCAGCGGAAATAGCCCATCCCCCAGATTACCTTCTGTACTGGGGCACAATACAACATGAGCTCCACTCTCAGCAATTCTCTGAACCTCTCTGTCATTCAGGTGCGTGGCATGTACCAGATGATACCGCTCATTTACCCCTACATTATCCAGTAACCATTGCACGGGCCTTTTCCCCAGGTAATCCACTGCGTCTTCAATTTCCTTTAACTGTTCTGCTATATGAATATGAACGGGCAGGGCAGCCGGCACATCAGCCAGAGATTGTCTGATATCTTCAGGAGTTACAGCACGAAGCGAGTGGATTCCGAAGCCGTAGCTGGCATGCGAATGACGTGAAACGACCTCTCTCGTAGCCTCAAGGAGTGCATGGTAATTCGCCATGGTATGAGAAATAAATCTGCGCTGATGATCCTGCGGAGCCATACCAAAGCCGCCCTTCTGATAAAACATAGGAACCAGTGTGATCTTAATGCCTGCTGTATGAGCTGCCGCTACCAGGCGCTCACCCATCTCAGCCAGGTTGGCATAGGGCTTCCCGTCCTTATCATGATGCAGATAGTGGAATTCTGCTACCCGGGTGTAACCATGTCGTGCCATCTCAGCATAAAGCATGGTGGCAATCGCTTCCAGTTGGTCGGGACTAATCGTGAGAGCCACTTTATACATGGCTTCCCGCCAGCTCCAAAAATCGTCTGCCACGGCTCCGGGTTTATGTACTTCCGCTATACCCGCCATGGCATATTGGAAGGCATGAGAATGTGCATTCTGAAAGCCTGGAAGAGCATAACCTTCCACAGGTTCATAGCTGACTGAATCCTGAGGTGCATCACTCAACCGGGTTATCAAACCCTGCGGGTCAGTACTTACATAGGCTGGTGAAAGCCATCCATCCTGCTGCAGAAGTGCGTTAAAGCGGAAATTATTCATCGATTATGATTGTAATAGCATTGCGGACAAACGACTCAGGGTGGCCTTGAGCAAAGCTCTTACCTCATTGGCCCGTTGCGTGTCAAAAGCTGTTTCCTGATCATCCATATATAGCACCTTGTTCATCTCCAGTTGTAAAGCATGCTGGTTTTCATAAGGTCTGCCAAAGGTACGGGTGATTTGCCCTCCTTTAAAAGGAGTATTGTGCTTCAGCTCAAAACTTCCCGACCCCAGTTCCTCCAGTGCCAGACCAATCAACTCCCGGGAAGCTGAGCTTTCATCAACACTCCCCAGGATCATATCAGGAAATCTCTCTTTTCTAATGGTAGGTACATACTGGCGAATGGAGTGTGCATCCCAAAGCAGCACCCGCCCGAATTCAGCTTTCAGGTCATCCAGCAGTTCCTGTACCTTGTTGTAATAAGGTTGATAGTAGTTTTCCAGTCTTCTGCTGATTTCCTTTCCATCGGGTGTTTCCTTCTGATAGATATCATTTCCGTGAAAGTCCGTGGTGGTGCACAGTCCCGTGATTATTCGTCCGTCATTATAAAGCGCTTTGCTCTGAGGGTCTCTGTTCAGATCGATTACCCATCGGCTATACCGGGCAGTAATCATGGTGATGCCCATCTCCGTGGCAAAACTGTACAGCTCATCTACGAACCAGTCAGTGTCATCAGGAGCCGCCATCATATCCGGGATGTAATCGCCCTGTAGCTCTTGTGGGAACTCTGTTCCACAGTGTGGAACGCTTAGTACAATGGGAACTCTGCCTGTAGCGGGTTTAATAATATGATAGGGCTTCATTAATTTATTCTTTTTCAAAAACTCAGTGAGACAAAGGTATGGCTTATCGCACTGTAATTGAGCCTTCTCTAGAGTTGCTTGCTTAGCATTCGGGCATACTGACCCCGGGCAGCCACCAATTCATCATGTGAACCCTTTTCAACTACCATTCCTCCTTCCATCACCACAATCTGATCTGCCATTTTCAGGTTATAGAGTCTGTGCGTCACCAAAACAATGATCTTATCACTGGCCAGTTCTTTCAGACTCTCAAAAATCCGGTGTTCCGACAGCGGGTCAATGGCACTGGTTGGCTCATCGACAATCAGTACCTGCGCTTCTTTGAAAAACATACGCGCCAGAGCCACCTTTTGCCATTGGCCTATGCTCAGCTCAGTGCCTGCCTCGAACATTCTTCCCAACTGTTGATCATAAGTATCGGGAAGCCTGTCAATAAAAGTACTGGCTCCTGTTAAACGAGCCTGTGCCTCCAGGCCTGCCGTATCTCCTTCTCTGCTTAGGTCGCTGAAACTTATGTTCTCTCCTACAGTAAGGAAGTACCGGGCGAAATCCTGAAAGGTGATGCTCATTTTGGAGCGCAAGTCGGATAACCGAATGGCTTTATAGCTTTTACCATCCATCGCAAGTTCACCGGAAGAAGGGTCATACAGTCTGCAAATCAGCTTTACCAGGGTGGTTTTACCTGATCCGTTTTCGCCTACGAATGCCGTGATCTGGCCCTTTTTCAAACTCAGTGACACCTGGCTCAATACATTTACTCCGGTCTTGGGGTATTGAAAAGACACGTCCTTCAGCTCAATTCCCGCAGTAATTTTCCCTGCTAAGGGCAAAGCGCTTTCATCGTCACGAATCTTCGGCTGCAGCTTCATGAACCCAATGAAATGTGACAGAAACAGCCTGTGTTCCAGTAATTTCACCATGCTCTGGAGTAAACCTGATAAATTCACTTTACCGCGCTGGAAGGCAGGAAAAGCCATGGCTAAATCTCCGATGGTACTAAGTCCGTTTATGGCACGATAGGTCAAAAACACATAACTGAATATCTCAGCACCTACTTCAACAAGCTTACCACCAATACCCATTCTTGCACGTAAACCAAAAAGAGCCTTCTTTTCGCTGAAAAGGGTCTGCCTGAGCACCCTGAACTTCTCAGAAAGAGATAAACCGGCATCAAAAACTCTAACCTCCTTTGCATACTGCGTATCGGTAACCAGCTGGTTGAGATAGAAGCCTTTTCTTTCCATAAGCGCTCTTTTCTTCTCCCATTTAAAAAGCTTATCAGAAAATATGTATTTGATAATGGCAGATGGTAAAATGGAAATGAAAAGGAGCAACGGAATGCTGGCATGGATCGTAAAGATCAA
Organism: Roseivirga sp. UBA6061; assembly: GCA_002427745.1. Classification (GTDB taxonomy): domain Bacteria; phylum Bacteroidota; class Bacteroidia; order Cytophagales; family Cyclobacteriaceae; genus Roseivirga. Next base: position 148,732 of record DIYF01000010.1, on the reverse strand, counting down.
CCCTCCGATAAACAGGATTGAGATGAGGTTTTCACCAAAATTCATCAGATCAGAAACAAGCTGTATGGGCCTGGTAAGGCCGTGTCGGTGAGCCAGAAAATAAGAATCATGATACTCAGGATCATCGTAAAGTTCGAGGTCCATCGAAATGGATTTTTTCTGGAGTAAACCCGCGGTATAATCGGCCACTTTCTGCTGTTGCAGGCCTTCTATGTATTGAGACAGGTTCACAACTACCCCATCCATCAACAGTGCTGCTCCCAGTCCTATCAGGTAAAAAGTGATTTTGTCCTGATCAATAGTATCAGCCGTCAACTCATCAAAAACAAGCTTAATGAACAGCAGCCTGGCCACAGGCAGCAAGGCCTTTAAAAATATCGTCACCAGCCTGGCAATGGTATATTTAGCGGAGCTCTTCCAGACTATACCGAATGCGTAGCGATACTGACTAAGTGTATGTTTGATTTTTGCTTTCACCCAAAATTATTGACACGCCTGAACAGTGCGGACAACATGAAGATAAGCTGTTTTAGCAAATGCCTTACCCGGCAACGGATTGAGGCTTGCCGTGATTTTTCACACCTCTTTCCACTTTTTTCCCAAACCCGTATTTAATGGGAGTATAAACAGAGATAAAAAACAGGGCCATGACTATGTTGAGCAGAACAGGATCGAACTCATGAGGTACCAGGTAGCCCAGAATAAACAAGTTAAGCACAGCCTGCAACATGGCATAGATTGCCGAAACTCTTATATGAGGCATGGCTCCTTCATTAGCCATCAGCTGATAAAGATGTAGCCTGTGCCCTTGTAAAATGTTTTGACCTAAAATGATTCTCTGAATAATGGTGAGGATGGCATCCACTCCGTAAATGCCTAACATCCAGATATAAACAAAATCCTGATGCTGCCAGCAAAGCAAACCAACGAGGTATACTACCAGAAAGGCCAGTGATATACTACCCACATCACCCGCGAAACAGAGTGCTTTCTTTCGGGCATTGAAAAAACTAAAAACAAGCACTGCCAGTATCGGGATCACGATCAACTCTTCTGCAACAACCAACTCTCCGGTTTGCTGTAGATACAGGCAGAAGCCCAGAAATACAAGAGAATAGAATGCGGTGATTCCGTTTACGCCATCCATGAAATTGTAGAAGTTAACACAAGACATGGCCAGAATAACGAAGAGGCCCCATTGCCACCATTCGAGGTCTCCCTGAGTTATTTCATAAATCAGCAGAGTCAGAGAAATAAGCTGTATACCCAGCCTCCATCTTTTGGAAACCTCTTTAATATCATCCAGAAAACTAATAAGAGAGATGCCAAAGAAACCAATGACAAAGTAGGGAAGATCAAAGCCCTGTAGCAAAGCAACCAGCAGCATGGCCAGTACGAAAATAATGCCCCCTCCTCTAACGGTAGGCTTTATATGACTGCTTCTTCCATTGGGCTTATCGATGATCTGATACTTATTGGCGATTTTAAAGTACCAAACCATCCCCAGTGCAAACAATATAGGGGCAAGACTGTACAGAAAATACGGCTCAATCATATACAAAGTCTTCTTTTGGTAGTTGCTCAAAGAAGTGTAGCACTCTTTGAGGTTGCCAATTTAAAAGTCTTTTAGCTTTTTCATCAGAAAAAGTTAGTGAACTAGTCATTTTATCAAGGGACCTACTACTAAAAGGGGCTTCTCTTTTAAGCAGCAGCGCATAGAAATCTCCGGCCTTTGCCAGCATCCTGGCAAACCATAGCGGCATATGGTAGGGTGCTTTTAAACCCAGTCTTTTTGAGAACAGGTCAGCAAGTTCTGCAAAGCTGGGATGGTACTGATCTGTCAGGTTATAGACTCCTCCTACTTCAGCGAGTCTGGGAATGATTCTGGCCACGTCAGAGGCCGAAACCATTGATCTTCTCGTATCTCCTTTTCCAATATGGAAGTAGTATCCGGCCTGCTGGGCTTTGATCATCCTGTTCAAGTTACCAGGAGGTAAAGGGCCGGCCACCAACGGTAATCTTAATATCCCAATGGATACCCCCTTTTGCTTTCCCCATTTCAAAACGGCTTCCTCGGCCATGCTTTTACTCTGGCCATAAGGGTCAGAAGCATTTAGCTGACAGGTCTCATCGAGCATATTCCCTTTATCCAGTCCATAAACCGCTACACTGCTAATCAGTATCAGGGCCTTTGGCTGAGAAGGCAGCTGCTCAATGCTCTTAAGCAGGTTGAGCGTACCATGATAGTTTACTTTGAAGAAGGCTTCAGCTTCAGCTGATGTTTTAGGTACGGTATGAGCCTTACCGGCATTGTGGATTACCAGGTCATAGGTACGATTGAGGTGAGGCCCCTCTAATGACAAATCGCACACAATATCGTTGTCGGCAGATCTTCCCAGGGTGTCAATACCTGCCTGTTGAGAAAGGGTTTTGTTTAACTCCTTTCCCAGAAAACCAGTAGCTCCTGTGAGAAGATAATAAGGCTTCATAGACTCCTATTAGCGAAGAGGTGTTCAGTGATATGACGTTAATTTATACAGAATAATTCTGACTCCTTTTACATACCTGTAATTAGCACAGAAAAAAACATGTAAAGTACCAGCCTACTATAAAAAATCACATTGGTGATAGTTGCCTGAACCGAAAACGAGCCAATAAAACTTCTTTTCTCAAAAAAACGGCTCTCCCTGCTTGGTCCTCGTGGTTATTGGGGAAAGAGTTCCTTCAAACCGGTGAGATATTTTTCGGCCAGAACGGTCCGATTAAATCTGGTCTTTGCCAAATCTGCTGCATTAGCTGCCATCTGAGCCCGTAATTCATCATCGGTCATCAACCGTTTCATGGCCACTGCAAAATCTTCAGGGTCACTGGGTGAAACATTAATGCCGCAATGATGTTTTTCGACCAGATCTTTGATCCAACCTTTGGTAGACTGGATAACCGGAACACCGGCTGCAAAGGAGTCAAACATTTTATTGGGAGAGCTTGTGTGGAGTACCTCAAAATCCTTGAAGGTGACAAAGCTGGCTACCGCAATGGAAAACCACTTTGCTACTTCAGTTTTAGGAATAAGCCCTAAGAAGTGAATATTGGGATTGCCCGTCTCTTTAGCCTGGTTTTCCAGTTCTTGTCGCTCCGCTCCATCTCCAACCATTACCAGGCTTATCGGCTGGTCTTTTAACGATTCCATAGCCGCAACAATCTGCCGACAGTCATCCATCAAACCAAGGGAACCTGCATACAGAAATATTGAATGCTCACCAATGGCTTCCGGGACATGTGCTGGCCGGGTTCTCGCTATCTGAAACACCTCGGGGTCAGAGGCATTTGGAATTACCAGGGTGTTTCTACCGGGAAACCTCTTGTTAACAGAGGCTTCCATACCCGGACTACACGGAACAATCAGGTTGGCTTTTTTGTAACAGAGTGCCTCAAACCACAGCGCCAGTTTGCTCTGCCAGCCCTGCCCGATCAACCCCAGCTCAATTCCCCCTGCGGGCCACAAATCTCTTACTTCAAAAACAGTGCGTTTTCTTCGAAGCGTTTTGGCAAGGATCATGGGCAGGCCAATGGTAATAGGGCCTGAAGATGCAATTAAGACGTCATAAGACCGGAAAAGGGCATAGTAAGAAGAGACCAGCGCAAATCTGATGGCCCTCAGTGCCCTGACCGGAGTAGACAGCCTGTTTGAATCTCCCGAGTCGACCACAATGAGCTTTACTCCTTCTATCTCCTGCCTTGAAATAAAACCATCCGAATTTATGTCAGATTTATCATAGGGTGCCGTTATAACCGTCACATCATGTCCTGCCTGCACCCATCTTCGGGTCAGCTCATAAGCACGTGTGCTCCAGCTGCCCTTTGGTGTTCCGAAATACTGATAAAAGAGAAGAATTTTCAACCGATTACTCAATTTTAGAAATGAAGTCTTTCAGCTTTTCTGTGTAGGTATGGAAATCTTGTGAGAAACTGATAGAAATTGTCACATCACCTTTGAAATACCTTTCAAACTCATTTCTGATCAGCTTTTCTCCTTTTTTCGAGAAAGGTTCCTTTATGAGCACGATAAGGTTTCCTTTTTTTTCCTGAACACACTGATAATTGAATTTAAGCCCCTGCTCAAAAAACAGATTTTTGAATACATAGTAAAGGGTAAGGCTGGGGTAACGATGAAGCTCTCCGTGAATATTCTTTCCAACTCGTCCGCGGACCTCTTCAACAATCGTATGCTGCCTGCCACAGGCACAGGTACCGGATTCAGATAGTTTTACATAGTCACCCAGTTTGTAGCGAATGATAGGAAAAGAATGAGCCACCAGGTTGGTAATTATCACTTCGTCATCCTCTGACTCTACCAGCACATTTTCCATAGTCGTGTGCATGTTCCCGTGTTCGCACTCAAATGCCACTATACTGGCTTCGGCTGCTCCGTATTCACTGATCATTTTCTTACCAAAGGCCTGTGTCACGGCATCCTGATAGTGTGGATAAATCTTTTCAGAGGTACCTTTAATCATCCTGAGTTTTGGTATTTCCAATTCAAGCTTTTGCTCATTGACCAGCTTTGCCAATTCATAAATCACACTAGCGTATCCATGTATATAGGTAGTGGACCTGAGCTTTTCAAATAGTCTGGTCAGTGTTTCGGGCCTGTAGTCAAAAACCCGGTAGCGATTCTGAAGCATGTCCAATAAACGGGTTTTCAGTTGCTTCCCTGCCTGTATATTATAACCCCAAAAGTAAATATTATGCTCCCATGGCAGTACATCGTGCCAGCTGTATCCTCTCAGAATTGCGGCCCTGTTGGCTGAGTCCCATTTTTCATCACGCCAAAAGGTAAGCACCTGTCCGGAACTTCCGGAGGTCTCACAATAAAATCGCTTGTCAAACGGAAGGTCTGTGTGAACCCCTTTATTTTCTGAAATAAGCTGTTCTTTACTTACCGGAGGCAACTGCCTGATATCTTCCAGAGACCTGATGGACGGATCAAACCCATGCTGTCGAAAATACTGACGATAAAAATCTGAATGCTTATCTGCTAAAAGCAGCAACTTCTTAAGCTCCGCCAGCTGATAGGCCTTTAAGCGGTCTATATCCCACTTTTCACTCTGCTTGAGAAAGTCATACCAGGGATAGAGTCCGGGATTTCTTCTTTTGACTCCGGTCAGAAATATGCGCTTAGCCAGGCTCATTTAAGGATAGCTAACCATTGAGTCCTTAATTGTTTCCAGTCGTAAGCCTCAGCTGTTGTTCTTCCCTGCATCACCAGTTTTTGGTAGAGGGCAGCCTCCTGAAGGCTTTGAATCGTTTTCACAAAAGCATCCACATCATGGGGTTCTACCAGCATAGCATTTTCACCCGAACTCAGCATATGCGGGATACCTCCCACCCGGGTGCTGACAACGGGCAAGCCCAGTGCAAGACTTTCAATAAGGCTGACGGGCGTATTGTCTATATGGGTTGTGTTAATGAATAGATCATAGGCTTCAGACAGTTTTACCCATTCCTGCTTTGATAAAGAGCCCGTAAACCTAACACGGTCCATCACATTCAGCTCCTGCGCCAGCTTTTGTGTCTCACTAAGAGAGCCGTCCTTATCGGGGCCTACCATGCATAAATGCGCCTGATCATAACCCATATCTGTCAGGGCTTTTAATACCCTGACCGCCAGCGTAGGGTTATAAATTTTGTCGAAGGCGCGTACCCAGAGCATTTGAGGTCCCGACTTATCAAAATGCTTCCTGGCAGTAAAAGGGTAATCTTCCAGGTCTATGGCATTTGCCACCACTTTGTAGTCTATGTCAATCACTTTACTCATCTCTTCTTTCAGATATGGTGAGGGACAGACTACTTTATAAGCGTTCTTCAGATAGTTTTTTAGCCTGCGCGGTGAATTCCTGGCTCGTTCCGGAAGGGCACCACCATGAAGAATCGGAATATACCTAAGTCCTAGTTTCCCGGCCAGTGCGGCAGAGGTCCAGGCGAAGATGAAGGCTGATGTGCTATAAGTATCGATTAAGACGAAGTCACTCTTTCTTTGCCTCAATACGGTGAGCCACATATCTATGAGCCTGAACCACTTATTGGCTTTAGATGAAGCACGAATGACGGTAAAATCTTCCTTCAGGCGTTGTCCTAAAGTTTCCACAGAGGTAGGATTAACCCCATGACCGGAGAGCTGATTGCCCAGATATAGCACCCTGGGTCTGGTCATTCTTCGTTGATGTTTATAAAGGCCAGCCCGAAGAGTATAGGGCTTATCATAGTCCTAGTAGCCGCATGAAGTGTAGAAAACAAGCCCAACAGCAGCAAGGCAGCCATCCAGCTCCGCTTAAGCAGCCCCTTTTGGCGCATTATCAAGGCGAAAGGATAACCATAGACCATGGCGATGATAATGAGGCCCAGAAGACCATGCTCGGCTAACAGTCTGGATGGCTCTACATGGGGGATTTTTGGATTGTCATACTCCTCTCTGCCAATGGCTCTGGCATTACCAACCCCCACACCCAAAACAGGGTTCCTTCTCCAGATATCTACATCACGAAGAAAAATATCGAACCTTCCGGTGGTCAGCTGGTTTAAGTCCTTCTCCTTTCTTCCCAGCAACGTTCCGCGCGTTTCTCCCTGGTACCTGAGAAGGAGAGAGCCTCCTGTAATCGTATTGCCCACATAGAAGCTGACCAGCAGTACGAGTACTATTCCCAAAACCGAGGACGGTCTGATCTTACGCTGGTTTTTTCGTTTTTTAGAGATCAGATTAAGTACTACCACAGCACTCAGGGCCAGAAATGCTCCGATCACACCACCTCGCGAAAAGCTCAGTAAACTCCAGAGTGTGAGTGTCAAAAACAGGGCCTGGTCCATGAAAGAGATTCTGGAAAACTTCCACTTACTGAAAAATAAAAGCCCGAACAGCAGAATGCCATAGCCCAATACCGTAGACACCTGGTTGGAGCCGAAATCGGCCGTCAGATCATCGAGTGCGCCCAATTCATAATCTACCGTGCTTATATCCGGACTGACAATAATGAGGTAAAAAAGCAAAACCAGTAGAGGGTATAAGGCTTGTACTATAAGCCTCTTTACTTCTGATATAGTGATGTAGACATTTAAGAAGAGAAGTGCACCCAAAAGCATGTTCACAAGCCCGAACATGTTAAAGACAATCTCCTTAACCGGAGCTTCAAGGTTCACCATAACCATTCCCGGTAAAGCCAGAACCAATGCCGCAATAGCCCACCATCCTCTTCGTATTCGTACTCTGAGCAGGGCATAGACCAGAATGGCAAAGGTGACATATTTTCCAGCCTCGTATGGAATAAACGGATTGGCTTCAAGAATTCTCCCGAGCAATTCCAGGGGAATCAAATAGAGTAGCAGGGCTGCTACATTATATGAGAAGCCTTCCTTTTTAAAAGTCAGAGATAGAAAGAAAGCTATTGATGTGTAAAACCAAATGATCAAAGCCCACCTACCCAGGCCCAGCATGGCAAGGAGTATAAAAGCGTGAAGTACAAGACGTTTCGACTTCATTCAGGTGGTCAGTTGTATTGACGGACAGATATGCGTTGAGCCGGTTTCATTTTTTAACCTTATGATACCATAACACACGTAGAAAATGTGGTACCACGTGCCAAAGGTACTGGCTGTAAAAGAACAATCTTGCCGCCAGTCCGGTATTGGTATTCTTTGATAATTTTTCAAGGTGACTCAGGGCCTTCGAAGATTCTGCTTCATTCAGTTTAACAACTCCCCGATTGTCGGTACGCCTGACGGGCATTAGCTCATAAGAGAGAAGTTTCTGTTTGTCGAAGTCGACCGATACCGCCAGTCCCAGATCCTGCTTTTCCCGGGAATACCGACTTTGTACGTGACCTTCTGTACTATCAAAATAAAAATTACCCAGGCTGTACGCTATAAGCCGGTCATGGTGGTATGATACGCCCTGGGCCACATGAGGGTGATGGGCTATTACCGCACTTGCTCCCAGGTGAATATATTGTTGAAATGCCCTCTTGTCAGAAGGAGCAGGGTATTCTACAAACATCTTCCCTCTGTGGCAAACCACCACCAGGTGATCGAATTTAGCGTGCAATCTGTCAATTGATCTGCTTAGTTCCTGTTCGTTATACTCCCGGAAGATGTGAGGATTACTATGATCCTGATTCACCCTGGTCCACCCACTACAGAGTAATCCGATATTGACACCGTTGAGTTTTAAAGTGGTAACCTCCCGATCTTCCCCCTCAAGTCTCTCCAGTCCCAATGGCTGGATACCCACACTTCTGAGCGTTGAAATCGTATCTTTCAGCCCTTTGAAGCCGTAGTCATGGATATGATTGTTTGAGACAACGGCATGCGTAATGCCTGCCTCTTTCAGCAGCCGGGCCTTGGCAGAGGGGCTTTGAAACAGGCCGGGAGTTTTTTCATCGGTAAAAGTAGACTCGAAGTTACAGATTACCGCATCTGCAGATCTGAGGGTTTGACGAAGTTCACTATTTACAAGAGCCGAAGCGTTCGCATTCTGCCCTGACAAGCTCACATCACCCAAAAATATGAGTTTTACTTTTTCCAAAATCTATTAACCAGACAAGGCCTCCTATAAGGTCTGATAAATCGTGCTGATGTTTGAGTACAAGTGCTTGTAACTATGATGTTCCTGAATAGTCTGATATGCCCTGGTGCCCATTACTTTTAACTCTGCCCAGTCATCAATTAACAGATGACATGTATTTTCTATATCTTCTTCCCTGTTAAAGTCAATCAGCAATCCGTACTTTCCTTCACCGAGTAAATGTACCGACTCTCCGACCCTTGAGGAAATTATAACCTTACCGTGACTCATGGCTTCTAATATAACATTGGGAGTACCCTCACTTACTGAGGCCAGCATAAATACATCAGCCTCCCGGTAATAATCACTCACATTGTCTACTTGTCCTTCAAAACGGACATAAGCATCAATTCCGAGTTGCTTTGCTTTATGCTCAAGCTCATTTCTCAATGGCCCGTCCCCCAGTATTTTCAGGCTGACATCAGGCTGTCGTTTTCGATATTGAGCGATAAAACCGAGTATCCGATCAACTTTTTTCAAGTCCACAAGACTATTGACGGCCAGAAATTTTTTAGCGACCTCACCCGGTTCAGGAATCGGACTATCAGGAACCTCCACAATGTTGGGCAGGTATTGAAGCTTGCCATTCAGATTATCAATCGCAGACAACCTGTCCATAGCGTTTCTGGAGTTACAGATAAAAGCACTGCACAGCCGAAAAGCTATATTTCTCACATACTTATTTACCGTAAGTAGCTCTCTCTCACCATCACCGCGAAATGCCCCCACTGATTTGGCTCTCAGCATCAGACCCAGTAGTGCCACATAGGGGTTCATATGATAATGCAGCGCCTGGATAATATCAAAATCCCCTTTCTTCAGGAGCTTGTAGAGCTTGATGATGCGGCTCTTTTTAGATGTACTCTCAATGCGCACAACTTCTACATCCAGCTCACTGATAGGGGCCTTCCACCAATCTTCAGGCTCGAAGTAAATGAGCTTTAAACGATGCCCATGCTCTTTGAGCGCCCTGACCAGATAATAAGCCTGCTTTTCAGCCCCTCCTTTGCCCAAAGTGGCTGCGATAAAACATATTCCTGGTTTTTCAGACATACCGGTTGAATCGACTATTTGATGATTTCCGTTTTTCTGCTGAGTTGCCAGCCAAACTCCTTATTTACTTCCTCTGCTATGAAGTCTATCCATTTTTCAAGGCTGAATTCTTTTGCCGTGTTCGCGGCATTAGTGGAGCAGCTTTTATAGAGTTCTTTTTCAGTAATGAGCTTTTCAAGGGTGTCAGCCAACGATTCAGGGCTCAAATCCTCAAGTGCAAAACCGCTTTGTGTATTTTCCACCAGGTCAGGCAGCACAGATGTTCTTGATGTGACCACAGGTAAACCTGATGCAAGCGCTTCCAGTACCGCCTTGGGAAAGCCCTCTGATGCTGTACTCGGAAAAACAAAAATATCAGCCCTGCCGAGAGCAGCCATTACCTCCCGGCTCTCCAGCTGACCTAAAAAGTCAACGTTTTCTTCCAGATTCAGGTCTTTTACCCTGGCCCTGAGAGCATCCAGATAATCTCCCCGGCCGATTACCTCAAACCTCAGCTTGTATCCCCTCTTTTTTAATACGCTGATAGCTTCAATGGTCCGACCGGCTCCTTTGTTAATGGTTTGGCGGGAAACCGTAACAAGGTTCACACAGTCTTTGCGAATTTCCGGTACACGATCAGTCGACAAAGCACTGATCTCAGCGTTTAAGAGACTCGAACTAAAAATCCACCGAATACTCGGATTTACCTTGCCGGGTGGCTCAGTTCCTCCGCCAGTTGCCAAACCGACTACCCCTTGGCCGGCATGTTTCTCCATAAAGTTTTTCCAGAAAAACTCGGCCCTGGTAGCAGGTGCCAGCCAGTTCCCGCAATGACGTATAAACAGCGGTTTTTTCATTCGCCTGGCCAGTACCATGGCCAGCGTAGAAAGGTCTGAGGGAATAGGGGTATGAATAAGATCTGCCTGACGAATCTTGCTCTTAAAAAAATGGAAACGGGTTATACCCAGATATATGATCCACAGCTTGCGTCTTATTCCGGAGTAGGGTTTAAGTGCAATCGGGGAAAAAGAGAGTTTTGGATCTTTAAAAAAGACTTCACCCTCAGGCTTTCTTTGACTTTCGAAGCATATAATTTCTAATTCATCTGTCAGAGAAGCAAGGGCCTGCATATGAAACACAAAGCCTCCGTCAGTCGCCCAGCCGGTGGGTGAGTCAGGCGAACGCCAACATTCTTTATGGCTAAATACCACAATCTTCATTTCAAGACTCTCCCTTAGCTGCGTTGAGCATTTGAGGTAACTTACCGTAGGTTGCTTCCAGACTATACCGGGTTTCTACCGCTTTCCTGGCTCTTTTTCTTAATGCCAGTAATTCATCCGGTGAGTTCAACAGTTCAATAACTATAGCCGACCAGTCTTTCGGGTTGTTATGGAACAGAATTCCCTCACCTGAATTAAGATTCATACCATAAGCCGCATCCTTTGTGGTGATGACGGGTGTTCCGGTTGCCATAACTTCAACCAGCCTGCTGCGAAAACCATAAGTACCCTGCCAGGGACAAAGCACCAGGTCAACCCGCCCTAATACATCAGCTACATCTTCCACAAAGCCGGTTACTGTGACTCTGGAATCCTTTTCTGACAACTCCGCTATATGCTCAGGTGGTTTACTGCCAATAATCCAAAACTCAGCCTCAGGAAACACCTGCCATACGCCCGGCATAACGTCCTCATACACGCTCATGGCATCTCTCTGATTGTGTGAGCTGGCCAGACCTCCATACCAGGCGATCCGGGGCACCTTATTGGCCGGGTTCAGGACTAAAGGCCATTTATCAAGGTCTATCCCCATGGGAACATACCAGACCTTGTCATCCCCCAACTGATCTCTTACATAAGCTGTTTCATCCTGGTTGATGGCGATAAGGCGGTCGAATTTTCTCCAGACCTTTTCCTCATACCGCTTGTACTTCTCAACTGCCTTAGCCGAATTACTCTGGGTTTTGTAAGTCTGCCAGAGCACGTTGTGCATGTCCAGAATCAGAGAAGCATCTCCAAAGAGGGCCTTATCTATGACATGGTGCGCGTGCCAGTATTCAAAGATTACTGCTTCGTACCTGTTTCCTGCAATAGCCTTTGCTACCCTGCCACCCGTCAGCTCAACCTTGCCAATAGTAAAATTAGAAGCCTTAAGCCCCGTATTAAATGAATACAGCTTTCCTATTGCTTTATAAACAAGCCGGGATAACAAGGACGCATTATAGCGGGAAGGCAATACTATGACTTCATCAGACAGTTGCTGAAGCGCAGACTCGTATTGGTTTTTTCTTTGTTTATCTGCAAATGTGAGAAAGGTTAAATGATAAACCTGTCTGAGGGCTTTCAACATATAATAAACCCTCTTTTCCTGGCCTGAAACACCGGGTACGGGCCAGACATGAGAGATCATCAACAGCCTTGGTTTAGGGCTCATTGATAACCCAGTTTCTTTGCGATATCGCCAGTCTGCTTCATTACTTCTTCTATCTCAGACTCAGAAAGTAGTTGATTCTGAAAATCATTCACTTTCGGCTCAAGGATTTCATGCAGGTTATCTATGTCAAACCAATAATGCTTGCTCATTTCAAATTTGGTCCTGTGCCCTCCATCACTGTGCACGAAACGTTTGGCCTTAAACCTGAAACGTGGTACCATCGACAAGTCCAGGTTCGCCTTTTGATACAAGTCTTCAATGACTTCCTTCGGATTGCCGACCATGGTCTCAAACTTGAGTATATGGTAATCAGGCAGGCGTTCTGCATCGTCCAGCATGCGCTGGCACAGGGTGTTGTAAAACCGGCTGAACTGACCAACACTTTTGGCCAGACCTCTTCTCTTGTGACTTTCGTAAAGCGATATCGGGTTTCTGACCAGTGAAAAGAAAGTCGCGTCAGGGTACATCTTCAAAAAGGCATCTGACAGGTAAGTCAGGCCATTGTTGTTTTTCAACACCAATCTGGATCGCTCAACTTCATCCTGAACGTACAACTGGTCTTCTGCCTTAAATTTCATTTCGGCATCTGACAGTGTGTTGAGCTTGTTCTCAAAAAGTACCTGATCGACATACTCCTGCACATTGGAGGAGATTTGCTTCCTGGGCTTTAGATGCCACTGATTAAAAAACAAGGGCTGACCTGATAAAAGTGCCAGCTTATAACCTGCCCATTTCGGGTTTTTCCTGGGGTTAATCCGAAACAGCTCGAGTGTTTCCTTGATAGGCGAGCATACTTCCGGATGGCTAAGAAAAATATTCCAAAGAATATTGCTTCCCCCTCTGGAAAAACAATTGAGAATAATAGGAGCCTGATTTTTCAATTTTTGTTGCTATTGACGAGTCAGAAAACAGGGTTTCTGAAAGGATGATGGGGTAGTTCTGTCAGTATGAAGGGTCATCCATATCATACCCAAAATAGTTGAAGTCCCGTTCGTAACTTTTCTTAACGAAGTCTCTGAATCCGGAAGGAAACAAATCTTCCATAGATTTTCTTTCAGTCGCCTGCCCCGGATTTAAATGAGGAAACTAATGCGATCTTAATTGAGGTTCAGCATCTCAGTAATCCTGATTATTCCAGCCCCATCCAGTGTGTCTGAGAATTTCTTCTTCATGAGCCGGGCCTTGTCTTCCTGGTCCAGGTTAAAATTAAAAGTGTCTTTGATATCTGCATTCAGTTGGCTTTCATCTCTGCAAATCAAGATACAATTACTGTCAGCCACATCCTTATAATGATCATATTCATACCACTTGCCGTTGTCTTTAAAAGATACCATAGCCCGCTGTTTCGCACTATACATCCTGTTCTCGATATCAGCCACTTCCTCTTCGATTTTGTCACTGGCCCGCTTTGAGGGAGTGAAACCAATATTCAGCACTTTTTTGTTAAACATGAGTAGCTCCAGGGTAATGGTGGAGGCTATATTAATACCTACATCCACATTCCTGAGTGTCTGCTTGAGAATATACTTTGCATCCACTGAAGGAAGCATAAGGGCTTCATTCCATAGTGGGTCCTGAAAGACAATATCCTCAAGGTTGCGAAGGGGTTCAAATCTCCCACTGTGATCTTTCGGATATACTCTCAATACCAATTGAGGTCTCTCCCCGAGCGGATAATCGCGCTTGAAAGCATCGAGAATTCTGTTAACAATGATGGGCTCACCAGGCATATGATGTGGCATGCCGGTTGAGTATAACACAATCGGTCTTTTTGAATCAAGATTGTAGTATTCGCAAAACTCTTCTCTGGATAAGTCCGGCTTATGAAAATTCTGAAAGTAGTGGTCAAACTGAGGAGTACCCGTGACCTGTATACGACCGAGGTAATCTCTCCCATAATACTTCTCAACCAGGCCCTTGGATTCATTATTCCAGGTGAACAGCTGATCGTAACGTGGGATAATACGCCCCTGAGAAGTAATGTTATCCCAGGAGAAAATAAAGGATACCAGCTTAACACCTCGCTGCCTGAGTGAGTATAGGTACAACTCCGAAATATTACCATGTATATGCGAGGTATTGAAAGCTACATCCGGCTGTACCCTGTCAATGTACTCCTCAATATCCCTTGTCTTGTTCAGCCATTTGTGTGCTGTTTCACACATACGCTCCAGCATTCTGGTACCAGGGCCATTCGCAAAAAATCGTCCGAAAAAAACCATCAGCTCCAGCTTTAGCTTTGCCACAGCAGAGAATGCCTGAGCCCGCCTGAACCTGATCCTGTCTTTGGAAGAAACGGTCTTGATCTTGAGATTATGTGCCAGGTCCAGAAAGCTTGTGAGAAACCTGAAAACATAATGTCCCCTATTCATTTTCATGGCTTCTACCGAAGTAACTTCAGAAAGTAAAGAAGTATATTCTGACATAGAGTCAGAATCCATCGTGAGAAAGTGCACTTCTGAGAAACCTTCACTGAGTCTTTCGATAAATACATCGCTCAGAAAGTTGGCGATGGCTTCTCCCCGGGGAAAAATAACGACAATTTTTTTACTCTTGGCTTTATGCACTAACGGTGGTTTTTCAAAAAACTTAAAGAGGTTCTCACTCTTCTCCAGAAGAAAGTCCGAATTACAAAAATATAAATCACGGCAAAAACCGAAAAAGCTATGATTAAATCAGGTAAGCTCTTATCCAGAGACACAAATTTCAGCAGGTAGTTTCCGGTCAGAGAGCTTATTGCCAGAGTGAGCAGGACCACGAGTAATGTAGTACTGATCAAATTTCGGAAATCGAGTTGATACTTATGACTACTATAAGTAGCCTGAATCAAATCGGCCATGATGGTGGCCACGGCAAAACAATAAACCACCGAGGTAAAACTCTGGGTTAGCTTAAAGCCTACCAGGGTAGAAACAACAATCAGAGCCGCTTTTCCCAGCTTAAATCTGGAAGACAAATCAGGACGTTTCTGTGTCACTAACAGGGGCATCATGCACATAACAGTACATTGTGCCAGAAACTGTGCACTGAAGAGTTTCATAAAAAACCCGGCATCTGCCCAACGACTGGAGTAAATGGCTTCCAACAGCAGGTCAGCGTTGAATACAAAAAAAGCAAAGAACGGAATAAAGCCTACAGATACCAGCACCTGAAGGGAGGTGACGGTGTCATTGAGCCTGTCACGCTGCTCATAGAACTTAGGCAAAATACTGAACAGAAAATCATTGATAGGCCCGATGAAGAAGGTATAGAGCATAATCATCTGTGCATAAGCAAAGGTATATTTACCAAGGGCTGGCAGTTCTGCTACCTGATACAAGATCAGTTTATCAAAATTAGAGATCACATATGCGGCTGCCGATATCAGCAACGTGTGCTTGATATACCACAAGATTTTTCCGCTGAGGCTTTTTTCAAACGAACCGGGACTGACATTCTTTATGACAAACTTAAGGCCGTAAATGGCTTTGAAAAGACTACCGAAGATTTCACCCAGAATAAAGCTAAGAGCTCCGAACCCCATCAAAGCTGCCCCAATTTTACTACTTGTGGAGATTAAGTCTGCCACAATGGTGGTGTTGGAAAATGTCTTAAACTCAAGCCGCTTCTTCAGGTTGAAGAAATAGATACCTGATAGGCTGGAAACGAGAATATTGGCTCCCATGAGCATCATGATATCTCTGACATCTCCCTCAATCAGGCCATTGGAAATCAATACCTGCGCAACACCCGTTATAGCCAGCGCGAGTATCAGCGACATGGCCACATCAGCAAAAAATACGGTACTGATTAACTTCTTCTCTTCGGTTTCATAATTCTGAACAAAATAAGCCTGCAGGCCACTTGATCTCAGTATCAGTACTACCTGACTATAGGCCACGGCTATGGCCAGAACACCAAAGTCTTCAGGAAAAAGTATCCAGGAAAGTGTATAATTACCTCCAAAGCGGGCAATTTTGCCAAAAACCGATAGCTTAAAAAGATGGGCAAGTGAGGAAAAAATCAACGTTCAGATACTTTATCCATCAGTTGCACAGACAGCCATTGCCAAAGGAAAAACGTGTTTTCCTTATCAGATTTTTTGAAGTCAGCCCAGCTGTTTTTGAGCTCCTCTCCATTAAACCAGGGATGACCGGCCAACTCCTGTATTTCTCCTTCAATCCAATCGATGAGGTCCTCGGTTAACCATTCTCTCTGCGGAGTCTGTAGAGGACGCTTGGGTGCCAAAACCAGATCGTTTTCTATATAGCCTTTGGCAAGTTTTCTTAACCCCCACTTAGTACTCTCATTTCTCACTTTTAGCTCCGTAGGCAGAGCGAAAGCATACTCTACCAGTCTGTGATCCAGAAAAGGTTCCCTGAGCTCTGTTGAGTGCATCATGGATATGCGGTCGTTAAACCTGAGAGCCCGGGGTATTTTAGTATGAAAGAGGTCTCTGTACTGCTTGTTGAGCAGGTCATCTTTGAACGGAGAGGGATATGTAACTCCTATGGTCCTGGTTGCAAACTCTTCTTTGAGAACCTCCGGTCTGAGAGGGCTTCTCTTTACCCCCTGCACTACGGAGTCAGAGTTTCGGTGATAGTAGTCATATCCTGCCCAGGCTTCATCCATCCCCTGACCATCCAGTAAAACGATGGTACCTTTTTCCCTGGCCTGTTCAAATATCTTTGAGTAAGCCAGCGTGGGAATTCCGCCATAGGGCTCATCCTGAAAGTGCATTACCCCTTGCGAAAGCCCCGGGACATCCCTGGCTTCCATCAAAACCTTGTTTAAAGGTTTATTTTTCTCGGCTATCAGTCCCTCTACCCAGGGAAGCTCATCATACCGTGGATCATTGCAATAAAAAGTAAAGCCTTCTATCGGGGTATCCGGTTTGAATGCGTCCACCAGGCTAAGCAGTAGAGACGAATCAAGACCACCACTCAGGTTAAAACCGACCGGCACATCTGACCGAAACCTTAAAGCAATACTCTCTTCAAGTAGAGATTTATAATGGCGGAGATGTGCTTCCTCAGACCGCCCGGAAACCTCTTGTTCTTCCTTTAATGCCTTGACATTTGCAACAAAATCGTACCATTCCGACTGTTCAGGGAGCCCACTTTGAGAATCGGCTTTAAGCCTCATAAAGTGTCCGGCTTTCAGTTGAAAAACGCCCTCCCAGAAAGTCTGATTCTCATACTGATAAAGCCCGCTGACCAGGTAACAAGACCACATGACCTCATTGCTTACCCTGGCTATACCGGCAGCATGTAGTGCTTTAATCTCACTGGCAAAGATAAAATCACCGGTGCTTGTTATGGCATAGTAAAAGGGCTTGACCCCAAACCTGTCCCTGGCCATAAAAAGCTCTTTGGTTTGCCTGTCATATATGGCAAAGGCGAACATCCCGACCAACCGGTCGAGCATAGTCTCTCCCCAGGTGATATATGCGGCAAGCAATACCTCCGTGTCTGAGCTTGTTGTGAAATTGTAGAAGGGCTTAAGCTCCCTTCTTAATTCGAGGTAATTATAAACCTCCCCATTAAACACGAGGCAGTATCGCCTGTCACCGGAAAAAAAGGGCTGATTAGCAGACGCAGACAGGTCAATAATTGATAGTCGGTTATGACCTAAAATAATCTGGTTGTCAAGTCTCTGAAACCCCTGACTGTCCGGCCCTCTGTGTTTTTGTGCCTCCAGCATGGCCTCCACTCTTTCAGAGCTGAGGTTTTCTGGTTCTTTGGCTACAAAACCGGCAATGCCACACATGCAAATACTCTTAATACTGGCTGGAAATGGAACGATCGGGATAAAACTGTCCGGCTTACAGGAACAGTCAAAAAAATGCTATGATCATCGCTGGTCAGCGAAAACCCTCTCTGCCTGCTCCCAGTCATCCATGGTATCAATGTTCAGGTATGCCTCCTGCGTCACATCCAAAAAGTCCACACGCTCTCCATAGAGGCTGTTCTTTTCCAAAATGACCTCAGTCCTGGTAAGGTATATTGATCCGTCCCGATAATAAGCCGGAGGTAACTCCTGTCGTCTGGGAATAATGTCGGTATCGCCTGTGGCAATCTCTAAAAATCCGTCATTATTTTGTTCAAAGGTCCAGTGAGGGTTAAACTCATGAGGCACCCGTCTGACAGTGATAAGACTATCAGCCCCAGTGCTCTCAAATCTCTTGACGCTATCCCGAATGAGTTCCCCGGACCTGAGAGGATTGGTCGGTTGTAAAAGACAGACCGCATCAAATTCTACTCCCCGGCTTCGGTATTCCTGTAATACATGTACGACCGTATCAAGAGTAGGAGAAGTATCAGTAGCCAGGTGGGCTGGTCTTAAACGGGCTTTTGCTCCTAGTTCTTCTGCGACCGCAGCTATCTCTTTGTCATCTGTCGAAACCAATATTTCACTGAATACCTCAGTCCGTATTGCCGGATCAATGGTATAGTAAATGAGAGGCTTGCCATTGAGCAACCTGATATTCTTACGGGGAACTCCTTTGGAACCACCTCTGGCCGGTATAAGGCCAAGAATCTTCATTAATAGGTGATGGTTTTATGAAAACGCAAAGGTACTTTGTTCAGGACTTCAGCAATCTTCTCTCCTGCATCTCCTCCTCCGTAGACACCAGAACCTGAAGGTCTCGGCTGGGAAGTGATGGCCTTTAACGCCCCGATGATGGCTTCCTTGTCATAGTCCACATCGATCACATTGCTTCCTCTTTCTCTGCCCTGCTGTCTCACACCGATGTTGACAACCGGAATACCCAAAAAGGCACATTCTCTTATTCCTACACTGCTATTCCCTATAAGGGCATCAGCGTTGATCAGGAGCTTCAAAAAGTCCTTTGGCTCCATATTTTTGAAAAAATGGAAAGGATTTCCGGGATTTCTTTCCCGAAATGCCCGGATGCCATTTGAAGTTCCATCTGAGCCGGCATCCACGTTAGGCCAAAACCACAGTACCGGTTTATTTACCTCAATCATGGCTTCAAGAGTTTCTTCCACCTGCTTTCTTGCGGCCGCATATTGCGTTGTGACGGGATGTTGCATGACTACAAAGTAGCCCCCCTCGAGATCCTGTAATTTGCCAACCCCACCGTATTTCTCATAAGGATCAAAATCAAGTACAGGATCATTCTGTACCTGTTTGGCAAGGTCTATTGAGGGGCAACCGGTATTAAATACCATGTTACCCTCTTCTCCCAGTTTTATTACCCGCTCTTTGGCCCCTTCGGAAGCTACCAGATGATAGTCAGCCAGCTTGGTTATGGCGTGACGTACCTTCTCGTCAATATTTCCCGTAACCTCACCTCCCTGGATATGCCCCAGAGGAATGTTCATATAGCTGGCGGCAATAGCCGTGGCCATGGTCTCAAAACGATCGGCAATGC
The DNA here is from genome assembly GCA_002427745.1 of Roseivirga sp. UBA6061. Lineage (GTDB taxonomy): Bacteria > Bacteroidota > Bacteroidia > Cytophagales > Cyclobacteriaceae > Roseivirga. The sequence goes on along the minus strand of DIYF01000010.1, from coordinate 129,275 downwards.
TAATGACGATATCGGGCCTCAAATTTTCAAAGACAGTAGATAGCTCAAGAATGCCTATACCTGTCGTCTTGGCAGCGGCCGTCAGATTCTCTCCTTCCAGCACATTGAATACCCTGGCATCGATTTTAAAGCCGTCCTCTTCAATATAATTCACAGCAGAGCCATACTTCTCAAGAAGAGCCGATGCTGCCACTACCAGTTGAAGTTCTAACCCGGGGTGGTTTTCTATGGCTTTCAAAGCGGTTTTAACCCGGCTATATGAGGGACGGGCAGTTACTACAACACAAACTTTACGTACCTCCGTCATGAATCAAAATCTTCTCTGTTTAAAAAGCTGCCCCTGGTCAAAGGGTGTTTCAGCTTTTTCCCGATTACCTCCTTAAACAAACCTGCCTCCAAACCTTTACCTCTTGGTTTTTTTGACTCTAAATCATCGAGGGTCAGCGCATGACCGGCCGGCAGTGCTTTATTAATGGCCAGTGATTTCTCAAAAATCTCCTTGAGTTCTGCAAACTGCGAGTTGTCTGTTTTGTCAAGAGGACTATTTTGAGCCTTTGTGATCTGCCCTACCCCTTCTACCAGTTGCTTTATCTGATCCATGGTCAGTGATGAACCGGCATCAGGCCCAAACATCTGCTTATCGAACACGACATGAAATTCAATTATCTCAGCTCCTAAAGTCACAGCAGCAAGACAGGCATATATATCTCCCGAATGATCGCTAAAGCCCACCGGTACTCCATACCGTTGCTTTAATTCACCCATCACATTAAGTCCCCATCGGGCGGGTTCAGTGGGGTATGCAGTGGTGCACTGTAGTACACTGTACTCAACCTGCTTCTCTTTCAGAAAGAGAGTGGTTTCATCGAGTTCAGCGAAAGAGCTCATTCCTGAAGAAAGGATGACCGGCTTGCCTGTCCGGGCTATTCTTTCCAGCATCAGCTTATTGGAGACCTCGCCAGATCCAATCTTGTATCGCTTTACATCAAGTTTTTCCAGAAGATCAACCGCCTCAAGACTAAAAGGAGAAGACATAAATTCCATCCCCTTTTCTTCACAGTGTGCTTTCAGCCCTACCCATTGCTCAGGCGTGAATTCCATTCTTCTCCAGTAATCCAGCCGTGTTTTGTCTTCATAGCTGAAATTCACTCTGAAAGGCTCAAACTCACTACTCTCAGCATCGGCAATATGTGTCTGGAACTTTACAGCATTTACCCCGGTAGCTGCCAGGGCTTCTATATAAGCATGAGCCATGCCCAGGCTTCCTTCATGGGCCTGGCCTACCTCAGCAATAATCAGCGGTTTGTTAACTTTTTCTTTGATAATCAGGTATCGCTTATGGCCTGTTACACTAATATTGAAACTTTCGGGCCGGTTATTAACTTCATCTTAGCACGGCTTCGCCATGGTCAGTCACACAACAGGAGGCTGACAGCAATTTAAAAGGCAGGACAGTCATAAAAATGGATCAGCTCTATCGTCTGAAAAGTCTGCTAATAAGTCCTCCGCTTTGCTTTGAGTCATTGCCATAGCCGTAACCATAGCCATAACCGTATTTTCTCGAGCCACTCTTACTTACATCATTGATCAGGATGTGAGCACTTTTAATAGCCCCCCGGGCAACCTGGTCTGAGAGTAACTCCGTTGATTTCAAACGTGAGTATTTCAACCGGACTACAAACAAGGTTGTGTCCATATAAGGAGCTATCGAAAGATAATCTGTTACCAAACCGATAGGCGGGCCATCACAAACCACATAATCGTATTGGCCACTAAGCTCCTCAAGCAATGTTGCAAAACCACTTCCCTCAATTAATTCGGCAGGGTTTGGCGGCACGGGACCACTGACAATTACGTCAAGGTTTTCAATACCCGACTGCTGAATGATTTCAGTTGATTTTGCTTTGCCAATAAAGTAATTGCTCAGGCCGACATCATGCTGTAAAGACAACTCCGACTGCAACCTGGGCTTTCTCAGATCTATCCCCAATAAGACAACACGCTTGCCGGTGACGGCAAAGACCTGGGCAAGGTTCAGAGCACTGAATGTCTTACCCTCTCCGCTTTCGGCAGAGGTTATCCCTATCACACTGGCTGTATCTTTTTTGGGGACTATAAAGTCCAGGTTGAGCCGCACTCCCCGAAACGCCTCCGAAAGTGGGTCTTTTGGTGAAATAAGAGCTGTTCCTGTTTTCTTTTTGATTCTTATGTGCGGTATATGGCCCAGGACCGTGACCTTGCCACGCTCTTTGATCTGCTCAACATCAGTAATTCTTACCTGAAAGAAGAAACGCAACCCGAGGAACATGCAAACCAGAATAAACCCTAAGGCGTTGGCCTGCACGTATATGCTTCTGGGCGCGGGCCCCAGGGGAGAAGCCTGCAGGCGCCTTGCTTTATCCAGCACCTTCACCTTGGGTCTGTTACCAGCCCTGGCTATCTCGCTTTCAGATTTTCTCTTAAGGAGAAATGTGTAAAGCTCATTGTTGATATTAAACTGTCTTTGAATGGCCAGAAGCTCACTTTCATTCTTAGGCAGTTCACTCACGTCTGCTTTGTAACGAGTCAGTTGTTCCTCTATCTGTCCATAAGAGAGCCTGCTACTCTCAATCGCGTTGCGAATGCTTTCCTGCACCCTCCCTTTCACGCTACTTATCTGATCATTGACCCCCTGAAGCACCAGGCTCTTTTCACCCTCGGTAACCAAAAGTTTTACCTTTTCAGAAATCAAAACATTCAGCTGATCAATCAGCGAGATTAAGGCAAGATCATCTATTCCAGCAGTACTTGGTGATACTATTTGATCATTAACCTCAGGTGAGGCAAGATATTTCGACAAGAAATCGTAATACTTGAGCTTCAAATCAATGGCTGCTTTTTGATTCTCAAACTCCGTGATTTGGGTAAGCAACAAGCCCCCTTTGCTGGACAAATCGATAATTCCCTTTTCCGCCCGAAACTCTTCAAGCCTGTCCTCTACAGCATCCAATGAGTCAGTAATACTCACAAGTTGCTCGTTAATGAAGCTGATAGTATTGTTAGCGGTAGAGTTCCTTTCATTCAGGTCATATTCAATAAATGCCTGAACAAGGGTGTTAATAAAGGTGGTACTTTTATCAATAACCCTCCCCGACAGGTCAATATCCATGACATTCGAACTACCCCAATAGGCGGTAGACTTATCACGTGGCTGAGCCCTTAACCTTGCCATGTATTGAACAGTAAGCCTGTCCAGGTCATGAATTCTGATGTAAAACGGCACATCAAGTTGCTCAAGTAACTGTCTATTCTTCAGTGTGGCTACAAAAGCAAACTCATCACTTCTACACGGCTTACCGAACTCGCAAGTCCAGCGCTTACTCTCATCATCCAGCAGGAAAACATTGAAACTATTGTCTGATGTAAAGTCCAGAAAAATGCTCTGACGGGTCTGATTCTCAAAGTCTATCGCTCTCACCTCTACAGGCGAGTCGCTAAACACCTCATTATCTCGTATATCACCCTTTGTGAAGTAAGACACCTGAAAATTTAAGTCCCTGAGGGTAGACTGAATTAAATCAAATGACCGGATAAGCGATATTTCAGACTCAATATCGCGCATGCCAGAAGGAACTCTGCCCCCCGTAAGACCGGAAAGAGCACCCAGGTTAAGATCATTCGACCTGCTCTCATCGATTACCAAAATTGAAGATGAAACCCGGTAGCTCTTGGGGGTATACCTCAAATACAGATGCGCCAGGCCTGTGGACAGCACAAAAGCCAATAAGAAAAGATACCAAAACTTTAATACCTTAAAGAGCCAATACTTGATATCTAAATCATCAACTTCAGTGGTATTTTCAGACATAACGTAATAGGGCTTCGGTTATCAAACAATCCAGACTGTCAACGACTAAAAAGCGTGATTAAAGTCACTGCCAGGGAGACCACGGATATCCCCAGGCTGACATTCTGCGTGTTGTTTCTTGTCACCTTTGCTTTCAATGGTTCTATATAAACATAATCTCCTTGTTGTAACAGGAAATATTCTGATCCCATAATTTCCGGATTGGTCAGGTCCATCCAGACAGATTTTATCTTCTTGCCTTCTCTTCTCATCAACCTTATCTTTTGGCGGTTTGCGAATTCCGTGAGATCTCCGGCATTGGCAATCGCCTGAAGCAGGTCATATTCATTTTCATAAATGTACTGTACCCCCGGAGTATTCACTTCACCCATTACCGTAACCCTGAAGTTACTCAGACTGACTGTAATCTTCGAGAATTTCACATAAGGTTTCAGCTTGTCCTCCAATATCAGCTCAATTTCGCGCATGGTCAGTCCCAAAACAGCTACCGTGCCGATAAGCGGTACATCAATACGACCGGACTCATCCATTGAGTAGCCAGTAAAGAAGAGCTGAGGATTACCTGTACCCAATCGGGCTCCCTGAACATTCTGCTGATTCTCCGGACTAATAAAATCAGTATTGCTTTGATCAAAGGATTTGATGCTGATATTGAGAATGTCGTTGGCTCTGACTTTATAAACCTCTGATGGTGGGGCAGCCTCGTAAGAAGCTTCTCCCGGCTCCTGTAACAGCAGCGATTGCTCGTAGGAAATACATGAACTGAGGCAAAATGCAACCCCTAAAAACAACAATAAAAAATCAAATCTCGCTATTCTCACCTTTCTCAGTATTGGGCAAATATAGCAATTAGAAGCTATTTGAAGCTCATTGTTTAGGATTAATTCCAAGCCTCACAACCGGCCGCCACACTGCCAAAAGCGCAGCCTGATATACAATCTCATCACAGAAAGGGCAAGATATTTATGCATCGGATTTCAAGAGTACAATCCTGAATATCCAAAACAGACGCCAGGATCATATGGAGGGTTTATCATCTCATGGTCAGATCACCGAAGCACATAGGCCGGCAAACACGAATTAACTCGGTAAAGAGATGAAGAAAAAGGACAATGCTATTGCCGGATACCTCAGACTGAATTCACCTGATTCTGTAAACCTACAATGGAAGAAACAAAAAACCCTGGCGCAAAGGCCAGGGTTTTTGATGTAGTCCGTAGGGGAATCGAACCCCTGTTACCAGGATGAAAACCTGGCGTCCTAACCCCTAGACGAACGGACCATATGCAGAGGAGGAGGGATTCGAACCCCCGGTACCTCTCGGTACAATGGTTTTCAAGACCACCGCATTCGACCACTCTGCCACTCCTCTGTCTCTAAAATCGCTTCATTTGGCTCCTCAAAAAGGCTCCTGGTCTCACGATTTCCCCGTTTGGGACTGCAAAGATAGCAGTTAATTCTTTTCTGCAAACATTGAATCTTAAAAAATCATATTTGTGCTTTTCGCTGGTCCATTTTAGCCTTGTCAATCGCAGCATTCATCTCAAATCCAACCAGCAAAATGAGCGAAATGATAAAAAGCCAAAGCATCAACACCAGCAGCACCCCGATAGAGCCATAAAGCTTATTATAGGTGCCGAAATTGTTGACATAGTACGAAAACCCGAAGGAAGCCAGAATACTGGCGAGGCTTGAGAAAACCGAGCCCACACTCAAAAAATGCCACTTTTCATGCACAGCTGGTGCAAAGTAATAGATCGATGATATGGCCACCTGAAAGATGATATACAGAAATATAAATCTCAGAATGATAATCAGGTCCAGAGAAATATTGTCGGCCACTACAGCACGGATATCCGAGTCTCTCAGAAACTGCTGCCCCACCACCAACAGTGCTACCGATACAATGATGGATACAGCCAGAATGAAGATCAAACCAGTTGCTACGATACGCATCTTTATGAAACCACGGGTTTCCACCGTTTTATAGCAGGCATTGAAGGCACTCATCAGAGCCGACATCCCATTGGTAGAGAGGATTAATGTAAGTACAAAACCGAATGACAGCAGTCCGCCACGCTGTTTGCTGATAATGTCTGTGATGGTTGTTTCAGCAGCCAGATACAGGTTATCCGGCAAAATGGTCTTCAAAAAGCCGATTATTTCATGGTTATCTACCGCGGGAAAGAAATTCTGAATATAGGGTGTGAGTGTAAACAGGAAGATAATGGCCGGAAAGATGGCCATTGTAAAGCTGAATGCCACACCATTGGCCCGGTCCAGCAGTTCGTCATTATACATTTTCTGCAGAAAGATGACCACCGCATCATACAACCCCACCTTATTCTTACCCAGTTTGATGCGCTGTAACAGCGCGACCAGTCGCAGGTACCATGGGTTTTTGAAGATATAATCAAGTATCCTGTCCTTCATGGAAGTAGGGTGTCAATAAATCTACCAGGTGCTGCGGAGCCCTCACTGGTCTCTGGCTTGCCTTATCCATAAAAAAGAGTGTGGTACTCCCCGTATGAATAAGCTTGTTATCTTCATTCGTCACCTCATAGCGAAAGATCATTTTCACTTTGGGCAACTCTTCTACAAAAACCTTAATGGTAAGTAACTGATCATACAGGGCCGGCAAGTGGTACCTGAAGCTGTTTTCATATACCGGCATCATGATACCCGATTCCTCCAAGCCCTTATAGCTGAAACCTATTTGCTTCATGGCATCAACCCTGGCCACCTCATGGTAAATCGCATAATTGCCGTGGTATACATGGCCCATCTGATCGGTTTCTGCATAGCGAACCCTGATCCGGGTGGTGGCTTGGTACATGCTATCTGTAAATTCTTCTTTGATTCAAGGCTCTATGCAACTTGCTGGCATTTCTATTGTGCTCAGTAAGCGTTTTTGCAAAGCTGTGATAACCGGAAAAATCCTCCCTGGCACACATATAAAGATAGTCATGCTTTTCGTAATTCAGAACAGAATTTATGGAGGCAAGGCTAGGCAGATTGATAGGTCCAGGTGGCAGGCCTCTGTTGATATACGTGTTGTATGGACTTTTGACACGCGTGTCCTTTGTCAGAATCCGCTGAATCGCAAAATCTCCCAAAGCGTATTTCACGGTAGGATCGGCCTGCAGGTACATATCTTTGCCCAACCTGTTGAGGTAAAGGCCGGCCACCTTGGCGCGCTCATCAGACATAATGGTCTCTGCCTGCACAATGGAAGCCAGGATGGACACCTGCACGGGGTTCAGATTGAGAGCTTCCGCTTTTTGTTTACGCTCTGCCGTCCAGAAGCTCTGGTGAGCCTTGTACATCTTATCAAAGAGTTCCTCAGCCGTAATCGTCCAGTATACCTCATAGGTATTTGGCAGAAAAACGGTCATGCTGTTGTCTGCATTCAGGTTATACTGCTCAAGAAAGGCTTCATCGCTCAACAGAGCTTCAAAATCTGAAGGTTTGATACCCGTATTGGCAGTAATTTTCTCCGCGAGCTCATTTTTGAGTCTCACATTATTGAAAGTTACATTGACCGGTACCTGAGCTCCCGCCCTGAGCATACGCACGGCATCCAGATTAGACATACCAGACTTCAGTAGATAAACACCCGGTTTCACAGCCTCCTGGTAGTCGAGTACTTTTGCCACAAAGCTGAAAGAAACAGCTTCCTGCACAACCTCCGCATCATACAATCTGGCCCTTAGTTCGCTGAAGGTTTCTCCTTTCTCAATGGTGATGACCAGATCGGGCTTATCAAGCAAAATATTAGCCCCTTTAAACATCTGGTAGAAGTAAAAGGTAAACGTGGTGAGTAGTACTGAAAATACTACCATCACAATCATAAATATCTTTCTTTTCCTCATGGGGGCACAAAAATAGCGAATTTGTCCTAACTTCGAACGCGCTCAAAACCTATGTCAGCTACGTTTATTAAACTATACGAGGAGAATCCCGAACAGCACAAAATTGACGAGATCGTCAAGGTGCTTCGGAATGGAGGCGTAATCATATATCCTACCGACACGGTGTATGGTATTGGCTGTGATTTTTCCAATGCAAAAGCCGTTCAGCGGGTCTGTCAGATCAAGCAGATCAAACCGCAAAGCCTTTCATTTATCTGCTACGATCTGAGCGAAATATCTTCGTATGTCAAGAATCTGAGCACCCCCGTTTTTAAGGTGATGAAAAAGGCCCTGCCCGGACCCTTTACTTTTATTCTTAACTCTACGAGCAATGTACCTAAAGCGCTGAATGCCAAGCGAAAAACGGTGGGCATTCGTATTCCTGACAACAACATTCCCAGGCATATTGTACATGAGCTGGGCAACCCCATAATTACTACTTCTATTCACGATGAAGATGAGATCGTAGAGTACTCCACAGATCCGGAACTCATTTACGAGAAGTATCAGAACCTGGTGGATATAGTCATAGATGGTGGTTATGGCAGCAATGTGGCTTCTACCGTGGTAAACTGCGCCAACGATGAGTTTGAAATCGTGAGGGAAGGCCTGGGCGACCTGGACCTATATATCTGAGTGCATGAAGAAGATTCTGCTGGACATACAGTACCTGCCATCAGTGGCCTATTTCACCGCTATCAGACAAGCCGATGAAGTGTGGATTGAGGCCCAACAAAACTTTGTAAAACAGAGCTATCAGAACAGATGTAGGATTCTCGGGGCCAATGGCGTACTGAACCTGTCCGTACCGGTGAATCATCGCAGTAGAAAAATCCCGATCCGGGAACTGACGATCGACTATAAGCAAAAGTGGATGAATACCCACTGGAGAGCATTGCAGTCGGCCTATGGCAAATCTCCTTTCTTTGATTACTATTCCGATGAGGTAAGGGAAATCATTCTGTCGCAATGCGCCACATTGTTTGAGCTGAACAGCAAACTCATGACATTGTGTCTCAAATACCTCCAAATTGGCACACCTGTCCGTTTTACGGAAAAATTCGAAAAAGAGGTTGACGGTAATGTAACCGACCTTAGATCCGTAATTCACCCCAAAAAGGCCGTTTCTGAGCTCCAATGGTTCACTGCACAACCTTATCACCAGATTTTTGGCAATAACTTTGCAGCCAACCTGAGCATATTGGACCTGTTGTTTTGTGAAGGTCCGATGGCGGGAAGCATCCTGGAACAATCCCGGGCCTAAAAAACGTTAGAAAACAAAGTCAGTTATGATATCGTTTTCTTGTAGGTCATAATGCTAATCTTAGTATATTGATCTTTGGTTAGTGATGCGACAAAAATGACCATTAGAAAGTAGTAAATGGAAGCAAAATTTTCAAATAGAGTAAAAGAAGTTATTTCCCTGAGTCGCGAAGAAGCGTTGCGCCTGGGACATGACTATATAGGCACAGAGCACCTTTTACTCGGCATGATCAGAGAGGGTGAGGGAGTAGCGGTGAGCATCTTGAAAAAGCTGGGCACCTCTCTGGAAGAACTGCGGGCTGCAGTTGAACGTGCTACCAAAGGCACAGCAAATCACAATGTTAAAAACCTTGCAAATATTCCACTGACCCGTCAGTCAGAGAAAGTATTGAAGATCACTTATCTGGAGGCTAAAATTTTCAAGAGCCAGTTGATCGGCACAGAGCACCTGTTGCTCTCTATTCTGAGAGATGAAGATAACATCGCTACTCAGATACTTGAAAAATTTGATGTGAACTATGAAGTGGTAAAAGAAATGCTGGAATATCAGGGAGAAAACCCAATGGCGTCTTCAGATACCGATGATCCGGATGATGACGGTTCAAAAATGTTTGGAAGCAGCTCTGGTGGAGGAGGTTCCGAAAAGTCAGGAGGAAAAAGTACTGAAAAGTCAAGAACACCTGTGCTGGATAACTTCGGAAGAGATCTTACCAAATACGCTGAAGATGAGAAGCTCGATCCGATTGTGGGTCGTGAAAAAGAAATTGAGCGCGTTGCGCAGATTCTGAGTAGAAGAAAGAAAAACAACCCGATCCTGATTGGAGAGCCGGGTGTAGGTAAAAGTGCCATCGCTGAAGGCCTGGCCTTAAGAATTATCCAGAAGAAAGTATCCCGTGTACTCTTCGGTAAAAGAGTCGTGACACTGGACCTGGCATCTTTGGTTGCCGGCACGAAGTATCGCGGTCAGTTCGAAGAGCGCATGAAAGCCGTCATGAACGAGCTTGAAAAATCGCCTGAGGTGATTCTGTTCATTGACGAGCTACATACTATTGTAGGGGCGGGTGGAGCTTCCGGTTCGCTGGATGCCTCTAACATGTTCAAACCAGCCCTGGCCAGGGGAGAAATTCAATGCATCGGTGCCACCACGCTGGATGAATACCGTCAGTACATTGAAAAAGATGGTGCTTTGGCCAGACGTTTCCAGCAGGTAATGGTAGATCCTACTACTCCTGAAGAAACAGTACAAATCCTCATCAATATCAAAGAGAAGTACGAGGAGCACCATCACGTAAACTATACAGAAGAAGCGATTGCTGCTTGTGTGTCGTTATCTGATCGCTATATCTCAGACCGTTTCTTGCCAGACAAGGCGATTGATGTACTGGACGAAGCAGGTGCCCGTGTGCATATCAACAACATCCACGTTCCGGAAGACATTGTGAAGCTGGAAGAGTCGATCGAGGAGGTTAAAAAAGAGAAAAACAGAGTTGTGAAAAGCCAGAAATATGAAGAGGCAGCGCAACTACGTGATAAAGAGAAAAAGCTGATCGATCAGCTGGACCGTGCCAAGGCCAAGTGGGAAGACGAGAGTAAGTCCAAACGCTATAAGGTAGATGAGGAAAATGTGGCCGAGGTAATCGCCATGATGACCGGCATACCGACCAAGCGTGTAGCTCAGAAAGAACAGAGCAAGCTTGTGGGCATGGGTGAGCAACTGAACGGCAAAGTAATAGGCCAGGATGAGGCGATCAAGAAGCTGACCAAGGCGATTCAAAGAACCCGTGTAGGACTGAAAGATCCTACCAAACCGATCGGAACCTTTGTTTTCTTAGGACCTACCGGTGTAGGTAAAACAGAGCTGGCCAAGGTGCTTTCTGCCTACCTGTTTGATAAAGAAGATTCGCTGGTGCGCATCGATATGAGTGAATACATGGAGAAATTCTCTGTATCAAGACTCGTGGGAGCGCCTCCCGGCTATGTAGGCTATGAAGAAGGCGGTCAGCTTACTGAGAAAGTGAGAAGAAAGCCTTATTCAGTGGTATTGCTTGACGAAATTGAGAAAGCACACCCTGATGTTTTCAACATTCTGCTGCAAGTACTGGATGACGGTATACTTACCGATGGTCTGGGCAGAAGAGTTGACTTCAGAAATACCATCATTATCATGACCTCTAACATTGGGGTAAGAGATCTGAAAGATTTCGGATCTGGTATTGGCTTCAGTACGCAATCCAAAATGGACAACAACGAAGCCATCATGAAGGATACTATTCAGAAAGCTCTGAAGAAGACCTTCAGCCCTGAGTTTTTGAACAGGCTGGATGATGTGATCATCTTTAACTCTCTGAGCAGAGAGGATATCCATAAGATCATTGATATTTCTCTGACCAAGCTCTTGAGCCGTATCGAAAACATCGGTTATAAAGTAAAACTGACCGACAAGGCGAAAGACTTCCTGGCTGACAAAGGATATGATCCACAATATGGAGCAAGACCTTTGAACAGAGCCATTCAGAAATACCTGGAAGATCAGATTGCTGAAGAAATCCTGAAGGGAGAAATCGGAGAAGGCGATACCTTGCTGGCCGACCATGATGGAGAAGCTTCAGAGCTGAAAATTAAAATCAGGAAAAAGAGAACCAAAAAGAAGGAGGAGGAAGACTCCGCTGAATAGACTTGATTAATAATGAGAAAAGCCCTGACCAGCGATGGTTGGGGCTTTTTGTTTGGAATCAGTCGCCAGGAGCACAGAGTACCCCACCAGTCGCTCGGCTTTGCCGAGTGACACTCAGCCCTGATAATTGAGTTTTCGGAGCAAGCCCCAGAACATGGCTACACCTGTTTCAATCAGTTCATCCGGGAAATCATAATCGGGATTGTGCAGAGCAGGCTGATCAACCCCGGAACCCAGGCCAAACATCGCTCCTTTGCTTTGTTGTAAAAAAAGCCCGAAGTCTTCGGACCACGGATTGGGTAATTCCATCGGATTAAAGCGCAGATCGCTTTGCTCAGCAACTTGCTGGATCATCTCCACAGCCTCTTCGTGATTGACCGTAGCCGCAAAAGGCTCGTGATAAGTCAGATCGAAAGTCAGGCTTTCTGCTTTTGCCACTTCCTTCACCCGGGATTCAATTAGTACTTTGAGTTTATCCAAATCTGCATCCTGGTAAGCCCTGATAGTTACCCTTAACTCCCCTACTCCCGGGCTGATACCAAAAGTGGGCTCACCTAGCTGCACATGCGTAATGGTAAGCAGGGTAAAATCCACAAAGTCTGATGCTCCTACGAGCGAATTAAGGACAGTGGTCAACTGAGCAATTCCTATAGCCGGGCTTAGCCCTGTTTCCGGAGAGCTGGCATGGGCGGTTTTTCCATACAGCCTGATTTTTATTCCCGTAGAAGCCGCACAAAAAGTGCCCGTTTTACAGGTAATCTGATGCATAGGCAGGCCGGGTAAATTGTGCAATGAAAAAGCATAGTCGGGTTTGATCTCCTGAAAGGCGGGCGTATTCAACATCCACTGCGCTCCCTCTCCGGTCTCTTCTGCCGACTGGAAGAGCAACACCACGCTGCCTTTTTCCGGAGGGTGATCTCTGAGCAGATGAGCCAGTCCGGCTACCATGGTCATATGCCCGTCATGACCACATTTGTGAGATACACCCAGCCTCTGAGATTTATAGGGTATCTCATTCACCTCCTCAATGGGCAAAGCATCCAGCTCGGCTCTGATCAGCGTAACAGGCCCTGGGTCACTTCCCTTACAAATGGCAAAAAGCCCTCTCCCGGCCTCTGCTATTGCAACTTCGGGTAGTATTCGCTGTAGCCAGACCTTAATTCTATCCCTTGTTTCTGACTCATTGCCCGAAACCTCAGGGCGGCTATGCAGTTCATGTCTCAGAGTGATCAGGCTCTCTAAATCTTGCGGTTTGAGCATGCCCTAATTTAGACGAAAACTCAAAACAAAAGGAGTCCCGTACGGACTCCTTTCTCAACCTAAGTACAATAGTATATGAACTATCAATGTAAACTATCATCTGGTCATTCGATACCTCATCTCATCCTGTCCATCTCACAGGTGCATCAAACGACTTGTTTTCTTACTGATCTACAAAGGGGTTTGAGAATTTAGGATCCTCGATAAAGCTCTGATCAGTCAGTGTTTCCATAAAGGCCACCAGGGCATCAATTTCCTGCGGGCTGAGATTCATTCTGCGTACACCACCATTCCCCATGCGCAATCTGTTATCGAGGTTCGGGCTATTCTGAATGCCATTATTGTAGAACACTACCACCTCACGGAGTGTGGAAAAGCGACCATCATGCATATAAGGAGCTGTCAGCGCCACATTGCGGAGTGAACCGGTTTTAAACTCTCCGTTATCCTGGGCCCGTCCGTTGGCACCACCTACACCCAGGTCAGTCAATACGGCATCCAGACCATTGTTTCTGGCACGGTCTCCTGAGAAGGTAGCTGCTTCATGGCAATTGCTACACTGGGTTCTGCCGCTGAAAAACAGGTCTTTTCCTCGGTTTTCGATAGCTGAGAAGTTGGGGAAATCATCATCCTCATCTCCTCCTGCCGCGATCAGTCCTTCATCATAGCGCGACTGGTATGACACCATAGAGCGTACAAACTGTGCCAAAGCGAGTGATACTCTCTCAGAGGTGACCTCAGGTGTACCAAAAGCATCTTCGAACAGGACCTCGTAGTATTCTTCTGACTGTAACTTGACAACCAGCTCATCCAGGGTCATTCCCATTTCCACCCCATCCTGGATCGGCATCAGCACCTGATCTTCCAGTGTGGCTGCACGCTCATCCCAGAAGAAACGTCCGTTATCGTAGTAGCGCGCATTGGAAAGTCCCATAGAATTTCGGCCGGTAAGCCCGCCTTCGAAGCCTGTACTGAACTGATCAGGATCGGTGAAGGCATTTTCCTGCAGATGGCAGGAGGCACAGGCAATGGTATTGTTTGCCGACAGTTTCCGGTCGTAGAACAGTACTCTGCCCAGCGTTGCGCCTTCGTCTGTCACAGGGTTACTGCCGGGTGTATTGTCAATGTTGGCGGTTTGGCCGGTTCTGAAATGTACCGGCAAGTCGGGGTTAGAATAATTGTAATAGCTAACAGGCAGGTTTAATACATCGGATAAATCTTCATTAATGACCTCCTCAATCTCCTGCATCACATCATCCTCATTATCGCCTGAGCAGGCAAAGGCCAGCATGGCTATCAATCCGATAAATAATACTCCTCTCTTTTTCATATTCACTTGCATTAGTCTGTACTTGTTTTTCAAGCATGCGCTTGATTTCAGATTGATAAGCAACCTGAATCATGACTAATGCAGGCTACTTATCGGCCGTTTCGCGGAGGTAGGTTGCCTCCCGGCCCTTGTCCTTGTCGAGGTGGCGGCATGCCCTGCGGGCCTCCACGCCTTTGTCCTCCCTTGAGCACCTCTTCTATAATGCTGTCAAAGACTTTCTTTTGTTTATCATCACATATCTCCCTGATATCAGAGAAATGCGTAAAGATTTCCAGTTCAATATCAGCCTGTAAGCGGCCAATCTTTTCTGCGAGGCCTTTTGCCCCTGCAGCACCCTGCTCATCCTTCCAGAGTTCATGCAGTTCTTTTCGCGACTGATGAAACTCTCTCTTGAGCGTCTCCAGTTTTTCAAAATGGTCTTGTCTCAACGCTTTCAACTCTTCGGTCTGCTCAGGCCTCAATTCAAGCTTTCGCTCCAGAAACCTGTCTCCGCCATTGCCGGGCTTATCCCTTCCCGGCCCTTTGTTGTAACCGACCCACATCACTGTGAGCAAAACCACATTCATCACTACCAGCAGCATCACTACCCATCTCAGTCGTTTGTTGCGTGTTATAGAATCCATAATCAATAGTCGTTTGAGTAGTCGTACTGATCAGCTCCGGAGAAAAACTCCTCGCCAAAGGTTTCTAAAGTCGCTTCTTCCTCAATGACCGCATCATTGCTGTTGCCACCGATGAGAAAGATGCTGACCACATTCAAGACCATGAAAACGGCCAACACTGCAACACTCAACTTCAGGTTGCTTAGAAATGCAAAAGGACCATTTGCCGGCAACAGTTCTTCCTGCATTCTCGCCTCCAGACGTGTGAAGAAAAACGGATTGGCTTTGGCCTTACCCAACCCCTCCAGCGAATTAATTGTGTCATTAATTCTTTTTTCTATCTCTTCGTTTTTGTCAGTACTCATAAAATGCCTCCTTTCGGTACTATATATAGATGCTGCACAAGGCCTAAACTTGCGTCAGGCTTTAAAATTTTTCTCATAATAATTCCTTAAAGTCTTCTGAAGATTTTTTCGTGCCCGAAACATCAGTGATTCAACAGAGGACAAACTTGTGTCCATAATCTCGCTGATTTCCTGATAGGGCAAGCCCTCTATTTTATGAAGCGTAAAGGCAACACGCTGACTGTCGGGTAGCCGTTCAATCGCTTTGAACAACACCTGCGCATTTTCTTTTTGCTCCAGGGCCAGTCCCGGATGCTCGAAGTTGGTAAGAGGCAATTCCTCCCCCTCCCTATTCGTGAGTGAGCGAAGAAAAGCAAAGCGCTTCTGCCTCTTTTGCCTGCGGATCAGTTCCAGTGCTTTGGTCGTGGCAATTCTGTAGATCCAGGTAGACAGCTTCGCATCACCACGAAATTTGTGAACGGAACGATACACCTCAATAAACACGTCCTGAGCACACTCTTCCGCATCTTCCTCATTTTGCACCAGCCCCAGACAGGTATTGTATACACGATCCTGAAAGGCGGCTACCAGCTCCCGAAAAGCGGATTCAGATTGACTCTGCAGTGATGAAATGAGTTGGGCCTCGTCCAAAACAATATGCTCCGACCGGAGCAGGTTATGTGAGAAAATAATCAATTGACCGGAGAGAAAAAAGAAAGAGCACCTTCCTTGTGGAGGTGCTTCCTTCATTAAATGAATTGACCTGAAATCTGACCTGGCTTATCTTCCACCCCCGCGACCCTGTGGTCCTCTCGGTCCTCTTCTTCCTTCCTTAGGTCCGTTGCGTTTATCCAGGCTCTTATACAAGAACAACATTTGCTCTTCCGTAAGCACTTCTTTGGCCTTTTGCAAGCCGGCAATTTCCAGCTTTCTCACGTCCGTCTTCAATTCACCCATCTCTTCCAGTACTTTATTCACAGCTCTCTCATCATAGTTGGCAGCTGTTACCAGGGTTCTTAACCTGGCTTCCTTTTCTCCGATTTGGTTTTTAACCGGCAGAACAGCTTTCTCAATTTCCAGGTGAATGGCTTTCATCTGCATTTTTTGTTCTTCCGTCATGTTAGGAATAGGCGGATGACCCGGCTTCTTATGATCCCTGTCTCCTTTCTCCATTTGCTCATGTCGCTGCCCTTCCGGTTGCGGCCCTCTTCTGTCCTGTGCCTGTACACTAGTACCAATAATTACCAACATCAGGAGACTACCTATTACTCTGCTTTTTAATGTGTTGTTTTTCATAATCCTAAACTTTTAAATCTGATTTTTTGCTTGTTCACAGGGTTAGATGTCATGAGCCGGAAAAAACTTGCGCTCAACATTTGTTAAAGGATGTTAAAAGAAAATCAGGTTATAAAATGTCCTCCGGGTCGGCCGGATTACCTGCTCTTCAGCAATTATTCACCAGGTCAGATTAACTTCTCATCGTTATTCCGTTATGAGAGTGAGCGTTGCGATTTTTGATATGTTTACCTCGTCAAGAACATGTTTCTTACCGTAGCGGTTTAAATTGATGGTGAAGTGCGATTTTATCAGTAAACCTGTTGAACCATGAAGAAGCTTGTGACCCGCGGCCTGCTGGGCCTGTCCCTTCTGTATATAATGTCTGTTTCCTGCTCTTCGGGGGATGGCGGAGAAAACCCTCCGACAGTAGTTACTCCTGAACCCAGCACAGAATTAGACAACCTGAATCTTCCTGCCGGGTTCTCCATCAGCTATTTTGCCCAAAATGTACGGAATGCCCGTTCTTTGACCCGATCAGATGATGGTAAGGTTGTGTTTGCAAGCAACAGACAAAGCAGCATCACCATATTGATAGATGATGACCTCAACGGGGAAGCTGAAACCACACTCAGCATCAACGGGCTCAATACGCCAAATGGTGTGGTCTTCCACAATGGCGATCTTTATGTGGCCGAGGTCAGCCGAATCTTAAAATTCGCGGATATTCTGAACAACCTGCAAAACCCCGGTACACCAGAGGTAATCTACGACCAACTGCCTACAGAAGAGCATCATGGCTGGAAATTTATTGCTATCGGGCCAGACAACAAACTGTATGTGCCCATAGGGGCTCCCTGCAATATCTGCCTTGAAAACAATCAGGTGTTTTCTACCATCTCCCGCATGGACCTGGACGGATCAAACTTTGAGATTTATGCCCATGGCGTAAGAAACAGTGTTGGGTTTGACTGGCACCCTGCCACCAATGAACTTTGGTTTACTGAAAATGGTGCTGACGGCCTGGGTGATGAAAGACCAAACTGCGAGCTTAACCATGCACCGCAAGCAGGCCTGCACTTTGGTTTTCCGTTTTGGCACAGCCCCAATGTGGCAGACCCTACTTTTGGGGACAGATTTCCTGCATCTGATTTTGAGGGAGCAAAGTTTGGTTTTGAACCTCATTCGGCTCCGCTGGGTGCCAGATTCTATACAGGCGATATGTTTCCGGAGGGCTACCGGAATAATCTGATTGTAGCCCAGCATGGCTCCTGGAATCGCACACCGGCCGCTGGCCATACAGGTTACAAACTAACACTTGTAGAACTGACCAATAACCAGGTAACCGGGTCTTCTACACTCATCAGTGGCTGGCTCAATGAAACCACGAATCAATTCTGGGGAAGACCCGTGGATGTGCTGGAGATGCCGGATGGCTCCCTCCTTATTTCAGATGACTTTAGTAGCAGCGTCTACCGGCTCACCTATTCGAACTAAGATCTGAGTCAGTCTTTTGTGATCTCCTTGTTTTCACCCCAGCGAGGAGCAACAGAAACAGCCGCATTCTTTACCTGGAATCCCTTGTCTTCGATCAGATCGGTGTACTGAGGCCAGTTTTCTGGCTGCTCCATGGTCTGACCCGGCTTGAGTACTTTTAGTGAATTATGCTGTGCTTTGATCTCCCCCCAGGTGGTCTGTGACCAGGATTCTTCTTCGTAAACAGTCAAAGGGGTTTCCAGCAGCGGACCTGACACCGCTTTGCCGATCAGAGGCCACCAGGTACTTTCCGTTTCCCGGTCCCAAAAGACAAAACCATCCATTCCGTCCCATACCTCGGGGTCATAGTAGGTATAGCCACTGAGCGCAAAAGTGAACGCTCTTCCGTTGATCACCCGATGGTACACGGCTCCCAAATCTGCCAGAATACAATAGGCTGCCATCACCGGCTGACCATTGACTACATCATTTACTACTTCATGGTGGGTCAGCAGGTCGATGCCATAGGCTCTGATATCTTCTCCTATTTGCAGCAACAAAAAGCGGGCACTATCCGGATAAATCTCATCGGCCTCTGCCAGTGATATAAATTCAGGCTCTATCAATGCCATAAAACGCTCACGACCGATACCGTAATGATACTGCTCGTCTTTGAGAATGGTATTAGTGATATCAAAATGCCAGGTGGAATCTTCCCCACCAAACAGGTATTTCCTGCCATCCTTCTCGAAAAATTTACCCAGTTCTGCGGCAACGGGTCGTTTTGCTCTTGAGGCCAGTACTTCCGCTGTATTATTCACCAAGCCTTCTTTTTGTTCCTTTTCAGGTGAGCAAGCCAATACCATGGAAATCAAGGCAAACAGTAAGACCGGAAGGGTAGACTTTTTCATAGTTCAAAAAATTGTACACATGAATTTCAGGAATTCTCGGCAAAGAACAAGTCAGGAACCCGAAGTGGGAATAAAGATCAACCATTTAGCCAATTCGGTATCATTTAAAACATCTAGTAATTGACAATAGGTCATTCAAGTAGTCAACATATACGCTACTAGTCGGCACTAAATTCTAGGCATACCAAATCCAATCTCTATAGAATTAATTATGGCCTTAGCTAACCATAACCTCCAAGTTAGTTAAGGTTAATCTTGACACTAATACTGGTCCCTTTCAATGGGTTAGCTATTTGAGACTTATCTATAATTATTCCATCCTTCGTAGTTACCTGCCCCAATCCAGATGTGACTTGCACCTCTTCCATTAAATCCTTTACTAAAGTCAGACCTCGTCCTCTTCCGCTCCAGCCTGTTCCACTAATCCCCTCTCGAAGAGCTTCGGCTATAAATACACTGTCGTTCTCTTGAGAGTTAATATCTAGCTTCTTTTCTAGTGTGGATTTGATACCAAAACCAATATCAGAAATAGTTAAAGCTAGATGTTTTCTTTCATGAGTATGCCTAGGGTTCTTAAGGTGAAAAGAAAAACCTCCAACAGTTTCACCTGAATGATCAAATATGTTTTGTGTTATTTCAAAAAAGCATTGGCAAAACTGCTCTCCTAGAAACTCACTGTTCAGGATTTTTTCCAAATTAGCCAACTCATTCCTAAGGAATTTTTGAAATTCTTTCTGGGTTATAACACCTACTCGCGCATTTTGATAGGTAGATTTTTTATATGCCTTATTCATAAACATTACGTCCTCTGGGCAGGTATAATGTTCAATTTGAAATTCATCAAATAGGGCTTTAGTTAAACCAGTGTAATCCATAAAAGAGATAAGACTGCTGGTGGTGGGTAAAATTATCCTTACCGGAGTTTGAAGTATATTTTGAATGTAAAAAGGTAAAAGAGCAAGATAGTTAAGACCTTCGGTGTCTAAGTATTCGGTGGCAGACAAATCAATCACAACTTGTTTCGGTTCTTTTGTATGGATCATATCTAGGCCAATAATGGATTTACCTATATTTTCGCTCGTTACTCTTATTGGTAATTTTAATATCATTTTATTTTTCTTCTCCTTTTTTTGTAAGCTGAATACCAATAAATATTGGGCTCAGGGCAATATGATTAGTAGTTGATTTTTGAAACGCTCCAAAACCATCGAAGTGAATCTTGCCTCTTTTGGAGCTTATAACAGGATGAATAAACGTCTTACTTATCAGCGAAGAGGTTCCTGTGTAAAATGATACTTTGACTTTTCCACAATTGCCTATCCATTGAATGTGCTCCGCATCTAGGTAGTTAGCTAATCTTTGGGAATAAGAATCACCTTGAATGTCTGCCGTGAAAAGGCCCGAAAACTTTATCAAATTTTCCCTTCCGATTTGTGATAGAGACTTATTTGTACTTGTCTCATCTAATATCTTATGATTGTTCTCGGCATAAATCAGAAAATTCTTAGTCTTCTGATCCAACTCCTCATAACTGTACTCTACTTCTTCGGTATCATTCTTACTTACCTTTCCTTCAAGATTAGCGTCAGCCTTAAAAAGTCTAGATAAAAAACCACTTATTCCTAGCTTAACATTCGCACCTGCCCCTCGTGATTTTCCTATGATCTTTTTATAATTGCTGAGTGTACCTGGTTTTATTTGACTTGAGGCCAGCGAAATATTCGCTTTGTTGATGTAGTAAGGAATCCATAAGTATTTTTCCACAAATATGTTTTTAAACAACAAGCTTATAATTACATAATTTTTACTATAAAAAACAATAAATGGCACGCACTCCCTCCAATATGATTCCGCTGGGCACTATAGCCCCCGACTTTACACTGCCAGATACCGTTTCCGGTAAAACTGTTTCGCTACAGGACCTGAAGTCTGATAAGGCTACCCTGATTATGTTTATTTGTAATCACTGCCCTTTTGTAAAACATGTGGATGAGCAACTGGTGGCACTGGCCAAAGACTATCAGGCCAAAGGAGTTTCCTTTATCGCCATCAGCTCCAATGATGCAGAGAATTACCCACAGGATGGTCCTGAACTTATGAAAGAGGAAGCTGCAAAACTGGGCTACAGCTTCCCCTACCTGTATGATAAGAGCCAGGAAGTGGCTAAGGCCTATGATGCTGCCTGCACACCGGACTTTTATGTATTTGACAAAGACTTGAAGTGTGCCTACCGCGGTCAGTTGGACAGCTCAAGACCGGGGAACGGACTGCCTGTTACAGGCAGCGACCTGAGAGCAGCACTGGACGAAATTCTGGACAACCGGGAAGTCAGCGCTCCTCAAATCCCCAGCATTGGCTGCAATATCAAGTGGAAATAACCGGGTGTCGAATTAGTCGCTGTTAAAAGCCAGGTAGCCGGCATCCTCCAGATCTTCAATACCATTGACAGGCCTCAGTGCTCCCGCAGTCATAAGCATCAGCCTGTCAGAAATGGGCATGATGGACTTATACAGATGGTCTGTAATGATAATGCCCTTTCTCTCAGATGCCTCGCGTATCAGCCCGCTCAGTTGCTCCACCACAATGGGAGTAAGTCCGGTAAATGGCTCATCTAAAATCAGGAAGGGAGACTTTGAAAAGAGCAATACCGAAGCCTCAAACAATCTCCTGTTACCCCCTGATAATGCATAAACACGTTGCGTTCCCGCTTCCTGAATGATGTCAAGGATTCGGCTTTGAGTAGAGTTACTGAGTCGAAAGAGGCTCATAGCCTGTGTGAGCTTAAAGCTTCCGGGTAAAAAGTCAGTCTGTGGCAGATACTGAAGGAGCCCCTGATCGTAAATGTTATGCCGCTTTACTCCGTCAATTCTAAGATGGAAAGATTCAGCCTTAGCCAGGCCAAACATCAGTTTGAAGAGTGAGGATTTTCCCGAGCCATTTCTGCCCAGCACACCAAGCACTTCGCTGTCACTCAGAGAAAGATGAACATCTGAGAGGATCACCTTTTCCGGTACCTGGTAGAAAACGCTATCTACTTCCAGCTTCATAGTTTAATGATTGTTAAAGTAATGACCAGCAGTAGCATATCCAGGGTGTAGATAAAAGCAAACAGGTTTCTGAGCCTGATTCCCATATTCATATACATAACCAGACCAGCAGCATTAAACTTCCTGTAGAAATAGTAAATACAGAAGTACTGCCCCGATTTAAGGAAGAGCAACAGGTGAATAACTTTGCCCAGATCGCCCGAAAGTGCCAGGTAAGCTGCAGCACCATGGACCAGCAGGTACACCAGCCAGGCCTGTTTATAGAAAAGGAAGTATGGTTTGAGGCTCAAAAGTCAGGATGTTGAAGATGCCGGTTTATAACCAAAAACTGGGCCATGAATCGAGGCTTTACTCACCTGAGTGCTGAAAATTATATCCAAGCCGGGCCAGGGCAAAACTCATGGCCAACCCTGGATAACACCCGAGACGGTTATTCCGGAATTGGTCTTACTTGGCCTGAACCGCATTAACAACGTGGTTGAGCCATTTGACCACACTCATCTGCTTACCCGCAACAGCCCAAAGCTGCAATCCGCTGAAAACTCTATCTTACCCGGACAATGCAGTCCTTTATCAAAAAGTACCCTGTTATCTGCTTCATATTGATGGTGTTGTTACCTGTTCATGGAGTGCTATGGCCCCTACTGCTATCAGGGACACCACAAGAAAGTCTGCAACCTCTCAAAGTTCTTTTTGCTTTTTTGCCCACTACTTCTGCCCTGATCATCACATGGCTGATAAAAGGTGATAGCGGAGTCAGAGAACTTTGGAGAAGTACTTTCCTCAAAGAAGATCGAATCAAGTATTATGGAACAGCACTCCTCAGCATCGCAATTTTGGGTGTGGTAGCCATGTTAGTCCGTTTTGCGTATGATGGTTTCCGGCCATCCACAGCGGACTACCCTGATTTGGGCACCAATCTTTTGCTGGCCCCCTTTCTTCTGCTCTTTCCCGGGTTTACCGAAGAATATGGCTGGAGAGGCTTTTTACAGCAAAGACTTCAGGGCAAAACCGGTGTTTTTCTGGCCTCACTGCTCACAGGGCTTGTCTGGGGAGGCTGGCATGGTATGGATTTTCTGATGGGTAACTGGCCATCGGATATCTTCAATGTGCTGGTCTTCTTCGCCTACATTACAGGCACGTCCATCCTCATTGGCTATCTCTATCAATGGAGCGGCAGAAGCGTTTTTGTAGCGATGCTGGCTCACTTCAGCGCCAATATTGTGAACTTCTTTTTACCTGTATGGAACACAAATGCCGGACTGACCACCCCGCTCATTTTTGTAGGATTGCTATGGCTGACAGCACTGATACTACTGGTGATAGAACTTCGCAGCAAGAGCACTGCTTAACCATTCGGCCCCTCAGCGCCTGCAAACTTTAAACCGTCACCATCTTTGCCTGAATGGCTCTGATAATCATACCGGAATGCACGCGCGTATTCTCGATAAAGAGCTTGCTGGTCTGCAGGCCCGCGTTAATCACACCCGCTACATAAACATTAGGCAGGGAGGTTTCGAGCGTCTCCAGATCATGGATCGGCTTTTTGTCCTCATCATCTGATATAGGCAGTCCTAATGCTTCAAACAGCTCATAGTTGGGCTTATAGCCGGTCATGGCCAGCACAAAGTCGTTTTCCAGTGTCAGCTCACCCTCAGGGGTATTGAGTACTACCTCGCATTCGCGAATCTCTTTTACCGTAGTATTGAAATGTGCCGTGATCTCTCCGTTCTTAATACGGTTTTCGATATTGGGTCTGATCCAGTATTTCACTTTAGGATAAATCTCCGGCTCGCGAATGGCCATGGTTACTTCAGCCCCCTTATAGTAGGTCTCCAGCGCTACATCACAGGCAGAATTAGCAGCCCCGATCACCAGTACCTTCTGATCTACATAAGGATGAGGGTCATCATAAAAGTGCTTGACCTTAGGAAGCTCTTCACCCGGAATATTGAGCTTTCTGGGAGTATCATAAAACCCGGTAGATACCACAACAGACTTGGCGGTAAATTCACCCTTGCCTGTCTCAATCTGATACAACCCTTCTGCATCGGCCTTCATCGACTTTACCTCCGTATAAAGCTTAATGTTCAGGTCCCAGCTTTCCTGGACTCGCCTGAAGTATTCGAGTGATTCTTTACGCGTTGGTTTGTCGCTATGCGCAATGAAAGGCACATCCCCGATCTCCAGCAGATTGGAGGTGGAGAAAAAGGTCATATTGGTGGGGAAATTATACAGGGAGTTTACTAAAACTCCTTTTTCGAGTATGATATAATCAAGACCGGCCTTCTTCGCTTCAATACCGCAATTCATGCCGATAGGGCCTCCCCCGATAATAACCAGATCGTATTTTGTCTGCATAGCCACTTAACCTATCTGAACTTTTGAAAGTTCAAACTAAGGCGGAAAGGGCAACATCTACAACCTCATTCATTTCTTTCTCGGAAATCGTTCCCTTGGCGAGTATCCTGAGGCCACCAGCCGTATTGAAAACAAAGCGTGCGTAGGATTCGCTGCTGTGCTTGTTTGAAAACTCTCCCTGCTCCTGCCCTTCTTTGATCAGCTCATTTAGCACGGCTTCCATCTTGACCCGGTTCTCACTGAACATCTGCTGCACCCTCTGGTCACAATTGCCCAGCTCTGTGGCGGAGTTAGACAGGTAGCAGCCCTTTTTGCGATCGTCCTGTACAGAATCATCAACGATGTCGTAGAGAAAATCTCTTACAATTTCTCTGGCAGACTTATCTGACCGCAGCTTTTCCAGCAGATGAGAGGAGGTGAATTTGCGGTAGTGCTTCAGGGTCTCCAGGTAAAGGCCGTGCTTATCGCCCCAGGTATCGTAAATGCTGGCGCGATTAATGCCCAGGTGATCTACCAGGTCCTGAATGGAGGTGGCATGATAACCCTGATCCCAAAAAAGCATCAATGCTTTTTTGAGCACTTCTGTTTCATCAAAGTTTTTCTTCCTGGCCATCTCCTGATCCTTACCGGATAATTGATAATCAAAAGGCCCGCTGATTGAGCAAAGGCCTTCTGATTTTTCACACAATAAATCTAACTGATCGTTCTGAGACGATCAAATCATCAGATAGTGGCAATACCGCCATCTACCAGAATCTCTTCGCCCAGCACATAAGACGAATCGTCTGATGCCAGGAAGAGCACTGCTTTGGCTACTTCATCTGAGCTACCAAATCGCTTCATTGGTACCAGGGCAGCAAAGCCTTCCGCCATACCTTTGAGTTGCTCTTCTGTCATGCCCATTTTGCTATAAATCGGTGTTTCGATCGGGCCGGGGCTCACAACATTCACGCGGATTCCTCTTGGGGCCAGATCAGTAGAAAGGGTTCTGGCAAAGTTTCTCACAGCCCCTTTAGTGGCTGAGTAAACAGAACCGTTTTCAAAACCTTTGTGTACTACGGCAGAAGCGTTCAACACGATAGATCCGTTGTCATTGAAGATGGGTAAAAGCTTCTGGATGGTGAAAAAGAGTCCTTTTACGTTAGTGTTGAAGTGGGCATCAAAAAATGCCTCGTCTACCTGATCTACCGGTGCAAACCAGGCAATACCTGCATTGGCAAACAGAATGTCGATAGTACCAAATTGCTCTTTTACCTGATCGGCCAGTGCCTGAATTTCATCCAGCTTTGAGGTGTCTGACTGGATAGCAGTGAGATTACTGTTGTTAACTTCAGCAACCGCAGCGTCCAGGGTTTCTTTTGTTCTTCCGGTAATAACCACTTTGGCGCCTTCAGCAATGAATGTCTTGGCTGAGGCCAGTCCGATACCTGTACTACCTCCCGTAATTACGGCTACTTTGTTATCTAATTTTCCCATGTCTTTAATAATAGAATGATTGTTCCAAAATTGATTTGATAATTACAGAACGATCATTCCAGAAATAAGTTCAAAGCTTTGAGAATTTTTTTCGATTCGCTTGAAAACGGGCTTATTTCCCTTGTTCTTCCTTCTCGCGGAAATCTTTGAAGTGCAGGTATACTGTATTGATAAAGGCGAGTATCATGCCAATACCCACTACGATGTAGACGATCGTAAAGAGCTTACCGGCATCGGTCTGAGGTGCAAAATCACCAAAGCCAATGGTAGTCAGCGTAATGGTTGAAAAGTACAGAGAGTCCAGCCAGCTCCACCCTTCCAGGTAATGATATACCACGGTGCCAATTGCTACGATGCCTGCCGAGGCAAAAAGGAGACCTCTGTATTCAGGGTCTTTAAGAAATGAAATGAGGGTTCGGACTAAAATCATCAGTACTGTATCAAGTAAAGCGTTTAGAACTTAACCTGCGCGGCTTTCAGTTCTTCTCCACGCTTATATTCCACCACCGTCTGATCTCCCGATTTAAAACCGCTGAGGGCACGCATATAGCTCATCATGTCCACCACGGTAGAGTCTCCCAGTTTTACCACGATGTCGCCTTTTTCCAAACCGGCAGATTGTGCAGGCTTACCTTCGGTAACTCCGTCAATACGCATGCCTTTACCATCATACAGGTAATCGGGCACCACTCCCAGAGAAACAGAAAAGCGCGGAGAATTTCCTGACTCTTCTTTGGTTTTGGTAAAGGCCAGCTTCTCTTCTGAGTCCAGCTCTTCTACCAGTCTTTCGATAAAACGTACAATGCGCACCATTCCCTCATAGTTGAGCTTATCGGCATCATCAGTAGGCCGGTGGTAGTCGCTGTGCTGGCCGGTAAACATATGCAGCACGGGTAAGTCCTGCAGATAGAAAGAGGTATGGTCTGATGGTCCGATTCCTGACTCAGAGGTAACCAGTTTAAGGCTGTCTGTATTGGCAGCATTCAGCTTGGCCGTCCATACCGGACTGGTACCTACCCCGTTTATGGCCAGGGTACTTTCTTCATTCAGGCGCCCTACCATGTCCAGGTTGATCATATAGTTCACAGTCGCCAGGTCTACGGTGGCATTTTTAGAAAAGTAATTCGATCCCCAAAGGCCGTTTTCTTCTCCGCTAAAGGCCAGGAAGAGGTAATTGAAGTTATCGCTCTTCTCTTTGAGCAGGGCTGCCATCTGAATGATCACCGCTGTGCCGCTGGCATTGTCATCGGCACCATTGTGAATAGCCTTCTCCCCTCTGTGCAGCGAGCCCTCGCTGCCATAGCCCAGGTGGTCATAGTGGGCTCCCAGCACAACCGTACTGGCAGCACCATTATCGATATAGCCTGCTACATTTCTGCCGGTAACACCTTCGCCATCGGTACCAATTACCGCCTGCTCATGCGGGTTGGTGGCCTTCTTTACGGTGAAAGGCTGAAAGTAACCATCCGTACCTTTAGGCTCGAGGCCTATGCGCTCAAAAGCTGCGGCAATGTATTCTGAGGCCAGCCTCTCTCCTTCGGTGCCTATGGCTCTTCCTTCGAGTTTGTCATCGGCCAGGTAGCCAACATCTGCCTTGAGCGATGCGAGTATATCCCGGTCAGTAGTAAAATCGGTACAGGCTGTGGCAAAAAGGGCCAGCACAATGAGGAGAACGGATGCTTTATACATGGGCTTCGGGTTTTCGGTCAAAGATAATTAATGATTATCTTCGCGCCATTATCAAACCTTAATACTATGCGTTCCAAAGCCATACTGCTGCTATTGACCATTTTAATATGCTCTTGTGGAGCTGAAAAGAAGGAAAAGGAGCAGGTTTCTGAGGTAAGTAACCTGGACGAGGAGCTTTTGAGCCCTTTAGAGCGCAAGTATCTTAAGAATATCAAACAGATCACCTTTGGCGGTAACAATGCCGAGGCTTACTGGAGCTTTGACGATAAGCTCCTGGTGTTTCAATCAGATTATAATAAGTGGGGAGCGAATTGCGATCAGATTTATGTTACGGACTGGCGCAACGATGACCTGAAGAATAATAAACCCGCCCTGGTAAGTACCGGCATGGGACGTACTACCTGCTCTTACTTTCTGCCGGGTAATAAAACTATCGTATATGGCTCAACTCACCTGGCAGATGAGAACTGCCCGCCTGTTCCCGAAAGAAGGGCTGATGGTAAATACGTATGGCCCATCTACCCCAGCTTCGATATTTTCACGGCTGACCTGGATGGCAACATCTTAGCGCAGCTGACCGATGAGGAGGGTTACGATGCAGAGGCCACTGTTTCGCAGCAGGGTGATAAAATCGTATTCACTTCTATGCGTACGGGTGACCTGGAGCTGTTTACCATGAATATTGACGGTACTGATGTAAAACAAATCACCCATGAGCTGGGCTATGATGGCGGTGCTTTCTTTTCACCTGACGGTACCAAGCTGATCTTCCGCTCGTCACGCCCTAAAACAGAAGCTGACATCAAGGAGTATCAGGACCTGCTCAGAGAGGGCCTGGTAATGCCCACCAACATGGAACTGTACGTATGTAATGTGGATGGTTCTGACCTGAGAAAGTTATCAGACCTGGGGCAGGCCAACTGGGCGCCTTTCTTTCACCCAGGCGGGGAGAAAATCATATTTGCGTCTAACCATACGGCTACCCGTGGTTTCCCATTTAACCTCTATATGATCAATCTTGATGGCACAGGCCTTACCCGCATCACAGAGGACGAAACTTTCGATGCCTTCCCCGTATTCTCCAATGACGGTAAGTACCTTGTCTTCTCCTCTAACCGCAACAATGGCGGTACAAGAGATACCAACCTGTTTGTAGCGGAGTGGATCGGAGGTTGATTTAACACCGTAAGACTGCAATCCTGTTCAGGCAGGGAGAGACATCAGCACCCATGCGAGATATCTCGCATATTCGATAAATATCGAATAATCATTTCAGAACCGGCTTTCCGGGAAGTTGTGGTCAGTTCATACACCAACGACTGATAGCCATTGACTGATCAGTATTTCCACTCCAGGGAGTTGAGCATCTCTACAATGTCTTTCTTAATGTAGTCGATGACAGGCGCGAGTGAATCGTTTTTGAGGGCTGTATTGAAGTAGAGGGCACCGCGGAAGAAATGGTCTGTGGTATCTGTGGTAAAAAACTGAAACTGAGTAGGCACTTCTCCTGATAACTCGGTTACACTGGCTACCTGACCATTTTTTATCTGAATCAGGTTTTCCTGAATGTCATAGGCCTTCACATTGTGCTTCATGGTGAGCCCAAAGGCATCGGTCAGCAGTCTTTCTACGTCTACTCTCGGGTCTTTCAGGTCTTTGTAGGTAATCTGCACCAATCCGTCAAACTCAGGGTAATAGAGGTTGATGTAGTACCTGCCTGCGCTGGGAAAAGTGTCTCGCGACAGCACCGCATGGTTGGAATATACAAAGGAATAGGGAAAGGTATCGGGCAGCAGCTGATAGGCGTAATCAGGCAAATCAATCCTGTTATAGCCTCGGGGCTTGGGCACATAGCTCTCTTCACCTCCACATGCCGTCAGGAGCAGCCCTCCCATAAATACTGCTGAGAGAAAGCCTGTTAATTTCTTTTTCACAGTTCTTTTAACGCCTTCTGATTCACAAATATTCTCACCCGCTTGATTCTTCGGGCATCAACTGCCACAATGGTGAAGAGGAAGGGACCAAATTCCATTTTTTCCCCGGCCCGGGGTAGCTTGGAAAACAGCTCCAACAGTAAGCCTCCCAAAGATTCGCTTTCGCCTTTTACATCGTCAAATACGGAAGTATCGATCTCTATAATCTTGCAGAGGTCGTTCAGTGAGGTTTTGCCTTCAAATACATAAGTAGAGGCATCCAGCTTATTGTAGGCTACGTCATCATCGTCAAACTCATCGTTGATCTCTCCTACAATTTCTTCGATGATATCTTCCATGGTAATGAGCCCTGAGGTACCCCCGTACTCATCTACAATAATGGCCATGTGTACGCGCTTGTCCTGAAAGTCTTTGAGCAGTGCGTCTACCTTTTTATTCTCAGGCACAAAGTAGCCGGGGCGCACGAGCTCCTGCCATTTAAAGTCTTCTTCTTTTTCTATATGGCTGAGCAGGTCCTTGATATAGAGAATGCCTTCAATCTTATCGATGGTTTCGTTAAAGACCGGAATCCTCGAAAACCCGCTTTTATTAATCAGGTCCATAAGCTCATGAAAGTCATATTCGATATCTACCGCGGTGATATCCATGCGTGACTTCATGATTTGCTTTACGGTGAGCGTACTGAAATTCACTATCCCCTTCAGTATACCCTTTTCTTCTTCAGTGGTATTCTCATCAGTGGTAATTTCCAGGGCCTGATTGAGTTCGTCAACCGTGATATTGTGCCCTTTCTTTTCCACATTCTTCTCGATGACATTGGTGACGTTAATCAGCAGTTTGGCCACCCACCGGAAGATAAACCTTAAAAAGAGCAGCATATGGGCTGTCAGTCTGGCAAACCTCACATTGTGCTGCGTAGCATAGTTTTTAGGTACTACCTCACCAAAAAACAGGATAGCAAAAGTCACAATTCCCGTAAGGGTCCAGACAATCAAATCTTCCGGGTCTCTGGTACCGACAAGTTGCCAGGTAAAGAATGTTGCCAGGGTCACAATGGCCACATTCAGCAGGTTGTTCATGATGAGGATAGTCGCGAGTAATTCTCTGCGCTTACCCAGCAGCTTCAGAATAGCATTATTACCTGCATCCGGATTTTCCCTGCAGTCTTCCAGGTCATCATCGGTGAGAGAAAAGAAAGCGACCTCCGAACCCGAAATCAGCGCAGACATAATGATCAGGAACACAAAAATGAGTGCATTGATCAATACATAGGTAAACGTAACCTGTCCTTGTAAGATATGTACCAGTAAGCTTAAACTGGGAGGGTAGGGATCGTCTGTCGGAACTTCCAAAAGTTACTTATTAGCTGAAACTTAGAACGGCAGATCGTCCGTATCATCTTCCGGGATACTCGATACCGGGCTTTCTACCCTTGCTCCTGAAGTTGGCGCCATGGCACCTCCTCCGCCAGGATTGTCAGCCTTAGACCCCAGGAGAGTCATCTCACGCCCCACCACCTCAGTGGTGTATCTTTTGTTTCCTTCCTGGTCGTCCCAGGAGCGGGTGGTCAACTTACCTTCTATATATACCTGGTTGCCTTTTCTGAGATACTTCTCTGCTATTTCTGCTAACGGGCTCCAAAGTACAATGTTATGCCATTCTGTATTGGTTACGCGCTCTCCTTGTCTGTTCTTATAGGTTTCGCTGGTGGCGAGCGAAAAGTTTGCCACCGCTCTGCCATTATCCAAATGCCTCACTTCCGGATCTTTACCCAAATTCCCAACAAGGATCACTTTATTTACTCCTGCCATATTATTGTACTTTCTCAGTAAGTCGTTTACATTAAATTAATTAAAAAATCTCTCGTTCCAAATACTTCTGGATCAGGATGGGCTTAGGTAATTCCTTCAATTCTTCCACCGTACAAGCCCTCAATCCGTCTATTTCAGCGACAGAGGATTTATTCTTCAATTCTATAAGATAGAACTTTGCAAATATACGCTGATGCGTGAGAATATGCTTATATAGTTGCGAATCATCTTCAATTACCGCCCCGGTTTTTACTGACCCGGGCAGCTGCTCCAGCAGGCTCTCAGTAGCGGCTTCTTTGGCAGTTTCAATCAGATAGAAATCAAACAGCCCCTGCCATACATCTTTAGGCCCTCTCTCCTTCATATAATAGTGAGCTCCATGGCGAAAGACCATATAATTAAAGTGGCGTTCTCTCACCTTCACTTTTTTGGTTTTTACCGGCAAGGTCAACTGCTCATTATGATTATATGCATAGCATTCCAGCGACAGGGGGCATAAACCACAGGCCGGTGTGGCCGGGGAGCACTGCATGGCCCCGAACTCCATTATGCCCTGATTGAAATCTGCCGGCCGGTCAGCGGGAATCAGCTCATTGGCCTTCTTCTGAAAAACCTTAGGCCCTTTGGAGGATGCTATATCATCCTTAATGCCAAACACTCTGCTGAGCACTCTGTATACATTGCCATCCACTACTGCATTGGGCTGATCAAAGGCAAGAGAGGCAATGGCAGCCGCGGTATAGGCCCCAATACCTCTGAGCTTCAAAAGCTCCTCGTAGGTGGCCGGAAACTTACCACCATAGTCATCTACCACCATTCTGGCACAGGCGTGCAGGTTCCTCGCCCTTGAATAGTAACCCAGCCCCTGCCACAGACGCAACACTTCCGTTTCGCTGGCCGCTGCCAGATCAAAAACCGTAGGATAGCTCGTCACAAATTTTTCATAATAAGGCAGCCCCTGCACTACGCGGGTTTGCTGCAGAATAATCTCAGAGAGCCATATTTTATAAGGGTCTTTGGTGTGACGCCAGGGCAAATCACGCTTGTGATACTCGTACCACTTAATGATCTGATTAGCAAAGAGTTTAGCTTCCAATGTCGGCTATTATTTATATAGTTTCAGCCTGTGAGGACCACAGGCTAAAATTTTGTAGGATCGTTTTTTTAATTCGAAATGAACTCGTAGTTTTGCAGGCCAAAAATACTGGTAATTAGTTTATTACAAATTTTTCGTAAACCTAAAATTTAATTCAGTGACGAAAGCAGATGTTATCAGCCAGATAGCTGAGAAGACCGGAATAGATAAAGCTGATGTTACGACTACAGTAGAAACTCTTTTCGCAGTGGTGAAAGACTCCATGGCGGAAGGTGAAAATATTTATGTACGAGGTTTTGGCAGCTTTGTGAACAAAAGAAGAGCAAAGAAAATCGCCAGAAATATATCGCAGAATACTGCCATTGTGATCGATGAGCATTACGTACCCAGCTTCAAACCTTCAAAAGTGTTTGTAGAGCAGGTGAAGACAAGTGACCGCGTAAAGGCAGCCAACAAATAAATAAGCCGTTAAGGCTTACATGAAGAGAACACAAATCATCATCATCGTTTTAGCAGTACTGTCAGTGGCAGGGTTGTATAGTCTGCCCCGTGTGGTAGTAGACAATGATGAAGGTGATAAAAGAGAACTAAGTGAGGCGGCTGCTCCTGAAGGAGACATGGCCAACCACAGTTCTGAGATTCCCGGAGAAGTTCTGCCCAGAGTTGAACGCTGGAAAAACGAACTGATGTTCGGTGGAACAATACAAAACAATGAATCAGCGCTTGATTCTTTGATGGCGGTATTTCGGGAGGTTAATAAATATGATAGCGCTGCACACTACGCAGGTGTATTTGCAGACAGCTATCAGGACATCAGGTACTGGCGGAAGGCCGGTGATGCGTTTTATGAGGCTTTTACCTTTGCCGTAGATGAAGCCAAATCACAGCAACTGGCACAGGAGGCCAGAAAGTACTACGACAAAATTTTCGACTCCGGTGCCACAGATCTGGATGCGAAAACCAACGTAGCCATGCTGATGGTGGATAGTTCTACTCCTATGCAGGGCATCATGCTGCTCAGAGAAATTCTGGCGGAAGATCCTGCGCATGAAAAGGCAAGATTGAATATGGGTGTACTCTCTATTCGATCTCAGCAGTTTGACAGGGGTGTAGAGCATTTCGAGAGCTTAATTGAGAATCATCCTGACAATCTTCAAGGTAACTTCTTTTTAGGGCTTTGTTACTTTGAAACAGGGCAACTGGATAAAGCTAAGGCGCAACTTGAAAAAGTAAAAAAGATGGATATAGATCCGATGTTGCAAACGACAGTGGACGAGTATCTGGAAAGAATAAATAAGAATTAAAACATTAAAAGTTTAAGATTATGCCTTGCGGTAAAAAAAGAAAAAGACATAAGATTTCTACTCACAAGAGAAAGAAGAGACTTAGAAAGAACAGACACAAGAAGAAGTAATCATTACTTCTTCTTGTTGTGCTTCGGCACACATTAAAGTTCTATTTCTAACATAAACTTCCCTCAAATTGAGTAACGAATTAGTAATCAATTCGACTCAGGATGGAAGTCGTATAGCCCTTCTAAAGGACAAAAGCCTGATAGAGTTTCATCATGACACTGATGAAAACCAGTTCAAGGTCGGTGATATGTACCTGGGTACGGTTAAGAAGATCGTACAGGGATTGAATGCCGCCTTCATTGACATAGGCTACGAAAAAGACGCTTTCTTACACTATCTGGACTTGGGACCTCAATTGAAGTCCTTGACCAAGTACACCAAATCCGTACAGGGGTCTAAAGAAGTAACAGGTTTACTCAATAAGTTCAAAGGAGAACCGGATATCAACAAGCTTGGCAAAATGAGCCAGGTGCTGACGCGAGGTCAGCAAATTTTGGTACAGGTAGTAAAAGAACCAATTTCCACGAAAGGGCCACGACTATCCTGCGAATTGTCATTGGCTGGGCGTTATATGGTACTGGTACCATTTTCAAGCGCCATCAACATCTCCAAGAAAATAACTGACGGAGATGAAAGAAGACGACTCCACAGGCTGATATCCTCTATTAAGCCGGAAAACTTTGGCGTGATCATCAGAACGGTCGCCAAAGGAAAAGATGTAGCAGAACTCGATAAAGACTTAAGAAACCTCGTTGAGACCTGGCAGGAAGGCATGAAACGCCTCAGGAAAGCCAAACCCCGTGACAAGGTGATTGGTGAAATGAGCAGGGCTTCATCGCTTATCAGAGACATGATGAATGAATCTTTCGACAGTGTGTTTACTGACGATAAGGTAATTCATGACGAGATCAGACAGTACATAAAAAAGATCGCTCCTGAAAAGGAGAAGATCGTGAAGATGCACAATGGCAAGGCCAAAATCTTTGAGACTTTTGGCATTGAAAAACAGGTAAAATCACTCTTCGGTAAATCTGTGAGCCTGCAGAGAGGCGGCTACCTGATTATAGAGCACACGGAAGCACTTCATGTAATTGACGTGAACAGCGGCAATAAATCCAATGCCGGAGCCGATCAGGAAGCTACTGCCCTGGCCGTAAACCGTGAGGCTGCCAAAGAAATAGCCCGACAGCTGCGACTGCGCGATATGGGCGGCATCATTGTGATTGACTTCATTGATATGAGAAAGGCGGATAACAAAAAAGCCCTTTTCCAGATTATGAAGGAGGCCATGAAAGATGACCGCGCCAAGAATACCATTCTGCCGGTAACCAAGTTTGGCCTGATGCAGATTACACGCCAGCGTGTACGACCTGAAATGAACATTAAGACCAAGGAGGTTTGCCCTACCTGCGGTGGTACAGGTAAGGTTTCTGCCACCATTCTGGTTTCAGATCAGATAGAAAAGAACCTGGAGTACATTCTCACAACCCAAAATCAAAAGGGCGTGACCATGACTGTACATCCTTATCTGCATGCCTACTTTACCAAGGGCATATTCTCTATCAGATGGGACTGGTACAAGAAGTACCGTACCTGGGTCAAAATAGAAAAGGACAGTTCACTGAGCCTCACCGATTATTCGTTCTACGATAAACTGGGAGAGGAAATAGAACTGGTTTCCTGACCGGCAAGTCTAAAGCACTAAAAAAGCCACTTCGCATCTATGTGAAGTGGCTTTTTGTTATCTGTCAGCTCTGATCCTATCCAATCAGGTAAGGATTAGTCCAGCCTGTTTTAATCATGTTTTCAGTAGCCCAGCTTAGAAATTCATCATACTTTTCAGGCACTTCCATTTTTCTGATGTTCTTTCTGATAATCCGGCCATCCTCTTCCACAATTTCGAATTCGTAGTCGGTAGTATTGGTAAGTCTGCTCCCGGCATCAAAGCTTACATCGCCCCTGGGGCCTGAAACGGACACGGCCGTCAATGCCGATTTTACCGAATCAGGAGTGGTGTTCTCAGCCTCCAGCAATGCCCTGCCCAGTAGTTCACCTGATTCGTAAGCCAGTAAACCATAGGGATGTGGCTTTTTACCCAGCCTGGTTTCACAAAGAGATTTGAATGCCAGGTTAGCTTCACTCTGTCCGTCACGGTCCCAGCAGCCAACCGTCTTTTGCCCGATCATTTTATCTCCGCAAGCCTCGATCACATCATCTGCATGCAGCATGTAGCTGGGTACAAAGGGTGTTTTCCTTCCTTCAGTCTCAGCCCAGGTTTCTGCAAAGGAAATGCCTTCTTTTCCTGAATAAAAGCCAAAAATAAAGTCAGCGTCTTCATCAAGAACTTCTTTAATCTGTTGAGCAGGAGATTCTGTTCTGCTTTCTTTGTGCGTTAACGTGGCGAGACACAGTGCACCACCGGCACTCTCCAAAGCCATAGTAAAGACCCTGGAAGTTCCATAACCCACATCATGAACGGCCCCCATGTGCACACCTTTCTTACCATAGCGCGTGGCCACTTCATACCCCTGGAGCCAGGCTGACTTAGACAAGTCAAAGGTATTGATAAAAGCAAATTCAGATTTACAATCCTGATGAATAACATCCTCCCCCATGTAAGTAAGCAACAACAGCACCTCATTTGAATCGAGCAAGGGTGCTACATCTATGAGAAAGGATGGATTGAAAGGAGCTATGATAGCATCCACCTGCTCCCTGACAATGAGTGACTGAACCTTTTCAGTCATAATCTTCATCTGGTTATTATAGCCACCGGGCTCTATCACCAGTTCGTAATTATCAAAGCCGGACTTTTGCAACCCCGCCTCCACCAGGGTATGATAATCCTTACCGAATCGCTTGAAATAATTCGAATCCGGCAGGATCAAACCAATTTTATATTTCATTTATAAGTTTTGTTCTATTAAGTATTGAAGACCTCTGATAGGGGCTTTAACACGTCCCAAAATAAGAGGTATGGACAAAAAAAAGCCGGCATAGCCGGCTTTTTTAAATTTCATTTTGGTGTTAGCTTCTTGAAGGATAAACACCCTCCAGAGCAAAACCAATATAGAGTCCCAGGTATGGGTTGTCAATACTAAAAGGAATATTACTACCTGTGTTTGTAATAGACAAACTGTTCATACTCGAGTCAGGGCTAGTATCTGCATAACTGAATCCGCCAGTAGTACCTGCAATGGTTCTGCCAACAGGGATTCTCTCGGTACCCACTGCATTGGCACACCTTAAAGTATGGCTATGTGAAGGCATATTCTGAGTAAGCAACACCACATTGTTGGCTCCGCCTCTCTCTCCCCATGTTCTGGTTTCCAGACCAGGGCCACTACCTACCCCTACCATAGATCTACCTCTCAGATCAGGAATACCAAAAGTAGTACGGCCGTCACCACCAAAGGTGGTGCCTACCAATGAAAAAACGGCAGAAAATTGTGCGATGGCCAAGAGCTGCCCATTACAAAGCACCCATCCACGGGGGGCAAAATTAAAGGCAAAGGGTTGAATTTGTGCAATAAAAGGTACCATAATTTAATTTGTGTTTTGATTAAAAAAAGTCACTGTTTGCAGTTAATATAAAACTTTTCTTTGAGAAAAGACATCATTATTGACTACTATTCCATCAATTTGATTTTAAACAGTAACTCATTCCATACGGGCTATTCTCATAAAAATATAGCATATCAAAATATATTGATAGTCATCAGTCATAATAGCACAGAAAAAATCAATTCATAGCTAATAAATATTCCATTCTACTACTCTTAAAAGAACCCAAAAAACGAGACTCCCTCCAGATGAGAGTTTATATCAGAAGAGTTTTGCCTCTGAATGGCGGCAACAATAGAAACAAAACAGGCTTTCTCTTTACCATTTCTATGATTTACAAAGCACCTGGTATATTGACTGAGCCAAAACAATTTATATATGAGCTTTTAAAAAGCCGTGGAGAACTTGCTGTTTTTCAGGAACGATTACCCCCTCATCAAACAGGAGATTGATGAACCTGACCATACTTTTTCAATAAAGGCGGGAGGTCTTAGCCACGAGAGAAATACAGCCGCTTGCCTTTAAAGGCATTTTCAAATCACAAGCCAAAGACGATTTGTTTTGGATACAGAAAGGGCCTTAGCTGCCATGATATAGCATAGCAGCATTCAGCAGCAACCAAAGGCAGGATCAAACGAATTTGGTACCCTTGAAAAAACCAAAAGTGGTCAGCTTGACCCCTGAGATATAAGTACCGGCTATTTCTGCTATAGAAATACGTAGGAATTCTCCATCAGCGCAGACAACAATAACCCCGTAGGTCAGATCGGAGTGTACTATTTCTCCGGGCTCTCCTTTCATATCATCATCCCCCCCCATGGGAGTCACCTCCAGAATACGGACAGGCTGACCGGTAAAGGTGGTAACTGCCCCACCATATCGAGGATTTGCAGCGTTTACAAGACACTCCACCTCCAGAGCGGTCTGTTGAGCCCAGTTGATCGTGAGGTCATCCTGATTGGGAGCCCTCTCTGGTGCCGGCTCACCAGCTTCCAGCTCAAGAAATTGAAGTGGGCCCGCCTGAAGCTTGTTCAATAAGGTATCTGTCCAGCTACCGATGTGCTGAGTGAGTTGATTACAATACAGCCCATAACTTAGTCCCGGGCCAATTGGAGCTTTCTCCTGCATCACCACTGCCCCTTCGTCAATTTGCTCAGTCATCAGATGTACAGTCAGGCCTCCCTCAGGTTCATAGTTCCTCACCTCCCAAAAGATAGGGTCGGCTCCTTTGTATTTAGGCAGCAAACCAAAGTGAAAGTTCAGAAAGCGATCGGGCATAAGACTGAGCAGCCCGGTCGGAATTTTCCAGGGAAAGGTCAAGACAAAAACATAATCAGGCTGTAATTCAGATATGGCACTACTAAGGATTTCCACCCAGTTCTTTTTAGAGAGAACATAGATATGCTCATCGACTATTTCCATGGCCTCAAAGGAAGGCCTTAGTGCCGCATACCGATCGACATAAGCTACACCTGCGAGGAAACCATGCTCCTTTAAACGCGCCAGAGCCGGCAGCCCCAGCTGATCTGAATTACAAATTGCAAAAACTTTCATTGATTATACTTCTCCTTAACAACAGGGATGAAAAGATAAGATTTTCTTCGTTTTGACCTTAAAAAGAAAGCCGGTATTTGAATCCGGCTTTCTTTTTGGTTCTTGAGTTAAGACTCTGACTTATCAGGATCTGCTTGGGTATAAACCATCTGTACAGATGATATAATTCACTACCTGATATGGTTGTATATTATTGTGAGGCAGAGACCCTCCTGCACTTCCTACCGTAACATCCTGAGGAGCAACATTCACATTTAAAGGAGTACTCACTGTACTACTGTTTGGACCATAGATGTCGTCTGAAGCTGCAGCAGGTACATCACCAGCTTCTGGTGTGGCGTTGACCCCAGCGGTAGTACTCAACGGCAATTCGGCTGAACTACCTCCTGCAGGAGTGGATGTGGCAGCGTGCGTATGAGCCGGCATTTCGGCTACACTTAGTTGCACAGTCTCCTGACCTCCATATTCTCCCTGACGCCTTGGTGTAAGCCCAATACCATTACCAGCTCCCATAGCAACCCTGCCCTGGAGATTGGGTACTCCAAAAGTAGAGCGGCCGTCACCACCATACATGGTACCCAACAACGAGTAAAGCGCAGGGTTAGCATTAATTGACATTAACTGCCCGTTACAAAATGCCCAGTTTCTGGGTGCGAAGTTTGGTCCCCAGGCCATGATTTGTCCTAAATATCCGTCCATTTGATTTTGTGGTTTTTTGATGAAAAAATTGAGAGTCTGAAGATAGGGATTCATCAACAGATCAAAACAAAAAAGGAGAATACTAAGACAAGAATTATAGAAGCGGCAGCATACCTGAATGACAGCCATAAAAAAGGTCGTATCCATGATACGACCCTTATTGTTTTATAGCTACTTCCCTGTTACAAATCAAACTTGATTCCCTGTGCCAATGGCAGCTCAGTAGAATAGTTCAGGGTATTGGTCTGTCTTCTCATGTAGGCTTTCCAGGCATCAGAACCAGACTCGCGGCCGCCTCCGGTTTCTTTTTCTCCACCAAAGGCACCACCAATCTCAGCACCTGATGTACCGATGTTTACGTTGGCTATACCACAATCAGAACCAGACGCGGCAAGGAACTGATGCGCCTCACGCATGTTATTGGTCATGATAGCAGAGGAAAGCCCCTGCACCACACCATTCTGTAAATCAATGGCGTTCTCAACACTACCAGCGTACTTGATCAGGTATAAGATAGGCGCAAAGGTTTCTTCCTGTACAATCTGATAAGCATTCTCAGCTTCGATAATACAAGGTTTTACATAGCAGCCACTTTCATAGCCTTCACCAGACATCACACCGCCTTCTATCACCACATGGCCACCCTCAGCTTTGGCGGCTTCAATAGCCTTATTATAATGGTCCACAGCCATGGTATCAATCAATGGACCTACATGATTGGCTTCATCTAGTGGATTGCCAATTTGCAGCTGGCCATAAGCATCAACAACGGCCTGTTTCACCTTATCGTAAATCGATTCGTGAATGATGAGTCTTCGGGTAGAAGTACAGCGCTGACCGGCCGTGCCCACTGCACCGAAGACAGCTCCTATTACCGTCATTTTCAGATCAGCATCCGGTGTAACAATGATGGCATTGTTACCACCCAGTTCGAGAATAGATTTACCCAGTCTCTCAGCTACGGCTCTGCCTACAATTTTACCCATACGGATAGACCCTGTAGCAGATACCAATGGTACACGCGTATCGGCCGTCATCCATTCACCTACCTGGTAGTTTCCGTTGATCATGCATGAGATGCCTTCAGGAAGCTGATTATCTCTTAATACCTCAGCTATGATGTTCTGACAGGCTACACCACAAAGCGGTGTTTTCTCAGAGGGTTTCCAAAGGGTGACATCTCCACATACCCAGGCCAAAGCCGTATTCCAGGCCCATACAGCCACAGGGAAGTTAAAGGCGGAAATAATGCCTACAATACCCAGGGGGTGGTACTGCTCCTGCATATGGTGAGCCGGTCTCTCTGACTTAATCGTAAGACCATGCAGCTGACGAGAAAGACCCACCGCAAAATCGCAGATATCGATCATTTCCTGTACCTCGCCCAGGCCTTCCTGGTAAGATTTACCCATTTCATAAGACACCAGCTTACCCAGGTCTTCTTTGTATTCTCTCAGTTTTTGTCCAAACTGACGAACGATCTCTCCTCTCTTGGGAGCAGGCACGTTACGCCATTGTTTGAAAGTATCCTGCGCTCTCTCAATCGCACGTTCGTATTCTTCCTGCGTGGTAGAGGTTACCGCTCCGATCAGCTCACCATCTACGGGAGAATAAGACTTGATTAACTCACCGTGCCCTTCAGAGAAAGAACCGGTAGAGGTACCATTATTTTCGGCCTTGATGCCCAGGTTATGAAGGGCGTCCAACATGCCAAATTCTTTTTGAATATTCATCGAAATTGAATCGTTTTGGAAATCGAATGCATAGTTAGAGAGATTTTTAAACGAGTGCAAGGATTAACCAAAATGGCTGACGGATATTCCTTCCGGACACCGGGATACAACTGAGCTTTTTCTCAGACATTTCCGGGGCGGGCATGGGGTAGAAGGAGGCTTTTTTGGGCTCTTCGATTGAAACAGCAAGGGTGGATACGGGTTATGCTCTACCAGTCAATACGGTAGTAATGCTTCTTACCGTCAGGGTATTTACCCAGTACATAGAAGTCATCACTCTTTGTTTCCAGAATACTCTCAAGGTCGGTAATATCGAGTACATCATCTTCACCGATTTTGGTAATGATAAAGCCTTCTTTCACTCCACTCTTTCTCCAGGCACCCCGGCCGAGTTCTTCTATCTGCACACCTCCGTCAATTGTCAGAGCATCCTGTATACTGGAAGGCACATTTCTGAACTGAGCTCCCTCTATTTCAAAGGTAATGGGTATCTCACTGTTAAGTCGCTCTGCCAGACTCTCTCCCACTTCCACCATCTCATCCCGTCTCTTCAATGTCAGTCTCGACTCCAACAGATCTCCATCTCTTTTAAACTTCACCAGTACGGCATCACCCGGTCTTTTTCTGGCTACCAGCTCCTGCAGCCTGCTTGTGGTCTTTACCTCATTTTCATCAATACCCACGATGACATCGTTCACACGAAGCCCTGCTCCCTCTGCTGCTCCTCCGGGGGTGATGCTTCTGATCCAGACACCACTCAACTCAGCAGTACCCAGACCTTCCGCGTCCCGGATCTGAATACCGAGCAGGCCTCTTTGCACAGAACCAAACTCTAACAGGTCGTCCATCACTTTCTTCACAAGAATGGAAGGCACCGCAAAGGAATAGCCACTGAAAGTACCCGTGTTGGTAGCGATAGCCGTATTGATCCCGATCAGTTCACCTTCCAGGTTAACGAGTGCTCCACCACTGTTACCACTGTTTACCACCGCATCGGTCTGAATAAACGACTCTATACCGTATTGATTCTGAATACCGCTGATCAGGTTGATATTACGTGCCTTGGCACTGACAATTCCTGCAGTTACCGTATTGTTCAGGTCAAAAGGATTGCCCACAGCCAATACCCACTCTCCAATATCTACGCCATCAGAATCACCAAAGTCTACATAAGGCATGTTTTGGGTATTTACCTTGATCAGGGCTAAATCAGTATCCTTATCCGTACCAATTAAAGTGGCCTCCAGTCTGCGGTTATCATCAAGCCTCACCTCCAGCTCATCAGCATCTTCTACTACATGGTAGTTGGTAGCGATATAACCGTCATGAGAAATTAACACACCGGAACCAGTGGACTGTCTGGACCTTCTGTTGCCGCGAAAACGCCCCCAAACACCAGATCTGCCCGATCCGCCCATGGTATTGGTGATATGCACCACAGCGGGCACTGCCTTGTGGGAGGCTTTGATAAAATTGATTCCTTCAGGCACAACATAATCGCGTGGCTCCGTATCAATTTTCTGAAACTGTGTAGTAACCGGACCTACCGGCCCTCCGGACAAAGCAGGATAGGCAGCGTTGTTTCCCAGCAAACTCAAGCCCAACAACACAATGATGCCTCCAAAAAGAGAGGAACCAATCATCCCCAATACAAACTGCCTCTTATTCATAATGACTCCTTTAAGTAAATGACCTGGTGTATGAGCTTAACGATCGGGAAAAGCATCATGTTCTAATTTATTGAAAATGAGACGGCTTTTAACAGGATTTAACAAGAAAAACAGGACGAATAACATCAGGCACAGGTATCCCGGATGACATCTGTTTAGTAGTAATTGAATCTCTGTGAGTATTCATCACACAAGCAATAAGGGCATAAAAAAAGCCCTGACGTTTCCGCCAGGACTTTCTAGTTAGTAGTATCAACCCCGTACTAACTACCGCATGCTTCGCAAGCATCCGGATTATCTAATGAGCAGGCCATATCAGCTGCCTGCTGCTCCAATTGTGCAGCAGTAGGTGCTTTGGCGGCTGTTTTATCTACAGTAAACTGGATAGCGTCTGCAGCTGCTCTTGATCTCAGGTAATACATTCCTGTCTTCAGTCCCTTCTTCCACGCGTAGAAGTGCATAGAAGTCATTTTACCGAAGTTAGGATCTTGTATATGTATGTTCAGACTTTGTGACTGGCAGATGTACGCTCCTCTGTCGGCAGACATATCAATGATGGCCTTCTGAGAAATCTCCCAAACTGTCTTATACAAATCTTTAATATGCTGTGGAATCTCAGGAATGCTCTGTACAGAACCCTTCGCTGCGATCAGCTTGTTTTTCATACTCTCATTCCAGATACCCAGCTTGATCAGATCCTTCATCAGGTGCTTGTTCACCACGATGAATTCACCTGAAAGCGTTCTTCTGGTGTAAATGTTTGAGGTGTAAGGCTCGAAGCACTCATTGTTACCCAGAATCTGAGAGGTAGAAGCGGTAGGCATAGGCGCTACCAGCAGTGAGTTACGCACACCATGCTTTTTCACTTCTTTCTTAAGACTATCCCAGTCCCACAGACCAGACTCAGGTGTTACACCCCACATATCGAACTGAAAAATACCTTTCGATACAGGAGAACCTTTGAAAGTCTCGTAAGGGCCGTCATTCACAGCTTCGTCTTTAGAAGCGGTCATGGCAGCGAAATAGATCGTCTCGAAGATATCCTTGTTCAGCTTTCTGGCTTCTTCAGACTCAAATGGCATACCCATTTTAATAAAGGCGTCTGCCAGTCCCTGTACACCTAGCCCGATAGGACGGTGGCGCATGTTTGAATTACGTGCCTCTTCTACCGGATAGTAGTTTACATCAATTACCCTGTTCAGGTTCTTGGTAGCCACATAGGTTACGTCATACAGTTTCTGGAAGTCATACTCACCAGTCTCATCATTAACGTATTTAGGCAGAGCAATAGATGCGAGGTTACAAACCGCTACTTCATCCGGTGCCGTATACTCTATGATCTCAGTACACAGGTTAGAAGACTTAATAGTACCGAGATTCTTCTGATTCGACTTCTTATTGGCTGAATCCTTGTACAGCATATAAGGAGTACCGGTCTCAATCTGAGACTCCAGTACTTCAAACCAGAGGTCCTGAGCTTTTACCGTTCTACGGCCTTTACCTTCTTTCTCGTATTTTTCATAGAGTTTTTTGAACTCATCGCCATGTACGTCTGCCAGTCCCGGGCATTCGTTAGGGCATAAAAGCGTCCAGTCTTCATTATTCTCAACACGCTCCATGAAAAGATCAGGAATCCACAGTGCATAGAACAAGTCTCTGGCTCTCATTTCTTCTTTACCATGGTTCTTCTTCAGATCCAGGAAGTCAAAGATATCGGCATGCCATGGCTCCATGTAGATAGCGAAAGAACCTTTTCTCTTTCCTCCACCCTGATCTACATAGCGGGCAGTCATGTCAAAGTTTCTCAGCATTGGTACAATACCATTGGAAACTCCTCCGGTTCCTTTAATGTATGAACCTTTGGCTCTTACATGGTGAATGCTCAAACCGATTCCTCCGGCAGACTGCGATATTTTAGC
The DNA here is from genome assembly GCA_002427745.1 of Roseivirga sp. UBA6061. Classification (GTDB taxonomy): domain Bacteria; phylum Bacteroidota; class Bacteroidia; order Cytophagales; family Cyclobacteriaceae; genus Roseivirga. The sequence goes on along the minus strand of DIYF01000010.1, from coordinate 84,474 downwards.
GCACTGCTTGAGTGTATCATAGATACCATCGATACTGTCGTCCTTCATGGTCAAAAGGAAGCATGATGACAACTGTGGCTTAGGTGTACCTGCATTAAACAAGGTAGGCGTAGCATGAGTAAACCACTTTTCAGAAAGCAGGTTATACGTTTCTATCACCTTTTCCATGTCTTCGCCATGGATACCTACGGCTACTCTCATAAGCATGTGCTGCGGACGCTCTACAATTTTACCGTCAATTTTCATCAGGTAAGAGCGCTCCAGGGTCTTATAACCGAAGTAGTCGTAGCTGAAATCACGATCGTAAATAATCGTTGAATCCAGTGTGGCAGCATTTTGCTTAATGATGCCATAAGTTTCTTTAGAAATCAGCGGGGCATTCTCGCCAGTCTTAGGGTCTACATAGGTGTAGAGCCTCTTCATAGTATTTGAGAATGACTTACTGGTGGTTTTATGAAGGTTTGAGATTGCAATCCTGGCAGCCAGCTTGGCGTAGTCAGGGTGGCTTACGGTCATGGTAGCCGCAATCTCAGCTGCCAGATTATCCAGGTCCTGGGTGCTCACACCATCATACAGGCCTTCGATCACTTTTTTGGCAACATCAATAGGCTCGACAAAACCAGAATCAAGACCATAGGAGAGCTTGTCTATCCGGGCGGTAATTTTGTCGAACTTGACAGACTCTCGTCTGCCATCTCTTTTTACTACTAACATATTTACGGGGTTTGGGGGTTGTTTGGGTATTCTATTCCTTAAAAGTCTTCATCTAAGCTGAACTTGTGCGCGTTGGCATCATCACCTTCTTTCATCACACCAGCTTTTTGGTATTCTCCTACTCGTTTTTCAAAGAAGTTGGTTTTTCCCTGCAGGGAAATCATCTCCATGAAATCGAATGGGTTTGTTGAGTTGTAGACTTTTTCACAGCCCAACTCAACCAAAAGTCGGTCGGTAACAAATTCAAGGTACTGAGCCATCAAGTCAGAGTTCATACCGATTAAGCGGACCGGTAATGATTCTGTGATGAATTCTCTTTCTATATCTAACGCATCAACGATGATCTCTTTGATACGTTCTTTAGGAACTTTATTTACAAGGTGGTTATTGTGCAGGTGACAAGCGAAGTCACAGTGCAAACCTTCGTCTCTGGAGATAAGCTCATTAGAGAAGGTAAGCCCTGGCATAAGGCCTCTTTTCTTTAGCCAGAAGATAGAGCAGAAGCTACCTGAGAAGAAAATACCTTCTACGGCAGCAAAAGCAATCAGTCTTTCAGCAAAACTCGGAGATTCGATCCACTTCAAAGCCCACTCCGCTTTCTTCTTGATAGCATCGAAGGTTTCGATGGCATTAAAAAGCGCGTCAGCTTCTTTCGGGTCTTTGATATAGGTATCGATTAGCAGGGAGTAGGTTTCAGAATGGATGTTTTCCATCATGATCTGAAAACCATAAAAGAACTTGGCCTCTGTGTACTGTACTTCATTTACGAAGTTTTCGGCCAGGTTTTCGTTTACAATGCCATCAGAAGCGGCAAAGAAAGCAAGGATATGCTTTATAAAGTATTGCTCGTCTTCGTTTAGCTTGTTGTTCCAGTCGGTAAGATCCTGGTGAAGATCAATTTCTTCGGCAGTCCATATACTTGCTTCAGCCTTTTTATAAAAGTTCCAGATATCGTCATGCTGAATTGGGAACAGCACAAAGCGATTCTTATTTTCTTTCAATAAAGGCTCCTCTACATTAGTAGTCAGCTCACTCATTTTTGTTGTTATTGGGGTTGAAACAGGTTCCATTGAAAGAGATAATCTCTTTCTAAAAACCGCATTACCACGCTATAACGTGACAATACTCTCCTAACTTTTTTTCAGGGTCCCGGACGCAATATTATATACTCTTGGGAGTAAGCATTGAATCCAGAAGATAGGTCGTTTTTGTGGGTCGAAACCTTCAACAAATATTACAAAAAGCGTCTAGAAAATCAACGCTGTTTGTCGAAGGAAATCGATTTCAGTGATAGGTCTGAAACGATGTATAAGGTATTGAAAAAAAAAGACTTACGCTACAGTTTTTTGATGAATACTTCTGCGAAAACTTTCGATACAGCGGGGTAAAAAAAAGTGAAAATTTAATATTGGGTTTTGGCTTGCATTTATGCTTTTATTTCAGTTTGGATTTAGAAATGATTCCTCTATCTTTGCAGTCCGTTTTTGAAAACACATTCAAATAATGTACGCAATTGTAGATATAGCAGGTAAGCAGTTCAAAGTAACGCAAGACCAATTCGTCTATGCTCCTTTAATGGCAGGCGAAGAAGGCGCTTCCGTAGAATTCGACAAGGTATTATTGTTAGACAATGATGGCCAGGTTGAGGTAGGCGCGCCCACCGTAAGTGGTGCAAAAGTTTCCGGTAAAATTATCGGACATGTACGAGGTGACAAAGTGATCGTCTTCAAGAAGAAAAGAAGAAAAGGTTACAAGAAGAAAAACGGTCACCGTCAGGATTTCACAAAAGTATTAATTGAAAACATCGCTAAATAATTAATTACCATGGCACATAAGAAAGGAGCAGGTAGTTCTAATAACGGTCGCGAATCACAGAGTAAACGACTGGGTGTTAAGATTTATGGCGGACAAGCGGCCATTGCCGGCAACATCATTGTAAGACAAAGAGGTACCTCACACCACCCTGGTAAAAACGTAGGGATGGGTAAAGATCACACACTTTTCGCTTTGACCGATGGTGTAGTTGAGTTTAAAAAAGGAAGACAAAACAGATCTTATGTTTCAGTAACTCCTTTCGAAGGAGCTGAGCAAGCAGAAGCATAAGATTAGGTTATAGATTTATGTGAAAGCCCTGACCTCCATTGGAGTGTCAGGGCTTTTCTGTTTTTGCATCTCTGTGAATGCTTTCTATGAGAGAGATCTCTTCGTTCAAAGAATTCGATATAGCCTTTTACTTTGACCCAGGCATTCAAATTACTTATTCACTGTAATAGTATAGTTTCCATCTACACCATCTCTTACCCCACCTTCAGATTGAATAAAGCTGAATTCAAATCGGCTTAAGGTAAGTGTCTGAATGTTGATGCTTTTTCCATCATCAAGGACAATTACGCTGACAGTTTCATCATCACCCCACCCCCAGGTTCCGGTTGACCGAAAAAGGTCTGCTGCGCCTGTTGTGGTATAACCTCCATTAGTAAAGCTAAGGCCAAAGCCAGGGTAGTTCAGACTTCTGTCTACCCCGTCTACAATTATGCCTCCTGAAGCCGGCATTTCCCATCTTCCTGCCAACTTCTCAAAAGCCTCATCCTGAGCTGTTGGTTCAGGGTCACCATCTCCATTGCCACAGTTAAAAAAGCCTATCAGTATAATCACAAATACTAAAGCCAGTAATTCGAAATTTATCTTTTTCATTATTCAGTTATTTATCTCTGTACTGATACTTTTTTAATCACAGAGCCTTTTTCCGTCTCTACAAACAAGAGGTAGATCCCCTCTGTATATCTTTCAAGGTTGATTTTGACTATTTTTTCACTCACTGCTTCTGTGCTCCATACTGTATTGCCTTTGAGATCTACCAGCATAAGATTGGCGACCCGGGCGGGTGAGTCACTCATGTCAACAGTGAGCCGGTGACTGGCCGGATTTGGGTATATACTCACCTCTTCAATGTCCAGCACTTCATCGTCTATGGCAGTCACAATTTGTCCTTCACCCGAAAGCGCAATGCTTCTCTCTCCATCATTTGAGGTGATGACCAAATCACCACTGAACACTCCACCCTGGGTAGGAGTAAAAGTGAGCGATATGCTGGTAGAGGAGCCATTGGCCAGTGAGAAGACGGATCTGTCTACACTATAACCAGCCGGAAGTGCTATGGCTGAGACCGATAGTTCTCCATCTCCTGTATTTTGCAACGAGATATCCTCTGTAGCCTGATCTCCAAGCACTAGGGGGTCGAATGTGATGCTGGCTGGTGTTTCAAATACCGGACCTGTTACAGTCAAAGTACCATTGATCAATTCCAGGTCATAGTTGTCATCACTTCCACCTGAAAGTGTAATATCATAAGTACCTCTGTCTGATGTTTCTGTGGCCTGGGTAGAAGCAGTAGGCTCTACATCTATGACGGCTGCGGTTTCACTATTGACGAATCCTTCATATTCAATTTGAAAAGTCAGGTTTTGCTCTCCTTTGTTCCTTGTGGCATCAGATGCCCTGGCAATGAGTGTTGCCGGTGTGACTGACAGTGTGCCGTTTTCCAGGCTTATGCCATAATTGGCAGCATCACCTCCGGTTAACGTAATGCCATATTCGCCAACAGGACTTGCTACGTTCGCATTCACACTTGCGACAGGTTCAGTAATATCTTCAACAGTATCATCGTTTACAAAACCATCGTAGGTGATGGTCAATGATGGGTTATCAGCTCCGTAGGTTCTGGTTTTGTCATCTGCACTGGCAGTAAGCATAGCTGGTGTAACCGTTAAGATTCCGTTGTTTACACCTACCTCATAGTTAGATGCTTCTTGCTCTGCTGCTATCGTAATGGGATAAGCCCCAACATCAGATGTTACATCTGCCGTGGTTGAGATGACCGGAGGGGTATCGAAAACTGATGCATCATCTCCATTGACAAAGCCATCGTAACTAATACTCAATACCGGATTCTGCTCACCATAAACCCTGCTCTTGTCATCTGCAGTAACTGTCAACATTGCCTGAGTCACCGTCAATGTACCTTGGATAAGTTGAAAGCTGTAGTTAAGTGACTCTCCTCCGGACAAACTGATCGGGTACTCTCCAACATCAGAAGTAGCGATGGCAGCAGTGGTAACAGAAGGAGCACTTGTAAATACTGATTGATCATCTCCATTGACAAAACCTTCATAAGCTATGGTCAACTCCGGATTGTCTTCCCCATAAACCCTGCTTTGGTCATTGGCAGTAGCAGTGAGTGTGGCCTGAGTCACTTTGAGTATACCGGGATTCAACTCAAAACTGTAATTGACTGCCTCACCACCAGATAAAGTAATGGGATACTCCCCTACATCCGAAGTGTTAGTGACGGAAGTGGCAGCCACCGGTGCGCTTGTAAATACCGACTCATTATCTCCGTTCACGAAGCCTTCAAAAGCTATACTCAGCTCTGGATTTTCTCCTCCATAAATCTTGCTTTGGTCACTGGCAGTAGCCATAAGTGTAGCCTGAGACACAGTTAATGCACCGGGGTTGAAATTGAAATTGTAGTTTATGGCATCTCCTCCAGATAAAGTAACCGGGTACTCTCCTACATCTGACGCAACAGTGGCTGCGGTCGTAGCAGAAGGAGAGGTGGTCAGGTCAGTCTCATCATCTCCGTTTACAAAACCTGTATAAGCCACTGTGAAATCAGGGTTCTGAGCCCCATAAGCCCTGGTTTGATTGACCGGAGTGGCAGTAAGTGTAGCTTTATCTATGGTTAGCACACCGTCTGCATTGGTAATAGCATAATTATTCGTCATACCACCGGTCAATGTAATAGGTACCACGCCTGCCCTTGTTTCAGCTGTAGCGATTGTACTGATTGTAGGTGGGGTGCTGATGCCTGAAGCATCATCTCCATTCACAAAGCCGCTATAAACAATGGTCAGTTCGGGGTTTGGCTCACCGTAGATCCTGGTTTTATTTTCCGCGGTTGCCATTAAAGGTGCCTGTGTAATACTGAGCACGCCACTGACCGGGTTCACGAAATAATTATCAGCTGCCCCCCCTGATACGCTAATGGTGAAATCTTGAACACTACTGGTAGCATCTGCACTTGTAGACACAACAGGGACTGAAGTCAGCACGCTCTTGTCTTCACCCAAAACAAATCCACTATAAGAAATGGTCAATTCAGGATTCTCTTCTCCGTATACCTTGGTCTGGTCATCAGCCGTAGCGTCTAACTGTGCCTGTGTGACGGTTAAAAACCTGGTGCTTCCCAGAGTAATGGTATAGTTGTCTGTCATGATACCCGAAATGGTGATCGGATACTGACCTATCGGAGAACTCTGTTCTGCTGTAGTAGAAATTGCCAATCCGGTCAGATCCGTCTCATCATCATCCAATACAAAACCATCAAAAGTGATGGTCAGCTCGGGGTTTTCTGAGCCATAAGGTCTGCTTTGCGAATCTGCTGTAACCGTTAAAGGAGCTGGTGAAGTTGTAATGGTCTGAGAAATCTCTCCGGCAATAAAATCATCATTCTCTGGAAAATGAACCGTAACGGTTAATTCACCCACTCCTGTAATAGTGATTTGATTATCATCAATACTTCCTGTGGTTGGTGTTGAAGTGCTATATGTAGGGTTCAGGCCTGAATTGGATGTAGCTTCTAATGTAGATACTGTACCGTAACCCGATGCAAAAGTCGGGAATGCCAGGTTCTGACGGCTTTTTAAGGAGGTTTCATATAACTCCACCGTGAGGCTTTCTCCTGTTTGCCTGCCTGTGATTATATCTTGTAAGCCATCATTATTGAGATCGGCTGTGATAAAACGAATGACTCTACCATCCGGGGTGGCACCGGGCTGGATCAACTCATCGGCTAAAGTATAGGTGTTATCTCCATTATTGATGGCTACGAATTGACTGGGTGTATTGGTGGCTGCAGAACCTAAAAAATCGGGAGCACCGTCTCCATTGATATCTGAAGCAATGATCCTGGAAAAAGTACCCTGCAATCCTGAAGGGGCACCCAACAGTGAGGCTACGTCTTCGAAAGATTCATTACCAATATTTTCCAACCAATCCATTCCATTGAGAATGATATCGTTGTCACCATCCATATCAGGGTCGGCCACTGTAAATTCCTGAGAGGCCAATCTGCCATCATAAGCCAATTGATCCGTAAAGACAATTCCAAACTGCTTAGTGACTTTATTCAGAGTGTATACTCTGAAATTAGTATTAGCGAGATCGATAAAGTCAAGGGTAATCAGATCCAACTCTCCGTCATTGTTAATATCAGCCAGTTGGTAGGAATCAATATTTATCGAAAGTGCCCGGGAGGTAAAATTCTGGTTTCCATCATTTTCTAACCAAGCAATTTGCCCAACTGATGCAGACACCATGTCGGCCACCAGTACATCGTTATCCCCATCGTTATCTATATCTGCTACCTGAAATGCTCTTTGTGTAGAGTTTGCAAAGCCTATGGTACCGGAAGAAAAATCGGAGGTTACATTGACTGAGGTATATAGCAGTTGACTTATACCATTGTTCTGGAAATCGCTCACCCACCTGACCTCACGTGAGTTGGCATAGACATAGTCCCAGTTTCCATCTTTATCTACATCAGTCACCAGTCCGTCTTCAGGAGCAAAGGCATTGCGGATAATCAAGTGTCTCGCAGGATCAAAGCCACCCCCGGCATTCCCAAAGCTCACCAGCATTTTCCCTTGAAAAAAGGAGGCACTGACTGTGATAATGTCTTCAAAGCCATCATCATTGATGTCTAAATATTGGATATTGGTAAGCTCTTCTAATTGAATATTCAGGATTTGCGTCTCGTAGGTACCATCTCCCTCATTGACCTGTAGGCTGATATTACCATCTAGCTGAGAGTTGGTAATAAAATCTACATCTCCATCATCATCAAAATCAAAAGGCAGTATGGAGTTCTCTTTGATAGTTTGTGTACCTCCCTGAAAAGTGGCGAAATTCGTTGCGACAAAAACTATAGTCTCGTTGGAGAAGTTGGCAGCACCATCATTAAAGTAAATGGCGGCTCTTCCGGTTGTCAATCCGACAACAAGACCGGCAATAATATCCTGATCTCCATCATTGTCTACATCAGCTGCAAAAACATTATTTGCCCTTACCGTGCTCATCACGGTAGTGAAGTTCCGAAGAACGGTTTCAGGGAAGTTATTTGCACCATCATTGAGATAGTAAGTGATGTTGCCATTGCCATCGTTATTTGACCGGGCAAAGTCCATAAACCCATCACCGTTAAAATCAGCTGTAGCGGTTGTACTTCGCGGAGAATTGAAAATTTGCGAGATAGCATAGGTATCGTCTCCATTATTAATAGCGAGATAGCTAAAGTCCGTTGTCCCTGAGGCATGGTGAGTGACAAAGACATCTGAGTCATTATCATTATCCACATCAAAGACGGCCATGGAAGAGATTCTGGTTTGTCCCTGAACTAGCAATTGACCTGCGGTCAGGAGTACTTCTGTATCGCTAAAGGACAGGTTCCCGGTATTTCGTGCCCAGATTACCTCTGATGGTTGAAAAGTGCCAAAAATAATGTCCGTTAAGCCGTCATTATCAATATCACCAAACTCCATTCCTATAACATTTACAAAAGAACCTGTAAAGTCAAAATCAAGCTCTACCACAGTGAATACTCCGTCACCATCATTTCTATGCACTAAAACCGTTCTGAAGTTTCTTACAACAATATCATCGTCACCGTCATGGTCGATGTCCACTACTTCAACATCAGTAGGCTCATTAAAATTGATATCCTCTGAAAGGTTGTCATAATTGAACAGGACGAATACGGAATCCATATCGCTTCCATTATTGACAAATACCTGGAGTTGATTATTGTTAGTAGATGCGGCTACTAACAAATCCAGGTCCCCGTCTCCTTCTATATCGATGAGGTTCGTCTGTTCATTTGCTCCTGTAATTCTATTTGGATTGTAGAGTGGTGGTTTGTTTAAAAATATTTGCGCCTCTATGCTTAGGTGCAATAAAAACAATGGTATTAAGTACAGGATTTTCTTCATTGGTGATGGTTTAGTTTGTCTACACATTGCACGATCTGATCTGGTTTTAATCAGGTTTAAATGCGTACCGGAATAACCCCCTAAACAGACCGTATTCCAACTTTTTGTCATGAATGACGGATTAGGTGACACGAAATACAGTGCTCAAATGCTGTATTTTATCTTTTCCAGAGTTTGGTTGAACGCCTGTTTGTATGTTCTGGAAATAGGCAGGGTCTGTCCATTCTTCATTTCTATCTTTTCTCCGTATTTCACCCTGATTTCTTTGAGGTTAATGATGTAAGATTTGTGGATCTGAATGAAGTAATCAGGTAGCACTTCCAGGATGTGCTTCAGGGTATTTCTATCAACCTCTGGTTTGTCTTTGTATTTCAAATACAGCTCTATGTAGTGGCCGTCTGATTTTATGACTTCGATTTCACCGGCCTCTATGACCGCCTTACTTTTCAGCTCTACCAATCGAACCTTCTGCTTCTCAATTTCTTTTCCAAGCGACTCATTGCGCTTCAACTGAATGGCGAGAGACTTCTCAGCTGCTCTATAATTGTTGTAGTAAACTAAAAGTCCGGATGAGGTGAAAATCAATAATGCTATCAGCAAAGCAATTTCCCAATAACCCATTTTGAATAGTAGATGTTTGGTAACGAACGCTGCTGCTTTCATGCAACAGACCGGACCGAATTAAGCCAGTTTAACTGGCTTAGGTCTCCTTTTTGTCATCACCTACCGATTCAATGGCATGAAACACTGACCCAAAAATTCAATCAGAGGGAAACTGGTCACTCAGGGGCATCTAACCGGGCGAGTGCTTCCTTCAAAATTCCTTTGAAAGTTCGTGATACGGGAATTTCAATACCGGTTTTCATTTCCACCTTATCTGCATACTTCACCTTGATGGCTTTGATATTGATGATATATGATTTATGCACCTGCATAAAGTAATCCGGTAGTACGCTGAGTACATTTTTGATAGTATTCCGATCAATTTCCGGCTTTTCTTTCGTGGTAAGGTAGAATTCCAAATAGTGACTATCAGATTTAATCGCTACAATCTGCTCAGCTTCCAGTACAGCTTTGCTCTTCAATTCAACCATTTGTACTTTTTGCTTTTCGATCGTCTTGCCGAGCGCTTCATTCACTTCCAGCTGCTCAGAAAGCGAACTACTGGATTTCCTGTAATTTCTGAAGTAAATGAACAGCCCAACCCCTGTAATCACCAGGGTTATGGCCAGTATGATTTGCCATGCATAGATGCGGGTTATTTTCTCGTTGGATTCTTCCAGCTCAGCTTCACTTACTGCCAGCAGATAATTGGCTTTAGCCTCTGCCAGAAAGCGCTCTCTGGCATCATCTAACAATTTCAGGCTGTACTCATTATGCTTTTTTAAGAATTCATTTGCTCTGTCAGTTTCTCCCTTTTGTTCATAGGCATCTGCCAGACCTTTATAGAGATCAACCCTTAGCCTTTCAAAATTTGAGCTTTTGGCCAGTTCTAAACCCTGATTGAAGTGATAGACTGCCGAATCCGATTGGGATCTTTGAATGTAATACCGACCGGTTGATATTTGAAACCTCGCTTTTTCTGTAGTTCTGACCTGAGGATTACCGTACACCCTCCTGGCATCGTCCAGATACACCTTTGCCTCATCTGCGCGATTGAGTTCCAGCTTGTTAGCAGCAATGTTCAAATTCCGGATAAAAATTACTCCGGGACGATTGAATTTTTTATCGATGTTCAAGGATTGCTCCCAATAGTAGAAAGCTGAATCATTCGCCTCTGTTTTTCTGTAAAAGTTTGCCAAACTACTGTAATAAGCCGCTTTGACAGGGTTATCAGGAAATTGAGTAAGATCCAGGTTCCTGAGTGTGTTGATTCCTTTGTCATACAGCCCCATATCAAAGAACATCCTTGCGATTTTCATCGATACATTGACCGTATTAAAATCATTACCAGAATCAAGCTCTAATACTTTTTCAAAATGTTGCATGGCTAAGCCATACTTACCTGTTTGCTGATAAGCTCCTCCTAAATTACCATGTGCCATGACCCTGGAGCCTATATCTTCAGGGCCTACTCTTTCCAGCATGTCATTGAAAAGATAAATGGCACTGTCTAATTCTGAGCTGAACAAATGGGATGTACCCAGCAAATTGAGGGCCTGAAAACTCAATTCTGGATTTTCTTCGCGAAAAACTTCCTCTGCTCTTTTAAAATAAGGCTTGGCCTGTTGATACGCCCTCTTACGCTGGTGCATCATACCCATTAAGAAATCACTGGCAGCCTTGTAATATTCCGGATTGTCCGGAGTAGAAAGGGCCAGTATACTGTCCGCGAATGCTTCAATCATATCCGACTGCGGACCACTCATTACAGTGCCAAGCCTCACATAGGCATTAGCTTTGTCATAATTCGTTTTGGCTTCTTTTATTTGCCTGTTAAGTTCATTAAAATCTACTCTTTGCGCACTTAGACTCAGGTTGAAAAAAAATAGGCAGAGCACTGCCAAAAGAGAATTATACTTAGCCATATGAGTAGTTCAGAATTGGATGCCGAATATAACAAAGTTCATTAACCAAACATGTCGGAATTCTTGCCCTACATGGACTTAAAATGCCGAATCGGGTAAGGCCTTATCATCGGGTAGTTGACAGCCCAACATCCAATGGATTTTCTATAACTGAACCGGGTCTGTCAGATCATATGATTTACACTGATTCATTCAGATCATCAGATAAATCTGAATAAAAACACGCAAGCCCTACATCTCTGACAAAGCCTCAAAAAAGCTTATAGATAAAGTCATTGAAGGTTTCCGGCCTCAGGGCCAGCATAAAGATCATTCCATAGAGCGCTCCAAAGAGGTGAGCATCATGATTGATGTTATCAACATTCCTCTTACTCATTACCACCGAATAGACAATAAAGAGCACCCCTAATAAGTAACCGGGAATCGGCACGAACAAGTAGAGCTCCAGTTCTTGCTGCGGATCGTTCAGTATAAAAGCAAGCACCAAAGCAGAAACAGCTCCGGAAGCTCCCAGTGAGTTATAGTGCGGACTGTCCTTATATTTTATGGTGGTGGGAATATTGGCCACAATCACTGCTGTGATGAACAGCGTAACATACAGAACCGGTCCCATAGAGCCAAAATTCATGGCAAACACAGTTTCTACCCCCCTACCCATGAAATACAGCGTAAAGAGATTAAGAAAGAGGTGCGTGGTATTATTGTGTACAAAGCCTGAAGTGAGCAGCCTATGGTACTGTCTTCCCTGAACCACATCATAAGGATTAAGCATCAGCCTGCGATGCAACTCAGGCCTTTGCCAGGCCACATAAGTAACCAGGCCAATGATGATCATAAGGCCGTAGGTAATCTCCATTTACTTTTCCCGGTCTATCAGGTACCTGGTAAACGCGATTAACGGCTGTTTACGATCTGCCGGCACAGCCAGCTGCTCCAGTGTTTCAAAGCCCTTATCAAACCAGGCGTCTATCTTGGCTGAAGTCAGCTCTCTGATGCCTATTTCATTATAAATGGCAGTGACTGCCTCTACTTTGTCTACCTTATTAAATGTGACGGCCGTTAGCCAGTGATCAAGCTTCGCTTTTTGCTCTTTGTCCGCCAGCTCAAGGGCTTTCAGGAGCAGGAAGGTTTTTTTATTGGAGATGATATCTCCGCCCACCTGTTTTCCGAATTTTTCCTGATCGGCATATACATCCAGCAGGTCATCTTTTAGCTGAAACCCGACCCCGATAGCAACACCAAAGTCGTAAACCGCTTCAGCCTGCTCTGAGGAAGCTCCGGCCAGCATGGCGCCCAGCTTCAGACTAAAACCCAGAAGCACAGCCGTTTTCAACCGGATCATATTCACATAGGTTTCCTCTGCCACGGTAGGCAGGTTCTCGAAGTTCATATCGAACTGCTGTCCCTCACAGACACCAGCCGCACAATCGTTAAAGGCCTTGAGAATAGCTTTCAGATCACCGGGAGCATCCAGCAAAAGCCCATAGGCCCTTACCAGCATGACATCGCCTGAAAGGATGGCTGTGTTTTCATTCCACTTTTCATGAACCGTAGGCTTTCCCCGCCTGAGCGGAGCCTCATCCATGATGTCATCGTGAAGCAGTGTAAAGTTATGAAAGACCTCCACGGCTATGGCCTGGTCTAATATGGACTGAGAGTCATCCTTGAAAAGCTCATAACCGAGAAGCACCAGCAAGGGGCGCATACGCTTACCCCCCAAAGACATAATGTACCTGATAGGCTCATAAAGCTCTTCGGGTTCCCGGCCATACTTAAGTTCTGAAATTCTATTATTAATCAGCGCTATGCGCTCCAGAAGGTCGTTATTCATCCTCAAAAATTAAATCGATAGTTCTCCTGTCGATGTCCGTGGCTTTCACGCTCACTTTCACATCATCTCCCAGGGTAAACATTCGCTTATTTCTTCTACCGACTACACGGTAGTTTTGTTCATCAAATTCGTAAAAATCATCATTCAGATCTGCCATTCTCACCATACCCTCACACTTGGTCTCTGTGATCTCCACATAAATACCCCATTCAGTCACTCCACTGATGATACCCTCAAAGACCTTCTCTTCAACCAGAGACATAAACTCCACCTGTTTGTACTTGATAGAAGCGCGCTCGGCATCAGCTGCTCGCTTTTCTCTGCCTGAAGAGTGCAAACATAACTGCTCAAACTCTTCTTTGTCGACAGATTTACCTCCATCAAGGTAGTGCTGCAGGAGCCTGTGCACCATCATGTCGGGATAGCGCCTGATGGGCGAGGTAAAGTGAGTGTAATGCGGAAAAGCCAGGCCGAAATGCCCTTTCTCGTTGGTGGTATACTTCGCCTTTGCCATGGTGCGGATGGCCAGCTGCTGCAGTACATTCTGCTCAGGCTTACCTTCAATCTCGCTGATGAGACCATTCAGGGATTTAGAAATTCCATTTCGCTCATAGTCCAGCTGATGACCAAACCTACGGGCAAAGGTTGAAAAAGTATCCAGCTTTTCCGGGTCAGGGTCATCATGTGTTCGATAAACAAAGGTGACCGGATTGGCTTTTGTACCTTTTTCGAAGATAAAAGTCGCTACCCTTTTGTTTGCCAGCAGCATAAATTCTTCGATCAGCTTGTGTGCGTCCTTTCTCTCCTTGGGAATAATACCCAGAGGCTTGCCATCTTCCGCCAGTTTGAATTTCACTTCCACAGTCTCAAAGTTCACCGCTCCACTCCTGAAGCGTTTGTCTTTGAGCTTATAGGCAAGCTGATTGAGCCTGGTAATTTCTTCATGGAAATCACCCTCCTGCGTATCAAGCCGCTCCTGCGCTTCTTCATAGGTAAACCTGCGATCAGAATAGATGACCGTACGACCAAACCATTCTGACTTAATATTGGCCTGAGCATCCAGCTCAAATACAGCGGAGAAAGTCAGCTTTTCTTCATTCGGCCTGAGAGAACAAAGTCCGTTTGACAGCCTTTCAGGAAGCATGGGAATGGTTCTGTCTACCAGGTAAACAGAAGTAGCCCGCTCTACTGCTTCTTCTTCCAGGGCCGTCTTGGGCTGTACATAGTGTGTAACATCGGCAATATGGATACCTACCTCAGTATTGCCATTAGGCAGGTCGCGAATGGAAAGTGCATCATCGAAGTCTTTGGCATCTGCCGGATCAATCGTGAAAGTGGTAACCTCCCGAAAGTCTTTTCGCTTCTTAATCTCTTTCGCAGTGATCTCATCGGGAATCTCCTCTGCATCCTGCTCAATGCGCTCGGGAAATTCCAGTGGCAGCCCGAATTCGGCAATGATGGAGTGAATCTCGGCATTATGCTCTCCGGCCTTACCAAGTACCCTCACAATTTCACCTTCCGGCTTTTTATCGCGTTCCGGCCATTGGGTCACTTTGACAATCACCTTGTCATTGTGTCTGGCTCCTTTGAGCTCATTTAAGTGCACATAGATATCGTGATGCATCTTCCTGAAATCAGGAATAACAAAGGCATAGCGGGCAGACATTTCTATTCGCCCCACAAACTCATCACGGTGCCTGGCTAAAATCTCAACGACTTTGCCTTCAGGACTTTTTCCATGTCGTTTATTCTTGAGCACGACTTTGACAGTGTCATCGTCCATAGCTCCTAAAAGGTCTTCTTTTGAGACCCAGATATCGCCCTCAAATTCCGGATCTTCCGGTACTACATAGGCGAATCGCGCATTGACGTAGTCGACAATGCCCGTAATTGTTTCCAACTCCCGTTGCTCTGAGATGAAAGATCCGTTGCGAAGCCTTTTGAGGACTCCGGCATCTTCCAGTCTATAGACTACATCGGTAACAATTTGCTTAGATTTCTTGTCACGGATATTCAGTCCCTGGAGGATCTGTTTCATTTGGTAGCTTCTCCCCGGGTGCTGCCCGAAGAATTCCATAATGATTGGTTGGATTTGTTTGATTCCGCGTTTTGTTGCTTTTGCGGCCGGTTGGCCTTTTCGTTTTCTACCCATCGAAGGGATTAATTAGGAATATTATAATTATTAAAGCACCTCTGCCAATTCATTCTTGGCCCTGAGAAAAACCCCTTTGGTTTTTCATGTTTGCTTTAAATCATCTCACGTTGCTTTGTGAAGTGCTTAGTGCTGCAACTTTGCATTGCTTTTCCCTACACTCCGGCAGGGCTGTCAATAGCTTCTTGTGCTATTCTGAATTGTTAGAAGTCACTACAAAGCTAGGAAGAAAAAATGAAGGATGGTTCTTTCCTTTGAAAATTAGAGAATAACGATGTTTTCCGGAGTGACAGGTTCTTCCTGAATCAGCTTCAGAAAAACCTGGGCCATGACCGAAACGTCTTTTTTACAATAGTGCCCGATACGCTCCAGGTCGTTGTCTTCGTAATACACCTCATTGACCTGACTTCCGTCAATATCGTCTTTACTGGTAGGCACTTCGAGCACTGCTGCCAGCAAATCCAGAGAGGTGAAGTTTTTGTAATCACCAAACTTCCAGTAGTCCATTGTATCAATATGAGGCACCTCCCAGGGCTTCTTACCTGCCAGATTCAGACAGTCGGGCAGTTTGACACCATTGATAAGCATTCTGCGTGCGATGTAGGGAAAATCGAACTCCCTGCCATTATGAGCGCATAAGCGGAGCTGTTTCTGATTAAAACTTTCTTCCACCAGCTTTTTAAACTGAGAAAGCACCTCTACCTCGTTGTGTGAAGAAATATCTTTAACTCTTAGCTGAAAAGTATCGCCTTCTCTCTTGAAGTAACCGACCCCGATGGTTACAATTTTGCCAAATTCTGCATAGATGCCGGCTCGCTCATATAATTCGCTTGAACTCAGCTCTTCAGGATTGTTCAGAAATGCAGCCTTCTTGTTCCATAAATGTCGCATGCGATCGGGCAAATCATGGTAAGTCCGGGCTCCGGCTACAGTTTCTATATCGAGAAAGAGGATATTGGTAAGGTCCATCAACTGGGTCAGTGTTTATTATTTAATTTGAATTATAATATTCAGAGTTACAAAAACAAAATTTCTGTTAATATCAGATACGCGTCAATTGGACCCGTTTACCGCATCCATGACTACTCAGCCAACACCCCACTCATAGCCAGCTCTTCAATCTCCTGAATGGCAAACTCCTGAAAAGGAGCGACTACAAACTTCTTGTCAAACAGCTCATTCACAATATAATAGCTCACCCAGAACTCATTGTGAAAAGAAAAAACCGAGGGATCGATAGACTCGACCTTCGCCATGCTGGAAGCCTCCAGCTTTTCAATCATATGCCTTAGTGTAGAGGTTTTACGACCTTCCCCACCGTCTTCATAGCCTTTGGAGACAATCATGACATTCTCCAGCTCGATGAGATTTTTGTTGATGATATAGACACCCCATTCGCTTTCTCCAAGCTTATTGATGCTTTTGGCAATGGCGATTTTCACTCCGGCTACCTGTGGGAAATCTATGTCTTTTTTCATGTGGCAAAACTAATAGTTGGGGAGGGTTATTCGCAAGGTTCGGTGATTTCCTTTTTTGTGGGGTGTAGGAAGTAAGAGGCAGGAGGTAGGAGGTACGAAGTAAGAGGTAGGAAGTAGGTGGCAGGAGGTACGTGGTAGGAAGTAAGAGGTAAGAAAACTTCTTATGCTGGCTCCAGACACTTACCGGGCGAATTTAGCAAACCAGTCGGTCATTACTTTTTCGGCAGCCTTGGCCTGAGGCGTAAAATCAATGCTGTAGTAGGGGCTACTGCCTCTTCGGGAGTTAAGGCGTTTTTCGTAGTTCGGGTACCACTTCCAGATGTGTACACCGGCCAGCCAGGGCTCATCCATGACTTCAGCAAAGAGCGCTTCATAGCAGGCAGCCTGGGTTTCTTCTGAGTAGATCTCAGCTCTCTGATCTCTTTCGATGTTCTGTGGCCATGTCCAGGGTTCGATACCGGAGTCTTTGGTGCTTTTGTAACCCACCTCGGTAAAGAGAATAGGCTTACCGTATCTGGCTGAGAATTTCTTCAGTTCCTTCATAGGTTTTTGCCAGCCTTCTCTCAGTGACTTAACCGATGGGTTTTCCTTGTTGGTCAAGGGAAAATATGCCTGCACCCCTATATAGTCCAGGTCATCCCAGAAAGTCACATCCTGATATTCATCGCTGAAGTTTGCCGCGTAGGTCAGGGGGCCCGAATACACCTTTCTGATTTTAGCAATGAGCTTGCGCCAGTCATCGGCCCGCTCTACACAGGTCTGGTGCAGTTCAGTGCCAATACAGAACATCTCCATCTTTTGTTCTTCTGCGACTTTGGCATAGTGGAGAATAAACTCTGAATATTCTTCAAACCACTTAAGCCAGTCCTCTTCTGACTTCATTTTGATCTCTCCGCGCCATTTCCCTCCGTCATCACGCAACCAGATGTGGGGTTTCAGAATTGTTTTGATACCGTTGGCCTGGGCCATCTCTGTTGTTTTCTTAAGCCCTTCATCACGCTCTCCCCACCAGGTATAGTCAGAGTTTTTATTGGTTCCGATTTCCGGATTGTCATGACCTCTTTGCCAGCCAAAAGGGGTTTGCGATATCCAGTTGACGTTTCTTTCTACCAGGGCCCTGAGGTCTTCTTCCACCACTTTATTCGGGCCTCCCACCCAGCAGACACCCCGATGCTTTTCAGCCATCGGTACATTCACAAGAATACCTGAGGAATTATCAGAAGAAAAAATCGCCAATACACCAAAAACAATCGCAAGGGGTACCAGGGTAACAGCTAATTTGGGCTTCATTGTGAGGTCAGTTGCATCTCAAAGAGGTCAGAAATATGGCCTATCAGCTTATTTTCGACTTCAGACATGTTTACGGAATGACCCAGTTCCTGGTTCATAGAGGTGACGGCCTTATCATCAATACCACAGGGAATGATGTGACCAAAATAAGAGAGATCGGTATTTACGTTAAGCGCCAGCCCATGCATCGTAACCCATCGGCTGGTCTTAACACCCATCGCGCAGATTTTGCGCGGATTAGGGGCACCCTCGGCATGATCGATCCAGACTCCGGTCAAACCCGGGATTCTGCCTGAATCGATGCCATATTCTTTCAGGGTGAGAATGATGCCTTCTTCCAACATCCGCAAATACTTGTGGATGTCGGTGAAGAAGTTTTCTAAATCCAAAATTGGATAGATAACAAGTTGACCAGGACCGTGATAGGTTATATCACCTCCCCGATTAATCTTGTAAAAGGTCGCCTGGTGCTCCTTCAGTTCCTGCTCATTGAGCAGAAGGTTGTCTAAAGAACCACTCTTTCCAAGAGTATAGACATGAGGATGTTCACAAGTAACAAGAAAGTTGTGAGTAGGAATTTGCAGACCGGGGTCTTCGACCCGCCTGTTTTCAATTTTTAAATCAACTGTTTTTTTGAAAACAGTCTCCTGATAATCCCATACACGTTTATAGTCAACCTCACCGAGCCTGACTACTTCAACTGTCTTATTAATATGAAAATTCATGTCTTACGCGATTACACAGCCACACACACACATTTTAGGCTGACATCTGGCTACCTTCGATTTCGTCTACCGATAATACACGAACGTGTTTCGTGATCTGTCGGTTCGCTTTGCGAAGGGCCGATGTATGATTTCGCGCCAGAAACTCCTTTCTTACCACACTCTCGTCTTTCATGTTAAAGAACGTGGCTTCGAAATTTTTCATATTCTTTTTTCCAGCCATACGCAAAAATAACTTAAGGTACGAATGTTTCCAAGATTTTAAATCCCGATTTTGTTCGAATATGGACTTCAGGGAACTTTTGTGGCACTAAAACAGCATTTCCCATGCTAATTTTTGTTGTTTGTCCCAAAGTTTGAATTTCAGCCTCTCCTTCAGTACAAGTATAAATTATAAATGAATCCTTATCATAATGCTCACGAATTATACCGGTTGTGAACTCTAAAAGGTTAGTCTGGAAGTACTGGGATTTGACCATGGGTACAGCCTCATTGATGCACTTTTTCACCCTGGTTTTGTAGTCTGAATAGTGGTGGTAGTCCAGGGCATCCAGGGCCTGCTCTGTATGTAGCTCTCGCTTATTACCCTCATCATCTGTGCGGTCAAAATCATAAATGCGATAGGTCACATCAGAAGACTGCTGAATCTCAGCCAGCAGCAGTCCTTTGCCGATTGTATGTACCCTGCCAGCCGGAATGAAAAATGCATCACCGGCTTCGGCAGTTTCTGTATTCAGAATGTCAGTAAGTCTGCCTGAATTGAGGTATTCTAAATATTCTTCTTTTGAGGTGTCTTTGTTAAATCCCGTGATGAGTTTTGCTCCTTCATCGGCCTGGAAAATATACCACATCTCCGTCTTACCCAATGAATTATGACGCTCCTTTGCCAGCTTATCGTCCGGATGTACCTGAATGGAAAGATCCTGAGCAGCATCTATGAACTTAATAAGGAGAGGAAACTCGTTGCCGTAACGCTCATATACTTTCTTTCCCACCAAATCAGCCCCGTAAGTATCAATCAGCTCGGGCAGGGTCTTACCTTTCAACACTCCCTCACTGACTTTGGAGAGGTTGCCAGGAACACCTGAAATCTCCCAGGTCTCTCCACAGTTATTCAGCGGAGCGAAGTCTTTTCCCAATACATCCTTGATCTTGGTACCTCCCCAGATTTTTTCTTTGAAGATGGTATCAAACTTGAGTGGGTATAAGTATTTCTTATCAGTCATTACGCGTTTCTCATTGTTTTGTAAGCATTGATCAGTCCGTTGGTAGAAGCATCATGTGAGCTTACTTCGGCATCATTCTCCAGCTCCGGCAGGATTTTCTTGGCGAGTACCTTGCCGAGCTCCACGCCCCACTGATCAAAACTGTAAATATTCCAGATAACTCCCTGTACAAAGATTTTGTGTTCGTACATGGCGATTAACGAGCCAAGTACTCTCGGGGTCAGCTGCTTAAACAGTACCGAGTTGGTCGGTTTATTCCCCTGGAAGACTTTGAAGGGTGCTATTTCTGCTATTTCCTCAGCTGTTTTTCCGGCAGCTTCCAGTTCCTCTGTCACTTCTTCCAGTGTCTTGCCGTTGAGCAGGGCCTCGGTTTGTGCAAAGAAGTTTGACATCAGTTTTTCATGGTGATCTCCCACCGGATTATGACTGATGGCCGGAGCCATAAAGTCACAAGGTATCAGTTTGGTACCCTGGTGAATGAGCTGGTAGAAGGCATGTTGGCCGTTGGTGCCAGGCTCGCCCCATACAATGGGCCCCGTCTGATAGTCTACAGCCTTACCGTCTCTGTCTACATACTTACCATTACTCTCCATGTTGCCCTGCTGAAAGTAAGCGGCAAAGCGATGCATATACTGGTCATAAGGCAATATTGCTTCGGATTCCGAACCAAAGAAATTACCATACCATAAACCGATCAAAGCCAGTACAACAGGCAGGTTCTCTTCAAAGTCTGCTGCTCTGAAATGCTCATCCATTTCATATGCTCCTGTCAGAAGTTCTTCAAAATTGTCATAGCCAATGGTACAGGCTATTGAAAGACCAATCGAAGACCAAAGCGAGTAACGCCCGCCTACCCAGTCCCAGAATTCAAACATATTGGCCGTATCGATACCAAAATCTGCCACCGCAGCGGCATTGGTTGACAAGGCTACAAAGTGTTTGGCAATATCTGCTTCTGCCGCTCCCTGCTCTAAAAACCAGCTACGGGCAGAGTGGGCGTTGGTCATAGTTTCCTGAGTTGTGAAAGTCTTGGAGGCAATCATGAAGAGTGTCTCCTCAGCATTTACCTGCTTCAGTGTTTCGGCCATGTGAGTACCGTCCACGTTAGACACGAAGTAGGTCTTAATTCCCTCAACGGTATATGATTTGAGGGCTTCCGTCACCATCACCGGACCCAGATCAGAACCTCCGATACCAATATTCACAATAGACTTAACGGGTTTACCGGTATATCCCAACCAGGTACCTCCTGTCACCTTATCAGCAAAAGTCTTCATTTTGGACAGTGCAGCCCGCACATCAGGCATTACGTCTTTACCATCTACAAGTACCGGTCTGTCTGACTGATTTCTGAGTGCAGTATGCAGCACAGCCCGACTCTCGGTAGCATTGATTGTATCTCCTGAAAACATAGACGTAATGGCCTCCTTGACACCGCATTCTGTCGCCAGTGCCTGCAGGTTGGCCATGGTTTCTGCCGTGATGATATTCTTGGAATAATCTACCAGGATGTCGTTGAAGCGAATGGAGAACTCCCCGAATCGACCCGGGTTCTCTTTGAATAAGTCGCGCATATGAATGGCAGACATTTGGTCGAAGTGGTTTGAAAGCTTCTGCCAGGCAGCAGTTGTGGTGGGGTTTATGGATTTAAGCATTTCTCAGAAAATTTTGGGTTGGTGAAGTTAATGCATTTTAGTGCTTAAATTGGGTTGAAAGGAATTCTATTGCATGCAATCGATTGGTAAGCTCGGAGAGGAGAATGCAGCCGCTTTTTTAGTCGAAAACGGATATAAAATCCTGGAGCAAAACTATCGCTTTAAGAAGTCAGAAATAGACCTGATCTGCTCACGCAACAACCTGCTGATCTTTGTAGAAGTGAAGACCCGGAGCTCGAAAGCATTTGGTAACCCCGAATCTTTTGTAAGTCAAAAACAACAGGATGCCATTATCAGAGCCGCTGAGGAATATATGATTGAAAAAGACTGGGAAGGGGGCATTCGCTTTGACATCATAGCTATCTATAAAAAGGGAAGAGCGGAGGAGCTGGTGCATTTTGAAGATGCCTTTTATTGATGTCCGTACGGTTGTGGTTCAAATGGCATCGATAGTGAGGAAGCATTTCTACCTTAACCAGCAAGTTATCAGTATATCAGTGATGAGTAATCAGGGTTAAGGCATTATGGCCTGTAAGGCTAACCGTTTTTGGAGAGTTTGGGAGAGACATAAAGCAGGTTGCTCAGGGCATCCCATTCTTTGCGGATAAAGGACTGGAAATTCTTTTGAAACGGATCAGGGGCATACTGGATTTCACGTTTGATAACAACCCTGTTTACCTGGTGGAATTCTTCCCATACACCTACTTTCTTATCAAACTCATAGCGCCCGCGCATGGCGAGTTGGCCGTTTGGGAAAAACTGAATATACATGCCCTCCTTCTTGCCATATTTAATGGGAGTTACGGACTTGATGCGTGTTTTGGCATCACCATCGTAATAGGTGATTTCGGAATCACGGTACCAGCCTTTATGGAAGTGTTCTTTTTGTACAAGCTTATTCTGGCGATCAAGCAATACCCAACGCTGATGCTTGGTGCCATAGAAAAACATACCTTCTTCCACTACCTGATCATTTACCAGCTTTTTATAAGGGCCATGAAGTACTCTGTTTACCAATCTTCCCCTGACACCCCTGACTGCCTTTACTTCTTCCCGCTGCTGATCATGAACAAAAATCTGGAGCACATAGGGGTCTACCTCCACCCCTTCCGGTAATATGTAGAAATCTTCTATGACCGTTCTGCCATTGATTTTGTTGACTGTGTAGGCCCGCTTGGTTTTTACACCAAAGAAATGATTCCTTTTCTTTTTGAGCTCCACATCAGGAATGGTGTCCTGCTGCTCTTCTTTATAGATCAGGAGGGAGTCTTTCTGCACATTGGTATTGAGCAATTCCTGCACTCTCTCTTTGAGTGTTTTCTTGTTCTTCTTCTTTTTCTTCTGTGCAAAAGAAGCCAGAGGCAGCAAGGCCAGTAATATGATCAGCAAACGCATTCTCATGTCGCCAAAAATAACGAAAAAAGTAAGAGGGTATTTTCCCGAACTTAAAAGACTTTGGGCTTCTGCCGCTTACCAGAATTCATCGGGACAGACTACCCTGGGCTTGATAAACAGCCTGTACCCCAGTGATATTTCACTACTACCAGAAGCATTGTTTTGGATGCCGGAGGTAATCAGGTCCCAGGAGTAACCAAACTCAATTCTCTTGTTAATGACCAGCCCGAGGGCGACTGCAAAGGAATCTTCATTTCTGTAGCTGGTGCTGACCCAGTAGTCATCCTTCCAGACCAGTTTCACATTGAGGTCATAAGAGAGGGGAAAAGAGGGTACCTGTTTGACAAGCACGGAGGGTACCGCAAAGAGATCATGGTCCAGATCGACCTTCAGGCCTGCCATAGCAAAATAATGCCGGAGCAAAGTTCCGTTAAAAACACGCTGGCCATCAAAGTCTCCCGCTACCGGATTTTCCAGCAACTGATAGGAAGAGAGCCCCAGGAAAAACTTCGGACTATATAACCAAAACCCGACCGCGGCATCCATAGAAGTCTGATTAATGGCGCCTTGCAATAGCGGGTCGCCAGGATCCGGAATATTGCCGAGAGATTCACCGGGATCAAACGAGAAGCTCTGCAGGCCTACATTCAAGCCGAAAGAAAGTCTGAGACCACTGGCATCCAGGGCAAGGTTATAAGCGAGTGTAAGATGACTGACGGTATTGCGCAACGGCCCCGTTTTGTCATAAGAGATCGTTCCGCCCAGTGAAATCCAGCTACCGGTAAGAAATTTTGCCCCTTTGTACTTCTGCCCCACCATTTTGTTGTTCAGAGGTGCGTGCAGTGACAGGTATCCGGTTTCCGGGGCTCCGTCAAAGCCTTGCCACTGCGACCTGAAAGCACTTTGGATGTGCACAAAACCTTCTGTTCCCGCCAGGGCCGGATTGACCATATAAGGGTTCACTGTAATCTGTGTATACTGAGGAAGTTGTTGCGCATTCAGTCTGGCCGGTACGAAAAGGCAGGAAGCCATTGTCAACAGCATCACTGCAAGTCGAAGATGCCTGGTTTGTGAGATATTTCTCATCAGTTGCATCATCCTTATCTCATTATGGTTACACTACCTGTAACCGGCTCCCGCTCGTATACAGACAAGTCTACTACAAAATAATACGTGCCTACGGGCAGCTTCTGGCTATTGTGTACACCCGACCAGTTATTCTGGTAATTCCTGTCCTGAAATACCAGGTTGCCCCAGCGATTGTATACACTGATCGTGGCTTCAGGAAACTGGCTGATAAAGCCCACATTCCAGGCATCATTAAAGCCATCACCATTCGGAGTGAATATTTCGGCCGGCCTGAGGTCCATGATTACAGTAACATCTATTTGCCTGACCTCTATACAGCCTTCATCGGTTGCCACTTCAACCGTGTATGTCGTGGTCCTTTCGGGATATTGGGTGGTGGTTAATCCGTTGCCCACCACGCTTCCCGACTCATTCTTCCAGGTAACGGTAAAATTACTTTCTACAGGCTCTGTCTCCACAGTAACTTCCATATCCAGGGGATCGCCTTCGTCTATTTCATAAAAGTCCTGAAAGCCGACATCAATGAAGTTGACCTGAAAAGTGACTTCAGCGGGAGGTCCTTCACAGCCATTGAGGGTCTGGGTGACCCAATACTTAGCTACTCCGGCTGTATCCATTCTCAGAGTACCGGGGGCCACATTACTGACTCCGGTACTGAAATCGGTATACCATTTCAGGTCAGTACCGGTAACAAATGAGGCGAGATCGGGACTGGGATCATCTACACAGAAATGGACGAATGGATCGACCACCGGAGCAGATGGCAAGTCAATTATTTCATAGGAAACCGGCACTCTGGGGCTTTCGCAGCCATTTGTATTTTGCGTTACCCAATGGGTAACAGGACCCGCGATGCCTGTATTTATGGTGGGAGTTGTGGCACTGCCAAGACCACCTGTCTCGGATGTATACCAGCGCAAACCTGTACCATTCACCGCTAACGACAGGTCTGGTGGTGTTTCATTCAAACAGATATCCGGGATCAGCAATACCTCAGGTGTGGGGGCCGGTTTAACCAGCATGGAAAGTTTCTCCCGGGGCCCTTCGCAGCCATTGACTGTCTGACTTACCCAAAACTCATAGGTACCGGC
Organism: Roseivirga sp. UBA6061; assembly: GCA_002427745.1. Classification (GTDB taxonomy): domain Bacteria; phylum Bacteroidota; class Bacteroidia; order Cytophagales; family Cyclobacteriaceae; genus Roseivirga. The sequence continues at coordinate 59,255 of DIYF01000010.1, read as the reverse complement.
CAGATCGGGGTCCAATACCGGTGTCTGATTAGTACCGGTACCTCCTGTCTCAGCCGTATACCAGGTAATATCAGGACCGGTGACGAAACCAGCGAGATCGGGCATCAGGTTGAACTGACAGGCATCTGCAGGCTGTGTTACCAAAGGAGGATTATAAGGGCGGGTATCGATTGTTACCGTTGTGGAGTCTGAGCAACCACAGCTACTGGTAACGATGATTTTTTTTGTCAGTGTCTGATCTGTCATCGTTATGAAAGGGTCAAGACAGTCTGTACAAGACATACCTGTATCAGGGTCCCAGCGAATGGTAGAGCCGCCCGGGTCATTAAAAATTTTAGCCTCTACCTGGTGGTCAGCAAAGGCACAGGCCAGGTTATTCGTTGTGAGCATTTCTACTCTGTACTGAAAATCTCGTTTCTGACTGAAATTGTCATTGTAAGTGAGCTCATTCCAGCCTGATGGTGGAAACACCGACTGATCACTGGTCACGTTCCGGTCGCCAGCCACGAAAGTACGCGGAAAGGCACCCGAGCCATCATCGTTAAAGACCACATACAGCTGATCCAGCTTGAGTCTGCTCCCCTTCATTTTCACCTCAAAGAGCTCTGGAAAATCCCTGCCATAAACAACCTTTGGGAGATAATAGGTAGTAAGCAGTTTGGGGACCGGGGATGCGTTTCGCGGGTCTTCATCGTAAAAGGACACAGGCGTACCAACGTTAACCGTATCATAGCCCAGGTTGGATATTCTCAGCCTGACCTTAATACTGTCTTCATTGAGGCAGTCAGCCCTGGTTATCCGTGGTATGCCGTTCATAGTAGGGTCGGCTACATTCAGCGTAAAAGGTCCGGCCGTATCGCTACAGCTGCCACTGAAAGCCTCCATAGATATCTTGTATACCCCGGGCTCAGGAAAGGTATAGTTAAGGTGTTCATCGGTTGAATTGAAAACCGGTGAGGTCGTACCATTTATGGGGTCGTAGGGTATGTGCTCAACCGTCCAGAGATAGTTGTCAGCCCCGGCAGAGAGATTCTCAAAATAAACTGAATCGAGGAATTTGGCCATTGGCTGTTTGGAGGCAATGAAACGTTTGTTAGGCCAGAACCGGGCATCTACTCCTCCACAAGTCACCCTGAAAATCTGAGAGTATGAGGCAAAGCAGGAAGGATTTGCGGCATCCCAGACTTTGAGATAAACCCTGTACTTTCCTTCGGCTGTGAAGGTATGTGTCAGGTCTTTGGTAGTTGCCACGCTTGGCGTGGCAGGCGCGTAGCCCACTTCCATGGCGGTTGAGTAACCCGAAGTTACATCTCCGACCTGTTCTACATACCATTCATAATTTGTTCCTCCATGGCTGGTGCTCGAAAAAGTAACCGCATCACCGACTGAAATGATGGAGTCGCTGGGAGTGATATATTCTACCAGTACATTCCCGTTACAGGGTTTAGTGCAAGCTCCGATAACATTGGCATCCAGCAGACTTCTGTAGTTATCGAGGTGAAAATGCATGCGATCACGCTGTCCTAAAGTAAAGTCTGTACCGCAGGCGGAATAGTCCATGAAATTCGTGGTCATATCCGGTACATCCATCAAAAAATGATTGTTACTGTAATTAGAGAGGGTATCTGTCTTACAGGAATTACCGCCACAAGGTCCTGTAGGATCTTTGTCTGGAGGGGTATCACAGACCAGATCACCATCCAGTTCACAATTATCATTCTTACAGCCCCCCTGAAAAGTATGTAGTAAGCCAAAATAGTGACCCGCCTCATGCGCCAGCAGTCCCGGTGACATGCCGGCTGCGACAATACCATCACTAAAAGCATTGAGCCGCACCACCCCTCCGGGCAAAGTAGCATAACCTCCCGCTCCCGTTCTCTGCCAGCCACCACGGCCGCTAAAGTCAGCACTTATCTCCGAGTAGATCTGATCGACCACCCAGATGTTGAGATAATACCTGGGGTCCCACTGCAATGTGGTTTTGAGCTTGGCGTCTTCCAGGTCCATATCAAAATTGAAATAATCGGCTTTGATACGGTTGACCCCATTGGTTATGCCTCCGTCCGGAGCTTTCTGAGCCAGACAGAACTGAATATTGGTATCCACCCCCTGGTTGACATTAAAGGCATTAAGATGGGCAAAAGCATCATTCAGTGCCGCCACAGCGCCTGCCACATTGGTATGGGAAGTACCCTGAACTCCTTCAAATATGTGGAAGACCACGGGAATGGTATAGGGGCCGGGAGCAGCTTCAGAGGCTAACAGGTTACCATTGCTGTCACGAAAGCTCTGCTGCCGGTCTCGTTTCCATTGCTGAAATTTCAATAGCTGAACTTCGCGCTCTTCCCTGGTGTACTTTGCCCCTACAGCACATTTGAAGTCTAACACGGTGTTATATGACTTCTGAGCCAAGGCTTTTTGCAACGGACACAACAGCAGAACAGACATGATACAGGCTAATAATCTCATCGAATGTTTTCGTCTTGGGGTTCTCAAATCTCAGTGTCTTTAGAGGTGACACATGATTTTCTGCTGCCAAAACATTCGTTTGGTAAAACGTTACAAAAGACCGCCTGAATGAAGCAGGATTGGTATAATGCTCCCTTTAAAAGACACATTTGTACGCTGTGTAAAACGCATGGCTGGGTATCCATAGAGTAGTTTTTTAGGTTGAGGTTCTCTCAGGATCCAATACAGTTCAGCGCTAAAGTCAGCAGCCTGTTGCTACTGCACTGAACCTTGTATTCCGGTGATTAAAAATTTAAATAACAGCATGAATGAACTTATCGGATCGACACTCATGACCGATAAATTCTACTGTTACGCTTCAGGGCTTCGTGGTAAGTGCAACTGACTTCATCAAAGCCAGCGGCTGCGCCCTGTATATGTTAGTACAGGTATCGTGCGGAATACCCTACTTCTTTGAAGGGATTATTCCCGGCATGGCTCGTGAACTCACTTATTATGACATTGAAAAGCGCCCGGCTCTACCCGATATGCTCCAGCACAAAAGAGGCTATTTTGATATCCTGGGTAGCGATTCCCGTCAGGTCGGCAATGGTTATATCATCGGGATTTCTGCTAAAAGATGCAGCAAGAAGTTCTCCGATTTCTCTGACATGATCTTCTGTGATATGTTGTTCTGATACTGCAAAATGGGTTTCTCCATGGTGAACACACTGTGTTTTGCTATCGCAGGCGACCACCGCAGCTTTACCAAAAATTGCTGCATCGAGTTCCTGTTTACCCGGGGCATCAGCCCCCATAGCGGTAATATGAGTACCCGGTCTGATATCAGCTGCGGACAACAGCGGCACTTGCGAAGCTGTTGTGGTGACAATGAGATTCGCATTTTCAGCTACTTCTGACGGACGGGCACATATATGCACCTGAAAACCCTGCTCCTTCATATCCTGCTGATACTTTCTTGCTTTGCTCTCTGAGCGACCGTAGACATAAACCTGTTTACAGTCAGTTATCCAACTGAGTGTTTCCAGCTGCATGCGCGCCTGTACACCCGTACCCAGAATACCTATGGCACTCACTTCTTTGGGCCCCAGGTGCCTGGCAGCCACGGCTCCGGCCAGTGCCGTTCTCAGGTCTGTGAGATAACCTTCGTCTTGTAGCAGGCATTCGGGCAGACCGGTTTTGGCATTAAAAACCAGCATAAGCCCATTGTTATTGGGTAGGCCTATAGTCTGATTCTGGTAAAAGCCTGATGCGATTTTAACGACATAGTAAGGGTCATTCTGAATGTAACCATACTTGATGTGCATATCTCCGGGCGGTTCAGAAAACCCGAGATGTCCTACCGGGGGAACCGTAGCCGTACCATCAGACAGTGCGATAAAAGCCTGCCCGATACACTTTATCAGGTCTTCACGAGCAGATTGATCAATGACCTTCCTGATCTGTGCGAGATCAATAACTCTCATATCAGTTCCTTCAGCTTAGTAGTGGTAATATTGGCTCCACAGATAATGATGACCACTTTCTGTCCTATGTAATCACCAGCGTTATTCATAAATGCTGACAGGGCTACAGCGGCAGCACCTTCCACAATCTTATGGTGTTTATCAACCATGTACTTAATACGCGCTGCTATGTCTTCTTCACTGACCAGGGTATAATCGTCAATCAGGTTGCGACATAACCCGAATGTGACAGAATCTTCTTCCAGACCACCGGCAGAGCCATCGGACAAGGTCGGCTGGTATTCATCCAGCATGACCACTTCACCCTTTTGCACACTCAGATACATCTCCGGAGAATTAGCCGGAAGACAGCCGATAACCCTGGTGGCTGGGCTTTCCTGCTTAAGCCAGGCAGCTACACCAGACATCATACCTCCTCCACCAATACAGCCAAATACAGCATCTATGCCTTTCAGCTCTTCTGTCATCTCTACAGCCAGTGTACCCTGGCCTGCAATCACATCCAGATCATTATAAGGTGAAACCCAAATCCGGCCCTGGTCCCGGGCCACCTGCTTGGCATGAAGTTCCGTAGTCAATGGGTCATCTCCATGAAACTGAAGGTTCGCATCATAATATTTCAGGGCTTCTACCTTAGAAGGTTCTGCATTGGTAGGCAGAAATATTGTACCCCTGGCTTTGGCAATGGTCAAAGCTCTGGCGAAGCCCTGAGCGTGGTTTCCTGTAGAAGCTGTTACCAGACCTTTGTCTCTTTCGGCCTGACTGAGTTTTAATACTTTGTTGAGCGCTCCCCGGGCTTTAAATGAGCCGGTGTATTGCTCACTCTCCAGCTTCAGGTATACCTCGCCCTTATTCAGATCACTGAGATAAGTCGAGTAAAAAAGTGGCGTCTTTAATACTTCAGCACTAATGCGGTCTCTGGCATCAGCTATTTCATGGTACAAACTCATCCAAATCACAGGTTAAATTTCTCTTTAATGGCTCTACTCATTTTGGTCAGACCTTCTATCAGATAGGTCGATCTTTCACCTACCCCAATGCGAATATGCCCGTCCATTCCGTAGCAATCTCCCGGTACAATAAATACGCTCTCCTGCTTCCGTAACCATGTGGAAAGCTCTGTAGAGTTGATATCTATATTGTACTTCATAAAGGCCATTCCACCGGCTTCGGGAGGAATAAATTTAAACAGATCACCATGTTCTGCTATCCACTTACTGAGAATTTCCACATTCTTATTCAGCATATCCCGGTTTCTTTTGAGGATGGTTGGCCGCACCTCATCAGAGAGCGCAATTTCTGCCACAAACTGGCTGACAATACCGGTAGAAATAGAGGTATAGTCATGATATGACCAGGTATTGTAGATTTCCGTCCTGGGCCCTGCCAGCCAGCCGATACGAATACCTGGCAATGCATAGGCCTTGGACAGACCTGCAGATACGACCACTTTATCATAGATATGCTGAAAGCTCGGGGTTTCCACATAATTCAGCTCAGCTCCTCTATAGACCTCATCAGCATAAATCCAGGCGTCCACACTGCGCGCAATTTCTACCATCTCATTCATTTCTGCCTCCGTCAATACATAACCGGTCGGATTATTGGGGTTACAGATGACAATCATTTTGGTATTTGCCGTAACCAGCGACCTGAGCTCATCCATATCAGGAGCCCAGTTATGCTCACTTCGCAAGTTAAAGGCCCGGGGAATACACCCCATCTCCTCCACAGCGCCCCATATCTGCATGTAGTTAGGATTCATAATTACTACTTCATCTCCTTTTTGAAGCAGTGTATGCATGGCCAGAAAATTGGCCTCTGACGAGCCATTGGTGACCATGATATTATCTTCATCCAGGCCCTTGTACAGTGTGGTAGCGATACTGCGCCTTAAAGGAATGGAACCGTTGGTCTGTCCATAACCGAGGGTCAGTTGCTGCATTTCTTCAAGCTGTTCGGGCCTGAGCAATTCTGCGAGCGAGAAGGGGTGAAAACCGCTTTCGGTCAGATTGTAGTCTACCGTGTTTTCGTACAAAGACTGAATACGTTCCAGTTCAAATGTTCTGATTGCCATGTGTTTATATAATAAGTGATCGAAACGATCAGGGCATATAGTCAGAGCGACTATAAGAAGCAGTGTTTTTCTCAATCTCTTCCCTGACGTTAGAAAATCACCGGGCCGGGAGGCCTGTCTTCATCTGAGAGTAAAGATAGATAAATCTCTTATAACAAAAAGGAAAACGGTCTTCCGTCAAGCCTGTTTTCTAGTAGCTCGTCTCGTCTATTTTCACCTTGCCTCTGAAGGTCCAGAAGACGAAGGCGGTATAAGAAAGCACCAGGGGTACTCCGATGGCAGCAATGGTCAGCAGGATTCCCAGAGATTTTTCTGAAGCACTGGCATTGTATACCGTGAGACTGTAATCGGGGTTTTGCGTAGACAAAACAATGGCCGGATAAAGCTCAAAGGCAACGATAGAGAGCAGTGAAGCAATAGTCAGTGAAGAGAAAATAAAAGACAGGCGATACTTCCCCTTCTTAATAAGCCTGGGAATGTTGGCAATAGCCAGGAAAGCAATAAGTGCGATCAGGAAGAATATCGGTTGCTCTTTGAACCGGTCTGACAGATGGGGAATATAGATCAGGGTGTACACCGTAGTGATGCTAAAGCTAACTACGAAGAAAGCAATGGCCTGCTTAATGTAAACCGTCATCTTGACAAACTGCCTTCCTTCTGTTTTCATGATCAGGTAAATAGCCCCGTGCATCATAAAAAGCGCCAGGGTACAAACTCCAACCATGATGGCATAGGGATTGATAAATTCAAGCCAGCTTCCCTGAAACTCCTTGTCTGCCCCGATGTTCATTCCCTGCAGAATATTGCCTAAAACCACCCCGAGTAAAAGCGCCAGCACTATGCTTGAAACACTGTAGGAAATGTCCCAGCCCTGCCTCCACCATTTCATAGGTTCTTTACTTCTGAACTCAATGGAGATGGCCCGGAAAATGAGAAAGATGAGGAAGAGAATAAATGGAATATACATGGCTGAAAGCACCGTGGCATAAACCACCGGAAAGCCTGCAAACAACGCTCCTCCTCCTATAACGAGCCAGACTTCATTGCCATCCCATACCGGCCCTACTGCATTCAGTGCAATCCTCCGGCTCTTTTCTTTTCTGAAAAACAAATGCCAGACTCCCGCCCCAAGATCGAAACCATCGAGAATGGCATAGCCGGTAAATACCCCTCCCAGTACGAGAAACCAGAGTGTAGCATAATCAATTCCTAAAAATGTCTGCATGGCTATGGGTTTAGGGTTGGAAAAGCATTGGCTATTTCTTTTTGCCTGGGTCGCTGATCAATCAGTTCTCCCTCCTCCGGACCATGTTTGATCTTCTTATTCAGAAGATAGATGAACAGTGTAAACAGGAAAGCATACACTACTGTGAACAGGATAAGAGAAAACAAGACCTGATCGGCTGTAACAGCTTTTGAAAGCGCGTCTGAGGTTCTGAGCAAGCCATATACTACCCAGGGTTGCCGGCCCATCTCTGCAGCAAACCAACCTACCTGATTGGCAATCTGAGGCAGAATGACCGAAAAGGCGAAAACCATCAACAGCCACCTCTTATCAAAGAGCTTTCCTCTCCACCATAAAAAAGCTCCGTACAGGGACAAGGCTATGAGCATCATGCCAATGGCTACCATGATATGATAGAATTGAAAAATGGCATTGATGGCCGTAGGTCGCTCATCCACCGGAAATGCGTTTAATCCTTTTACCGGGGTTTCAAAATCCTGATGTAGTAAGAAGGTGAGGCCTTTCGGGACTTTAATTCCGGTTACTTCCTGACTCTCCTTATCCACCCAACCCATGATGTACATATCGGCCACGGAAAGGCTATCAAAATGACCTTCCATAGCCGCCAATTTAGCCGGTTGATTCTCAGCCACTCCGTCAGCTGAATGATGCCCTGTAAAGAGCTGCGCCAGGGAAGCCACCAGGGCCACAGACAAAGCTATTTTGAAAGCCTTCTTAGACACTTCGATGTGCCTGCCTTTGAGCAGATAATAGGCATGCACGCTGAGTACCAGAAAAGCCCCTGCCAGAAAGGCTCCGATCCACACATGACTTAACCTGTCTACGCTGGAAGGGTTGAACACCATAGCCCAGAAATCGGTGATCTCTGCCCTGGCTTCCATGCCTTCTCCCACAATATGATAACCGGCCGGAGTTTGTTGCCACGAGTTGGCGACCACAATCCAGACAGCCGAAAACATAGATCCCAGCCAAACACCCAAAGTGGCGATAAAATGAACCACCGGTTTTACCCTGTTCCAGCCAAAGAGCAGGATTCCGAGAAAGCCACTTTCAAGGGCAAAGGCAAAAATGCCTTCTGCCGCGAGGGCACTGCCAAAGATATCCCCGACATATTTGGAATAGGTGGCCCAGTTGGTGCCAAATTCAAACTCCATGATGATGCCTGTGGCCACACCAATGCCAAAGGTGAGTGCAAAGATCTTCGTCCAGAATTTGGCCAGCCTGTGATATTCAAGGTTCTTCGTCCACAAATAGAGGCCTTCCATCAGTACCATAATAAGCCCGAGGCCAATGCTCAGCGGAGGATAGATATAATGAAAGGAGACGGTAAGAGCGAACTGGATGCGGGAAAGAATTTCTACGTCCATATTGCGGCTGTTTAAGGCGTGATACGCTGTTCAATTTACTCAATATAATTGAACGTATTTCGCCATGATTGGTCGAGCTATTCCGTCTGTTTTTTCACCTTTTTTTAACCATAAAACACGGGAGCCTTGAGGGTCAAAAACGATGGGCAAAGGTCAAAGGAAAGATTGGTTTTCAGCGTAACCCAGGTTACACAGAAGCATGAAAGTGTCAAACAGTCAATGCCTGTGACCAGGGTAAATCAGGACTGATCCGCAGCTTTCTTCTCAGCCGGTGTTTGGCCTTCTTGGCACTATCGGGAGTAATGTTGAGCAGGGTAGCAATCTCTTTGGTAGACAGGTTGGCTTTCAGATAGGTACACAGTCTGATATCATAGGCCGTTAATACGGGAAACTGACGCTTCAGTCTGGTCTGGAAAAAGCGGTTTGACACCTCCAGTTCCATCAGGAGATGGTTCATTAATCTGTGTTCAGAGACAGTCATAATCAATTATCAGGTACCTGACGGGTTTTTGATGTATTCTTTTGCTGGAAGTCGTTTCGATCAATGGCATTGATGACTCCATCCAGATTGAAATCGGCCACCGCGCTGGAACCATAACCAAATACAGCGCCATTATGAGTGCGCCAGGCAGCCAGATCAGTCGCGTTGATCAGTCCATCGCCATTGGTATCTCCGGCAGGCATACCAAACGTGCTTCCTGAAAGGCTAACCAGTGCCGCAGTCCCCTGATAGGTGACAGCTGAAGAGCTGGTAAAATCTATGCTATACAGATCATCGGACGGTGAAACCGGACTGGCAGACATAATGGGAAGGTGGTTGCGGTGATAGATCACAACATAGAAGTCAGACCCAGTATTTCCGGTAAGAGAGATGCTCAGGTCGCTCACACCATCTGTAGACTTAATGGAACCATTGCTCAAAAGAAAGCCGGCAGCCGAACCCACTTTGGTGCTATTAATGGCACCCGCTGCAGAACCAGCCTCTCTCAGCTCCAACAGCACCCAATCGACCGCGTTGGCCGGTGCTACAGCATTCTCAGACAACGCATGGTTGTTATACACAACTCCGGAATATGGCTGTGAAGCCGGTATACTCCCCTGAATTGCATTATTTAAATCAGTTCCATTATATGCTCCCTCCAGGAAAACCTTAGCTGCCACCGTAGCACTTGAAGGAGCCGAAACAGCCTCAGCAATGGTAATGTGATCAAAGCGCATATTCGTGGCTTTGGTGCTCCCCCCCTCATTAACGGCTGTTATACGAAACTCATCGACATTGTTGAAGTTATCATTGCCATCAATATTGATAAGACTCAGCGTATTGCCCGTAATTATACCGGTGACCGTAGCTCCGCTCACCATGCTTCCACTCTTATAGCCGGTGACTGTATAATCAACATTATTAAGAGGAGAGCCCGCTATTGCCCGAAAGTACAGGGACTTCAAATCAAAGGTGGAGGCATCACTGCTCTTGAATGAGATATAGTCCATATTACTGATCACCACATTTACACAGGCAGATCCACCAAAGCCATTGGCTCCATCTCCCTGAATTGTTAGGGTAATGGAAGCACTGGTAGCTTCGGCTGCTATATCCCAGCCCGACTGATTGGTGGTGGAAGCCGACAGGCCGGCCCCGCCTCCGCTTAAGGTCCCCTGATCGTCCAGCTCGGTGAAATTAGGCCCGACACCATAACCCAGTGCGTCAAACGTGGTGGTACCGATCACCGGAGCAGGTTGTGTGATGGTGAAAACAGGATTGGCCCCGGTGAACCGGGTACCTCCTACAGCGAGGTCAACAAAATTCACATCGTCTGTTGTCCAGTTAGAGGGATTACCTATGGCCGTGAGTATTTCTGCCTTAGTACCTGAATAGGTGCCGGTGTATACCATATTGTCCTGATGCAAGGCCGACAACATCGCATGAGCGGTGGCCTCGTTACTGCCATTGCTGTTGAGCAGACCTGTTGGTAAAACACTTTTTTGTGGTGCTCCGGCATCTGTATGCCAGTCTTCATTGGCATTGGGAGATCCCGGAGTAGGCGAGTTTACGAAAGCATAGATATAGTTCGGGGCAGCCGTGGTTCCGGTATAGACGATGATATTGTCTCCTGCCCCATTATTGAAAGGAGAACCGTTTGATAAGGTACTGGTCCAGCCACTCACCGAAAAGGTGCCGAGGTCAGGGCTTACTGAAAGATTGTTCGTTGCATTAGGTATGCTGAATACCAGCACTGTACCTGCCTCAACTCCATCCACCGGAGTGGTCCAGGTAATAATCGCTTCAAAGGCATCGAATGCCTGGCCGGTCTTGATGGTCGCTCCATCTGAACCAAAATCCGTCAGGAAGATCTGGGTACTTCCAGGCAGATCTGCTAAAGCCACAATGGCAAATTCATCATTATGTGGATCGGTACTCGAATCAGGACCGATATTGATCCCTATGACGGCTATATCTCCGGCTTCTATCTGGGCAAAAACCGGGCTCAGTAGTACGAAGAAAAACCAGCCTGAAAGTAAGCTATAGCGGAATAAAGGTCTGACCATTAGCCTGAGTGTTTTGGAAAGGCTAATGAAATGAGAATCAGACACAACCAACAGGCGGCATACTGAATTTTAGTATACTGCCGATTCTACCGAGGATTCAGCACACTCTCCAGGCTGACCTCAGGAAGTCTTTCAGTCTTTGCTTTCTGGCCCGTGATACAGGTACACTAAAATCGTTTTTAAGCAGCAGGGCACTATCGGCTAAATGGAGCTGCCTGATGTAGTTGCTGTTCACAATATAAGACTGATGCACCCTGATAAATGTCTCAGGGGGAAGCAGATCTTCAAAGTGCTTCAGGGTTTTGGTAACCACAATCTGCTCATCATCTGCCAATTGTAATCGGGTGTAATTATTATCTGCTTTACAATAAATCACCTCGTTAAGGCTGGCCAGCCTGATCTGGTCTTTGACCGGCAGTGAGAGTCGTTTGACATTGTACTGCTCCAACAGCTGGTTCAACTCCAGAATGAGTTGATCCTTATCCAATTCAGTGCAGGCTCTGCTGACCGCCTCTCTCAGGTCAGAGGGCCTTATGGGTTTCAGCAAGTAGTCAGCGGCCCGGGCCTTGATGGCTTTGAAGGCATACTGGTCATGTGCTGTGGTAAAAATGAGTCTGGCATTGATCTCCTGCCTATCCAGTAGCTCAAAGATCAGTGTATGTCCTAACTCAACATCCAGAAAGAGAATATCGGGATTGACCCTGCCCAATGCTGTTTCTGCTTCTTCAATATTGGATGCCTCGGCAACAATATCGAGATGATCGACATGACGCTGCAACAGCACAGTCAGTGCTTCCCGCGCATCTTGTTCATCATCCACGATCATACAAGTATATCTCTTCATGACAGTCTTATCTTTAGTTTTACCATCACGCCACTCTCTGCTTGATTGCCGATTTCCAGGGTATTTCTTTTGTCTTTCAGCTTTAACCTTTCTTCAACCAATTGCAGTCCTTTAGACACATGCTCACCGGAGCTCGCTGCCTGTAATCCCTGGCCGTTATCGCTGATACAAACCCATAGATGGTCCTGCTCCTTTGTCATGGAAATTTCAATTTTTCCGTCATGCTGATCGGGTCGAAAGGCATGTTTCAGAGAGTTCTCTACAACAGGCTGAAGGAGCATGGGCAAGATCATAACAGACTCACTGTTTATGTCTTTCTCCACTGTGATCTCAAAATTCAGGCGTTCTTTGAACCTCAGTTTTTCCAGATTCAGATAAGCTTCCAGGTTGGTAAGTTCTTCTGCCAGGCTTATTTCATCACGATCATAAGCATTCAGATCTTGTCTCATCAGATGTGCAAATTCTGAGAGGTACTCGCTGGCCTCATCGGTATTTCCTTTCAATACTGAATTGTTTACTGAGTTCAGTACATTGAAAATAAAATGAGGTCTGAACTGGGAACGCAAGAGGTGCAATTTGTTCAGGGTGACCTGGTGCTTGTAGATGAGTTTTCTTCTGTTAAAAACCAGGGCTACTGCAATCGCCAGGACGACAATGACTCCAATAGCGTAGTTTCTTTGCTCAATCCTGAGGTCTTTGATCCTCCCCTGCTGCAAAGCCAGTTCGTTCTCTCCTTTAAGTTTAGCATTCTCAAATTTCACCACCATCTCATCGATAGCCTTTTGTTTGTCAATCGCAAAAAGCGAATCCTTTGTCGCAGTATAGACCTGGAACATCTGGTAGGCATCTTTCAGTTTGCCACTCTGTTCGTACAGCTTATAGGCAAATTGTCTGACCTCCTGAACGGTTATCACCTTTTCAGACTCCCTGGCAATTGCCATGCTCTCTTCAGTCAAAGTAACAGCCTGAGCCAGGTCTCCTTTCTTTCTAAATACCTTGGCTTTGTTCAGAGTGATTTTTGCCACACCTGAAAGGTCATTGAGCTCCCTCCTTATGGCTAAAGAGCGATCGTAGTAGCTCAAAGATTCGGTAAAGCGCCCCTGCTCAAATAAGCCAAAACCTATATTGTTCAGGCAAATGCCTATGCGTTGTTTGTCTTCATATTTCTCGAAGATGGCCAGGGCTTGCTTGTTTCTTTCCAGAGATGCGGGCAGGTCTCCTCGCAGATAAGACAGTAGCGCGACATTGATAAAAATGACCGCCTTGGTATATTCCAGTTCATTTTGCTCACATACCTCAACAGCTTTGTCAAAACTTTCTTCTGCCTGTTCGAACTGACCTAAAATCTGCTGGACCCGGCCAATATTATTCAACAGATCTGCCTGGAGCCGGACATCTCCCAGTTTTTCAGCCAGGGGTAAGGCAGCGATCGATTCTGTCACCGAGAGCTCATATTGTCCTATATGGGCATAGAAGCCGCCCAAAGAGAAGCGGGCCCTGAAAATTCCCACCTGGTAGCCGGCAGCTTCTGCCAAAGTCAGGGCTTCTTTGGTCAGGTCAATAGCCGCCTCATAATCGCTTCTGACTGCCAGAATGGTTGAAACATTGATTTTCGCCAGAACCAGACCTTCTGTATAGTTCAGACTGGTTGCCAGATCCACGGCCTCCCTGGCCAGTTCCTGACCGGCTGCCTGATCCTGTCGATGTAAATCTCTTACCAGCTCATTGAGAATATCAACTCTGGGTTTACCATCAGCACTCCGGAGGGCTTGCTGCAGACTATCTGTTTTGAACTGTGAATACAGTGAGAGGGTACAGCAAACAAGGAGCAGGGTGAGACAAATCCGAGGTACTCTGGAACAAAAAATATTCACGGCTGTAAGTTAGAAGAAATCATACAACAGAGAATACACAAGAGGTATTCAGTAGAGGTACCGTGCTATCGGAATTCTAGAATTTGGTAGGTTTCATCGAGGATTTGGTCAGAGGTTCCTGAAGATGATAAGAGATGATTCATTGGCCCATTCAATAGTCACAATTCTGTGGGAACACTAATAGTATGCAATAGGGCTAAATGAGTCATTTTTTAGCACCATTTGGGCCAGGTTGAATCGGCTAGCTATCAAAATTTGAGAAACGCAATAAACCAGCGGGTGATATTCGTAATATCTGGCGGTAATTCAGGGAATCTAATTCATCTTGTGATTACACCCAGCTCTCCGACAGATACCCAGGCTTCACCGGCAGCACCTGATTTGGAAATGAAGCGGAAATACCGGGCTGGTACGGATCTTCTGAAGAGTACTTCCTGAAGTATAGGGTTGTTTTTGATATTATCGAAAGCCCCCTTACTGACAGTGTTCCACACTTGTCCATCGATACTCACCTGATACTCGTAGGTTTTAATTGTACCACTAATATTTCCATCTGTGCGCGGCTGATAGGTAAAGCCTTTCAGGCTATATGTTTCACCCATGTCCACTACGATTTCATGAGGATGATTTTTTACATTTTCTCCCCAGGGTGTATGCCACATAGTCGCAGGGTTATCATCAATGGCCTTTTCTGGTCCAAAGCCATTGGCAGGAGCTGAAGCCTCAACAATTTTCCAATTCGTTTTAGGCACATCAAAATTCCCGGATACCACATCCGTGGATTTAGAGCCATCAGCAGTAAAAGCCTTTGCTTTGATATTGCCGGGCTTGTTCATGGCAAAAGGCTTTTCGTATCTATTGGAGCTGAGAGTAGGCTCACTTCCGTCCAGGGTATAGTAAATCACAGGATCAGGGGTTGAACACTTAATGGTGACCAAACCGGACTTATCGCGACTAATAACCGGCAAATCGAGCAACTCTTCCCCCATATAAGCCTCAACATTTGAAATGCTCGGGGCGATTCGGGACTCCAGTATTCTGATTCGGAATTTCGAGGTGGTTTCTGCCGGAAAACGTAAGATTCGCTTATAACCAACCGTGGTTGATTCAGCAATGAGCTTCCAGTCCTCACCCGTCCAGGCGTCTACTTCAAATCGCTCGATACGTTGCCCTTTCTCTTTGATGTATTCCTGAATGACCAAACGGTTAAAGGTCTGTTCTTCCGGAAATTCAAAGGTCAGAGTCGCTTTTTCACTCCCCTCTTCTGGTATCCAGTAGGTATCAGGTTTACCATCTATCATATACAGGCGCTTGGTCAGGCAGTTCACATCGACTGAAATATCAATACCTTCCTGAGACATCAGGTTATGACTAAATGAGCTTTCTATCACCCGACCGAGTTCGCGCAGTCGTCCGGCATCCTTATCAGGAATCAGGCCTCTTCTGTCGGGAGTAAGGTTGAGTAAGAACACCGTATTTCCACCAACAGACCTGTACCAGGTATCGACCAGTTCTGTCACTGTTTTCACATACTGCTCTTCATCCCGGTAGAACCAGCCATGCCGAATGGATGTATTGGTTTCTGCCGGGTACCAGTACAGGTATTTGGCGTCCCCAAGTTTTTCTCTGCTACCGAGGTCGTCAGCCATGGCATCTTTAAAGCTGTTGTCATCCGGGTGTTCATCGAGTGGAACAACACTCCACTCATCCTGCCGGGTATGGCCTGCTTCATTTCCACACCAACGCACATCCGGACCTTTGATGGCAATCACTGCTTCCGGCTGAAGCTTTTCAATCATATCGTACCAGGCCTCATAATTATAGGTTTGATTGGTTCCGGGTTTTGGATTGGCACCGTCAAACCAAACCTCATGGACAGGGCCATATTCGGTCAGCGTTTCATAGAGCTGATCCATAAAATAGACATCGTAATCTGTGAGCTCGTATTCGAAGGTTCTCTTTACAGAAGCTCTGTGGGTATTATTGGACGGAATAGTCCTTAAGCTTCTCTGGCTGCCATTGCCATAGTAGCCGCCCTCCCTTTCGATTTCATGTAAATCTGCCGGAGAAAGGTAAATACCCAGTTTTAAGCCGAACTCCTGACAAGCTTCTGACAGTTCCCTGAGCACATCCCCTTTTCCGCCCTGCCAGGGGCTGTTCTTTACAGAATGCTCCGTATAGCGGCTTGGCCACAAACAAAAACCATCATGATGTTTGGCGGTGATCATGGCCATTTTCATACCCGCTGCCTTCATTGTTCTCACCCATTGCCGGGCATCAAAACCGGTAGGATTAAAAACGGCAGGGTCTTCTTTTCCTGTACCCCATTCACGCGCGGTAAAGGTGTTTACACCAAAATGGATAAAAGCAATGAACTCATTCTCCTGCCAGGCAAGCTGCTTATGGGTAGGCACCACATTTACCGCTTTCTGTATAATGGTTTCAGGGGTATCATCCGGGGTAACCGCTACCACATGATAGGTAATATCTTTCTGCTCACAGGCCTGAAGCAAAATCAAATACAGTATCCCAATCCAGTGAAGCGGCTTACTCATTTAGTATGAAATATTATTCAACAATAATTTCATCGATAAATACCCAGGCCTTCTGATCCTTATTATGAGGTCTGTGCTCTATATTCTTCGCAAACACCTTGATGTAGCGCGCTGTCACGGGCTCAAAAGTGCTTGTATACTCATTGACTCCTGTCTTTTTCTCATCGATGTCTCCTGTTCGTGCAATCTCCTTAAAATTCACACCATCAGAGGAGACGGCATAGGTGACATACTCAGGTAAATACACCCAGGAGTTGGGCTTGTGATTAAAGTGTGCTCTGATGCTTTTCACAGATTGTTCGGACTCCAAATCAATAACCACCTCGATATCGTCTTCCTGGAAACCCAGCCATTGTCCGTCACGATAGTTGGCGCTTCCTGTCAGGCCGTTTATCAGCGTACCTTTGCCGCTACCCGGATATCTCGGGTTCCATTGGGTTGTGTATTGAATCGATTTACCGGTAGCGAGGTGAAGGTTGAATTCTTTATAGGACACTTTGCCATAGGGCTTTCCGTCTCTGAAGGTGGCCGCTTTGATATCGGCCTTCTCCGTCAAGGTAAAAGGTCCGTCATAGACCGTGGCATCAGTTCCCGGCTCTGATCCATCCAGGGTGTATCTGATTTCATAACGGTCGAGCTCATTGGACATCACTACTTTCAGGTGATAATTTGTGGTATCCAATACGCCATCAATCTTCACATTATAGGCACTGCGGGCATAGTTAATACCTGCCTCATCAAGGCGATTGAAGTTGAATTCCATACGATCTTTGAAAGAGGTCCAGTTCAGGTTCTCTTTGGGAGACCAGACGGTCTCTGCCATAGCAAAAAGCCTGGGAAAGAGCATATATTCCGCATGTTCAGGGGTCTGTACAGTTTCAGTCCAGAGGCAGGCATGTCCGCCCAGAATATGATGCTTTTTATCTTCATCAATGTCTGCCGGTACCGGATCAAACTTATATACCTGGGTGAGTAAGAGTTGGGAATATGCCGGTGGCTCCAGCTCCTGATCTCCCTGATATAAATCAAAATAGGTGTAGGAGTTGGGAGACATCACCACATCATGGCCCATGTTGGCCGATCTGATACCTCCCTGCATACCTCTCCAGGACATTACCTTGGCGTTTTCAGCCAGACCACCTTCCAGAATCTCGTCCCAGCCAATGATCTCTTTGCCTTTGCTTTCGATGTAGGCGGCCATTTTCCGGATAAAATGACTCTGAAGTTCTTCTTCATCTTTCAGTCCTTCCCGTTTCATCAGATCCTGACAACGGGAGCAGTTATGCCAGGCGGTTTTAACCACTTCATCCCCCCCGATATGGATGAGTTTTGAAGGGAACAACTCTATGACTTCATCGATGACATTTCGCAAAAATTCGTAACTCTTTTCATTGCCGGCACAGAAGGCATCGGTACCGAATTTGATATTGCCAATGATATCATTGTCCACACAAATCAGCTCAGGATAAGCCGCCAGAGCTGCATAGGAGTGTCCCGGCATTTCTATCTCAGGAATTACCTCGATAAAACGCTCTTTGGCATAGGCGACTATTTCTCTGATATCATCTTTGGTATAGAAACCACCATAGGCCGGACGCCCGTCTGCAGGCCTGCCAATCTCTGTAGCCGACCAGTCCCAGGCCTCTTTTCTCTTGTCTACCCGCCAGGCCGCAAAGTCAGTCAGGCGGGGATACTTATCGATCTGGATGCGCCAGCCCGGACCATCTACCAAATGCCAGTGGAAGACATTGAGCTTAAGGCGGGCCATATGATCCAGGTACTTTTTGATAAACTCTTTCGGGAAAAAATGGCGGCTCACATCCAGATGAAGCCCTCTCCATCCAAAGCGTGGCTCATCTTCAATATCCACGGCAGGAATGGTCCAGCTGATTCCGCTTTGAGGCCTGGCTGCATCGATCTCCAGAGGAAGCAATTGTCTGATCGTCTGAACGCCATAAAAGAGTCCTACAGCACTTTTAGCCCGAATCTGCACCATGTCGGCTGTCACTTTCAGCTCATAGCCTTCATCCGCTTTTGCTTCATCTGTTAGTTCCAGACTTATACGGTTGTCTCCGGAAGTGCTTCCCTCTTGTATAGCGAGTTCTCCTGACCCCGCTGCTCCGAACATATCCCTGATATAGCCGGCTACCCATTTGCTATCATTATCAGGGCTAGCGAGCTGAATGACCGTCTGCCGGTTTACCTCAAAATGACCTTCATTTACACTCATTTTTACCGGTATCGGGATCAGGTTTACCGGCACTACCTGTGGTTTCTCAGACTGACATGAGATCAGCAGGATGGTTAGTATGATTAGGGTTAAATAGCTTCTCAGACTTCTCATTTATCCATTCATTTCGATTAACGACAACACTTTCGTTTCAAGCTGGCCTAATGGCAAGGGGCCATCCCTCTGTGCTCCACCATCATGTAAACCATCAGAAGTTTGTGATTTTAAAGGTCCAGGCGTGTTGGGCCTGAACTTTTGAGTATTTGATATTACTGGTATCAATTATCATACTTCCGTTTACATATCGCCATGGTAGTTTGCCTTCATAGCCCAGAAGGGAAACCTCCGCGCTGGTGCCCGGCTCATCAACTTTTAAAACCAATTGATCATCAGGCCATTCCATAGATATCGCGTAAACATTACCCTCATTTTGAGTATAGGCGATGTGTTGCTGCTTTGACCTGTATACGGCATTGAGGCCATGTCTGTCGCCTGTTTCATCGACAAATAATCCGGACGAGCGAACAATCTGCTTATCCAGACTGGTACTTGACCAGAAGAGCCTTGCACTGGCATTTTGCTTTCTTTCAAAGTATTCCACCCGAAGCTTGTATCGCTGTCCTGCGCTGAGCCTGATCTTACCTTTTTCAGAGGCGGCAGCCGTATTTCCCATCACAAAGCCATTGGCACCTTCGGGGGCATTTTTCCAGTTGTTGATCAGCAATTGGTCGTTGACCCAAACACGAATACCGTCATCTGCCTGGACCTCAAACTGATATTCTTCAGAGAACTCAGGAGCAATAAACCCGGTCCAGACAGCTGTAAATTCATCTTCCTTCACAGGACTACCCGGACCATTCCGTACCCAGTTAAAGTCAATATTCGCATCAACCTGCCTAAGCTCTACTTCCTTCTCTTCTCCTGATCTGGCCCAGACGGTAGATCCGTAAATGGCCTCTCCGTTCACTTTGAGCCAGTCGCCCAACTGGATCAGTCTTTCCTGTTGAAGCAGAGGAATCTGACCGTCAGATTTAGGTCCGACATTGATGATAAGCCCTCCGCCATGGGCCACTGCCTTGACAAAAAGGTGGACGAGTTCGGTACCGGTCATATAGGCATCGAGCTTTTCAAAACGATTGAGTCCAAACGAACGACCGAGGCCTCTGACTTCTGCCCAGGGTCTGTCATTTGCAGGGATTCCGGCACTATACTCGGGTGTGAGAAAGCCCATTCCCTTGCTGCCACTACCCCAGCGATCGTTGACAACGGCATCATCTCCGACCAGATTAAAATACCATGAGATCAGCTCGGCCGAATGCCATTCTTTGGCCGTATTGAACCACTCTCCATCGGAGAAAATGAGATCTGGCTTGTAGGTACCAATAACTTCTTTGAACTGCGGGATCATAT
>DIYF01000010.1:0-39120 GCA_002427745.1 Roseivirga sp. UBA6061 | reverse complement strand
TTTGAACTGCGGGATCATATGCTCATCTACATAGGTTTTAATATTGCGATGAGGGTCGGTATCCCAGCGATGGAGTGGGTTATTCCATTCCGGTAATGAATAGTATAAGCCCATTCGCAGGCCAGCCTTTCGTACTGATTCGGTGAGTTCTCCTACCAGGTCACGCTTCGGACCAACTTCCATGCTGTTCCAGTTGGGAGCATACTTACTGGGCCATAGTGCATAGCCGTCATGGTGCTTGGAGACCATGACCACATACCTGGCACCTGCCCTTTTGAATATGTCGGCCCATTCATCGGGATAGAACAAGCGCGTCTTGAAAAGGGGGGCAAAATCTTTGTATTCGAAGTCTTCGCCAAAATGGGTTTTCATGTAAGAGGTACGCAGAGAATCTCCCAACATCAAGCCCCGAAGGTACCACTCGGCATAGTCTTCTTTATTGCTGTAAGCGGGAACGGAATAGACTCCCCAGTGAATGAAAATACCAAGTTTTGCATCTTTGAACCATTGCGGATAGGGACGTGATTTCAGATCATCCCAGTCAGCTCTATATTGCTTTTGTGCCTGAGCCTCAAAGCAGGTAGCTGATGCCATACACAGGCTGATAAGCAGCAGCCAGATTCTGTTTTTCATTAGCGCTTTCATTTTCGAAACAATGCCGATGCGGGTACGTTCACTTTTCCGACTCCGGGTCCTTTCCAGCTCACCTCAAGACCATCGCCTCCCCCTTTTTCAAAGAAGGTAACTTTGATACTGTGATGACCTTTTGCCAGGGCTACCCAGCCCTCTTTTTCAACCATACCATGCAAGCCATCATTGTCCACAACCAATTCTCCATTAATGTACAACCTGCTGCCATCATCAGAGCTAAGGTAGAAACGATAGCTTCCATCTGATGGAATATTGAGGTATCCGGTGTACTCGAAACCAAAATGCTCTTCCTGTGTGCGGGGAGCAAAATCGAAATCCGAAATGTTTCCGGTTTTTCGAGGCTTGAGTTTATCGAAATCGGGCAACTGGTTCCAGTCTCCTTCAAAATACCGGTAGTTCAAACCGGTCTTCAGGTTGGACACATTTTTTGCCGCTTGAGTCGTGACGGCTATGAAATTTGCACTTACAGGACCACTGACAGGCGTATTTCCATCGAAAAGTCTTGCCTGAACCTCTGTGGTCTGATCGATGCTCAGGGCTGAACCCGCATATAATTGTGACCCGGCTACAGGTGTAGTACCATCCAGGGTATAGCGAATGCTATAGGTTGTCTCTGAGGTCAGTTCTACTTCCACAGCTCCTACAAAACGTGTATCTTCTGCTGCGATGACGGGAGGCTCAACCACTTCTGGCTTTCCTTCTATCTCAAGAGAGATGACAGCATCATAAGGGTCAGGACTATCCATTGGAAGATCAATCACCAGCGCATCTTCATGCCTTTCCAAAACCAGATTAACTTCCGGATTTTTCAACAACCGCGCCCTGATCCCCTTATTTTTGATGCCGCTCAAACGCAGCTTGCCATCGGCAGGCCAGTCAAATACATGTAAGTAGAGTCTCGTTTCGTTTCCTGATTGCTTTTGGGTCACTCTTCCCCAGGACAAATGCTCAAATGGGCTGGCTTCAGTACCATAAATGGACTCACCGTTCACATCCATCCAGTTGCCTATGGCTTTGAGCCTTTCCACACTTTCGTCAGGGAAAGTACCGTCTGCCTTCGGCCCTATATTCAACAGGAAGTTTCCGCCCTTGGAAGCAATGTCAGCCAGCTTCTGAATAAGGTCTTCAGTCGATTTCCAGTTATCATCATGCTTATTATAACCCCAGTGGTCATTCATGGTCATACAGCTTTCCCAGTCAATGCCCGGTAAGCCTTTGTCCGGAATTTCCTGCTCTGGCGTACCAAAATCTCCCGCAAAGTCTCCTTCAGCCGTCAGTCCCTGCATGCCCTGGCGTCCCTTGTCTACCCGGTTGTTGATGATAATATCCGACTGAAAGCTTCGCACATAATCGTACAGGGCAAGTCCTTCTTCATGCGTCCAGGTATCTTCCCACTCTCCATCAAACCAGAGCACTCCTATGTCTCCATAGTTGGTTAGAAGTTCTTTGAGCTGGCTCTTCATATAATCAACAAAACGGGGGAAATCGGCTCCTTCAGCAGAGCGGTTTGTCTCCCAGTTTCGCCTTGGCAGGTAATCAGGGTGATGCCAGTCCATAATAGAGTGATAAAAGCAAAGCTTGATTCCCTCCTTGCGGCAGGCCTCTGCGAGCTCTTTGAGTATGTCTCTTTTAAACGGGCTGGCCATGACATCATAATCGGAAACTTGTGAGTCATACAGGGCGAAACCGTCATGGTGCTTGCTGGTGATCGTGATGTACTTCATACCGGCATCTTTGGCCATTTTCACCCAGGCCTCTGCATCAAACTTAACCGGGTTGAATTGCCCCAGAAACTGATCATACTCCTCCAGAGGTATTTGTGCCGTGGTGCGAATCCACTCTGCATGATTCGTTGTACCCTTCCACTCTCCGGCAGGAATTGCATACAAGCCCCAATGAATAAACATACCGAAGCGCGCCTCACGCCACCATTCCATTCGGGTATCATGGTCTTCTGATGTGCTTTGGGTGGATTGAGGGGAACCGCAGGTGGTAACCAGGCCAACTATCAATACAATAAAAAAGCAAGCTTTAAGCTTCTGAGAGAACATTTTAGTCAAGGTCTGATTAAGTGAGCAAGGTAGCTTAGGTCAGCCTGTTTATCTATCAGCTTATTCGCCTCAACCAACACTATACTTGCAGAAGAAATCGAAAAATTTGATATACCTGCAAATTTGGTGTGTAACAATAGCGATTCTGGCACTTTACTCTGATGGAATGGGCCACTGCTTTAACCTATGCTTCCATGATAAGATCAGGTAAGACAGTAATCAGGGTCCTCTTCGAGAGACCCTGATTGGGTATAGTTGATTCGCGCTCTACTCTATCAGTTCGTTCACCAGGACCTACACTATACTTGCAGGAAGGAGTTCAAATTGCAATATTGATGCAAATTTGGTGTTCAATAAAAGACTTCGCTCTACTTGAAAGGTAGAATTACTTCCCAGACTACTCTACAATTAATTCATCAGCGAACAGCCAGGCTTTTCCGCCATTTCCCGCATGCCATTCAGGGCAGGTACCGATGTTCTTAGCGTGTACTCTAATGTACCGGGCTTTTACTCCCCCTATCGATTGTGTTATATCCAGGTTTGTATCGGCCTGGCCACTTTCAATATCAAAGTGCTGAATACCTGCCCGGGTATAATGCTCTCCATCATCGGATACTTCAAAAGTCACCCATTCCGGTTGAAATATCCAGACACCATGATGCCGCAACATGCCCAGAGTAATTGCATTGACCTCCTTGCTTTCTCCCAGGTCGGCCGTTATGACCAAATCCTCTCCCTCAAACCCTAACCATTTTCCATCGGCAAATCCATTGTTGGATCGTTCTCCATCGGCCAGCGTCATTTCTCCTGAGCCACTATACTTTTGACTGTAAGAATTCTTCAGCGTGATACTGCTAAACCTGGAGCTGCTGACAAAGCTGGCCCTGGCTTCTCCTGAATCGACATATCCGGCTTTTGTAGCGATTGCTCTGACTTCCGCGGAGGATGATATGCTGAACGGGGCTGTATATCTTTGAGAACCTGTGTCTGGTGCACTTCCATCCAATGTATAATAGACCGTAGCACCTTCTTCCACATTAATTTCTACTTCACTTTGTTTGTAGAAGATGTTTTTCTCCTGAGGTTCTTTTCCCCTGGTGCTTATAGCCGGCTCATCTAAAACACTTGATTCCTTTCCCTGCATTTTGAACACCCAGGCTTCCGTGTCAAAATTGCGGATGTGTTCTGGTACATCTATAATCGTCCCCTTTGAAGGATCATACTGCCAGGCAAGTGGCTCATCAGATTTCAGAAAGTATATCTTACTGTTATTTTCAGGGATCACATTTTTGAGTTGCACCTGAGCGCCAGGTTGTTTTAACAGCAGTCCATAGAAGGTATCTGTTCCCTTTTTTCTGGTATAGCGGATATGCTCTCCCTGGTAGTACTTCCTAAGGCCGATCGTTCCGTAAATGGCCTCGCCATTGACTTTCATCCAGTCTCCCATATCCTTAAGCCTTTCTATGCTGGGCTGCGGTATCAACCCCTCTTCTGTCGGACCTACATTCAGCAGGTAGTTTCCGCCCTTGGCCGCAATATCGATCAGGTTATGAATGAGGGTTTCGGACGACTTCCAGTTGTCATCGTTTTTCTTGAAGCCCCAGGTGTCGTTCATGGTCATGCACGACTCCCAGTCCATTTCAGATGTACCCTCCAGTATTTCTTGTTCCGGAGTTCCGAAATCACCTGCATACGAATCGTCCTTGTTCATGCCCTGCATGCCTTGCCTTCCTTTTCCCACCCTGTTGTTAATCAGAATATCCGGCTGAAGACTTCTTACGTAATCATAAAGTTCTTTTCCCTGTGGCTCTGTCCATTCTTCTATCCATTCACCATCAAACCAAAGAACTGCTATATCTCCATAATCTGTTAAGAGCTCCTTCAGCTGTGGTTTCATATACTCATCCCTGTACCTGGCGAAACTCTCACCTTTGGCATCAGGATGATGCCAGTCCATAATGGAGTAATAGAACCCAAGCTTAATACCTTCTTTTTTGCAGGCATCAGCCAGTGCCTTCAACGCATCTTTGCCGTA
The DNA here is from genome assembly GCA_002427745.1 of Roseivirga sp. UBA6061. GTDB lineage: Bacteria > Bacteroidota > Bacteroidia > Cytophagales > Cyclobacteriaceae > Roseivirga. Next base: position 34,383 of record DIYF01000010.1, on the reverse strand, counting down.
AGGTGAAGCATCTATGAAGTCATAATCCGAGACTTTTGAATCCCACAAGCCGAAACCGTCATGATGCTTTGAGGTGATGACTATATACTTCATTCCGGCTTCCTTAGCCAGTTTTGCCCAGGCTTCCGCATTATATTTTGTGGGATTGAACGCCTTAACGAACTGCTCATACTCCTTCACAGGAATATCAGCGGAACTCATGATCCACTCACCAATACCTCCTACTTCCTTGCCCTGATAAATACCAGCCGGTACCGCGTAAGCTCCCCAATGGATAAACATACCAAAGCGCGCCTCACGCCACCATTCCATTCGGGTATCATGGTCATCCGCCATTGCTTCTGTGGGTTGGGGAGCGTTGCAGGTGGTCGCTAAACAAACTGTCAACACAATAAAAAAGTAAGCCTTGAACTTTTGAGGAAACATGGTAGATAAGGTCTGATGCAGATACTAAGGTAGAGTGGATTAGCCGTCTTCTCTATCAATTCGTTCACCGGGACCTGCACTATACTTGCAGGCAGGAGCGAAAACCACCATATGGCTGCAAATTTGGTGTGTAAAAGAGAGGAATCAGGAGCTATAGGTTTGGAGGCTTTCCTAAACTACTTTCCAGGCAAAAGCTCAAGTACGACCAGTACAGGACAGTGATCGGAAGCAATTTTTTCATCGATAACCTGAGTTTCCAATACCCTCCATCGATGAGCAGGCCGGAAAAGGATATAGTCAATCTTCTTAGCAGGATTATCTGAAGGATAAGTAGGTATGTCTTCCTTAAAGGAACGGGTCCATTGGGTAAAAAGCTCTTTCATAGCCGCCTTTTCCGGTTCTGCATTTAAGTCTCCGCTAAGGATAGCCGGTCTGTCATCGGTAGTGAAAATACGATTGAGTTCTTTGGCCTGCATGAGACGGTTAGTCGGATCTCTTTCATGATCCAGGTGGGTACCAACAAAGCGAATGGTATCACCACTTTTCAGCACAACATTGACTTCAGCAGCCGCCCGGGGTTCTTTTCCCTCTGTATAAGGCAAAGGGTGGTTTTTCGTGCTCAAAAAGGTATAACCTGAAAGTATTCCCTCGCCATACTCTCCACCATCATAAGGCATAGCTCTGGCAAAGAGCGGAGACAGTCCTGTTCTGATAGCGAGCTCTGTGACCAGATCGTATTTTTTGGCCCGGTTAGTTTTGTAGTCTACTTCCTGCAAAGCCACCAGGTCTGGCTTGGCTGACTTAATAACACCCGCTATAAGATCGAGATCGAAGTCTCCTTTGGTAGTAGCGCCATGCAGAATATTAAAGGTGAGTACTCTCACAATTCTTGAAGAATCAGGAGCCTGACCATGAAGAGAGTTGATCAAAACGATAAACGAAAGTAAAATCAGAAGTCTTCTCATGGTTCATCTTCTTTATAGTCCGGATTAAGCCCTGTTGGCATGGGAGCTTTGAGTCTTTCCCGCCACTTTATCATTGCCTTGTGCATCTTACTCGCTCTTTTGTCTTCACTGTCTGCCAGGTTGACCGTCTCACCTATATCAGTTTTGAGATTGTACAGCTCCAGTTCTCCTGTTTCGAAGTTCTCTATCAGTTTCCAGTCTCCCATGCGCATGGCCGCTGCCGGCACCTGTCTCCACTTTTGTTTCATGCCTCCATAAGGCTCTAGATAAGCCGGAAAATGCCAGTATAAGGCTTCTCTTTTCAGGCGCTTCCCGGATTCCATCAGGGGCAGCAGACTTTCACCATCCAGTGTGCGATTTGACTTACTTATGCCTGCCAGGTCCAAAAAGGTGGGAAAGAAGTCAGTTCCGATGACAGGTTCATCTATGCTGAACCCGGCACGGGTATGGCCTTTCCAATAAATAATCAAAGGCTCTCGAATACCGCCCTCGTATAGCATTCCCTTTGAACCTCTTAGAGGGAGAGCATCTGAAGCCCGGAAATACGGACCATTGTCAGAGAAGAATATGACGATGGTGTTTTCTTCCAGATTGAGTTCTTCCAGCTTGTCCAGTACCCTGCCAACTCCCTGATCGAGGCTTTCTACCATGGCAGCATATACCGGATTGTACCGTCCTTCAGGAGCCGTTTTGCTCCTGTACTTTTCTACCAGGTGTTTTTTGCCCTGAATGGGCGTATGTACTGCAAAGTGAGTGAGGTAGAGGAAAAAGGGTTTTTCGCTGTTGTTTTCAATAAAGGTCAGGGCTTCATCGGTAAGCCTGTCGGTGAGGTATTCACCATCCGGGCCATCTTCCAGGTGCTCATTTTTATAAGGGCTGAAATAGCTTTTCGGACTACCTCGCTGATCTCCTCCGATATTCAAATCAAAGCCCTGTGCCAGAGGGTTGGTTTTGGGACTGCCTCCCAGGTGCCACTTGCCAATACTGGCCGTAGCATAGCCTTGCTCCTGCAAAAGTTCAGGGAACGTGACAAAGCGGGGTGCTAATACATGTTTGTTTTCAGGTGGTATCAACTTTCTGTTTTCGCTCTTTCCGCGTTCTGCCGAAGCCACTGTGAAAATACCATGCCTTGGTGTGTACTGGCCTGTCATTAAACTGGCGCGTGTCGGGGCACAATTCGGTGCGTTGGCATAGGCATTGGTAAACCTGGTTCCCATGGTGGCAAGCCTGTCCAGATTAGGGGTTTCGTGATAGGTATTTCCCATGAAACCAGGATCTTTCCAGCCCATATCATCGGCCAGAATGAACACAATGTTAGGTTTGGCACCTTTCCATTTCTGTGCGAAACCGACCGTGCTTATCAACAAGGCATTGATACACATCAGGCTCGTTATGGTTGCTCTTTTCATCCTGCTTTAGCTTTATATTCTATTCGTTGCTTACGATGATCAGGGTCCTCTGCGAGAGACCCTGATCGGGTATAAGAAGTCAGAGACCCTGATTGGGTATAGTAGCTCTCAGGAAGTGATCGTGCACAAAAGATCGTCTGACCTTCGGTCTGACGAAACTGCAAATCTCACTGCACAGTGATTTCATCTACAAAGAGCCAGGCTTTTCTGCCTGCTCCCGGATGCCAGTCAGGACACCTGGCTGTATTCTTTACCAATACACGAATGTACCTTCCATGGACATTTTCTCTTTCCACCCTTATTCTCTTTACCAGTTTTCGGTTCCTGTCCTTTAATGCCCCTACTTCTACCCTGACCGGATCTGAATAATCCTTCCCGTTTCCTGACCAGGCTACTTCTACATATTCCGGAAAAAATATCCAGGAAGGAGCATCCTGCAAGGCCCCTATCATCACTCTTTCTATTTGTTGCACCTTGCCCAGATCAATGGTGGCAACCAGGTCGTTTCCTTCATAGCCCAGCCAGAAACCATCATTGAACTGACGTGTACCCAGCTTTTCATCCTGCAGACTGCGGGCTCTCCGGGCTTCGTATTTGCTGTGCGGTGGTTCAGCCAGTGTGATGGTCGCGTTTTTGGCAATGGAGGGTAACTTCTCCCGTTTTGCCGGAATATCCTCTTTATCGGCATATTCCCACTGCATATAGTCCTCCAGAAGCTCCTCAACCTTGTCAGGATATCTGCCAGCCATATTGGTCATTTCTCCCGGGTCGGTACTCAGATTGCTGAGGAAAAGCACATCTTTCTCAGGGTCCAGGGAGGCTTTTCTGGTGGGGTCCTGCGGAAAACCAATAAGCTTCCAGTCACCTTTTCTGATAGCCCAGCTAACTCCCTGTTTCCATCTGAAGAGCTCATGTGAGGTCTTTGCGGTGTTACTTTCAATCAGCTTTCTTAAGCTCTTGCCTTCAAGCTCAGGCTTTTCCACACCCACATAATCCATGATGGTGGGAAACCAGTCGATATTCAGTGCCAGTTGTTTTCGCTCTTCGTTTTCAGGAATGCTGCCCGGGTAGCTGATGATAGCTGGCACCCGGATACCTCCTTCAAACAAAGACATCTTGGCTCCCCTGTAGGGTCCTGCATTACCTCCTCCTCCAAAGGCCCGGCTCTCCACAGAATGCCCATGGTCTGACTGAAAAATGACGATTGTATTTTCCCTGAGCTTAAGTGAATCCAGGGTATTCATTAAATGCCCCACTCGCTCATCAATGGTGGAAACGAAGGCGGCATAGTCCTTTCTGGGATGGGGCAGGTTCCGGTAGTGTTCCCTCCATTTGGCAGTGGGCTGAAGCGGATAATGTGGCAGGTTAATGGCATAGTACATGAAGAAGGGCTTGTCCTTACTTCTGGTGATAAACTCATCAGCCTTTTGCTGCATGAGATCCGGGAAATAAGCTCCATCCTCCCAGATTTCTTTACCGTTCTCGTACAGGTCGTGCCGGTTAGGGCCATTCCAATAGAAGAAGTGAGAGTAGTTATCAATACAGCCTCCCATATGGCCATAAGAATAGTCGAAACCCTGGCCATTGGGCATCGTCTCAGGAGTAAAACCCAGGTGCCATTTTCCAATGTGTCCGGTAGTATAGCCTGCCTCCTTCATGGCCTCGGCAATCGTCACTCTGTCTGACGGCATACCGGGAGTTCCTTTCATAGAGGATGCGTTGCCCGGCAAGCCCGCTGCATGAGGGTTCATGCCTGTGAGCATCGAGGCCCTGGAAGGAGAGCACAAGGGAGCCGCTGCATAAAACTGGGTGAATTTCACACCTCGCCCGGCCAGTTGGTCAATGTTAGGTGTATGCAGGTCTTTAGCTCCGAAAGAGTTCAGGTCAATGGTGCCCTGATCATCTGTGAGAATGATAATTACATTTGGTTTCTCCTGAGAAACAGCCACTTGAAACAAGCCAAGCAGCATAAGGAGCAATATGACCCGGGTTCTTTTCATCTCATTTTTTAAAACCTGGTTTTTCCGGGAACAGCAACGGGGTAAGTTCCATCATCATTTGGCAGGATAGGCGCCTCATCATTAAAGGAGCTAAGGTTATCAGGAACCAGCTCCAAATCCGTAGCCATGGCTTCATCCCAGGTAATCTGCTGGCCGGAATAAGTGGCCATTCTTCCCAATATGGCGGTCATGGTGCTGTTCGCTCCGTATTCCGCATTGTCCAGACGGTGCTCTCCGGCTTTAATAGCCGCAAAGAGTTCGTTGTGTTCCTGCTGATAAGGGTTAATGTCATTTTCCCCCTTGTAGTCGAGGATAGACTGGCCGTTATAGGCCTTGATAAGACTGCGATTACCACTGTTGACGGTAATCTGTCCTTTCGTGGTCTGGAATACTTCTTCCACTCTGTTCATACAGCCACGCTGGTGACGGCACTGACTGGAAATGACCTGACCTTCAGGATATACAAACTCTACAAAGTGATGATCAAAAATATGTCCGTGATCTTTGCCTGTTCGTGTCTGTCTGCCGCCCATACCCTGTGCAGAAACCGGGTTAGCACCAATGTACCAGTTGGCCACATCAATGTTGTGAATGTGTTGTTCCAGAATATGATCTCCGCAAATCCAGGTGAAGTAGTACCAGTTAAGCATTTGGTATTCCAGCTCAGTCTGTGCCGGCTTTCTGGGACGCGTCCACACCCCGGCACTGTTCCAGTATACCTGTCCTGACACAATATCACCAAGGCTCCCTTCTTTGAGCATGTTCTCAACGGTACGATAGTTTTTCTGGTAATGTCGCTGCAGGCCGACAACCACATTGAGTTTCTTCTTTCTGGCCAGTTTTCCAGCCTCCAGTACTCTTTTTATTCCGACCACATCTGTCGCCACAGGCTTTTCCATAAATACATGCTTGCCTTGTTGTACTGCGTATTCAAAATGCAGTGGCCTGAAGCCGGGCGGTGTGGTCAGAATCACCACATCCGCCATATCAATGGCCTTCTTATATCCATCAAAATCAGTGAACTTGGAGGCATCATTTACCAGTACTTTGCCTTTACCTTCATACTTCTTTGACAGGTTTTGATAGCTGTTTTCAAGCCGGTCTGCAAAAACATCGGCCATGGCGACCAAACGCACATCTGAATCTGCTTCGATGGCCTGGGCTGCCGCTCCTGTACCACGTCCTCCACAGCCCACCAGGGCTACCTTGATTTCACCAGCCGCCCCGGCATAGGCACTTACGGATATAGGCAAGGTGCTGAGTAATACTCCGGTACCAGCTATTTTGGCAGAGGCTTCTAAAAATTCACGCCTTGTCTTCAGGTTAGATGGATTAGATGTCTTCATAGTTTTGCTTTTAATATTCTCTGATCGGTTTACCCCAGTACTTTTCCCATTCGGCTTTCGGTGGCACCTGGGCTGGTCTGACTACACGAAACCCTACATGAAGGGCATCGGTCAGCCACCACAGACTTTTGGGTATCTGCGGATCTCTTTTCTTCCAGGTTTTGTCGGAGTGCTGTCTGGAGGCTGATCTCAGGTTCTCCCGGGTATCCTGAAAGGATCCTCCTCTGACCACCCTGGGGTACAATTCTTCAGTTAACCTGAGCGGGTTGTCAGAAGCATCGGCTTCTCTGTAAAAACCGGCATCATAACCATCCAGTACCCACTCGGCTACATTGCCCTGCATGTCATAGAGACCCCAGGCATTAGGTTTCCTGGTTCCGCCCTTCTGTGGTTTTTTTCCGCTGTTGTCAGCATACCAGGCATAATCACCCAACTGACCTTGTTCAAAAGGATAGGCTCCTTCATTGCCCGCACGACTGGCATATTCCCATTCGGCCTCGGTAGGCAGTCTGTAAAAATGACCGGTTTTGGCACTGAGCCATTTGCAAAAAGTAGAAGCGGCATACTGTGTTACATTCACAAGCGGGTAACCGGGCTTGTTAAAATTCACATAGGGCATAGTGGCTCCGGAAACGCCATCTACTGTGAGGTCAATGTCGCGGTTTTGGGTTACAAACTCACTGTCTGTCTCCCTATACAAAAAGAGCTCAAACTGGTCCCAGGTAATCTCCAGTGTACTCATCCAAAAGTCATCAACGGTGACTGTATGCTGAGGCCCCTCATCCGCTCTTCGCCCGGCCTCAGTTTCCGGACTTCCCATCCTGAAATCACCACCGGAAACCGGAACAAAATCGATAGAAAGATCAGTACCGGGAATGTCCTGTTGATAGGCTTTAAAACTTTGCCCCGGCACGCCAGCCGGGAAGGTCTGATGTCTGCTCTCCAGAGTCAAAGCAAGCAGTGAAAATGCGATCAGGAGATCTTTCATCAAGAGTTTAGCCCACTCCTTCATATTCTGTCCTCCTGTTTACTCACCGGTTGTCCCGGTAAGCTGATGGCACATTCACGATAAATTTGTTTCATTCTTTACAGTAATTATCTCTTTGGGTAGTCAATACCCGCCTCTGTCAAATTAGCATTTATTCTTCAATCAGCTGATGATTGAGTGTATAGGTGGTACCGGCTTCCATTCGGAGCTGACGCTGTATGTTGTCATACCGGAAGTTATAAACACCTGTTTTGCCCGGGCTCACCAGCACCTTCAGCAGCCTGCCTTGTGCCCACTCGAGATCAATAGTCAGATTTCCCCTGGCCTTTAATCCCCTCACCTGACCTTCAGACCAGGCAGGGGGTAAAGCAGGAAGGAGATGAATTTCCTGTGCATGAGACTGCATAAGCGCCTCTGCCACACCTGCTGTAAAACCAAAATTGCCGTCAATCTGAAAGGGCGGATGCATGTCAAACAGGTTGGGCACTATGGACTTCTGCAGGTGAAGATTTATATGTTTTTCTACCTCAGTTCCTTCCTGCAACCTGGCAAACAGATTTATAAGCCAGGCCCTGCTCCATCCCGTGCCTGCCCCACCATGGTCCAACCTGTAATCTGTTGATTTTTTTACTGCAGCAAACCAGTCCGGAGTACCCTCTTTGGTAATGGTATTGCCCGGGTAAATCGCATACAGGTGCGACATATGTCGGTGTCCCTTTTCTGCCTCCTGATAGGGCCTGTCCCATTCCAGAATACGTCCATCTGGCCCTATGACTACCCCTGGTCTCAAACCTTTAAGCTTCTCTTCGACTTCCGTTGTAAAGTCATCCTCAATACCCAGAATGGCAGCTGCTCTCAGGGCATTGGTAAATACCTCTTCGATAATTTGCTGATCGATGGCCGTGCCTAGCACAGTAGCTGCTGACTTGCCATCGGCCGCTATATATGAGTTTTCCGGTGAGGTAGATGGTGCCGAGATCCACTTGCCATCACGCGGGTCTTTCATGAGCCAGTCCAGGTAAAAAAGGGCCGACTGCCGGATGGCCGGATAGGCTATGTTTTTCAGGAAGTCTTCGTCTTGCGTGAACATATAGTGATCCCAGAAATGCTGCATCAGCCAGCCGCCTCCTCCGGTCCAGGCACCCCAATAAGGTTGCTCTGCCCGCATCCAGGCAGGGGCCCAGAAGTCAGTAGCCTGATGGGCCACAAATCCCCGCATATCATACTGCTCTTTCGCGGTAATCTTTCCTCTTTCGATCAGCCTTTCAGTGAAATCAAAAAGCGGCTCATGCAGCTCACTCAGGTTGGTGACCTCTGCAGGCCAGTAGTTCATTTGCAAATTGATGTTCAGGTGATAATCAGCATTCCAGGGGGCTTTTAAGTACTCATTCCAGATACCCTGAAGGTTGGCAGCGTTGGAACCAGGCCGGGAGCTGGCGATTAACAGGTACCGCCCAAACTGAAAGAGCTTGGCCACCAGATCCGGATCAGCCTCTCCTCCTTTCATTCTCTCCAGTCTCATATTCACAGGCAGACTGTCAAGTGCATGGCCTCCCAGGTCCAGTGCCACCCTGTCAAAGAGTTGTTGATAGTCTGTTACATGAGCCTGAAGCGTTTCTTCATAGCTGCTTTGTGCCAGCTTTTCCTGATCTGCAGCCACTACCCCGGTAAAGTCCTCTCCATGATACCAGGAGCTGGCAGAGGTAATATAAATCAGGGCCCTCTCCGCTTTGTTCAACTGAAGCTGGCCATTGATAGCTTCCACCGTACCCCCCTCGTGCTCTACCCTGAGACGGGTTTGAAACTGAACTCCGTAATCGATGGACAGGGGTTTTGAGAAATGCTTCCCATTCCTCTGGGTGACCTCACCAGTCATCCATAGCTCATTACCCTTAGGAGTCGTCACCTCAACTGTTGGGTGTCCTTCATCTTCCGGACGGGTTAACTCAAGCGACAGATTCAAACCTTCAGGACTGGTAGTTTTCAGCTCTATAACAATTGCATTATGGGGATGGGAGGTAAAAACACGTTCTGTAAAGTGCCCACTCTCCGTATCATAGCTTACAGTGACCAGGGCTGAGTCCAGATCGAGCTGCCGTTTATAATTCGATATGTTCCTGTCTTTAAAATGGATGAAGAGGTCTCCCATAGTTTGGTGGGAGCGGACAATGCTCTTATGGGAAAAACGACCTACCCAGGCTTTATCAGCCTCATGGACTTTGCCGGCCACAAGCAACTCTCTCACCTTCTTCAAGTCTGCCGGGGTTCCCTGAGCTTCTCCCCAGTCTGGAGCACCCGGCCACATTGAATCTTCATTGAGCTGAATTCTTTCTCTGTTCGGGTCTCCGAAGACCATGGCACCTAACCGGCCATTCCCTATGGGCAAAGCTTCTTTAGACCAGTCTTTAGCAGGTGCATCATACCAAAGAACGGTTCTTCTATCCGGTTCTTCCGGCAGGTCTTGACAGGCTGAAAGGGCCAGAACCCATATGACCAATAACAGATACCTCATTTACTGAACGCCTACGCTTTCTGCCTTACCCATAATTCTTACCTCCAGTTTGACTTTTGGCTCTTTACCGGTATTGGTAAATGCACAATCCAGGTTAATTACCTGGTCACCATTTCGAATGGCCAAATCCAGCTCCAGGTCTATTTCCCGCATCTTTTGCCAGTTTTCATCGTATAGAATGGCTGTTTTACCGCCCTCATACTTCAGGCTCTGCCCGTTCTTCAGTCCTATTGGCAGGACCGTCTTTTTGTAGTTGTTTAACTCCAGGCTGATGTCAGAAATATCTGCATCTACTGCAGAGAGAATAAATTGAATCGTATTATCACCCGTCTGGTTTTCAAATTCAAAAGAGGAGTACAAAGGCTCTCCAGGCTGCCTTACCTTTTTCTCATGGCTGAATTTATGAGAATACACCTGATACAGGTTCCACTCACTTTCAGCAATGATTTCCAGGTGAAACTCATTGTTGATGTCCTCCATGCGTTGTCGCTGTTCATCCGTAAAAACATCTGCCATCCTGGCCTTTTCCCACTCACCTATAGCACTTAAAATCTGATTGGTGTAGCCGTTTTTTTCCAGGGCATCGAAATTGGTAACAAAGGCATAACCGGCATTGAAGGCAGCAGATCTTGCCAGCATCCATTCAATATCTTCTATACTGGTGGCAGGCCTCATGCTGAACCAGCCGAGCATTCCGGGCATATAATTGCGCTGGAAGTATTTCTGGTTCTTCAATCGATACTCCGTCTGGCTTTCCCTGAAACCTGCATACCAGGGTTCTCCCCAGTTCATACGTGTGTAGATATGCCAGAAGTAATGGGTCGTCCTGCTGGCATCGGCTATGTAGTGAGATCTGATATTATCAGAAAGCTTGTCATACCAGGTTTTGGTGAACAGAATCTCACCATAATTTCCCATTCCGGTAGAGCGATTTCCCTCCACACCATCGAAAGAGATTTGGCGTAGCCCCGTTTCATTGTACAAATCGGCAATGTTTCCGGCCATTTCATCTCCCAATTGTGCATTGGTCAAAAACACCTTATATCCATGATCGGCCAACAGGCTGACCTCACTCTCATCCGGATGGCTTACTGCTTCAGTGCCATAGGCTCCCCGCTGGCAATCGAGCAGCTTCCAGGGGGCGGTTTCAGACACAGCTCCATAGCGAATCAGTTCTTTGCCTACCTGCACAGTTTTCAGACTGTTGTTCTTCAGTTGCCTGAAGTAGTCAGGTGAAACAATCGGGATTTCCTTTTGGGCAGCATCAATGGCCGAGGCCAGGAGACTGGAACCTACCCTGGCCAGGCGATCGTCAGGTACCGGTGTTACATAAGGGTCATTCGTTGTAATGAAGTTGGAAAGTGTATGGACCCCCACCATGATTCCCTGGGCTTCGGCTTTCTCTACCACAGCCTTCATACCCTTTCGACCATTGGGAAAACCATCGTTAAGCTCAAAGTTGCCCCAGGTTTTAAAAGGCCCGTCATGGTATAGATAACGTAGCCCTGCCTGCTTTGTATAGGCAATGGCCCGATCAATATTTGCCTCACTAAAGCCCATAATCATATAAGCAGCGGCCGCTGTGCGAGTCGTTTTACCCCAATGACCATCGATCATGGGATGAGGCAGGTTTTCGGATATTTCAATTTTTCCCAGGGTCTCCAGGGCTTGCTTTTCAGAAGAACCGAAGAGCGCAATTTTTGACCCAACGACACCTCCATCATCATAGGCAGGTGCCACATACTGGTCTTTACCCCAGTTTTTGATAACACGGTCTTTGTTACGGTTCCGGGTGTAGGCCTGAAGTGTACTGCCAAAGTCAGTGGGTTTGGCTGCTTCTACCCGATACAGGACATAGCGCTTCCCTTTCTCACTCATATCGGAATAGTCGCCTCCTTCAAAAATGTCAATCTGAGGCATGGCGTCATTCTCATTCCATGGATAGCCCCCCAGTGTCTTGGGGTTGAGTGACTGGATCCCTATGGCAAATTCTTTATTTCTTACCACTCCTACGGTTTCACCAATGACTCCATCAATGGTGGTAGGATAGGGGCCCCAGATAACCAATTCAACCTGTTCTCCGGCAGTCAGCCCGAAGAGTTCAAATGTGATATGACTTTCCTTCTCTTCAACCACAACAAGAGCAATAACATCGTCTGTATATTTGATCACCAGGTTGTTCTCATGATCCAGACTGGCTTCTTGTGGTGAAATGATCTCATCTCCGATCTGAACGGACAAGATGGGAGCCAATGTATCTTTAAAATGGTAATCCAGGCCGGAAGTAATATCTGTGAAACTGGTAATCTGTCCCTTGCTGTCCAGACTTAACTCAAGCCGATTGCTTTTGAAAGTTATACGCTCTTCAGAACAACCAACGAACAGTACTATCGCCAGGAGTATTACAAAAAGCCTATTGACTCTCAAATTGAACGGGAGTGCTTTCATAACGCGGTTGATTTACCCAAGTGAGGATTGAATAGTGAAGATAAAACTACCTCTATCCGTAAGATTACACTAGTAAGTAATTCGCCACAGTAAACACTATGTTTGCTCCGTGAGAATCAAAAAGGGTCTGAAATGTAAATAAACTATCTGTTTTAACCTGAATTATTCATTAGAAAATGAATAACTGACGAAAATGCTGATAATCAGCATTTTGTCAAGGTTAACCCTGATATCTGAAAATCACCATTGTAGGTTTTGACACATGCTATATGAGTAGTTTATTTTCAGATCATCAGATTATGCAATAGCTTACTATTGCATAATTACGGTTCAATACTTATTTGAAGCTGACGCTTATGGTCTCTTTGTCGGTGGCACTCAGTCCTTCGAAGGTCTGTGTAAGAGAACTTCCGGAATAGTCACTGACTTTGACCGTATACTGATCCCCGGCATTAAAGATTTTTGGCCTGAAATTCACTCCCTTGATTCTCACAGTATAGACTACCTCTTTGGCAGACTCATTATAAACCTGAATGACGGGATCTGTGATTCCTGAGATTCGGAATTCGGGTAAATAGCCAGCAGGTTTTCGCCCGTAGTTCTCTTCCTGATCAATGGTCACCGGCCAGCCCTCATAGGGTTGGTCTCCCCGGGAAGGGTTGGCCCAGCGAGGCCAGTTTTCAAAAGTGATGGTCCGGTCAGTTTTATTGAACCGGGCAATACCGTAGCCGGCCGCACGATCATGAAGTTCGGCCGGAAACTTATTGCTGATATAAGGATTGGAAACAGCATGCACCGTCATCTTATTACCGAACCCGTCTTCGTAGTCACCTGTGTAAACAGGAGAATCGGGTTCCCGATTAAGGCCTGGCTTGTCTGGGAACCAACGCCTGGGGTAGAAGTTGGCAATAGAAGGTACACAGAGTGCAAAACCGGCATCACGATAGGCATCGACTCCATACTGAATGGTGCTGCCCAAATGCTGGTCTCCTGCAATGTGGACGGCAAAAGCTTTTCTGAGTTTCTTTACAGCATTGTCTCTTCCGGTTTTAGGCCAGCCGTTGGAATCCATATCGGCTGCCGGCACATCATCAGGAGCATAGCCCCCTTTTTCATAGATTTCAAGCCCGGGAAAATTCGCATCATTGATCTCAGACCTGGGCAGCGTTACCACATCGGCAAAAATGGTCTGTGAAAGAACGGCTTTCATTTCTGTGTCCGCCTGCCATTCGGCAGCCCAGTGTTCCAAAAAGTCCAGTTGACGCTGGCCCAGGAGAATGGCCTCCTTTGCGTCAGACTGGGTCTTTGCATTGAAGTTCCTGTTTTTGGCCCAGCCGTTCACAATCTCAGCCTCCGGTAAAAGCCCTTTGGGAGCGGACTTGAACTTTCGATCTTCCAGCACTGCAAAACTGACTCCTCCATAGTTAAGATCAGTATAGTACACTCCTATGCCCTGCTCTACGGGTTTGGGGTCATAAGGGTCAGGCATATGGCTGGTCTGGGTGCGCTCCACCATCTTCACCCAATCCGCAGGCATTTTATAACCTCCACCATCTTGTGCAGTGCCTCCATAAGGGCCCGGGGCAGCTTTTCGACCTCCTGCTCCCCAGATATTGCCGTGATATACATCGTGATCATCAGGAATAGAAATGGTAGGAATATCTGCTGTAATACGGCCAAAGGCCCAATGCCAGAGATACCATTTGTAGAGGTAATCCAGTTCTGCATTTTTTCTGTCGGCCCAGGTGGGACTGGCACCTTCGTACACCTGATCACCGCTAAAAAAGAGCACATCAGGTTTATGCTGCATGAAGTTATTGATGAGATCGGTATGGGGAAACCAAAGTCCCCAGTCCCACGGAAATTTGCCGGTATCCACACCACCCCAGCGGGTTGGGTCAGGCCTGACATTATTGTGGTTGCCCGTAAAAGCAGCTACCGTCAGCTCCTGCTTATCAAGCGGGTTTGCCTGTATATATCCATTGCGATAGTGAATTTCCCTGGCCATAAAACTGCCTTTGAACTCATATTTGATTCGATAAGCTCTGCCTTTGGAGTCATCCCAATTGTTTAATTTAAAAGCCGCTGTATAGCCCGGAAGAACTACTTTAGTGACTTGAACGGTTTTCCATTTGCCATCTTCCTTTAGTTGAAATTCCACCTCATCAGCATCTTCTTTGCCTATGGGCATTAGCTGGGCTGTGAGCTTCAGGGTATTGTTGTGCAGCGTGTACTGACTGCCAATGACCGGGCCTGCGCTGGTTCTCTGCCCGGTGCTTGCTCTGTCACCTGAGATGGACCAGTTGTCGAAAGAGAACCGACCTTCCTTTGTATCGGGGTCCGGATCAGATACTAAAGCAATGCTGCCTTCGGCTCTCTCTGCCGGAATCTGAAATTTATCAATGCGCCCCAGTTCACCTTCTTCTGAAGTGGCAATGGCGGTCAACTGATTGGCTTCATCAAGGGTTAATATCAGATTTACAGGACTATCAAAAATGTTTCCTTTCAGAGCTACCTCAGTAAGCCTGACATCGGCTGTTTCAAAATCTCTTAGGAACAGCTTGCCATCCCTTGATATACCCAGGTAAAGCCCCCCGTTCTTGCCATAGCTGTGATGGATCAATGCTGCCTGGCGCACATCCTGCCCGGCACCGGCCCCAAAAAGAATTCCTGCACTCGCTTTACCTTCCATGGGCTTTTCCAGTTGTATCTCAACACTGGTTTCAAAGCTTCCCTTTGCATTCACAAGCCGCCTCGACAACACATGTACGGTTCTCATGGGGTTGGTTTCATTCAGGCATACGAGACGTCCGTCCTTAAGCTCCCAGTCCTGGAGGCGGTTGGCCCAGAATTCCGGCCCGACCCAGGTTCGGTCCACAGATGAAAATGATGCCCGAAAGCCTTTGTCCAGGCCTGTATTACAAGCAGATAACAGCAGGCAGAAAAGTACCGATGAAAGAATCAGTCTGTTCATAAGATTAATTTTCTTTCTCGCTCATAACATCCCCCAACTGGGTCATCTTAAATCTATCTATGGTAGCGGAGGTATGCTCTTTGACCATAATATCTTCCATCTTTTTGATGATGTCCGGATGCACTGCTGCGATGTCATTCTGCTCTGCCGGGTCATCCTTCAGATTATAAAGCTCCAGCTTCATATTCCCCTTTTTGATCTCTTTGCGAATACCTTTCCAATCTCCCATCCTCACGGCCTGCTGCCCCTGGTATTCGGGAAATTCCCAGTACAGGTATTCCCTGTCTTGCTGATCATTTGTTCCCAGTAAGGTGGGCAGATAGCTTACCCCGTCTGTCTGTGGGACTTCCGCACTGGCGATTTCACCGGCCGTGGCCATAAAGTCCCAAAAAACAGAAATATGATCTGTTTTAGAGCCGGGATTAATCTTACCGGGCCAGGCGGCAATCATGGGTACCCGAATCCCCCCCTCATAGGTAAAGCCTTTGGTACGGCCATAAGCTGTTTCGAAAGGACCTGCACTGTTAAACCAGGGAGCATCCACACCCCCGGTATAAGTGGGGCCATTGTCACTGGTAAAGATGATCAGTGTATTTTCATAAAGCCCCAGTTCTTTGAGTTTGGCTACCAGTTCGCCTACCTGGTCATCGAGGTAGGTAATCATACCGGCATAGGCCGCTTTAGGGTAGCGGTGCGGAAAATATCCTCTGTTGCCTATATAGGGTTCTTCATCTCCCCAAAGCTCAAGATAACGGTCGGTGTATTCCTGTGGTACCTGAATAGGCAGATGCGGAATGGGGGTAGCATAATAGAGGAAAAAGGGCTGGTCTTTGTTCTCTTCGATAAAATTCAATGCCTCTGTCTGCATCATGGCCGGGGCATAGTCCGGTTGCTTGTTAAACTTATCGTAGCTGGCGGGGTCCATAGGATCAGCTCCTTCTGCCAGTTTTTGTCTGGGAGCCACCAGCTCATTATTGGTCCAGACTTTTTCTTTGTTCTTCCAAAGGTGTCTAGGGTATAGCTGATGGGCCTGCCGCTGACAATTGTAACCAAAGAAGAAATCAAAGCCCCGGTTATTGGGAATCCCTTCTGTCAGAGGAGCTCCCAGCCCCCATTTGCCCACAATTCCTGTTTTATATCCGGCATTCTGGAGCACATTTCCTACTGTGACCGTACCATCAGGGATGGGACGCTGGCCTTCCAGGTTGGGGTCATTTACCGCTTTCTCATAGTTCCACACTTCACCACGGGAAGCCCATTCGTCATTTCCTCTGATATGGGCATTGCCAGGATGCTTACCCGTCATGAGCATATAGCGGGCCGGAGCACATACCGGAGCACCTGAGTAATGTTGGGTAAACATCATGCCAGATTTAGCCAGTGCATCGATATGGGGTGTCAGAATCTTCGTCTGCCCATAAATACCCAACTCGCCATAGCCCAGGTCATCGGCCATGATATAAATGATGTTGGGTTTGATTTCTTCCTTTGTCGGTTGTTCGCAGCCTGAGAGAAGTGTCAGACAGAGGAAAAAACTGAGAATGTATCGGTTGTATTTCATGGTTGAAGTATTTCAAGTGGATATTCTACAAGCTTACCAGTGGCCTTATCTGTGGGCATCTGGGCTTGTACCTCTTTCAAATGCTGAGTCAATACTGAAGCCAGTTCTTTCAGTTTTTCGGGCTCATCAACAGCACGATTGGTAGTCTCCCCGATATCTTCAGTGAGATTGAAGAGCTCAAAGCTCCGGTCGGCATGATAGTAGATCAGTTTCCAGTCACCAAGCCTGACGGTACTGGTAGAAGCAATACCTGGTCCCTTAGGCCCCCAGCGATTTGGGTAATGCCAGAAAAGAGGTCTCTCCTTGTAAGATGCTCTTTCTGTGCCGGTCAGTATAGATACAAAGCTCTGTCCGTCAACAGGCTGAACCGTTTGGTAATCTTTCACAGATGCCATTTCCAGAATGGAAGGGAAAAAATCTTCAATGATCAGATAGTCTTCTGCCGAACTGTTGGGCATCGTCTTGCCGGGCCACTTCACAATCATAGGTTCCCGGATGCCTCCTTCATGAGCAGAGCCTTTTCCGCTACTCAAGGGCTTGTTATGGGTGTGTTTCTCTCCTCCCCTTGCCACAGCGCTCAAACCTCCATTATCTGACATAAAGAGGATGACTGTGTTCTCATCTATCCCCCTGGCATCCAGAAAAGTCATGATATCTCCCAGGCTCTTATCCATCCCCTCAACCATAGAAGCGTACCTGGCCTCAGTGGGCAGCATTCCCTGATCCAGATATTTCTGAACAAAGCGGTCATCTCCCTGAATAGGGGTATGTACTGCATAGTGGGCCATGTAGAGGAAAAAAGGCTGATCCTGATCGATCGCTTTCTGCATAGCCTCCACCGCCTCAAGGGTGATCGCTTCGGACAGATAGATGTCTTTACCATGATATTTTTCGAGGCCGGGTACGGCCCATACAGAACGATTGGGATCATTGTTACCAAAGGCTTCAGTGCCATAATAGCTACCCGGAGCGCCAGCCGCATGCCCGGCAATATTGATGTCGAACCCCAGGTTTAAGGGGTTGGCAGCAGGTGTACCAATAGCCCCCAAATGGGCCTTACCACTGTGAATCGTAAAGTAACCCGTATCATGTAGCAATTGAGGTAAAGGGGTAGCATGGATGGTATTGGCAATACCAGGCACAGGACTCATACCATTGACATTCCAGGCGGGCTGAGCCAGCAGGTCATCATCTGCCACCGGCTGCTGATCTTTTCTCAGTGTCCAGTTTGTGACTCTGTGATGTGCCGCATTCATCCCGGTCATCAGACTGATGCGTGTTGGAGAACATACAGAGGTGGCATAGGCCTGTGTAAACTTCATGCCCTCTGCCGCCAGACGCTCCATGTTGGGTGTTTGATAGAGGCTGTTGAATGGAGTGGGTTTGTCCCAAAATGGCACAGAGGTGTCCTGCCAGCCCATGTCATCTACCAGAAAAACAATGATATTCGGCCTTTCAGGCTCTTTCTGAGTACAGGAACAGGTAAGGAGGACGATCAATATGAGCGATTGGAACCATTTCATCTGAGCCCGGTCACTTTCAGGGTCCATACATAATTTGAGGGAGGATTTTTTCTCCACTTTTCAGGAATGGTTACCACAAAACCATCACCGTCTTTTTTCCATCTGAGATTTCCCCCACCCAGCAGGCTCACCTTTGCTCCGTCAGCAGGCTGTAGAGATTTCACCCTGATTTCCCGTGGCATCGTAGTCTCCTTCTCATCTGCCATATAAAAGAAGTAGGTGGTGCCATCTTCCTTTTGGGTCATGGCTACTTTCCCTTCTTTGTAAGGAGCAATGGCATGGGTCTCATAGATGGCTTCGGCATTCACCTCCATCCAATCCGCATATTCCTGAAGCAGGTCATAAGCTCCTTGCTGCCAGGTACCGTCAGGACCGGGAGCTATATTTAAAAGGAGATTGCCCCCTTTGGCGACAATGTCTACCAACATCTGTACTCCCTGGTAGCCACTCATATACCGGGCACCAAATGTATGCGACCAACCTCCTCCTGAAATAATACAGGATTCCCATGGGTAAGGCAGGGCCTTCTCGGGAACCCGGTTTTCCGGGGTCAGATAGTTCTGGTTTTTACCATAGACAGCCCTGTCGACTACGATAAGTCCGGGTTGTTTTTCCCGGGCTTTGACTACCAGCTCATCCATCTTGATGTCCTGATTGACAATACGGTGTTTGAGATAACCATTGGTGTTCTGTTCTCCCAGCTGTCCACGGTACCAGTCGGTAATCCGGCCCTTCGGGGTTTTGGCTACCCAACCACCATCCAGCCAGAGAATATCTACTTTACCATAGTCGGTGAGAAGTTCCAGGATCTGATTGTGCGTGAAATCGGTGAATTGCTGCCATCGTTCCGGATTGGCTTCGGGTTCATAGTTTACATTGCGATCTCTTGGCGGGTACTTCGGGTCCCAGTAGTATTCAGAGTGCCAGTCGGGTTTAGAGAAATAGGCACCGGCCCATAGCCCTTCTGCCCTGAAAGCGTTAAAAATCTCTCTGGTTACATTGGCTTTGGGATGATTCCTGAAAATGCTCTTACTACCGTTGATTTTGTAGTCGGTGTATTTCGAGTCGAACATACTGAATCCGTCATGATGCTTGGTAGTGAATACCACATACTTCATACCGGCAGCTTTGGCAGCTTTGGCCCATTTCTCAGGATTAAAGTTGACCGGATTGAAAGTAAGGGCCAGATTTTCGTACTCCTGCTTATAGGTAAAGTAGTTATCAGGATCCGAGCCTTTTGTTCTCACACACCAGCCATACTCTTCAGGGCACAGCGACCAGGACTCCACGATACCCCATTGGCTGTAAGCTCCCCAGTGCATCAGCAGGCCGAACTTCAGTCCCTGCCATTGCTTCAGTTTTTCAAGTACCAGGGGGTCGGTTTCCGGAACATAGCGTTCGTCTTCATGAATTGCCTGGGACCATCCGCTAAAGTTTAACAAGAGAACTCCGACTATAGTGAACAGGCAATTTTTCATAAGTTTAGTTTTAGCGTTTACTGTAATTGAGCAACAGACGGTCGGCATTGGCGATATACTGATCCGGATCAGCTTGATTCACAAATCGCACATAGAGCTTACCTCTGCCGTCTGTCTTTTTTAAGCGAATGAGGTGTTCTTTGAAAGCCTGCTTCTCTGAATTCAGATAATCGATGGTGGTAGAACCAAGCAGTTGCTGATCAGGGCCTCCCCTCCATACTTCGACCGTTCCTCCGTAGCGATAACCTTCGTTATACAGTCCTCTGAAAGTGATAGACTCCAGGCCATCAAAAAGTACATCGTTGAAGGCGAAGTCATGCCCGTCTTTGATATTGCCCACCACATCAGCTCCCATCGCCTGCCAGACCGTATTCCCTTCGTGTGATTCATCAGCATTTTCCGGCTGAAGTACTCCTGCCCTGAACGTATACTGTGCTGTAGATGAAAGCGGGGCCGCTTCTCCATTACCACGATCCTGATAGCTTGCACTCAGTATGTACATACCTGAGACATTATCTGATTTGTGCTGATCAAAGTCCAGAGTACCTTCCAGTGCAAGCAGGTCTTTGTCTGTCTTTTTTAATGACAGGATGTATTTGACGATTTCTTCCAGCTCATTATCCGTAAGCTGTGGATGGGCCGCCATAGGAGTTTCTCCCCATACGCCTGAGCCACCGTTTTTGATCTTGTTCTTCAGATAGTCCTGATGCTCCTCAGTGTATTTTTCAGCGATTTCTTCATAAGACGGGCCATTGACTTTTCTATCCACGGCATGACAGGCCATACAGTCGGAGTTGTCCATATACTTTCTGCCATTGGAAATAATCTCAATCTTATGCCCCTGCTCAATTTCCTGGCGCGGATTGACCTCGGGAATAAAGTCCAGCACTACCTCTACGGCATCTGCCGCAATGCCTCCATCAGCGATGGTACCATCCTCAATGTCCTGTACAGTCACCTTGTAACCAAGCTTACCCTTGCCATTGTAGAAGACATTCTCGGAGTCAAAACTGACCGAAATCTCGGGTGGAGCATTGCCCACCACAATAGAAAAAGAAGTCTGATCAGTGAGCCCTTTCGAGTCTCTGACGGTCAGGGTGGTCTCGTAAGTTCCGGCTTTTTCAAAGGTCATAGTGGGGTTAATCTCAGTACTGCTACCAGCCTCACCAAAACTCCAGATATACTTCATCGGGTCACCCTCCAGGTCTACAGAGCCTTCTCCTGAGAAGCTGACCGTAAGAGGGGCCGCCCCTACGGATTTGTCAGCGGTAATTCGGGCCGTGGGTGCCCGGTTGCCCGATACAAAACTGATACGATTAAGTTGGGCATCCATATTCCTGGTGTTCCAGCTTTCACCGTACTCAAGGATATAAAGGCTTCCGTCTTCTCCGAAGACCATGTCCATGGGATTGTGAAACTCTTCATTGCCCAGGAAAGGCTCGGCTTTAACATAGTCATGGTTTTCGTCCATAGTGACCAGAAACATCCAGTCTCTCATCCACTCGTAAATGATAAGTTTCCCATCAAAGTAATCGGGGAAACGGCTGGTGGAACCTGCATAAAGCTCTTTATTGAATACAGGGCCTGCCATGGCTGTTCTGCCTCCTTCACCCAGCCAGGGGAACTCTTCAGAGGCATCATAGCCATACCAGATAAATGATTCCTGTGCGGGAGGTAGATTTTCTATACCCGTGTTATTGGGTGAGTTATTTACCAGGTTTTGCGGATCAAAAGGCCTGATCGACTTTTTGTTTACGAAGTCATAATCCCAGTAAGGTTTGTTATTGCCCCGGGTATATGGCCAGCCCCAGTTACCGGGCTCTTTTGCCTGATTAATCTCATCATGCCCCTTCGGCCCCCGCTGTGGGCCATCCTTGCCGGCATCGGGTCCTACATCTCCCCAGTAGAGAATTCCTGTTCTCTGATCGATTGAAATTCTGAAGGGGTTCCGCAGCCCCATGGTGTAGATCTCGGGTCTTGTTTTGGGGTCATCATCTTCAAAGAGGTTCCCGGAAGGGATAGAGTAGCTACCATCTGCTTCAGGCTTGATGCGCAAGATCTTTCCTCTCAGGTCATTGGTGTTGGCACTTGACTTCTGGGCATCCCAGACTGATCTGCCAGGCCCTTCATCGCTGGGGGAAAAGCCATCTGACTCGAAGGGATTTGTATTATCTCCGGTAGACAAATAGAGATTACCCTGTGCATCGAACTCCAGAGAGCCTCCTGAATGGCAGCAGTCATGCGTAGATGGAAATTCCATCATAACGATTTCGGAATCGAGGTCGATCTGGCCTTCCTTAAAACTAAACCGGGACAGCCTTTGGAGCTTGCCTTTGACTTTGGCTGAATAGAAGAGGTAAATCCAATGGTTTTCGGCATAATCCGGGTCTACAGCAAGGCCCAGCAGACCGTCTTCTGCAATGTATTTCACATCTACATGGCCGGCATCATAGAGCTCTCCTACAATCAGGTCATACAACTTTAAGTCTCCGCCACGCTCAATAAAAAGAATCTTGTTCCCGGGCAGATAATCCAGTTCCATAGGCTCGTTGAGATTGAAAGCCAGTACTTCTCTGACAAAGCGATTGGCCTCCGGGACTTTCCGGGTAGTTGCCTTACTAAAATCCCGCTCATTGTCTCCTATGGCATATTCAATACCACCCCAGATGTGTTTCAGGAAAAGTTCATCGGAAAAAGCTTCATCGGTATGGCCCAAACCTGTATAGAATGCCCGACCTCCGTCAAATTCACGATACCAGGCGATGGGATGATTGGCTCCGTTCTGGCCTCCCTCATAGCTGGATTCATCCAGATTCATAAGCACCTTCGGCCCGTCTACCATACTTTTGTAATTGTACCACTCGTCAAAGTGCTCCCAGGTTTCAGACAGGTGTTTTGTCGATGGATGACTTCGATCTAAAACATCCATTTTGGCTTTCTGTTGATGAGGGTGGCTTAGAAAATAAGCCCCTACCAGCTCGTTATACCAGGGCCAGTCATATTCTGTATCGGCTGCAGCATGTATACCGACAAAACCACCACCTGCCTGGATATAACGCTCAAATTCTGCCTGCTGATAGTGGTCAAAAATATCTCCGGTAGTACTCAAAAAAATGATAGCACTGTATTGGGCCAGATTGGCTTCTGTGAAAAGACTTGCATCTGTAGTGGTATCTATTTTAATGTTATTTTCTGCAGCCAGCTTAGAAATGGCCACGATTCCCGCATCAATAGAATTATGGTGATATCCTGCAGTTTTTGAAAAAATAAGAAGCTTTTTTTCTTTGGTGGTGCCACAGCCAAAAAAGAGCAGCGCAATAGTGAGTATTAAAAAGGTTTTGATGGAGTTGTAAGACATGGGGAGGTTGATTAAAAAAGTCTACTCCAATTTATAGAATTTAAGCGCGTTATTCCCCCAAATTTTGTTTTTGTCCTCATTCGAAAAAGGCTCGAGATAACTCTCCAACAATTCGTGTATAATCTCATAGCCGCCAGCCAGTTGACATACCGGCCAGTCAGAACCGAACATGAGCCGGTCAGTACCAAAAGCTTCAAACACCACATCCAGATAGGGATAGATATCTTCAGGCTTCCAGGCATGCCAGTCTGCCTCGGTTACCAGACCCGAGACCTTGCAGTGTACATTGGGTTCCCCTGCCAACTCGCTGATCTGATCTTTCCAGGGAGACATGATCTGATCTTTAATGAGAGGCTTGGCAATATGATCCAGAACAAAGGGCTGATCAGGAAAACACCTGACCAGTCTGGTAGCCATAGCCAGTTGATCTGACCGAATTAATAAATCATAGGTCAAATCGAATTGAGACAATGCTGAAATACCTCTTTTAAAATCCGGTTGCAGCATAAAAGTGTCATCTGGTTCTGCCTGAACGATATGGCGGACTCCTTTAAACAGTGGATTTTCGGAAAAGTATGCCAGTCTTTCGGCAACATTATCGGCCTTCAGGTCTACCCACCCCACAACTCCCTTGATTATCGGGTTCTCACCAGCCAGTTTTAGCAGAAAACAGGTTTCTTCCTCAGACTGATCGGCCTGTACAGCCACACAGCCATCAATGGCACAACAAACAATCTCATTTTTAAAATCCACAGGTAAAAAGTCAGCTTTCAGGACTGTCATGCTGTCGTTAATCCAGCTGTCCCTTACCGGGTCATAATGCCAAAAGTGCTGATGTGTATCTAATTTCACTCGTAACCTGCCGCTTTCTGCCTGGAGACTCCCAAACCGTCAATACCTAATTCCATTATATCTCCGGGCACCAAATAGCGCTGGGGATTCAATCCAAGCCCTACTCCAAACGGAGTTCCGGTAGAAATAATATCACCGGGAAGCAGGGTCATGAACTGGCTTGTATAGCTGATCAATTTCGGGATTTTGAACACCAGATCGGAGGTATTGCTGTCCTGCATGGTCTCCCCGTTAAGCTTCAGCCACAGGTTCAGGTTGTGCGGATCTTTCACCTCATCTGAGGTTACCAGCCAGGGCCCCAGAGGGGCGAAGGTGTCATTGCTCTTTCCCTTTACCCATTGCCCTTCTCTTTCCAGCTGGAATTCCCGCTCACTTACATCGTTGTGAATGGTATAGCCTGCCACATGATCCATCGCCTCCTCTTCTGAAATATAAGAGGCTCTTTTCCCTATCACTACGGCCAGTTCTACCTCCCAATCTGTTTTTACACTGTTTCTGGGAATGATCACATCATCGTTTGGCCCGCAGACAGCAGTGGTGGATTTAAAAAATAATACCGGCTCTTTCGGCAAGTCCATCCCGCTCTCTTTGGCGTGGCTGGCGTAATTCAGGCCAATACAAACAATCTTGGAAGGCCTGGCAACAGGTGCTCCCAGTCTTTCACTTTCAGCGATTACCGGGCAATTATCAATATTGGCCGAAAGCCAGGTAATCAGACGACTGATTCCACGACTTTCAAAAAATGCTTCATTATAGTCTTCGCCAAAGGCGCTTACATCGAGCTTGATGCCTTTCTTATTGATGATTCCGGGTCTTTCTTCTCCCGGTTGTCCAAATCGGATTAATTTCATCTTAGGTGTTGAGTTTTATAAAACCTCCGTCAATCGGATAATCGGTTCCTGTGATAAAAGCTGCCTGATCAGAGCATAAAAACAGTGCGAGGTCGGCAATTTCTTCCGGCTTACCCATTCTGCCAATCGGTTGAGTAGCCGACAGCTTTTCGAACATTTCTTCTTCTTTTCCCGGATAGTTTTTGGCAATAAAGCCATCCACAAAGGGTGTGTGAACACGTCCGGGTGAAATGCAGTTGCAGCGGATATTGTCGCCCAAATAGTCCTTGGCCACCGACAATGTCATGGTCAATACGGCTCCTTTACTCATAGAGTAGGCAAAGCGATCTGTAATCCCGACTGAGGAGGCAACAGAAGCCAGGTTCAGGATCACACCACCGCGCTTTTTCATATGACGAATGCAGGCAAACATGCCATTGTATACTCCTTTGACATTTACTGAGTATATGCGATCGAGGTCTTCTTCGCTGGTACCTTCGAGATTTCCTACATGGGCTATTCCGGCATTATTGACGAGGATATCAATGTTGCCTGCACCGGCAATGCTATCTGCTACTGACCTTACGCTGACCTGACTGGTCACATCACAGGTATGATGCTCTGCCAGCCCTCCAGCCTCAGTAATTTCGGCCACCACTGAGGCACCGGCCTCTGCATTGAGTTCCAGGGCATGTACAAAAGCACCGGCTTCGGCAAAAGTTTTGGCAATAGACCGGCCTATGCCACTGCCAGCTCCGGTAATTAAAGCGTTTTTCCCTGTTAAGCTAAACTTCTCCATTCACTGTCTCTTTTTCTGCCAACCAATAGGTGCCATTCGGGTAAGTATAAGTATTGATAGATTCCTTTTTCATAGTAATACTATAACCGGGCATTTCCGGTACCATATAGGCTGCATTGCCAATGCGGACCGGATCTTCAAAATGTTCATGCAAATGATCCACATACTCCACAACCCTGCCTTCCATAGAACCGCTGATGCAGATATAATCAATCATCGCCAGATGCTGCACGTACTCACAAAGCCCTACCCCCCCGGCATGCGGACAAACAGGAATATTGAGTTCGTCTGCCATCATCAAAACGGCCAGCACTTCATTTACTCCCGCCAGACGACAACTATCAATCTGGCAATAGCTAAGGGCGCCTGAGGTCATAAACTGCTTAAACATCACCCGGTTTTGGCAATGCTCTCCGGTAGCTACCTTTACAGGCCTGATAGCTTCCCCGATGGCTTTATGCCCGAGTATATCATCCGGACTGGTAGGCTCTTCTATCCAAAGTGGATTGAACTGTTGAAGCACTTTCATATGATCAATTGCCTGAGGCACCTCCCACTTTTGATTGGCATCCATCATCAGAAACCGGTCCTGGCCTATTTCTTCTCTGATAATGGCTGCCCTTCTTACATCATCTTCCAGGTCAAGCCCCACCTTCATTTTCACAAAGTTCCATCCATTGGTTACAGCCTCCCGGCAAAGCCTTCTGATCTTGTCATCAGAGTAGCCCAACCATCCGGCAGACGTTGTATAAGCAGGATAGCCATGGGCTTTCAATACCGAAATTCTCTCAGACTTGCCGGCTTCTCTGGCCCTGAGATTTTCAAGAGCTTTCTCCGGTGTCAGTATATCAGTGATATAGGTAAAATCTACACAGGCCACCAACTCTTCAGGGCTCATGTCTGCGATTAGCTCCCACAGCGGCTTTTCAGCCCATTTGGCAAATAAATCCCATACGGCATTGATCACTGCTCCCAGAGAGATGTGCATTACGCCTTTTTCAGGTCCCAGCCAGCGGAGCTGACTATCTCCGTTCAGCTCTGTCCAAAAGGCTCCCATATTGGCTGTGATATCAGCCAGTCTGCGCCCTACTACCTTAGGCATGAACTCTTTAATTGCCTCAGTACAAATGGAGTTTCCCCTGCCGATGGTAAAGGTGAGCCCATGCCCTTCCAGCCCTTCAACACTCGTCTGCAGTATCAGATAAGCGGCAGAATAATCCGGGTCGGGGTTCATTGCATCTGAGCCATCTAAAGTCTTACTGGTAGGGAAGCGAATGTCTTTCACTTCAAAACCGGTGATGAGACAATCTGATGCAGATACGTTTTTGAACATAAGGCAATCTGTCCAAATAAACAGCTTCTGGCTACGTTAGCGTATGCCAGTACCTATACTATTTTTGCACGAATCCTTCAAAATTCAATAGTAGTTGCTAAATTAATGTCAGTGAAAGCAACATTATTAAAAAGAGGCGCTAGTCCGGATCATTCATTTTCTGCTTCAAAGCATGATTTTCCGCACTTTTTGAAGGTTTGGCACTATCATACCGAGTTAGAGCTTGTCTACACCAAGAAAAGTGAGGGAACACGTTTTATCGGAGATAATATCTCTCGTTTTCAGGCCGGAGAGCTCGTGCTGATAGGAAGTAATCTCCCTCATATGTTCCAAAATGATGAGGCCTATTTTGAGGAGAATTCTGAGCTCAGGGCCGAAGCCCATGTCGTTCACTTTAGCCCGGCTTTTCTCAATACTTCTCTGGGAGAGATTCCGGAACTCCGACAAATTCACTTATTAATTGAAAAGGCAAAGCTGGGCTTGTTATTTACCAGGGAAGCCAGTGAAAAAGTAACCCCGCTTATCATGGGCCTGGAAGAACTGCATGATCTGGAGCGAATGCTCTCTTTCCTGAAAATACTCTCGGTCTTAGCCCAGGCTTCCGGGACCACCACCATAGCTACACCCGGATTTGTCAACCATTTTGACCAGGCAGGTGATGCCAAACTGGATAAAGTATATGATCACGTCATGCAGCACTTTCAGGAAGATATCAAAGTTGATGACGTGGCAGATCTGGTCAGCATGAACAAGTCCTCCTTCTGCCGTTATTTTAAGAAGACCACACAAAAGACTTTCACCGAATTCCTGAATGAGGTACGTATCGGGTTTGCCTGCAAGGTATTGATGGAAAAGCAAATGGGAATTCTGGAAACGAGCTACTATTGCGGATACAACAATATCTCACATTTCAACCGGCAGTTTAAAAAGAAGGTAAAGATGTCTCCTTCCGACTATTTAAGAACCAGGCGACCGTAAATCAAATCCGCCAGTTCGCACTTTTGAATACTCAGCTCAGCGGGATCATATACTCCGCGCTTCGTGGCCAAATGTGTAACTGAACTCTTATCTAACCTAAGGTTGAGCAGATGCCAGTCCTGACTCTGTACTTTCACCTTTTCACCCAATACATTGAAATCGGTCAGTGGTAATGACAGTCCTAAACCTGTTGCTTTCAGTATGGCTTCCTTGCGTGTCCATAACTGGTAAAAGCGAAGATTTCGGAGCTTATTGGAGGTGTTTTGCAGCCAGAGCCACTCGGCAGGCAGGAAATTCTCTTCGAATTTAGAGATATCAATGGGTTTAAGTTCTTCGGTGTCTATGCCCACATCACAACCCTCACTCATCGCAACGGTCACCACCTTGCCGGAATGGCTGATATTGAAGAATGGACCGTTTTTGAGTTTTGGTTTCTTAAGCTCTTCTTGCTCGTATTCGTTCCAGGAAAGTTCGTTTCCTGTTGTCTGGAGGTGGGCATAAGAGAGCAGGGCCTTCCCTATGAGAGACCTGTACTGATCTTCTATAAAATGAAAACGCGCTGCCTTTTCGGTTAAAGCCTTTGGCAACTGGTCTTTGAGTTCACTGATTGCTTCCTGTTCAAAGTCCTGATCTGAAAAGGAGCAGTAAAAAACATTAATCATTGCTTTCCTTCCGCTTTGGTTTCGTGGATATCCCCAGTAGTTTTTGAAAAAAGCTCTTTGAAGGTTTGTCCTGAGTGTCACCCGACTTTTCCTTCTCGTCAGGTTTTTTCCCGCCCTTATCAAGAGGACGGATGAACCTGGTTTTTTCAAATCCTGAGATATACATGATTTTGTTGGTTTTAGTCTGTGGTTTCTCTCCGGAAAGCAGAAGCTCAAAGGGATTTAGCCACACACTCAATTAGGCCAATTCTCAGCGGCTATCAGGTCTATGGGTGTGGACAAATCGTGCCCCTGACTAGCTAAGCTTTTCAAGTCAGACAGGCTGTGCATCCAGGCTGAGAAAATTCAGATGCCTGAAATGGCTTCTTTCATCAGCCATCAGCTCATCATAGGTGCCATGTTCTATGATTTCACCGTCTTCCATAACCAGAATACGGTCGGCTGTTTTGACAGTAGACAGCCTGTGTGCAATAATGAGGGAGGTACACCTTTTAGTCAAAAGATAGATCGCGACCGTTACGAGCATTTCTGTTTCGCTATCCAGCGCTGAGGTGGCCTCATCGAGAATGAGGATTTTCGGATTTTTCAACATAGCTCTGGCCAACAGAATGCGCTGTCTTTGTCCACCTGAAAGTCGTGTTCCATGCTCGCCTACTTCGGTGTCATATCCACCAGGCAGGTGTTGAACAAACTCATCTACGGATGCTTCAATAGCGGTTTCCATAAATTCCTCTTCCGAGGCATCCAGGCGGCCGAATAAGATGTTATCTCTGATACTGCCTGAAAAGAGATTAGAGCTTTGCGGTACAACTGCGATATGGTTTCTGACATCAGCCACACTCAGTTCGTCCATTCGGTGTTGATCGAAGTATATGCTTCCGCTATCCAGGTCGTACATCTGAAGAATCAGAGAAGCTATGGTGGACTTGCCACTGCCTGAGCTACCTACCAGGGCCCACCTCTCTCCTTCAGGAATAGTAAAATTGATATCCTTAAGTACTTTTTTATTCTTACTGCCGGGGTAGCTGAAGCTAACAGATTCAAACTTAAGGCTCCCTGATAAGACGATATCTGTTTTTTCTCCAAGATTCTCTTGTTCAACACCCATGATTTCTAACAGAGACTCAGCACTTCCCAGACCTTTCTGCACCTCTGAATATACATCTGAAAGCTCCGATAGCGACAGGAGTACGGCTATCATATAAACTGCGAAAGAAACGACCTGCCCGGGGTTTAACTCTCCCGAATCAATCATTCGGGCGGCCACCCAGATCACAGTAATTACCAGCAGGGAGACCACCAGTTGTGTAGCCAGAGAAAATCTTCCTTTAAAAATACCCAGGCGGGTATGAAGCCTCGTAACAGCATCCGTGGACTCATTGAAACGGGAAATCTGCAGCTTTTCATTAGTAAATGACTTGACCGAGTAAATATCGATCAGCGACTCCTGTACGATAATGTTTGACTGGGCCGTATCCTTCTGTAGCCTGCTCGAGGTGGTCTTGATTTTTGAAGCAAAAATTTTAGACAAGAGCCCGGCAAGGGGCAGTGATACAAAAACCAAAAGGGTGAGTTTCCATGAAACGGTCAGCATCATAACGGACCCACCGGTTATGAGCAATGCAGCGCTGATTAACTTCTGAATTGAGTCATTGAAGAAGTTTCTGAGCACCTCGATATCTGAGGATATCCTGCTTGTGATTTCACCAATGCTCTTACTGCCAAAAAAACGCATGGGCAACTTGACTATGTGACTGTAGGTTTTTTGCCTCAGGTTTGTGAGTGATTCTGCTGATATCTGTATAAAAATCACCATCCTGAAATATTCAAAGATTGCTCCCAGCAGCAGCGCTCCGGCCAGCATCAGGCCCAGTTGGGTCATATCTTCAGTACGACCTTCGTTTCCTATGGCATCGGTAAGTTTTCCCAACAAATCAGGAATCACCAGGGTAAGCAGAGAGGTGATTAATAAACAGACTATTCCAATAGCGAGTTTGCCCCGTTTAATTCTTATGGAGTCAAAAAGTCTCCTGATGTCATTGAGTGATTTCATGATGTCTTGTGGTAATGGATTGTAAGGGCAGGCTGAATCCCTTCTGAAAGTTTAGTCAGCTGTCGAACTACAAACAGGCATAGTACCGCGATGGGTGAATCGGAAACCACTGAAGAAGGCTTTTGGCTCATATACCTGTTGCATTGGCAGGCCTAAGCGCAATCTCAGCTATCACATTGTGATGTCGAAGGCAAACGGATAGGGAAGCCCTCCATGGATATGATAAATGATGATGCTTAGGTCAGATTAAATCTCTGATCAAATCTACAAACCCTGACAGGTGCTCTCAGGCTGGTGATGTGGACAAAGTGTACCCACCCGATGCCATTCACGGTTTCTCAGTGCGTTAAGCCAACTTTGCGGTGCAGGTATTACTCCCGAATGTCAGCAACAGAAATTGCTCTGATTTTAAACAACCACAAAAAAGCCTTTTTAATCCGGGCATCATCTTCCGGGCAAGAGATTGTCAAACCTCCCCTGAGTCGTTCAAGCAAGGTCATCGCGGAATCTCCGTCTTTGAATACATGCCCGTTTAATGACAGGTAATTTCCTTTTTTGCTTTTGTGAAGTAAGGGTTGTTGTGTGGTAGCCAATTGATACTTCCCGCGGTAAGTGGGACTGATACCTTTCTTCCTGACCTTCATGGCGCCCATACCCAGAGACTGTTCGAATAACATCTCTTTGACGCTCTTACGAGGGGTTTGATCTGATCGAACAAAACCACCGTTCTGATCAAGGTCTTTCTGACAATACCTGCACCAAACCAGCATTAGTGCCACATAAAGCTTTTTCTTCATACCCGGCCTTGAGAGACAAAACCAGAGGAACTTTGCGATAATGGCCGGAAACAGTCTCAGAGCGATAACAATACGCTCCTTTTTGTTATATAAAGTGGTACCAGGGGCGATACTCACACTCAGACTTTCCCCATCTGAAGAACCAACATGCCAGTAGCGCGGAGGCCAAAACATACAATTTCCGGGCTCTGCATAGGTTGCCAGGCTTTCTTCAACCTGAGACGAATAAATTTCATCAAGCCTGTATTTCTTAAGATCCCAATGAAGCATTTTCTTTTTCCCGACAACCGGTACATGAAAACCGTGGTCGTCATCAAAGTGAATACCAAAAGAGGTAGTCTTGTAGTCTCCTACAAAGGTGACTGTATAAGTAAGCCCCCTGGGCAGACCTGTCTTTGCCAGAACAGGTTGATAGAACCTCAGTAGCCAGTCTTTAAACTTAGTTGATAAGGCCTCCAATTCGTTGATGGCTATCTGATAACGTACTTTTTCAGAAGAACCGTGATTCAGTATGCCGGAAAGTCGTTCATGGTACTGCTCAAATGATTCATCCTTCAGAACAGGCTTGAGGTCCTCGGTCCATTTACCCTTTCTGGCGCCAGTCTGATCACCTATTATGGCAAATCTGATCAACTTGTTTTTCAGAAGAGATTCGAAATTGATCACAAATTCACGAAAGAGCATTTTCGGCTCGGGATACTCACAGGGCATGTAACTGGCCGCTTTGGTAAGACCACTGGTCAGATCAAAAATGTCTTTTTCGATGGTTTCAACAGCTTCCATGTCGGTTCATTTAGCATCGGTTTTTAGGTATGACAATATCACAGACTGAGATATGGTATCACATATTGGTCTGTAGACATTATGTACCCAATTGACCGGAGACATAGTCGCCTTCGGTTTTCGCTTATGGTCAACCAGGCGGTATCTGGCTTGCCCGGATAATCTAACTGTCTCTTTCATTGGTCAGTATTTCTTCAATAGCTTCCGCCAGGTATGCGGCATTCTCCTTCGAGATCATATTGGTATGATTCCCTTGTACAGGAATACCGGTTACCCTACCGGTAGTTCTCTCTCTCAGATTTTCCAGGGCTGAACAATCCGACTCCACCGGTTCCAATGGCAGCTGACCTTTAGCTTGTAAAAGGGTTATCGGGGCATTGATGCGATAATTTTGCACCTGGCCTATATAGTCTTCGTCATTCGCCCTTTCTTTCTGATATGCCTCCAGCACCTGTTTCATAGAAAGAGCCTGATCCGGATTGGTTTCTGGTAAGGCCAACCACTCAAAGACATTCTTTTCCATCCACTCATAGTGCTGCTCTTTTTCAAAAATCGCCTTGAATGCTGTATGACATATGGACAACTGCTTACCAAACAATCGATAATAGGAGACCGTCAATAGCCAGGCATTGTCCAATTCCACATTGCCTGTCATCTCTATCTGGTCTTCTTCTGAAAGATCGTCTGCTTCTTCATTCAAAGAGGCATCCAACAAAATCAGTTGCTCTACTTTCCTGCCACTCTCTTCCAGTTGGCGTGCCATTTCATAGGCTACCCTTCCCCCCAGAGAATGGCCGGCTAAAACACAGGGACCTTCCGGTAAGACAGCTTGCATATCTGCCAGGTATCTTTCAGCAAGTTCAGCAACACTGCCCGGGTAGAATCCGGGCTCATACATGAGCGATGAAAATGCAAAAAACGGCCTGTCATGATCCATTCCATCGAAGAGGGACTTATACATGAAAGACAATCCACCCAGGCCCGGCAGACAGATGACAGGTATCTTCTTTGCCTTTGGTCTGAATGCCGTCAATGCACCAAATTTCGAAACAGATTCAGGAGCCTCATGCTCAGTCAAATGAGCGGCCAGTTTGCTGATGGTAGGAAAGGAATAGATATCGGTTACTACCAGATTCACCTCCAACTGTTGCTTCACCTGCAGCATGGCACGCATGGCCAGGATGGAATCTCCTCCCAACTGGAAAAAGCTGTCGTGAATACCCACCTGCTCCAGACCCAGTATCTCTGCCCAGATCGATGCCAGTTGTGCTTCCACTTCATTGCCCGGAGCCTCATAGGTCGTGGTCTGTACCGCTGTGGCTTCTGCCGCAGGCAATGCCTTCTTGTCTGTCTTACCACTGGCTGTCAGCGGTATCGAAGCCAAAGGCACAAAACGAGCCGGTACCATATAGGGAGGCAAAGATGCTCCCAGGTGTTGCTGTAGCTCATTGGAACAGACTGAAAAGCCCCAATATCCTTCTCTTGCTGTTGAGGGTCTCGACTCATAGCTATCCGCTATGGCATATATATCATACAAGGCTGTGTGCGCCAGCTCCTTGGTCTGGTCTACTACCACACGATAGCCCTTGCTCTTCAATAAACTGCTAACCCGGGACAGCCTGCCATCCACATCGTGAACCTCTACTACCAGCTGGCCTATCTTCGGCCAGTCTTCTGCCGTGATACCCGACAGTACAGCCTCTTCTGCATTCTCTACATCTATCTTCAGCAGGTCTATAAAGCCCAGCTCATTCTCCGATATCACACCAGAGACCGTACCCAGCTCACATTCGTAGCTCTCTGTGACCAGTCGCTCTTCCAGCAAAGATTCCAGATCTGAGGCGGACAGGTCTTCAGCTCCCTCTGTATCATTCAAAATGTACTGGCGGACTGTGTCTCGCACAGAGGCCTCTTCTGAGCCTATACCTGAGAGGATAGAAGCATTCGGGTAGTAGTTAAAAGTCACCTTGCCTGCCTCCGAAGATAACCCCATAGGGTACAGCCTGAAGTCTCCTGTGTATATCGAAGTGTTCACAGACAGTAGTTCATATACCGGAGGAATAGGCTCGAAGCTATAGACGCTTACATCTCTGCCACGAAGACTGCTGAAAACAGAAAACATGCCTATGTTCGCTCCAACATCGAATATCACACCATCATCAGGTATGCTGATGCCGTGCTTCAGGTAGCTCTCATTCTCAAAAATCTCTTCGTACAAAAAGCTCGATTCTTTCTTATTGTTCCCTGCCAGACTCAGGCCATTGCCAAACTCGTACATCGATGAGCCTTCGGGCAGTTCGTTCTGTAC
>DIYF01000092.1:132654-133188 GCA_002427745.1 Roseivirga sp. UBA6061 | reverse complement strand
CTGCTTCACGGCAGTTTTGCCGGATTTGTCAGTGCCATTACCGAGGCCATCAGCGGGTCGGTGGGGATCATCATTCAATTCCCTTTATATGCAGGTATTATGGGCATCATGAAGTACTCAGGACTGGCGGCAGGAGTTTCCTATGCTTTCGTAGACATCTCAAACGCCACCACACTCCCGCTTTTCACCTTCCTCAGTGCCGGACTGGTCAATATTTTTGTCCCCAGCGGTGGCGGCCAGTGGGCGGTACAGGGGCCCATAGTTACCGAAGCAGCCCAGGTGCTCAATGTCTCAGTGCCCAAAACAGTCATGGCCCTCTCCTATGGCGATCAGCTCACCAATATGCTACAGCCCTTCTGGGCCCTCCCACTTCTGGGAATCACCAGACTCAAAGCCAAAGACATTCTTCCTTACAGTTTGATTATTATGGGCATAGGTATGCTGATCTTCATCTCCATGCTACTCATCTTCTAAACTTCCAATAGGTCATTCGTTCCTACTTCTTACTCCCACTTCCTACCTCCTACTTCTTAC
>DIYF01000092.1:0-132545 GCA_002427745.1 Roseivirga sp. UBA6061 | reverse complement strand
TCTTACCTCTTACTTCCTACCTCTTACCTCCTACTCCCTACTTCCCTCTCCCTCCCCGCCCACATACTCTCCTTTGCCCTCAGTCGACAGATTGACTACATTAACATCATATCTCTTAACCCTTTGAACCTGTACCATGAAGTACCTCTTCATCTTCCTTTGCTTATGCTGCATCCGCATGTCAGCCCAGGAATTCCGCCAGACCCAAACCGACAGCTACACACGCTATGAACTGCTTTCTCCCCAGAGCCAGAGCTTTCGCATTATCTACGATGTCAGCGCTACCACCGCTGGTGCCACCAAATACTTCAATACCCTCAGAGCCGGCAGTGATCATATCGTAGATGCCGTATGGGACCTGATGACAGGCAAGGAGTTGGTTTGGAAAATCGTGGATGGCAGGGAGGCCAAAGCCAATGGTCTCTCCTATGCAGCTGAGAACGGAGAATACCTTATGATTGATCTGGCAAGAGCCGTACCCAATGGCGGGCAGGCCAGGCTCCGAATCGATAAGACCTATAAAGATACCGCCAGCTATTACCGGGAGAATGGAACTATCGTATTCGACCGATCACTGGGCATTAAGAGAAACTCCCTTGTGCTGCCACAGGGCTATGAACTGGTGAGTGCCAACTATCCGGTTCAGGTAATGCAGGAAACAGACGGTCGGATCAAGGTCAGCTTTATGAATGACGGACCTCAGGGAGTGCCTTTCAAAGTAGCAGCAAGGCCGGCAGCCAATATGAAGTACACCCCACAGCCGGACACCAATCCCTGGCCTGATTATCAGGCCCGTCCGGGAGGCAGAGATAAATCCAAAGCCAGAGTAAGCTATAATGTCTCTGAACGCAGCTTTCAGAATCGGGATATTGTCTACTTTCTCCAACAACCCGAGACCCATTCCTTCTTCCTCTATCACGACTATACCGAAGAGAGAGTCGGAATGGACAAATATGTGAACATTGTTCGGGCCGGCAGCAAGGCTTCGGGCCCTTCTGCCTTTTTGCTGGACACGGGTGAAAAGCTTAAAGTAGAGACACTCCGAGGGCAGGCCATTGCCGATAAAGGCATTGAAGTAAACGGTTTGACTGACGATACTGAAGCGGTGGTCATATGGTATGACCCGATCAAAGAAGGGGAAAGCAAGCGTCTGAGAATCTCAGAAACCTATACCGACCCTAACCGCTATTTATTGATAGATGATCAACTCATCTGGGATCGGAGTTTTGGACGTAACCGCAACACAGTCATACTTCCGGAAGGATGGATGCTCATATCCAGTTCTATTCCGGGTGCCATTGATATGACCGAAGACGGTAAAGTGCGTATCCGTTTTATCAATGGCAGACCTGACAACATCGATGTATTTATCAAGGCAATCAGGAGATAGGAACGCATAATGTCAGTTGGTTATTCCATCGCTTTCACTCTTGTCTCAACCGCGTTGACAGGAGTCGCCCTTTTCTACAAAATGTTCCTCCATAGGAAGTATTATGATGAAATTCTTAGCCTACGCGGAAAGCATTCTTTCAGGAGTGAGGAGAATAACATCTTTACAGGTGAACCACTTTGGAAGCAAAAGGCAAGTTCTTCACAGGTGACACCCGAGCAGCGCTTTGACACAGAGATTTTTTCACCGACTTTCAAACCTCAAAACATAGACAACAAAACGGACAAGCTACTTCGCCTGGAGAAACGTATCAGGATTACTCTTATAGTGTTCTATATATCAGTAATTCTTATGGTTCTATCTCTTCTACTCTTACCTGATTAGTTCAAATACCTCAGATACAAGTCTCCAAACTATCATTATCTTTATAGTCTGGTGATACTAATCCCTAACCCCCTGACTTTTGGCACGCTATAGTTTAAACGGAGATCGCAAAAGGAGTCGCTTTGGCATTCTTCGTATTTTTTTAGAAATCCCCGTTATCGTACTCAGTATCTACATTGCCTTTGTGGTAGATGAATGGGGCAAGGAGAAAACAGAAATTCAGCTTGAAAAGAAATACCTTCAGGAGCTGTATGAAGAGATTAAGATCAACCGGGAAGAATTACGCATAGACCAGGATGAAAGACGACTACAGGTAGTATTACTGGAAAAGCTCCTGGAAACTCCTGTCCGTCAGGTGTCGCAGGACACCATTCGCATGGCAATGGATCAGTTGCTTAATATTCGTCTCTACTCTCCTACCGATGCTGTCTACGATGACCTGGTATCTTCCGGTAACCTGAGACTGATGACTTCTGACTCGTTGCGGCACGAAATTCTACAATATCGCAGAAAGCTCTCAAGAACTCCTGTAACAGAGCAAAGCGATATAGATGTGGTAGAACAAAAATTACAGCCTTATCTGATACAAAAACAGGTATTATCCCTGCTGGAGTTGCATCGTGATATTGAAGCTATTGACATATCAGAGGCTCAGAAAGACAGAATCATACGCGTTTTACTCAATGACCGCACCTTTATTGACCTCGTCTACGTCAGGCTTCACAGCGTCAGCCAGGTACTCTGGTTTGAAACCCCTATGCAATGGCATCTGAGCCGAATGGAGGAGCTGATTAAACAGCAACTGGAAGACTTCGAAGAATAGTCATTAAGCCGTCCAGCCTGGTTTTTTTTACCCCGAAATTTGATATCTTTGCGGCCTCAGGATGAACCGTAGTCATCTCAATAAAAATACTGTCCAAAAAGGTAAAGCAGTCAGGTCAAAGGCTGTCCCACTTACCTGTCATACATATTAAAACATTGCATTTATGAACGTATATGAAGATTACATCAAGGAGATCGAAGAACGAAAAGGTCAGGGCCTTCACCCTAAGCCTATTGACGGTGCCGGATTGCTCAGTGCCATCATTGAACAGATCAGGGATGTAGCCCATCCACACCGAAAAGATTCCCTTCATTTCTTCATTTATAATACACTGCCGGGTACTACCCCCGCTGCCGGAGTGAAAGCCAGGTTTCTTAAAGAGATCATCCTGGGCGAAGCTACGGTAGAAGAAATCACTCCGGACTTTGCCTTTGAGTTACTCTCTCATATGAAAGGTGGCCCGTCTATCGAAGTATTGCTCGATATAGCATTGGGCCATGAAACAGGCAATGGCAAAAAAGCTGCTGAAGTGCTCAAAACACAGGTATTCCTGTATGAGGCCGATACCGAGCGTCTGGAGGCTGCTTACAAGGCAGGCAATGAAATTGCCAAAGACATTATCGAGAGCTATGCGCAGGCAGAGTTCTTTACCAAACTACCGGAGGTTGATGAAGAAATTGAGGTAATTACTTTTATTGCCGGCACGGGTGATATCTCAACCGACCTGCTTTCTCCGGGTGCAGACGCTCACTCGCGCTCTGATCGTGAGCTGCACGGTCAGTGTATTTTCGAGCATAACAAAGATATGCAGAATGAGCTGACCGCGCTGAAGGAAAAGCACCCTGACAAGCGCGTCATGCTGATCGCTGAGAAAGGCACCATGGGAGTAGGTTCTTCCAGAATGTCAGGCGTAAACAATGTGGCGCTCTGGACGGGTATTCAGTCAAGCCCTTACGTACCTTTTATCAACATTGCTCCGATCATTGCCGGTACCAACGGCATTGCTCCCATCTTCCTTACAACAGTGGGCGTAACAGGGGGTATCGGAATAGACCTGAAAAACTGGGTTCAGAAAAAAGATGCAGA
Source organism: Roseivirga sp. UBA6061 (assembly GCA_002427745.1). GTDB lineage: Bacteria > Bacteroidota > Bacteroidia > Cytophagales > Cyclobacteriaceae > Roseivirga. Next base: position 128,862 of record DIYF01000092.1, on the reverse strand, counting down.
CGGCAATACGGTGCGTGACGCTGACGGAGAGCCCGTACTGGAACAGACCTACTCTGTAGAAACCGGTACTGTACTAACGATCAACACTAAAGAGAAGAAACTCTACCATGGCGATCAGGAGCTGATGGACATCTCTGCCGCCCTGACACCACAAAAGGTAGAATTCATTAAAGCGGGAGGTTCCTATGCGGTTGTGTTTGGTAAAAAACTGCAGACTTTCGCTGCCAAAGCACTGGGCATTGAAGCCCCTGTGGTATTTGCTCCCTCTAAAGAGATTTCTCACGAAGGTCAGGGACTCACAGCTGTTGAAAAGATCTTCAATAAAAATGCCGTGGGTAACACCCCGGGCAAGACACTGCATGCCGGCTCTAATGCCCGTGTAGAGGTAAACATCGTTGGCTCTCAGGATACTACCGGCCTGATGACCTCTCAGGAACTGGAAATGATGGCAGCTACCGTGATCTCTCCTATTGTAGATGGTGCTTACCAGTCCGGCTGTCACACAGCTTCGGTTTGGGATAAAAAAGCCCAGGCTAACATTCCTAAGCTCATGAGGTTTATGAATGACTTTGGTCTGATCACAGCCCGCGACCCTAAGGGATTGTATCACTCGATGACCGATGTAATTCACAAAGTGCTGAATGACATTACCATTGATGACTGGGCCATCATTATCGGAGGTGACTCACATACCCGTATGTCGAAAGGTGTGGCCTTTGGTGCCGACTCTGGTACCGTAGCACTGGCACTGGCTACCGGTGAAGCTTCTATGCCGATTCCTGAGTCCGTGAAAGTAACCTTCAAGGGCAATATGAAGAGCTATATGGATTTCCGTGATGTAGTGCATGCCACACAGCAGCAAATGCTCAAGCAGTTCGGAGGTGAAAATGTATTTCAGGGCCGTGTGATCGAAGTACATATCGGTACCCTTACTGCTGACCAGGCCTTTACCTTTACCGACTGGACCGCAGAAATGAAGGCCAAAGCCTCTATCTGTATTTCTGAGGATGACACCCTCATCGAGTCTCTGGAAATCGCCAAGTCTCGTATTCAGATTATGATTGAGAAGGGCATGGACAACGACAAGCAGGTACTACAAGGACTGATCGATAAGGCCAACCAGCGCATTAACGAAATCAGATCTGGTGCCAAACCCGCCCTGACTCCGGATGCCAACGCCAAGTACTACGCAGAAGTAGTAGTAGACCTGGATGTAGTAGCCGAGCCGATGATTGCCGATCCGGATGTAAACAATGATGACGTATCCAAGCGATACACCCATGATACCATCAGGCCACTCTCTTACTACGGTGGTACAAAACAGGTAGATCTGGGCTTTGTAGGCTCTTGTATGGTACATAAAGGAGACATGAAGATTCTCGCCCAGATGCTGAAAAACGTTGAGGCGCAGCAAGGCAAAGTGGACTTCCAGGCACCGCTCGTGGTAGCCCCTCCTACTTACAATATTGTAGATGAGCTGAAGGAAGAAGGCGACTGGGAAGTTCTCCAAAAATACTCAGGCTTCGAGTTTGACGACAACAATCCGAAGGCCTCTGCCCGTACCAGCTATGAGAATATGCTCTACCTGGAGCGTCCCGGCTGTAACCTCTGCATGGGTAACCAGGAAAAAGCCGCTCCCGGTGATACGGTAATGGCCACCTCTACCCGTCTCTTCCAGGGCCGTGTGGTTAAAGATTCAAGCGAGAAGAAAGGTGAATCACTCCTCTCTTCTACGCCTGTGGTAGTGCTTTCTACCATTCTGGGCCGTACCCCAACGATGGAGGAATACGAAAACGCAGTAGACGGCATTGTGCTCACCAGGTTTGCTCCTCCAAACAAGGAGTTGAGCTCAATGGCTGCGGTGTAATAGCACAATACATAAGGATAAACAGAAAGCCACTCGGAGACGGGTGGCTTTTTCATATCCCCTCTGCCCTCAGAGTCATTCGAAGAAGACTCTGAGGAATTCGGTATGCTCAGAGTCCTGCCGGGCAGTGACTCTGAGCGGTATAAACGATGGAGGAATACGAAAGTGCAGTAGACGGCATTGTGCTCACCAGGTTTGCTCCTCCAAACAAGGAGTTGAGCTCACTGGCGCAGTGTAAACATTCACTTTCCCGTCATGCCTGCCTGCGTGAAGCTTCGGCAAAGACAGGCCGGAAAAATTGACCATAATTCAATTTTAAGGTTAATTTTTCCGGTATTTAGAGTTTGTCTCAAAAGTGATAAGTCATTGCGAACGAAGTGAAGCAATCTCCTTATGTTACTCGTAATCGAGGTAGAGATCACTTCATTGCATTCGTGATGACGGATTATTCGACTTTTGAGACAAACTCTATGCTGACCGACCGGCACGGGCAAGCACCGTCAAGGGTAAAAACAGAGGTGATTCAGGAAGTATTTACGATCTTACTAATACAAGCCTGTTGTGCATTAAGCTTAAGCCTATGATCATCTATAATCAAACTTCGACTATTAAGAAATATGTAGGTGGCATTTTAATGGGGCTTCTCATTATCCCGGCAATTTTTCTATTCATCAAAGGACTCATTCTCTATGGAGTTGTCCTGATAATAATTTACCTGACATTTGAAACCTCACGAACCGGTGTGGATTTCGATTTTGGTGAGTCTAAGCTGAAAGGTTTCCGGGAAATATTGTTCTTTATCAAAATCCAACAAGGAAAGAGTACTGATCTGGACAGCTTTAGCCACTATAGGCTTAGTCTCCAGAACGATCAAACAAACGTGAGCGCTAACTGGGCTCAGCAATCTACTGTTTCGCAAGAATACCATTCTTTAGAGTTGTTTGATAAACATCAGGGTGAGTTCTTAGAAATTATCAAAAGCGATGTAAGTCAGATTGAACCACTGCTGAATAAATTGGAAGAACAAAACATAGTTTTAGAGAGCTGACTTACAAACATCTCCCTATTGAGCCGAAACCCGGCATTCAATTTTGGCGAGGGCTGTTGCCAATGCACTCGAAGTTTAGTTCCATGACAAATCCACACTACATTATTTATTGCGAAGATGCCTACTGAGAATTGCCGGATCTTTGCCTACTTAAAAGCCCCACCAGATAGAGTTTACAACTACACCTTCATATTCTCTCCCGGTTTATGAAGGTATCGGCCGTATCCGTCAAGCTGAACTATTTACTATCCTCCCAATACAAAAGTGTTACCCAACATTTGACGAACGAATTAAGTTCTAGAATAGAATATGGCTTAATTCCTGACCCAAATATCTCTAAAAACAATATGCGATACGCTTTACTCTTCACAGCCTTTTTGGTGATTGTCTCATCTGGAAAATCTTTTTCTCAGGAGGATCAATCAGGAAGTAATATTTCAAGAGTTATCGAAAAAAACGGTCAGAAATTCCTAAAGAACAAGAACATAACCGCTGTTTCTATAGGAGTCTATAAAGACGGTCAGGTTTACACAAAACACTTTGGCGAAATAGAAAAAGGAAAGAGCAACCCACCCAACGACAAAACCATATATGAAGTTGGTTCTGTCTCAAAAACCATAACCGGATATCTGGTAGCAAAAGCGGTCCTGGAGCAAAAAATCAAGCTGGCAGATGATGTCAGGGTTTATTTAAAGGGAGATTATTCAAACTTAGAATACAACGGCACACCAATTACGATAAGGAATTTAGTAACGCACACCAGCGGGTTACCCACCTTCCTTCCCGATAAAATGAATGGCTTATATGAAAAGCTGACAGAAGAAGTACCCAGCGAATACCTGGCGCTGGAAGAATCATACAACAAAGACAAATTCCTGGATGATTTAAAGCGTATTTCAATAACAGCCAAACCTGGCGTTAATTATTTGTATTCCAATGCCGGTGCAGAGTTGATGGGATACATCCTGGAAGCAGTTTATCAAAAAAGTATTGGCGAGTTACTGAAAGAGTCTTTCGCTGTTAAGTACAATATGCCGAATACGGCAATCAACCTGGACTCAAAGCAAACTGAAAACCTCATTCGTGGATATTGGATGAACAGTGAAACGCCTGCACCCAATAACCTGAACCCTCTTTGGGGAACAGCGGGTGGGGTTAAAATGACTATGGATGATATCATGCACTATGTTGAGCTACAACTAGATGATAAAAACTCAATAGTCGATGAATCTCACAAAGCGCTTTATGATATGCGTCATCCATTACAAATAGCTTATTACTGGCGGGTTTGGAAAGATAAATATGGAACCTCATTCAATCATCATGGAGGAACCAGTGGTACTCAAAACTGGCTCTTTATTTATCCAAAGTACAACTTGGGAATATCGATTATCACTAATCAAAGTGGACCGAAAACGCCCAACTTATTAAGCAAAACAGCACAAAAAATACTTCGGGAAATAGTTGAATAACAAAGCTTTGAGTGAACTTGTATAAATCCGCTACTACTCATACATGAGACATTGGCAATGGTGAGAAAAACAGGAGATGAAATACACTGTTAGTATTTCACTGCCTCCATCCTCAATGGCAAACAGGTTCTTCACCGACTAAAAAACAAAAAACAGAGAGTTGAACCCACCTAAGCGTTTTTGTAAAACGCTTCTGTATTGACATTCATCTCTTCCCTGTCTCCCAATCCATCCCCTAAAGTTCAAAGCAGAACTCATTTTTACTGAGGCACTCAATGTATTTCGTCAAGACCAGTGCTTTGTCTTTCTTTCGTTAAATTAAAACCCAAAGACACAGCTTTGGCTATCGTTCGTGCGACTTAAAAGGATACAGCCTTGAAGTCCGGCACTATTTACCCGACTTGGGCGGGCGCACAGCCAGAACTTCATACAGTTATTAAATCAAACACATGAAACAGATCTCTTTTTGGCAGACATGGGTAATGACAGGCTTATTGCTGGTGATGTGCGCAACCGTCACAGCACAGGAAAGTGACCTCACCCTTGATGACCTGTTCGCAACGCCAAAACTAACAGGAACAAGCCCTTCCCGGCCTGCCTGGGCACCGGATAGCAAGCACTTCGCCTTTTCCTGGAGTGAACCGGGAAATCCTGGCCGTGGCCTCTGGGTATCCACAAGCGAAGGGAAAGGATTGCGCCTCATTTCCAAAACGGCATCTGCGTCAGTGCGTGGTATTGCCTGGACTGATGCGAACACGATCATTAGCCTTCGAGGTAACCACCTATGGCAGACATCACTGAGCCAGGGAGAAGACATCCAATTGATGCCTGTAGAAGCAGGTGCTGGCAGTCTGTCGATATCGCCAGGTGGCAATCAAGCGGCTTACATACGGAACGGTGACTTGTGGCTTGCTGACTTTTCATCTAAACAGAATCGCCAACTCACCGAGATCGGTATCGCCAGTCTCTCGGACTTACGAAAGGGCCGCTACAGCCGAGCGGAACGTGAAATCGGTCCGGGCATCTGGAGTGGGCCAACCTACAAGTGGTCCCCGGATGGCAAGATCATTGCGTTTCACTCCGTTGACAGACGTGAGATGCGAAAGGTACCCTTCCCGGATTACCTGGCGGCCGAAACCAGTCCCAACGAAGTACGCAGAAGTTACCCGGGTGATCCAAACGAGATTCGCATGGTGGGCCTGCTCGATGTAGAAAGTGGTAACATTACATACCTCGATTTGCCGGCCCCACACGCCAACCAGGTCATCGACTTCAACTGGTCATCAGACGGTACTCTGCTGGTTGATATCGCATCTGACACTGCCGTTGAACGTAAGTTGTTTGTAGTGACACCCGGAGAAAACAAACTGCGGGAGATTTGGCGAGGTATTCGGGAGAGCCGCATGTACACCTCATTTGGGTCTGCGTGGCATCCGGATGGAAAGCAGGTCGTTTTCTTAAGCGATATGGGCGATCGCTACGGCCTCTATACAATCGATCCCTCAAAGCAACAAGATTCTCCGAAGCTCCTGACAGATCCTTCCTACGATGTGCTGTCCGCCCCGAGTATTACTGTTGATGCACTGTTTTATGCAGGCAATGGTGTTAATCCTTACGAACAACACGTGTATCGCCTGAACATGTCCGGAGGCGATCCTGAGCAGGTGACGGGTCTTTCGGGTCAGAATGTTGGCTACCCCTCACCGGATGGCCGGCACCTGGTGTTCAGGCATAGCAACGACACTGCTCCACCCGAGCTTTACGTGGTAAGCAGCCAGGGTGGTGACGCTAAGCGAGTAACTCACTCTCCGTTACCCGCCTTCACTAAGCGCAGCTGGGCAGCTGCAGAATATGTTAATTTCCCCAGCCTTGTAGATGACTATACCTTGCATGCCCGGATTCTGAAGCCTGGCAATATGCAGCCTGGCAAAAAGTACCCCGTACTGTTTGGGCCCGTGTATTCGAATACAGTGAGGAACCGCTGGGCCGGTAACTACAGCCTCATACAGCAGCTCCTGGTCAAGAAGGGATACATCATCATGCAGGTGGATTCACGAGGTAGCAACGGTTATGGTCGGGCATTCCGTGAAGAGTTCCTCCTGGGTTTTGCCGATCAGGACATTGAGGATTATGCCAGTGCCGTTGCTTACATGGAGTCACTGGATTATGTCGATCCCGATCGCATCGGTATCTGGGGCAGCAGTTACGGGGGTACTCTCTCCGTTTATTCGCTGTTAAAGAAACCGGGCTTATTCCAGGTAGGCGTTGCTGCTGCAGCCGCTGTTGATCCGGTGTTCTTTGGCACGGACGATGTTGCTATCGTTCGCACTCCACAGACAGAGCCTGAAGTCTTTGAAAGAAAAGCGATTAAATACGCTGCCAATCTGGAAGATAAACTCCTGTTCATCCACGGCATGCAGGACCACGTGGTACCATTCAAGACTACAGCCGCGTTAGCTGAAGAACTGATTAAACAGGGCAAGGACTTCGACTTTGCCTTTGCACCGGGTGCGACTCATGGGTGGAGCCGTGAGCGGCATTACGATCGCTACCTGTTTGGTAAGCTCATCGAATACTTTGACCGACACCTAAAGCCGTCAAAGTAAATGCTTTTTGGTGTCTTATTTCAGTTCTCTACTCTAAACAGAGTACTAAACGCCAAGGCAGCGGTGTAACTCAGGCCATTCAGATTCAATTAAACTCCCTATCTTCTACCTTTTCTGCACCTCTCTCAACCCAATGAGCAAAAGACTTACCGTTCTACTCTTCCTTTGCCCTTTCCTGGTCAATACCGCCTTCACGCAGACAGAAGAAGCCCCTTCGGTGAGGGTAATCTACCTGGTATCGGCAGACAGAGAGGAAAACCCTGACTATAAAGCAGCCATTGAAATGGCCATAATCGACATCCAGAAGTGGTATAGAAAGCAAATGAAAGGGCGCAGCTTCAGGCTTAATGAGCCCATAGTAGAAGTACTAAAATCCAATCAAAAGGCATCATGGTTTACCGGTGAGTCTATTGAAGGCGTAAAAGAAGGTGACTGGGGCATTATGCATACCCTCAGCGAGGTAAAAAGGCTTTTGCCCAATGAGACCATTCCAGGCAACTACACCTGGGTGTTGTATTCCGATGGCCCCGGTAGCTCTGGAAGAGGTGGTGGCCAAATATGTTACCTACCGGAAGACGACTTGCTGGGCCTGACTGGCCAGCACCCCACTCAACCAGACATTCCACGATGGATAGCCGGACTAGGCCACGAGATAGGCCATGCCTTTGGCCTTCCTCATCCATCGGACACCGAAAAATACGCCAATGCCATTATGTGGACGGGCATCTATGGCAAATATCCTGATGAGACCTACCTCACTCCAGACGACAAGGCCATGTTGGAAAAGAGCCCCTTCTTCATGACCGATAAAGAGCTAAACAGCAGTAATCCTATCTGGCAAACCACCTACAGCTATCGGGGTGGTTCATTTGTAAGATATAAAACGGAAGGAGGAGATTATTACTGGATTGAAAATGCAAATGATGGCTCCACCTATCGGTTTGAAGAGACACGCAGTGATGGCGATTATTATTACGCCTTTGGCCGCTCTACGGTGACCTTAAAAATACCAATCAACGGAGGCCTCTCCTACTATTCTGGTGATGATGGCCGAAACTGGAACAGAAACCACACGGTTTCCATCACCATGGATGAATCAATGCTTGACAGCTCATCAGCTAAGCCTGCCAGAAGCGCTCCACAACTCATAAGAGACCACAGAAAAGCATCCAATGCAGCCTTAAAAGCCAATGAGGAAGCTCAGTTTTTATCATACCTGACTGACGATGTACAAATCACCACTGGTAATGGAAATTTCATCTCAGGCAAAGAAAACCTCAGCCTTGTATTGAGAGAGAATCTCGATAGCGTTTATTGGCAGCGCACTACCACGGAAGTAAAAGTAAACGAGGCCCGAGGACTGGCCTGGGAAACAGGCACATGGCAGATGTATAATCGAGATAGCAGTAAGCCCTCCACAACTCGTGGAAAATATTCGGCAATGTGGACCAGGGAATCAGGTACCTGGCTCATCAAGTCTGAACTCTTTGTAACGCTGGAGTAATGCCCGTCTGGAGATCAATACAGTGAGTGCTTACTCTACTGGCACTCAATCTATTAATTCCTGAACATGACAAGATGTATAGTTCATATCATTCGGGGTACTCAGCATACGCAAACTATCACCCATGATGATTTCAAACCAAAGCAAAACCATTGATAATCTTCATTAGGCAATAGTCTATTTTTTTAAGTTAAATTAAGATCACAAAATTGCTACCAGCCAAATTGCCGTGATCCTATCCGAACTTTTTAAAGAACCGGCATTGAAAGCAAAACAGAATTTGAGTTGACCCATCAATAAAAACACCTATGAAAAAATCAAAAAGCATTAACGAGGACGGAAGAAGAAATTTCATAAAGAAAGCTTCAGTGGGGGCCGCAGGATTTATGATTGTGCCCAGACACGTTCTCGGAGGAAATGGGTTTATCCCGCCAAGTGATACCTTTAATATCGTTGGAATAGGTGCTGGCGGAAAAGGATTCAGTGACCTCGGAGAATGCGCTAAGAGTCCGAATGCTTCCGTCATTGCTTTTTGTGATGTGGACAAGAGACAGGCAGCAAGGGCTAAGGACGCCTGGCCAGACGCTAAGTACTATCAGGACTTCCGGAAAATGTTGAATAAACATGAAAAGGATATTGATGGTGTTACTATATCTACCCCTGACCATATGCACGCTGTGGCCGCTTATGACGCCATGCAAAGAGGCAAACACGTTTATGTACAAAAGCCTTTGACTCATGACATTTACGAAGCAAGAGTACTCACCGAAGCAGCCGACAAGTTTAAGGTAGTCACGCAGATGGGTAACCAGGGCGCTTCCGGAGATGGTGTGCGCAAGATGAAAGAGATGTATGACTCGGGCATGATCGGTATGGTAGAAAAGGTAGTCTGCTGGACCAATCGCCCGATATGGCCACAGGCACAACAGGTACCAACCGGTAAAATGCCTGTGCCGTCAGAACTTAACTGGGACTTATGGTTGGGCACAGCACCTTACAGAGACTATAACAAAGGTTATCATCCTTTTGACTGGAGAGGTTGGGGAGATTATGGTACAGGAGCGCTGGGAGACATGGCCTGTCACATCATGGATCCGGTATTCAGGATCCTACCGATCAAATATCCTTCTTCTGTGGAATGCAGTGTCACCGGTAGCTATGTCGGCAACTTCTCTGAGAAGGATATATCAGCGAGCTTTCCTGACTCTAGCAAGATACATTTCACCTATCCTCGAACGGATGGACCTGGCGAGATTAAGGTGGCATGGATGGACGGTGGTATTCAACCGGAACGTCCTGATGGACTGGGCCCTGACGAAGAAATGGGCAACTGGGATGGAGGATGTATTTTCTACGGCACCAAGGGCACTCTGATGTGCGATTGCTACGGGGCCAACCCAAGATTGATTCCAACACGATTGATGGAATTAGAAGAAATGCCCGCTGAGACTGAAGCACGCGTACCGGAAGGGCACTATGTCCAATGGGTCAATGCGGCAATGGCAGGTTATGGTAAGGGTGTTACAAGCTCTCCCTTTTCTTATGCAGGTCCTTTCACAGAGAGCATCCTTATGGGCAACCTTGCCATAAGAGCTCACGGCCTTAAAAACCCGGAATTAGAGAATGATAATTTCTGGCAGGGAAACAAGCGTTTCATCGGCAGGAAGCAATTGTTATGGGATGGGGCAAAGATGGAAATCACCAACCTTAAAGAAGCCAATCAATGGGTACAGCGCAAGTACAGAGGAGATTGGGATTTTGGAACGGTTGGATAGAAAGTACCCGTCTTCGCCCACCAAAGTTGTGTTGATACAGACCTATAATATGTGAATCGGCTCCCACAGACGCTTATGCTGTGGGTACCATCTTACATTCAGCACTTTTAGTGCTACCAAAGATCGATTAAAAACCTTCCGACTTCTTTAGCCCTGGCTCTGCCCTGTCCCTCCCGCACTATTTACCCTGCCTTTGGCGGACGCGTAGCCAGAACGTTCGCTCACTCATCTCAACACAGGGTAATCAGCCATCAATTGGGCCTGGCAGTCTTGTCAGTCGATCTTGTTCCCGGATATAAAAAGACTGCTCCCCCCACCATAAAACCAATGGTCGCTGGCCCCTTTCAACACGAAGAACCTGACAACCGGGAAAGTCAGCTTAGAAGAACCCACTCATAAACAGTACAAGGATTCACAAAAGTCCTTTTACCTTCTTCTCGATTCACGCCTGATACCTTCGGACGTTCTCTGCAAGCATAAAACAATCAACATCACATGTAACCACCCCTGATATTCGAAGTACATCCTTGCGAAGCACCTTTGTAACTATTCCATAAACTGATGAATTTTAAATATCTCACATTTCCCATTGCACTCATCCAGTTCACATTAGTCCTTGGACAAACTGACCTCCAAATAAAACCGACTTCTTCAAGTCCACTTGCTGAACAAAAACAGTCACTACGCGAGTCTTTCAGCAATCTCATCAGAAAAAACGATTCCTTTGTGACAGACAATCGTGGAAAGATATTCAGTCAGGAATTAGAGCCCTTTAACTTAGTCATAGATTCTTTAGAGCAAACCGTACAGAAACTGGTCAAGAGCTACGAAGAGCATACTGAGGAAATAGATACGCAACTCATTGATAGTCTGTTAACTGAAACCAAATTCATACACAAACGCTATCGGTTGTTGTATCCAAACAACTATCATCGTTTTGCTGACTTTCAGAAAAACGCAACCGTCTCCAAAGACTATTTTGAACATGTGATGAAGGGAAGTTTTGATAACCCTTCCTTAGTTCAGTTTAAGGCGTATAAAAGATGTGTGAACTATTACTTTGATATTCTTTCTGCTGGAAAATACAAGTTTTCACACCTCGAATATGTTCCTCTAAAACGTTTAGACAATCGTTACAACGCAATCGTTGAGTTAGACGCTCATCAAAGTGTGAAAGATTTTTTTATCAAGGAACATTTTACCTCCAACATCTGGACCTATCGTGTGGAAGCCTTTGATTATGCTTTTGCGAAAGCTGTGGAAGATGTCAAAAATCCAGCCTATGTAAAAGAAATACAGGATACCTACCAAATGGGTAAGGACAGAAGGAAGGACGCCAGCGAAATAAAAGTTTACAAAACCGTGAATGGCATCACGCTCAACGCCCATATTTTCTACCCGGAAAATCACGATAAAAGTCAGACAAAACCTGCCCATTTATTTTTCAATGGTGGCGGTTGGGCGATTGGATTACCTGAATGGAGTTATGGCGTCTGTAAAAGTGCCGCTGAAGAAGGAAGAGTTGCGATTGCCTTCGATTATCGCCAGAGGAACATCCATGGTACAGATGTGAAAGCTTCGGTAAGTGATGCCCTTGCTGCAATAGCCTGGGTCCGGGAAAATGCAAACGAATTAGGTATTGACCCAAAGAAGGTTTTGGCGGACGGTTTTTCCGCAGGTGCGCATTTAGCCCTGGTTTCGGGTATGATTGAAACCCCTGAAGACTTTGGGGTGACGTCAGAATATAGTTCAAGACCAGATGCCATAATTTTGATGTCATGCCCATATAACATTGCCGGCAGAGATGTTTACGATATCAATTACGACACAAAAACCATCTCACCGCTTTATCTTATTGATAAAAACCTTCCACCCATTCTCAGCTTCCATGGAGAGGACGATGATATTGTTGAATTCTCCGGATTTGAAAAATTCAGGGATGCCATTAAAAACACCAAAAATAGCTTCACTTCACGCTCATATGCTGGCATGGGGCATTTTTTCAGAGGAAGCGCTCAAAAGGATTTGGAAGAAAGAAGAAGACTTACTGAAGAATTTTTGCTGAAAAATGGTTTTAAATTGGAATAAAGCCTGCGGAGAAGAAACACTATCATCCATAAGCTTACCGGGTTATTTGCAAAGGCTGCTACGGTAAGATACTTCTATACAAACTTGAAAAGTCGAGCTTACGCATGATAATCTGGATGTTATCAAACTCATAGTCAAGTTCAGCAAGTCAGTCGCTCCAGCTAACCAACAAAGACTAGAAGTTCTCCAATGAAACCTCTCTGGGTGGTTCAGTATTCAATAAATGCTTCACCCAATAATCCCAGCGCTTTCTGGTAAAATAAGGAGTCATACTACCATAGCCATGGCGTTGATTGGGGAATATCAACAGGTCAAAATCCTTGTTGGCCTTGATCAGCGCATCCACCATCAGCATAGTGTTAGAGGGAGGCACATTGTTATCCATAGAGCCATGTGCTATAAGCAGCCTCCCTTTCAGGTTTTCAGCCAGCAAGAGATTGGCCTGATTGTCATAGTTAGTGGTTCCGTATTCCTGACCTTCAATCTTATTTTCAGTCAGCAGCCCCTGCCATTTCTCTCCCCAGTCAGCTTCATAATTTCTGTTTTCATGATTGCCTGATGAGGACACCGCTACCTTATAAAAATCGGGATAGGCCAGTATCGCCCTGGTCGAGGCGAATCCGCCACCAGAGTGCCCCCAGATGCCCACTCTGTCCAGATCCATTGCCTTATATGTTTGGGCCAGTTGCTTTATGGCGGCCATATTATCAGGCACTCCGTTATCCCCCATATTGCCATAGTAATAGTCATGAAAGGCCTTAGACCTGCCCGGGGTGCCCATGGCATCTACGGCCACCACCACAAAACCGAGCTCTGCCACGGCCTGAAAATCGCGCCATACGGCTCTGAAACCATAGCGACCTACACTGCCGGACTGTGGTCCGGGGTATAGATAGTTGAGCACAGGATAGGATTTGTTCTCATCATAATGCGTTGGCAAAAAGGTGACACCGTATAAGTCGGTTTCGTTATCTCTTGCCTTCACTGTAAACTCCACGGGAGCCTGCCAGCCTTCTTCCTTTAAAGCCTCAATGTTACTCTGCTCCAGTTCAAGCACTATGTTTCCATCAGTATCACGTAGTACAGAAACCGGAGGCGTATCTACTGTGGAATAGGTATCTACAATAAGTTTTCTATCCGGGGAGAAGTTAAAGCTGTGCGCCCCCCTCTCCGGTGTCAGATTTTTAAGGTCACTGCCATCAAAGCCGGCCTTGTACAAATAGTGATAGTAAGGATTGCCTTCATCCTTTCCCCCTACCGTAAAATAAATCTCCCGATTTCCCCTGTCGATATGCATAATTTGTTGCGTGGCCCATTCACCTTCGGTAATGGCGTTCTTCACATTTCCCGAACCCAGGTTATGCAGATACAAATGCCTCCAGTTTGTTTTTTCAGAAAACCAGATAAACTCATCACTGTCGAACAACACACTCCAGTACAAAGGCCCGTCAGGAGATCCCTGGGCAGCATTATTGGCCGATTCATAGTAGGTATCCACCGTTTCTCTGTAAACTGAGCGAACTGCCCCGGTATTGGCATTGGCGACTTGCAGATCAGCTGTTTTATGATCACGGGAGCCGGTCACAAAGGCAAACTGTGAACCATCTGCACTCCATTGGGCATCTAACAACACCCCTGCCCTGTTAGTGATATGATCTGTAGTAGTACCGCGCTGATACTCCTTATCTCTCTTTAACCGAACCACTTTGGGTTGCCTGCCCAGGTGAATGATCACACGCTCTATCGTGAAAATGGTATTGTCGCCAGGTAGTGGATATTTCCAGGCCTCCAGAGTCGGATGCCCCACATTGGTAGAGGTCAGGTACATCTCCCCTACACCTCTGGCATCTTGCTGAAAGGTAGCTATTTTATCAGAATTGGGCGACCATCTTAAAACAGCATGGTCAGACCTGGTCCATCCGGCATTATCAGTGGCATAGCCATAGTCTTTCTTACCATCAAAGGTAAGCTGGGTGGTTCTGTTGGTTTCCAGATTTCTCACCCAAAGGTTATAGTCCTTGATAAAAGCTGCCAGTTTACCATTGGGCGACACATGCTCTGCAGGCCTTTTGCCCCTGAACCCTGCTCCCTCATCTTCCAGGCTATAATCTGATAAGTTGCAGCGGTAGGCAGTGTTCCCGATTTTGAAGGAGAGTTTTTCACCAGCAGCATCATAAGTGATGTCTCTGAGTGGTAAATCTGTGGCATCTAATTCTTCACCACGTTTATCGCTGAGTGCTTTCGCCAGCTTTTCGGTATCAAAAGCTTTCTTCTTCTCTTTTTTTGCCAAATCCACCAATACAAACTGTTTTCCCGATTTGGTCTGCTTGTCGTAGATCAGGTATTCGTTACCCGTCCAATGCATGCTGCCAATCTGGTTCTCTACCAGATCATTCCAGTCACGGTCCATATAGCGGGCGGCATTCTTGTAATCCTCCGCAGTAATACTGAGCGTATTATCACCCTGATCACAAGAAGTGAGTACGATACAAACTAAAACAAAGCATGCCGAAAATCTGAATGTTTTTGGAAGGCGCATTGGGGTATTGATTTTGGTTGGTATGAAATTATTCCTTTTGATGGAATTGATCGTCAAAACGGCTGTTCTTTTATTTTAGTAAAGAAAAATTCCTTGAAAGATTGGCCTATGGGCAGATCCGTTTGGCCAACAAAAAGTGCATAAACACCAGTGAGGCAATGGTTTGGTTTTGCATCTTTCCTTCTACCCTGAAACTCAGTGAAAGTTCCTTATCAAAACGCTTCTCATAAAAACAGATATAATCTTCAATGAACGAGATTTCCTTCGTCCAAAAACGCTCTCAGGGCTACATTTTTTTTTCTATTTTCCGCTTTCGAAAAAAAACTCAACAATGCGTAAATATTTTGCAGCCTTAACGGCACTCTTTTTATTCGCCAGTTTTTCGATAGCACAAGAAAAAAAAGCTATTGACTGGCAAGATATTCCCACCTGGAAATACATGCAGCCCTTTTCCTTTCAGGTATCACCTGATGGCCAGTGGATTGCTTATGGA
Source organism: Roseivirga sp. UBA6061 (assembly GCA_002427745.1). Classification (GTDB taxonomy): domain Bacteria; phylum Bacteroidota; class Bacteroidia; order Cytophagales; family Cyclobacteriaceae; genus Roseivirga. The sequence continues at coordinate 113,470 of DIYF01000092.1, read as the reverse complement.
ATTGTAGCTCTGGAAACTGACGGAGAAATAATTATCAAAAAAATATCTGATCCTGATTCTCTCAAAAAGTCTTATCCAATAGGGTCGACAAGTTTTCCGTCAATTCAATTCAGCGATGACAGCAAATGGATTGCTTTCAAAGAATACCCTAAATATGCTGCTAAAAAAGCGAACAAAGGCCCTAGAAGAAAGCCACTTAGAGACAAGCTTACTTTGATAGAATTGGGTACAGATGAAAAGAAAACGTTCGAAAATGTTATCAGCTATTCTTTCAATAATGAGCAAGCCTCACTGCTTGCGATAAACCTGGCGAAGGACAATAATGGCAAGTCCAAAGGTTCTGACCTTTTACTCCATCACTTGAATTCTGATAAAGCACAAAACATAGGAAATGTATCAGAATTCAGGTTCAATAAATCAGGTAGTCACCTTGCCTATGCGGTTGATGCCGCTAACAAATCGGGCAATGGTATTTACCTTCTGGATGTAACCAATAACAGTACGCAGGTTTTAGACTCCGATGATGCCTCTTACAAGTTTATAAACTGGACTGAGAAAGGAGACGCCTTTGCTGCACTCAAGATGGTTGCAGATAAAAAGTATAAGCAAGATCACGGTAAAGTTCTTGGGGTAAAAAACCTGACCAGGCCTCAGGTAACCTTATACGATGCCGTAAAAGATAGCACTGGATTCGATCAGAAATATACAATCAGCGGTAACAGAAGACCCATGTGGTCAGAAGACCTCACTCGACTTTTCTATGGAATTCATCCCTTAGAACTGGTAAAGAAGCCAGCTAAAAAGAAAGAGGTCAACAAAGACTCAATCAAGGCTGCAGAGGCAAAAGCCATGCAATCCATCATGTCTGATACTTCACTAAAGTCCATTTCAGACCTGCAAAAAGCAATCGCTAAGGTGAGTGCTAAAAAAGGAAAGCCGAAAAAGAAAAAAGATGCAGACCAACCTGATATGACCATCTGGCATTGGAATGACAGTAAACTACAATCGCGTCAGCAGGTGACTGAAAGACAAGACAAAAATTTTAGCTTCTGGGCAATGTATGACGTGGCTTCGTCTAAACATATTGCTTTGCAAGACAGTAGTATGCGGAGTTTGAACATTTTCCCAAAGCATCGATACGCCTTGGGTTCTGATATTCAAACCTATGAATTGGACATCAACCTGAATGGTCAGCGATACAGCGATTTTTACCTTGTGGATTTAAAGACGGGTGAAAGAAAAGAACTCTTTACCAATTTTTATTTGCCTTCTTTCTCATCTTTCCCAAGACCCTCTACCGATGGTAACCAATTTATCTATGGAAAAGATGGTCACTACTTTGTTTACGACATAGCAAGTGGGTCAACGCAAAATATCACTGAAAATCTCCCGGTTTCATTTATAAATGTAGAAGACGACCACAACATAGAAAAGCCATTGGTGGGTGCCCTGGGCTGGAGTTCTGATAGTAAGTACGTGTTGCTTCGAGACGGCTGGGACATTTGGCAGGTACCTGTCAAGGGTAAATCTACTCCCGTAAATTTGACGCAAAACGGTAGATCTGAAGGTATACGCTACCAGTACAGATTTGGCTTGGATCCAGATGAAAAGGGAATTGATTTGAGTAAAACTGTTTACCTGCGCACCTATGGCGAATGGAACAAGAAGAGTGGAGTAGCATCACTTTCACCAGCCAGAAAAGCTGGATTAAAACCTGGAATAACCTCTTTACTTTGGGAAGATGCCAACATTGGCAACCTGCGTAAGGCTGAAAAAGCAGATGTATATTTCTTCGGTAAACAAACCTTCAACACGCCTCCTGAAATGTTTGTGACTGACAAATCACTGGCCGGGTCAAAACAAGTGACAGCCAATGCACCTGATGCCGATAAGTATGAATGGTCGTCAGGATCTCAACTTGTGGATTATGTAACGGACAAAGGAGATAAACTTCAAGGCACCTTAATACTTCCGGCAAACTATGTTAAGGGCAAAAAATATCCGACCATTGTTTATTACTACGAGAAAATGTCGCAGACCCGCCACAACTGGTCGAACCCAGGCTTTGGCGGCACCGGCTGGAATCCAAATGTTTATGCCAGCAATGGCTATGCTGTATTTATGCCGGATATCGTCTACAAACTCGATGATCCGGGTATGTCGGCAGTCTGGGCAGTCATCCCTGCCGTGAAAGCTGCCATTGCTACTGGCGTAGTTGATCCTGACAATATTGGTATCCACGGCCATTCATGGGGTGGGTATCAGACAGCTTTTCTCATTACGCAAACCAATATGTTCAAAGCTGCTGCAGCCGGAGCTCCACTTACCAATATGGTTTCCATGTATGATCTGATTTATTGGAATTCAGGTGGAGGAAATATGTCCATCTTCGAATCCTCACAAGGAAGATTTCGAGGCGCACCCTGGGAAAACTGGGATTCTTACCTTAGAAACAGTCCGATATATCATGTGAAAAAGGTCAATACTCCTCTCTTAATGCTTCATAATGATAAAGACGGAGCAGTAGACTTTACCCAGGGTATTGAATATTACTCAGCACTCAGGAGATTGAAAAAGCCGGTGGTGCTGGTACAGTACAAAGGAGAAAATCATGGGTTGAGAAAGTTAGAAAACCGAAAAGACTACAGTGTTAGAATGATGGAGTTCTTCGACCATCACCTGAAAGGAGAACCTGCACCCGATTGGTTGGAAAAAGGAATTAACAAACTTGACTTAAAGAAACATCTGGAAAAAAGGAGTTTTTAAACTCAACTAGTCCACCAGGACTTAACGGAATCAATAAAAAACCTTCAGATCTCCATCTGAAGGTTTTTTATTTGAAAACTAACCAGTACAGAATATGAAAACTCAAAAATTAACATATGCCCGACACCCCTGTTATCTATCGTAAAAGACCAAGAAACGCTTTCTGTCCTCTTCTGCTCTCAGAAGTCTTTTGTTTTATGTGACGATACTATTTAACAGTTCACAACATTTTAAAGTTGAAACAGCCTCTACCTGATGGCCAAAAGATTAATCATGAGCAAGCCTTCCCCCAATCTATTATCGCTTTTGCAAAATGAGCAAACCTCCCTAAACCTTCTCGGTAGCATCCGGCATGGAAACCAGATGTAATAGCTTCTAATGTCCAGAATCCTTAAATTGTATTAAAACCATTCCATTTTACAACCGAAGATCTTAAACCGAAATGGCATGAAGAAGCTGCTTTCTTTAACAATCCTCACTTTCGTTTTATTTAGCTGTAACCAAACTGATGACACCATCAGTGAGCCTGAAATTGAACCTGAAGTCAATACTTTAGAGAGCTATTTGCACGATGCAAACCAGTTATATTTCGAAGAGATTTTTCAGGATAGCAGTCATCCAAACCTCGAAGAGCCCATTCTTAACAGCATTGAGGTAGATAAGATTTTTAAAATCATCGAAGCGGTATATAAATCCCGTTCTCCCCAAAGAGATACCGTCTTTGATGTCTACCAAATTCATAAACTCCACTGCTATGGTTTAAGCTCTATCCACTTGAGAGTAGATACAGAACGCGGTGAAATCCAAAACCTGGCTGCCAATGTAATCCCTACCGGTGAATCATCTCTGGACAACCTCTTAACAACCTATAATTTCGATTCAGTTGCCCCCTCTCGTAGCTATCCTCAATTTCCATGGCTCACCCTGTACTCTGACGAGGCTTATAATATGATACCTTTAGAAAAAGAGTTCAACGATATCGGATCGATCGAAATCGCTGAATTTGAAAAAGGATGTGGTAACTGGAGTCCACTGGACATAACCTTGTCCCGAAACGATAATACAGCAACTATTACCTTTAGTCTTGGCTGGGGAGATTGCCCCTCAGGATGTATGAACCGCAAATACTGGGAATTTGAAGTGTCAAGCGGGACAGCAGTATTCACAAGAACTTATTGATTCAGGTCAGCAGCAATTCCCTCGCTCATAAAATGATTACCAATTCTAAGCTCCACCACATTTTAATAAAGAGAATTATAGAAGATGGCCATGCACCAACCAATCAGGCACTGGCCCAACATTTTGGAACCAGCGAGACTGAAGTAACAGAGGCACTTTATAAACTGCAGGATTATCATGGAGTTGTATTGCATCCTGACCAACCTAAGGTCTGGGTAATTCACCCATTCTCTCTGGCACCAACAAACTTTTTCATTAAATCAGATCGTGGACAATGGTGGGGAAACTGTGCCTGGTGCTCACTGGGTGTTGCTGCACTACTCCAGACAGATTTAACCATTTCCACCACAATTGGAGCAGAAGGAACACCTCAAAAAATTCATATCAGGAACGGAGAAATCATTGAGAAAGATTTATTCATCCACTTCCCGGTTCCTATGAAAAATGCATGGGATAATGTGATTTACACATGTAGCAATATGCTTGTTTTCGAGAACCGCGAACAGATAGAAGACTGGTCAACGCGTCATAATATTCCACTTGGCGATATACAACCTGTTCAGAAAATATGGGAATTCTCAAAAAAGTGGTACGGAAACCACTTAAACCCGGACTGGGCAAAATGGACTGCCGAAGATGCCGGAAAAATGTTCCGGGAGTTCGACCTGACCCATCCTACCTGGGACCTGGAAGCATCTGGTCAAAGATTTTAATAATTCCGCTTCGATTTACCTTACTCAGGCACTAAACCAAAAACAGAGGGTGGAGCTCAACGGCCATGGCATAAACCATTGCGTTCGGCATTCCTATTAGTAATATCAGAAGAGGATTTTTTGAGCCAGTCAATATAATGTCCACTTGTTAACAGTAAGTACAATTACGACCAGAAGACAAGGATAGCATTAGATTTCAGCGGCTATCAAAGGGCAATTATCCGTTTCACTTTCCTGACGTGGACAAGCATTTAAACTCTGTATAATCAGGTTTTTCATTGCTTCCAACTCCTTTATTTTATCATCAATCAACCTGACTTTCCGGGTCATTTTTTCAGACACGTTTTCACAGGAAGCCGAATTCAATTCCAATAGCTCCAGGAAATCAGCAATCTCATTTAATGTCAGACCAAAGCCTTTCAGCTTTTTAATAACAAGCAGTCTTTCCAGGCTTTCATCTGGGTAGTTCTTATAGCTGTTAAATTGGTTTTCCTTAAGAGCTGGCGGAATCAGGCCCCTCTTTTCATAATAGCGTATGGTGTCGCGGGAAAGTCCCGTTTTCCTGGATAAAAGACCTATTAGCATAATTCCTTAAAATTTATCTCATTTTTTGCTTGACCGTTGACTATGCTCCACGGTTTACCTTTATCAAGGTAATCAAAACAGAAAGGAATGAAACGAATAATAATACCTCTGTTCACGGCAATGCTGACCTTATCAGCCTGCCATAATCCAGATAACACATCGGTCACACAATCCACAACAATGACCAGCAAAGGCTATAAAGCTAAGAACAAAACAAATGACCTTACCTGTAAACTGACCACACCGGAGCTCCAGGCACGAAAAGAAACGGTTCTGAAAAACCTGAAAGAACAGGTGATTACCAGAAAGGAGCTGGCAGATGGCTATGCTTTCAAATTTCCGGGAACTGACCAGGTGCTCGACCAGCTATCCGAATTTATTAAAACGGAAAGAGCCTGTTGCCAGTTTTTTGTATTCGGACTTTCAATCAGCGGAGACAAAAGTGAAATATGGCTGGAACTGACAGGCCCCGTTGGAGTAAAAGAAATCATCACCACCGAACTTGAGATTTAAAAGAGTCTGCGCATAGCCTTACTCCTCCTCACTTCTCCCCTTTGATTGGTGCCTTTATGGCAGGCAGATTCGTCACCAGCTAAACCAAAAACAGAAGGTGGAGCTCAACGGCCATGGCATAAACTTTCACATTCGTCATGCCGGAAAAATTGACCTTAACATGAAACCAGGGTCAATTTTATCCGGTATCTCAACCATTGCCTGTAGTAAACCCGGATAGTCCTTATTCCAGATGAATCAATAACGATTCATTTTGAACCAAACAGAACATTTCGGCATTACCGAAACACTCAACTTTGTCTAAAAAAAGCATGAGTGTATTAATGATTGTAAACGCGAAGATCAACCCGAAAAAAACAGAGGCTCTGAAAGAATATTCATCGCGTGCTTCGGAAATCTTCAAAAAAGCAGGAGCACAGCCTGTTCAAAAAATAAGCATCGACCAAACCCTGACAGGAACAAGCACTATTGACTTCATTTCTATTACGGAATGGCCCGATAAGGAGACTTTGACACAGGTCTTTTCGAGTAAGTCTTATGAAGAGCTGCTTACATTAAGGAAAGCAGCCTTTGAAAGTCTCGATGTCTTTGTTTCAGCCGGATAATGAAGAGGTTTTCAGGTAAAAATATATTGATCACCGGAGGAAGCCAGGGCATTGGCAAAGCCATTGCTCTGGCCTTTGCCAATGAAGGCGCCCGTTTAATACTTGTAGGCAGAGATCCGTTCAAACTGGCATCTATGGAGGCGGAAACAGGAACTCCTGTCCTGACCTATTCCTGCGATTTATCCTGCTCTGAACAGGTACTGAACCTGGCAGAAAAGCTAAACAAAGATGTACCTGTTGATGTACTCATTAACAATGCCGGTACTGCTACATTCACTCCATTTCACAAGGTAGAATTAGGGGATTTCGATCAAATGATTGATATAAATATCAAGGCTCCCTATTTTCTGTCTCAGGCCCTGTTGGCAAGCCTGACCGAATCCAAAGGAAGTATAATCAACATAAGCTCTTACTTTTCTCACAAAATGATCAGAGGAAGACCTAGTTCTCTCTATTCGCTTTCCAAGGGCGCATTAGATGCCGCAACCCGATCTCTTGCCTTTGAGCTGGGAGCCAGAGGAGTCAGGGTAAATGCGGTTGCCCCGGGAACAGTAAGTACACCTCTGTTTGAGAATACGATTGATTCCATGGATACAGAAAATAGAACAGGGTTTATAGAATCATTAAAAACTTCATACCCGTTAGGAAGAATAGGAAAGCCTGAAGACATTGCAGGCATAGTGCTCTTCCTCTGTTCAGATGAAGCCTCCTGGATTACCGGTGGCGTCTTTCCTGTAGATGGTGGATTAACAGTCTCATAAGCAAAACATGAAATTACCAGAAGCCCTGTTAACGCAATCCAAAGATCGGGACAAGGTCATATCCCTTGGCAGCAGTATGGCCGTTTTGCTAAGACGGGATTTTGAGACAGAGAAGTCTCAGATCGTGCTTAACCAGAATGTCATCACCTTTGGCTTAAAAGGCTACAAACACTTTCACTCTTCCATTGAGGATCTGACTCTGCACCAGGGAGAGGCTATGTTTCTCAAAAAAGGCCTTCTGTTAACTACTGAAAAAGTGCTGAAAGAAGGCCTTTATGAAGCCATCGTTTTCTTTTTGGATGATCAGATCCTCTCCGATTTTTTTGATCAACACAAGCAGCATTTTCATAAATCAGGCACTGAGAGTGAGAGCCTGACCTACTTCAAAGTGCAAACAGATAAGGTACTTGAGCACTATATCCAGTCGCTTCTTCCTTTCTTCGAAGATCAGGAGCTCTTATCACCTCCCCTTTTTAATATTAAAATTCACGAGCTTCTTCTATACCTGCTAACACGAAACGAAGCAGGTTTCAAACACTTCCTTGAAATGATTAACCTTCAGGTTAACCTGGGCATTAAACAGTTCATGGAAAAAAACTTCAAGAGGAACCTTACTGTGGAAGACTTTGCACACCTCTTTGGAACAAGCCTTAGCTCCTTTAAAAGAGAATTCGAACGCGCCTTTGAAACGACACCCGCAAGCTGGATCAAGTCACGAAGACTTCAGGAATCACAAACCCTGCTGCTGCACTCAGACTTTAATGTTTCGCAGGTCGCCTATGAAGTCGGTTTTGAAAACTCTTCTCATTTTGTGCAATCTTTCAGGAAAGCCTATGGCACTACTCCCATGAAGTTTAAACAAACAAAAAAATGAGCCAAAAGACACATTTTATGAACATGGTAGAATAAATACAATCATCTGATTTATAGAGTTTTACAATTATAAATTAATCAAAATTTCAATTGTAAAATGAAGAGAATATTTTCTATAATCAGCTATGTATTTCTGGGGCTTCTTACCCTAAGCACTGTTGCCTGCAATGACGACAACGATGTAAAGATATCAGTCCCGGATTCTATAAACATTAACGAGACAGGCCTGTACCCGGAAGGAATTGCCTACGACCAGGAAAGTCAGACTATTTACCTCAGTTCTATCAGAAAAGGTAAGATTGTTAAAGTCAGTTTCTCTGGCAAAGTGACGGAGTTTATCAATCAGGATAAGCTTAAATCAGTCCTTGGAATGACCATCGACAAATCACGCAACAGGTTGCTTGTTTGCAATGCCGACCCCGGGTTTTCTGAGAAGACCTCAGGTAATAACCCACCCGTTTTGGCCAGTTTATTAGCCTACGACCTGTCTACCGGTGAAGAACTCTTCGATGTAAATTTATCCTCACTCACACCAGCAGGGAATCCGCATTTAGCCAATGATGTTGTGCTGGACAAGCTCGGAAATGCCTATGTTACCAGTAGCTTTACACCCGCAGTTTTTAAAGTGACACCGGAAGGAGAAGCCTCTGTCTTGCTTATCGACCCTACACTGGCCCCGGAACCCGGTACTTTCGGCCTGAACGGGATTGAATGGCATGAAGCAGGCTTTCTGATTATGGCGCACTATGCGAGGGGTACATTGTACAAGATTCCACTAGACAACCCAGGTGACTATAAACAGATTTCTATTGACGACAACATACACTCAATAGACGGAATTATGCTAACCGAAGCCAATGAGCTAATCATAGTGAGTAATGTATTTGATCCTACGGTGGCAAAAAACTCCGTTCATCTGCTGAAATCGGATGATAACTGGACCACAGCAAAAATAGAAGCAACACTGGAAAGTGATGAACCCAACATTTTCCCGACCACGGTAACAACCATAGAAAACCAAACGATGGTGGTGTACTCCTATTTGTTCGAACTGGCTGTAAAGGGTAATCCGAATCACGCTAATTTCCTGATCAAAAAGGTGAGCTTTTAGAACGATCCGATCAGTCATCTTCTTTTATTCGAGAAGCTGCCCGGCCATGCGCAATGGATTCAGGATTCGCCTGTGCCGGGCATTCTCTTCCCTTTCAGGATTGGTTATTCAACAACTTTTAAGCAACTTCCTGATATAATGTTTACAGTCTGTTAAACCGGAATCCAATTGGAAGAAACGATTAGCATAAGAGCCCTGAAACCATCCGATAAGCCTGAATTGGCAAAACTTGCCAACAACAAGAAGGTCTGGGATAACTTAAGAGACTATATCCCTTTTCCCTATGATGAAAACGATGCCGCATTTTTCATAAATCTGACCCGGGAAGAAAACCCGAGACAAACCTTCGCCATAGACTTTAAAGGTAAATTCTGTGGGGTGATTGGGCTGATAGTCCAGAAGGATGTCTATCGAAAATCAGCGGAGATAGGATACTGGATAGGCGAACCTTATTGGGGAATGGGCGTTGCCACCAAAGCCGTTGAATTGATAACAGAATATGGCTTTACGGAGCTTGAGCTCAACCGGATTTATACAGGAGTATTCGAATACAACACCGCATCCATGAAAGTGCTGGAGAAAAATGGATTTGAAAAAGAAGGTATCTTCAAAGACGCCATTTTTAAGAACAGCAAAGTCTACGATGAGCACAGGTTCTTCAAATTGAAAAATGACTGACAGCTTAGATTAAAGCCTGTATCCATCTGGTTAAAGTTCCCTCCACACCCTGGCTGATACATTCCCGGCAGGTTCCCACTTACAGATCATAAAGTCGCCACTCATGGATACTGACCATAGTAATTGACCTCAATTGGTTAAATTAATGGTATACGAAACTCATCATGGCCTCTTTTCAATACAAAAACCAACTGTATACCTGGGCTTTGCTATGGCTCATAGCCCTTACATCCTGCCATCAATCCTCCTCCCCTGGTACTTCTGATAAGGAAGCATACAAAGTGGCGGTAGTCCGGTACTCCCACGAGACCTGTACCTTCTGTCCGGGCGGAGATTCGGGGATAGATGACTGGATGCGTGGTGGCGGAATAAGAGAAGGTGAAGAACTATTGAGAGCCGGTTCGTACATCAGGGGTTTTGTGAAAAGATCAGAAGATCATGGAGATATAGAACTAATCGGTGTCAGATCACCCATGAGCGTATTTGGAGGGTCTTCCAGAAGCTGGAACAGCGAGGAAAGCTTTGATCACTTCATGGGTATGATTGAAGAGGACCTGAAAAAAAACATGCCACTCGATGGAGTCTATCTGGCCCTGCATGGTGCTATGGCCGTAAGGAATGTTCCGAGACCTGAAGCAGAGATTGCCAAAAGAGTACGGAGTATTGTTGGTGACAATGTTCCCATCGTGGCAACCTTCGACCTGCATGGCAACGAGGACGAAGAATTCCTCAAATGGGCGGATGGGTCGTTTGTGACCAAACGCTACCCCCATTATGACAGCTACCTGCAGGGAGAGCGTGCAGCACACTATTTACGACAAATGATGCGTGGAGAATACAAACCTGCCAAAGCCACAAGAAAACCGGGCATCGTTACAGCCACCGTGGTACAGTGGACGGGACAATCTCCGTCTATGGATATTATGGAAAGAGCCAGAAGATGGGAAGCCCGTCTTCCGGATGTATTCGTGAGTGTCTTTTTCGGATTTCCATGGTCAGATGTCCCTGATGTGGGTACTACCATACAGGTAATGACCAATAATGACCAGAAGCTGGCAGACAGCATCGCCAACGATATGAATGAATATGCCTGGAGAGTGAGAAAGGAATTTGCCGATCGGGAATACCCCATGCCCGACCAGGCGGCCCGTAACACGGTAAGTGCTGTAAAGGCCGGAGCGACTCCCGTAGTACTGGGAAACTATTCCGACCGACCCGGAGATGCTACATGGATTTTAAAAGAGCTCCTGGCTAAAAATGTCCGGAACATATTCTACAGCGCTCTGAGAGATGAAAAAGCACTCGACTCACTCGTGACCACAGAGGCTAAAGTGGGCGATCCTTTTGACATGAGCGTGGGTGGTTTTACCGGTGAGCAGGCAGGCACTCCCATCAGACTTACCGGAACGATCAAATACATGGGGCCACTCTGGAACTACGACATGGTAGCCGCCATCGAGTTACCCGGAAATAACCTGGTCGTCTTAGTACCTGCTTATATGCAGATTATTTACCCTTCCCAGCTCTCATTTGGCGACATCAACCCGGACGATTTCGAGGTATTTGTAGTTAACTCAAGGGTGCATTTCAGACGAGGCTTTGACGAAACAGGTTACGCCAGTACCATTATGGTAGTGGATGCCCCCGGTTCCTGGTTTGGTACGACAAGGTTAGACGCGTTGGATTACCAAAACGTAGACATTCAATCGCTCTATCCCTATAGTGAAAGGTGAGTTCTTAAACGCAGAGGTTTAATAGTATCGCTCATTCATAAACAGAGAGACCTAAAGGCAAGGGACTATTAAGGTTCCTTAAGATCATCAGCAGACCTGCCTCGCCACCAGGTAGCCAGTGAAGACCCGGTAATATTCATCAGTGGACCAAATACTGCAGGAGCCAACCCCATGGTCGCCAGACGTCCCATTTCCAAAGCTATACCAGAAGCCAGCCCTCCATTCTGCATTCCGACTTCAAAGGCAACTGTACGGGCAGCTTTTCGATCAAGGCCCAAAAGTCGGCTTATGTGAAATCCAAGAAAATATCCGATGACATTATGCAGTATCACAACCGCAACCAATGTCAAACCAATGGTCAGCAATGCATCTCTGCCGGCCGCTGTGATAATGGTGATAATAATGGCAATCCCTGCCATAGAAACCAAAGGCATGGCCTTGTCAAGCCATTTAAACTTACCGCTAAAGAAATGATTGAAAAGCAGTCCTAAAATGATAGGGATCACCACAATTTTAGAGATACTGATAAGCATACCCATAAAGTCAATCGGGACCAATTCGTCCGCCAGCAGCTTCATTAACAAAGGAGTAAGCACCGGAGCCAATAAGGTAGCTATGGCTGTGAGTGTGAGCGATAATGCCAGATTAGACTTAGAAATAAATGACATTACGTTAGAAGCTAATCCACTTGGAGAACAGCCCACCAATATTACTCCGGCAGCAATTTCGGCAGGCAGATTGGAAATGTATGCCAGGCCAAAACCTACAAATGGCATGATGGTAAACTGACAAACAATCCCGATAAAAACTCCCTTTGGCATTTTGACCACGCCAACAAAGTCTTTAAAACTCATGGAAGACCCCATACCAAACATGATAATCATGAGTAAAGGGACGATCAGTTCTTTCAGGTTGAATTCCTGAATTTGAGTGAAAGCATCAGGGTAAAACATGGCTGCAGTTACAGCAGCAAATATCAAAACTGTAAAAGACAACCCTTTTAAAAAGGAATGACTACGAATGGCAATAGACAGACTTACAAAGAACAGGGTGCCGGGAAGGCCCGCATTTGCACCTTCTTCCAGAACCAGCATGACCAGCGTTATAATGGCCGCAGCAAAACTTAAAAAAGAAGCAACCCTGTTTATTTTGAACCATTGGGGAATCATGAAATATGGTTTAGAAACGCTTAAGCCTACCGTTTCAGGTAACGGTAATGATGATCAAGGCATAATTAAAACGTATGAAAATAGCCCATTTTGCCAAAGAATAAAAGGGTGGCTATTGCCTGTAAAGACGGCTTCTACCAATACCATCTCTAAGACTTAAAGAGTGTAAACATGCTAAATAAGCCCCCGGCTATAAGAGCAGCTTACTAAGTCCCGCAAAAAGTCTGATAACCCGCATCGAAATCAGCAGGTACACTTTGTAAAGATATGCCATCATCGTAAGGTGAGGTCAGCTTTTCCAAAAATGCGTAAAAAGGTCCCATATCTCCCGTAACTGCCGAGTTTAAGACCTCTTCTACCAGATGATTGCGCGGAATGACTACAGGATTGTTTTGTGCCATCAATGCTTCGCTTTCCGATACAGTGGTACCATGGACTCGTGCCTCTTCCCATTTAGCATACCAGGCTTCAAAAGCCTCAACCTTTCTGAGTTTGTTGATCAACTCACCGTCTCGTCTCAATTCTGTAAAGAAGTTGGTATAGTCCACTTTCTGTTCTGCCAGCAACACCATACCTTCCTGAACCAGGTCACGAATTCCTTCACCCGGATTCACAATGCCCAGTTTGTTGCCCATCATCTCAAAATAGGCCTGGGAGAAATCTCCGGGAAACTGCTCCAGCACTTCCTGTGCTTTTTTACCAGCCAGCTTTTCGTCTTTATCAATCAAAGGGATCAGCGTGCTGGCAAATACCCTCAGATTCCAATAGGCAATATTGGGTTGATTGGCGTAGCTATAGCGCCCCCCTGTATCAATAGAGCTAAAGACAGTTTTTGGGTGATAAGCATTCATAAAGGCACATGGACCGTAATCAATGGTTTCACCAGAAATGGTCATGTTATCTGTATTCATGACCCCATGGATAAAACCTACCCGTAACCAATCAACGACCAGGTCTTTCTGCTTTTGCATCACTTTCCCGAGCAGAGCCAAAGCATGGTTTTGATGATCAAATAATTCGGGGTAGTGTCTTTCAATGGTATATCGTAGTAAGGCCTCGAGGTCTTCTCTCTGCCCCAGATAACGGGCATACTCAAAGGTACCTACCCGAATATGACTGGCCGCTACTCTGGATAAGACAGCCCCCTCATTTATCTGCTCTCTGTAAACAGGGTCTGTCGTTTTAACCACAGCCAAACTTCTCGTAGTAGGTATCCGAAGCGCATGCATGGCTTCACTTATCAGATATTCCCTCAGCATAGAATAAAAAGTAGCCCTGCCATCCCCCCTTCTGGAATAGGCAGTCTGACCCGACCCCTTCAATTGTAAATCATACAAACCCCGGCTGGTTTCCATCTCACCTAAAAGAACAGCACGACCATCTCCAAGACGATTGAAATGACCAAACTGATGACCTGCATAAGCCTGCGCTATCGGTTGACTTCCGGGTACTATTTCGTTTCCGGAAAGATACCTCATCGCTTCCTCCTTCTCTTTGAAATACTGAGTCACGCCCAGGTCATCCGCCAAAGCCTCATTGTACAAGACCATTTCAGGATTACCCACGGGTACAGGTGCCTGTACCGAATACAGGTTTTCGGGAAGCTGAGTGGCATATGTTTTCTTTAACCAGGCCATATCAATGCGTTTGCTGTCTAACCAACGGGAAAAAACTTTTGTTCCTGCAATTCTATCAAGAATCTGAAGTTTCAGCACTATAAGCCACTACTTACTTGCCGCAGTATAGTAGTATCTAACCACACGTCTATACGAGGCACCTGATCATCATCTTCAGCTAAAAGAGTTTTCAGGTTTGGCTACTGGTAAAAGGAATTGTTAAATTGACTTAAACCTGAATGCTACTTCGTGGCCAACCGGCCTATCAAAACCATCAACCGAATGAAAAAGTCAATCGATACATTTTCAAAGCAGTTCTTAGCTGTGATTTGCCTCCTCACGGCAGGCCTTTTCTCCTGTTCAGCCCCTGATACCTCAGCAGACATCCAATTGCAATTTCCTTCAGAGCACTATGATGAATCTCTGGACGGCAGATTAATAGTATTGATCTCAGAACATACAGATACTGAACCACGGTTTCAGCTGAGAGATGATTCCCAAACCTGCCAGGGTTTCGGTATGGATGTGAATGACTGGACCCCGGGAGAGTCTCTGCAGTTTGACAATGAAGCCTTCGGATATCCGGTTCGCAACTTTGAAGACTTACCATCAGGTGAGTTTTATGTCCAAGTCTTGTTTCACAAATACGAAACCTTTAATCGGGCAGACGGCCATGTAGTTAAACTGCCTATGGACAGAGGCGAAGGACAAAAGTGGAACCAGGCACCCGGTAACCTCTATTCTTCTCCACAAAAAGTAACCATCAGGAACGGGCGGCTTCCTGCCCTCAGCATAAAACTGGATCAGAAAATACCTCCTGTCAGTGAGCCTGAGGACTCGAAGTATATAAAGCATATAAAAATCAGAAGTAAGCTGTTGAGTGATTTTTGGGGAAGAGATATGTACCTGGGAGCGCATGTATTGCTACCCGAAGGCTGGGAAACGCATCCTGATGTAAAATATCCGCTCGCCATTATGCACGGGCACTTCCCGAGTGATTTTGGAGGCTTTAGCGCGACTCCGCCTGACCCCGATCTTGAGCCTGAATACAGTGAGCGATTTGATGTAGACGGCTACAATATTATGGTTCGGCAGGAAGCCTATGATTTTTATAAAACCTGGACCGGTCCGGATTTCCCGAGAGTCATCGCTATAAAAATCCAGCACCCTACTCCGTACTATGATGATTCTTATGCCGTAAACAGTGCGGCACAGGGCCCCTATGGCGATGCCATCACCTATGAGCTTATTCCCTATATCGAAGAACAATTCAGAGGAATTGGTGAAGGCTGGTCGCGGTTTGTCTATGGTGGAAGTACAGGAGGCTGGGAGTCTCTTGCCGTTCAGGTAAAGTACCCCAAAGAGTACGGAATGTGTTTTGCCGCCTGCCCCGACCCTATTGACTTCAGAGCCTATTGCCTGGTAAACATTTACGAAGATGAGAATGCTTATTACGAGGAAGGCACCTTCAGAAAAACCCTGGTCGCAGGTCGTAGGGACTATCTGGGAAATGTAGACGCCAGCCTGAGAGATATGAACTACCGGGAGTTGGTACTGGGCTCAAAGGGAAGATCAGGGCAGCAATGGGATATTTGGGAAGCTACCTACTCACCTTTGGATGATGAAGGCTACCCAAAAAGAATCTGGGATCGTATGACCGGAGAAATAGATAAGGAAGTAGCTGCTTACTGGAAAGAAAACTATGATCTGGCCTATATCCTGAAAAGAGACTGGGCAAAACACGGTAAAGACTGGGAAAACAAAATCCATCTGTATTGTGGCGATATGGACAATTACTACCTCAACAATGCCGTATACCTTGCCGAGGAAATACTGTCTGAAACCACGGCCCCATACTACAATGGCGAAGTGGACTATGGTGATCGGGCCGAGCACTGCTGGAATGGTGACCACGAAAATGGGAACCACACCAGCAGGTTGCGGTATCATCAGATGTTTATCACAAAGTATGTAGAGAAGGTTCGCAGTGTAGCCCCGAAGGGCGCTGATTTGAAAAGCTGGAGGTATTGATTCTCATCTTCAGGCTACACTTTGGATAAGTTCAGTGGGTGGTAGCTCTTTGCCTGAACCAAAACTAACCCGCAAGCAAAGGGCTTTGAAAATTGCCTTTATAAGTGCATTAACCCTTTGGGAATTTTCATCACAGGAATCTCTCAAGGCTTCCCTACCCCTGGAGTACATCACTTCTATAATTCTGGAGGTTAAATAGCGATAACAATACTACAAAATAGTATTGTATGAAATTTTTCTCTACCTTAGCAATACTACTTAATAGTAATTGCGTATGAAACGATTTCAGATTGGTGAATTTGAAGAGCTTGTATTATTGACCGTGGGTATCCTGGACGGCAATGCCTATGGTGTAACGATCAGAGATGAAATCGAAGACCGCCTCAGCAGGACAGTCAGCGTGGGAGCCCTGCAAACCACGTTAAGGCGACTGGAAAAAAAAGGATTTCTGGAATCAAATCATGGTGAAGGTTCCGAACCAAGAGGCGGTCGGCCCAAGCTGTTTTTCACCCTGACTGCTTCGGGCAAAAAGTCTCTTGACTATGTAAGAGCAACAAGAAACGAGCTATGGGAAGCTTTACCTCAAACCATTAACAATCTTTCATAATATGTACTCTTCTAAGCCTCCCCGGTTCATCCTGCGCTTGTTAAAGTGGTTCTGCCGACCAGGATATCATATAGATATTGAAGGTGACCTGTTAGAATTTTATGAACGAAATGTAGAACAGTACGGAAAAAGAAAAGCTGACCGACTTCTCTTTAAAGAGATACTCCTGCTTTTCAGACCATCTATGATACGGCAGTTGAGTTTCGGATCACGGGTCATTCAGACCAGCCTGTTAACCAATTATGTCAAAATCAGCTGGCGTAGCATACTACGACAGAAGCTGTACAGCTTTTTTAATGTGGCAGGCCTGGTCATGGGCATTACCTGCTTTATTCTTATCTCCATCTTTGTTTCGCATGAACGCTCGTTTGATGAGTTTTATGAGAATATAGACAACATCTATCATGTCTATGAATATGAGTACGCTCCGGGCGATGCCTACCTGGGATCAGACTGCTATGCCGTAACACCGGCACAGCTCGCCTCCACTTTGACGGCTGACTACCCCGAAGTGGTGCACGCCACAACGGTTTCTGAAAAAGAGGTACTCCTCTCCTATCAGAAAGACAATCGCTGGTATGAAAAAGGATTATTCACCGACCCCACATTCTTCAGGTTGTTTTCACATCCTAAGTTTATTGAAGGTGACGCTCAAACAGCATTTGAGCATCCTGCCAGTATTGTTTTAACCGAATCCCTGGCCGCTAAGGTCTTTCCTTCCGGCAATGCGATAGGTCAGTCTCTGACGTATCAGGAAAAACCACACCTCATTACAGGAATCGTAAAAGACCCACCTGTCAATTCTACTTTTCAATTCTCTTTTATCGCCAACCTTCAGGACGACCTCAATTACCAAAGCGAATTCAAAAAGCAAAAGTGGGACGGGAGCAACTACTATACATTCTTCTCCTTAAGCCCTTCTGCAGATCCCGATCTGCTGCAACAAAAGATGGATGATCTGGTAGATCGTTATTGGACAGAAGACCGCCCCTACGCCCTTGATTATTACTTCCAGCCCTTTAGCGACATACACCTGCACACCAACCTGAACAATGACTTCGGTATAAAGGGAAACGCACAGCAGATCTATTTATTCATTACTGTATCCATACTCATTCTGGTATTGGCCGGTATTAATTACATCAACCTTTCTATCGCCCGGTCAATGATACGATTCAAAGAGGTAGGCATACGAAAATCATTCGGAGCCCACAGGAAGCAATTGCTTTTTCAATTCTTGCTGGAATCACAAATGCTGGCAATTCTGGCCTTTGGTATTTCACTGGTCATTGCCTGGTTCCTGCTTCCCTCCTTTGGAGCTATGCTCAACAGGCAGTTGACGTTGAACTTCTCAAACACCCCGGATCTTTTGCCTGCTCTGACAGGCACTGTTTTATTGCTTGGGTTTTTCACCGGAATTTATCCTGCCCTGGTCATTTCTTCACCTTCTGCTATCGATATCATCAAAGGCAGGCCTCATGACAAAATCCAGGGAAAGGGTACTCAAAATTGGTTGGTCATATTTCAGTATGCGGTTTCCATTGCCATGGTAATCTGCACGCTGATTATGCTTCAACAATTTCAATTTATCAGTAACAAAGAGCTTGGGTTTGAAAAAGAACAAATTCTAACCCTTGAAGTACCAGACCGTGAAATCCTCAGAAAGTTTGATATCATCAAAGAAGAGTGGCTGGCTAACCCCGATATTATTCAGGTGGGAACCTCGCAAAACCTACCACATAACATCCAGTCAGGAACGGTGGTGAACGATGACAAGGATGGAGACCCCAGTGATGACCTGGCCATCTACAGGTTACGGGCAGATCGTGATTTTTTAGAAATATTCGATTTAGAATTGCTGGCTGGCAACACATTACCCAAAACACCACACAAAGGTGAAAACCCTGAATGTCTCATCAATGAAGCAGCGGCAAGGGCCCTGGGACTTAGCCCAAATGAAGCCGTAGGCCAGATGTTGACGGATGATTCACCACCTCGCAACTATCGCAGAATTATCGGGGTTGTTAAAGATTTTCACATGCATGACATGCGTTCAAAGATCAGTCCCCTCCTGATTGAAACAAAGAGCTATTTCCAGTTCATATCCATTAAAGCTCATGCTCATAATATGCCGGAATTACTGAGATTTCTGGATGAATCAATAAAAAAACACAGCCACTACCCTGTCAGCTTTCAGTTTATGGATGATCGCATCAATCGGCTTTATGAAAGTGAGCAAAAGAAAGCAAAGTTGTTTGGTTCATTGAGCCTGCTAACCATAATCATTGCTTCGCTGGGACTATATGGACTCGCTGCACTAAATGCTCATCAAAAAGTCAAAGAGATAGGTATTCGGAAGGTTCTTGGTGCTTCTGTCGCTAATATCCTTGTGCTGATTTCCGGAAATTTCCTGAAGCTGATTGCAGGAGGTTTCATAATAGCCATACCCATTGCCTGGATTTCTATGCAGGGCTGGCTGGAGAATTATGCCTATCGGGTCAGTATGAACTGGCTTACTTTTCTTATCGTGGGCTTAGCCGCATTGACCTTAGCACTGCTGACCGTTGGGGGCCAGTCTATGAAAGCTGCCCTGGTGAATCCTGTAGATTGCCTTCGGAATGAATGACCATAGACAGTGCTCCCTGCAGAAGTAGTCCAGACACCAGGTCACCCCATCTCCACTACCCTCGTGATATGATAAGTCATACTGATTTGACCTTGTTGATAGGTCACCTGTGTCTCAGCCCCCGTTCAAGAGACTGGTTATGACCTGAATGAGATTCCATAGTGGATTTGAGATAGACACCAGAGATCTTAAAATTCGAACGAAGGAGCATTATATTTGCAGCCTCTTATTTTCACAGGAAGGTAATTGATCAAGCATATGAGAACTCCATGGATTACCCCGGAAGGGATGGAAAAGCTAAAAGAAGAACTAGACCATCTTTGGCGTGTAGAACGTCCTGAGATTACCAGGAAAGTTTCATGGGCTGCCAGCCTGGGAGATCGGTCTGAGAATGCCGATTACCATTACAATAAAAAACGTCTGCGCGAGATTGACAGACGCCTCCTGTATCTGCGAAAATGCATTGATAACTTCAAAGTGATTGTTTACCACCCTCACCAGGACGGAAAAGTAATGTTTGGGGCCTGGATAGATATTGAAAATGACAGAGGCTTGAAAAAGCGACTACGCATCGTAGGGTATGAAGAACTCATTGGCATGAAAGATTACATCTCCATAGACTCACCCATTGCCCAGGCATTGCTCAACAAACAAGAAGGCGATGAAGTAATGGTAAAGACCCCAGCGGCCAGTATAACATGGCGCATTCACAAAATAGAATACGAGAAATAATCACAGTACCCGGATGACCTGATCGCTGCTACTCTGTCACCCGCATCAAATGATAAGCCGTAAAGGTTCGGCCATACCGATCTTTGGCTTGTACTTCAATAATATGCCGGCCCTTTGGCCAGTCTGTTCCGATATTGGCTTCCCAGAGATGTGTGCTGTTCACAGGTTTGGGTAAAGACCAGCCATCCAATGGAGGCAGGTCAACCGTAGTGTCAGCATTCCACAATTTCTTAAAATCTATCCTTTCAAACCGCTCCCATCTCTTGCCCAGCAAGGCAAAATAAGGATCTGGCTTAAGCACCTTTTGCATGGGTTTCCAGTCCGTCTGCCCTTTAATTCGGTAAGATAACTCCGACTGTTCGCTTCCATTGAAGAAGTTCACTGTCAGCAAGGTGGTGTCAGCAGAATTGGCCACAATGCCACGCGGTACATGGATGTTCATACGATGGTCAGTTGGGCTCCCGGCTACCTTCCAGTCGATAATGTATTCAGCTCCCTTAAAGCTAATGAAGGAGTAACCATTCGGTGTCCCATCGCGCATCATGGTATGAGGCACATCCTCCTCGTTACGCATCCCGTTCCACCAGCTGCCAGAGGTGGTGCCTACATTGAAATGATGATGCGGTACCTCACGCTGCCAGTCGGAAGAGTCCTTATGGAAAAGCTTATTTTCCTGAAGATGGGAGTGCGCTGAAATAGAAAGGGTATGCGGAAAGGCCTTTAAGAGATCGAAAAGTTTCTTCTGATCACTTTGTCGAAAGCTTGGTCCATGTTGGGCCAAAGGGATATGCATGTTCAGAACAACCAGGTCTTCTTTTGGCACAGTCTGCAGGTAATTAGACACAAATTCAAACTGATCGGGTCTCAGGCCGCCTACATAGCTCCTGGAACCTGCTTCATCTTTGTGAATCACATCATCTACTACGATAAAATGTACATCGCCATAGACAAAAGCATAGGTAGCCGGACCGTAGACGCTTTCATAGGTAGCGGAAGACATTCGGTCATTGGGTGCCATATAGTTGATATCATGATTACCCAGCACATTGTACCAGGGAATCCCAATTTTTGAAACGGCCTGGTTAATC
The DNA here is from genome assembly GCA_002427745.1 of Roseivirga sp. UBA6061. Taxonomy (GTDB): domain Bacteria; phylum Bacteroidota; class Bacteroidia; order Cytophagales; family Cyclobacteriaceae; genus Roseivirga. Next base: position 92,084 of record DIYF01000092.1, on the reverse strand, counting down.
GGGGAGAATAACTCCAGGTCGTCACCAACAATATCCCCCATCGTGATGCCGAACTCAAGGTCGGTGCGCCCAATCAATTCGGTCACAATATCCTCAGCAAAAAAGTCTACCTGCCGAATATTATAAGGCTGCGGATCGCCAAAGACCACCATTTTAAACTCGGCTGAGCCGTTTTCAGGATACAAAGGGAAGTTGATCTCTTCGGGAAGCTCTCCCGTAGGCTCAGTCGCCTTATACCGGTAGGTTTCCGGGTACCCTTCAGGCTTGTGCAGATAATAGAACTGCGGAAGAAAGTGCTCATTTACCGGGGTGATCCAGTCTTTTGGCTTGACTACAAAGACAATAGCGTCATTGGAAACAGGTAGCTCATACACCCCGTCCTCATTGGTATGTACGATATCTGTTCCGTTAGATACGGCAACACCGGCAACTCCGGGCTCTGCATCATCCTTCTGACGGTTTTCATTAAGGTCATGAAATACATAGCCCCTCGCCTGTTCCTCTCCATCCTGAGCCTTTATGCTGTAGGGTAATCGCGTTGCCACTGTGGGTTCGGATGGCTGACAAGAGTAAAGGCAAACAACAAGGAGTAAGAGCCTGACAAAGTACTTCATGGGTGGAGGTCGGTTAACGGTACTTTGAGTTACTAAAGAAATAGCGTGATACTGAGGATTTTAAGTTATCCTTTTGTTACACTTTGCCGTTCCCTCTATCCCGGGCATAGTCGCAATTAACTCATGTTACTTCGCTCGCTCTTTCCCCCCTGGTTTGTCTTCTTCACCGATCAAAAAAACAGACACCAATCAAGACAACCTGATTGAAAAAAAATTGCTTATCTTCACACAGTTCTAATCATTCATGCTTTGAAAGTGATTCTGAAATTGATAGTAGCTTAACGACAGCCTGTAAAACCTGAGGCTGATCATTTATTCGTTCGGATATTCCTCCGGGCGCAATTATCATTTAATCAATTTATTGGTGTGCTGTGCTATCAGTATTGATAGTGGCTGCTGAGGCTTTTCAGTGTAGTTGTCCCTATGTGTTCGCTCACATATAACCCGCTCTGAATAAGCAGCACCCGGCCTTCTTGTCACACCAGCCAAATCAAAAATTTAATCATTTATGAAAAATCAGGAAGTCAAAAAGAACCCGGAGTTCTTAACATATGTATATGAGCTGAATCAAGGCATTGAACTGACAGAAGCTCTGACAAAAAGTTTAGAGGAAATCAATCGTATTGATATAGCCCAATTGAACAGAATTGGTCTGAAAACTTACAAAGAGGGTAAATGGACTACGCATAAAATACTGCAGCACCTAATTGACTGGGAAAGGATCTGGTGTTTCAGAGCCATACTCTTTGCACGCAATGAAGGATCCGTACCGGATGCTCATGATCAGGAAATCATGGGTAAAAATTCGAATGCCGATGAACTGTCGATTGAGCAGCTGGTCAATGAACTTCGGATGGTGCGCCAGTCAACCATTATGATGTTTGAATCTTTCAGTAAGGAAATACTGGAAACAAACTGCAGGTTTTTTGAATACGAAATGCCGCTTTTTGCCATTGGGCTCACCATAACAGCCCATCAGATACATCATTTCAATGTGATAAAGGAGAGATATATTCCTTTAGATCAAATGGAAAAATGATCGTTAATTGTTACATGCTTTTCTGAGGAAGCATTAAATGTCCGTGTGGGTGATTCGCCCACACGGTACTTAATCAGATTGTTAAACAACATTTTAAGTGAAGCGAATAATTGTAGTCATGGCAGGATTTCTTTTGATCGGAGTATCGCTGATTGGTTACAAAATCAACTCCGGTCTGAATGAGCCTGGAGAGGCATTTCACGTTGAACACAACCTAATGGAGCCAGGATTTATTCTTCTCAGGTCTGAGGTCTCTCCGGATAACAAACATCAATTCTTTGAATATCAATTTGATAATGGTGGATTTGGATACTCCAGAGTGTTTTGGTCAGTAATTGAAAATGACTCCACGGTATCAGGACTCGAAAACGGGCTTTTACCCGATGGTTACAGGATATTGAAGTGGTCGGATAACAGCGAATTGCTAATTGAGAAGTGGACCCCTTATTATTACATGGATAAAAAGGTTGGGTTAAAATCAGGAGAATTAATTAATGGAGTACAACTCTTATTGGAACAGTAAAGACACTACCAGATATTTCATATGGAGGATTGTTCAGACATGGAAACCGTGCAAATCAACAAAGAGACCGTCAATAAACTTCAGGCAGAAAAAGGGAAAACAGAAGACAGGCTTTACCTGGTAGCACGCCACATTGAAGAGTAGAGTTTCATCTCCGCTTCCACCTCCTCACCATAAGGTAACTATCATCACTGTAGCTTTAGTGCCCTGTTCCAAAGCACGGCTCTTGACGTTATCAAAATGAATAAAGGAATATGAAAAAGTCCCTGCTTGTAAAACTTCTCGTTTTGAATCTCAGTGCATTTTTGATTCAAAAACCAGCTCATGGCCAATCTGAAGTAGTGGGTTTCGTGAAATCTTCTATAACGGGTCTCAAACCTATCACTGATGTGGTTGTTGAAGTAGTGAACCTGAAAAAACCCATTACTGAACGTATAAAGAAGACTGACAGCCTGGGATTTTTCAGGCTGGAAAACCTTGAAGCGAATAAGAAATATGTGTTGAAGGTGACAGCCTACGGGTATGGAAAGCAGGTATTTGAAATCAACACGGAACCGGGAATCACAGAAACTGTATTGACCCTGAAAGCCGGTTGTGACTTTGACAAGGTTCAAGCCGAAAATGACTGGAAAAGTGGAGTCCCAAAACTACTTTTAGTCGGCTCCGTAGCACCTGTCGCAAATACACGTGCGGACCTGCGTTTCGAAAAAAAATTCGGAATCAGATATCATGACTTCGGATGCTCTCCTGTTATTGGCGAGTGTATTAAAGCATACAATGAAAGGATATTCCAGCTATTAGATCAGCAATACGGTAAAAGCTGGCGCAAAAAAGTCCGGGTAGATACAGAGTACCTGAATTAAGAATATCACGTTACGGCATCTTTGCCTGTTACTTCTCCCCCCTTCCTGAGTAATCTTAATCTGCCGAAACGGCCAATTCCTGAAGAATACCTGTAATTGTTAAACACACTGCTGACATAAGGCTGTCACCTGCCGAAAATAGGTTTGTATTCATTGATTTTTAAAAACACATCAAAATGACAAACGTAATTAACTGGTTTGAAATCCCGGCTGTAGATTTCACAAGGGCCATGAGGTTCTATGCAGAAGTATTGGAAGTAACCATGGAAGAAATGCCATCTCCTGACGGAAAAATGAAATACGGAAACTTTCCATACAAGCAGGACGGCAGTGTTGTTAGTGGCGGTATTGTGCAAAGAGAAGGTTTCTTACCTACTATGGAAGGTCCGATAATTTACCTTAACGGAGGAGATGACCTGAGTGAGCCCTTATCAAGAGTTGAAGCAGCAGGCGGCAGGATCGTTATGCCAAAGACTCCCATTGAGACGATGTTCATGGCTGAATTTATCGACACGGAAGGTAACCGTATGAGATTACACTCTATGAACTAAGTACCCACTATGTGGGCAGAACACCAGCCAGCAATTTGGCCTTAAGGTCCCGGTTGGTGTTCTTCATTGTACTCCGGTTGATGTTCTTCACCTCCCCCGGTTGGTGTTCTTCACCAACCGAAAAGCCGATAATCAAAAATTATTCTAAAGCCCACTAACAAAGTTGACATAGGGCTGTCACTACCCTGGTTTACCTTGGCCCAATGAAAAGTTTAATCATTAGTTTAATCGCTCTGGCTTCATTCAGTTACGATAAGCCGGACTTAAAAAAGAGTAAAATGGATCAGGCAAAAACCGTGGAAATGGTGTTATGGAAAGCAAAAGAAAACGTTAGTACAGAAGAAGCCAAAGCAGCTATCTTAAAACTGAACGATGTGGTAAAAAACTTCCCGGGGTTTATCTCCAGAACCACTTCCTTAGCAGAAGACGGGCAGTTTCTGGATATCGTGTTTTGGAAGGATTTAGCATCAGCGTTAGCAGCATCTGAGCAGGTCATGAAGAATGAAGACCTCATTCCAATTTTCAATACCATAGATGACAAAGAAATGATATTCAAGCATTTTGAAATATTCAACAAGTTTGAATGAGTAAACATAGTAATAGCGGTTTGAGAGCTAACCCAAGCCGCTATTATTCTTTACATTTCAAAAGAAATAAGTCTCACCCCGCTTGGTGTCCTTCACCAGCTGAAAGCTGACAATCAAACAAGCTCCTTTCTGAAGCTCTTAAATCAGTCTGTTGCCGTCCTACTTAATTGGAAATTTGGAGCCAAAGCTAAGGCCATCGGATTTGCCGAACTGCACAATGATTTCATCTCCCTCCTTCGCCAATGACAGTAGTTCTTTCAATGCAATGCTGTCTTTGCGTTTGATATCGGTACCTGATACCGTCAAAATGATTTCCTTCTCTCTCAACAAAGAAGCTTTTACCTTACCTCCCTGCCGGTTTACCACACCGAAATCAACGAATTCAGAAATCTCATATTCAATTTGTGAATCGGCCGCTTTCAGCGCGGAAAGCAATACACCATGCTGTGGGGCTATGGCTGTGCCATCCAGAAACAAGGCAACAGGTGGAGGGGGTAAATCGCTGACCTGCCTTCCTGCTCTGGCTTTGCTTTCTTTGAAGAGTGGAATATTATACAACTTCACCACCTCAGACGGTCCTTCAATAATATCAATTACCAGATAATCTTCGCGCTCTGCTTTGCTCAGAAGCGGCCTGATATCAAAAGCAACTCGCTCCTCAATCTTCTGGCTCATACGGGCAATAACACTGCCCTTTCGTACCAGATCCAGGCCAATATGCATGTGGTCTGCCTTTTCATTTCCAAACTCAAATTTAAATGCTCCTTTGTAGTCGCGGACTTTCGAAAACTGAAGGCCTTCGCTCAGCGATATATCATCAATAGAAAATTGGATTTCAAGACTGTTCGCCTTAGCTACCGGATTAACTTCTGTCACCGGGACATCATCCAACACCGCATTACTCTGGGCAGTCATAGTACCCACTACCAGTACCAAAACCAGCGCCACAGCTGCTCTGGACTTTCCGGCCCAACCTGATTTCTCTATGTTCATCATAGTTATTCTCTTTTTAATGAATGATAAATTGAAATTGTGTACCAACCCGTATGTGTTGTTGCTGATCAATTGTCTCAAAAGCAAGGACTGATACTCAACTAAGGAGAAACCCTGTCTAAGCATGTTTTTGTCGGCTATATATTCATGTGTCTGTTTGAGTGATTTGTAAAGCAGCCAGACCACCGGGTTAAACCAAAGGAACGCTGCCATGAGTTGAACAAAAATTAAATCAATGGAATGTCGTTGCCGGATATGTATCTTCTCATGTGCGAGAATCTGAAGGTACTCTGATTCATCTTCAATACTCTCCGGAATAAATACGGTGTTCAAAAAAGAAAAAGGGGCTATATCAGCCGGTACATCAGTCACCTTAAACCCGTCCAGGTCAGTGGTCCCCAGCTTCTTTTTCAGCCTGTAGAGCTTCACATAGGCCAGGCTGAACCGCAATGCACAATAAATAAAGCCCGTGACATACACAGCAAGGGCCAGGGTCAGAACGATCCGCCACAGATCCCAGTCCTGGGACCAAAACTGCTGCCACAGGGAAGTCTCGCTTTCCGATAGTTCTGATGGCCATTCTGACCAGTTCTCAAAACTGGTATGATAGGCATTGCGAACCTTGCCCAGTTCTGTGCTTTGCTGATTGATAAAGCTCTTTTCCGGGTCAGTCACTTCAAAACTCAACAGCGGAAACAGCAGGGACAGTATTAACATGCTGATTAAAAAGAAACGATTGAAGCTGAAGAAGGTCTCTTTGCTTAATAACAAGCGATAAGCTCCATAAAGCACTATCAGCACCAGACTGGCCTCAAGAAGATACAATATAAAGCTACTCATCCTTCTTTAATTTGAGTGATTCCAGCAACCTGATCGCCTCATCCAGCTCCTTTTCATTCAGTTGTTTACTCTCAGAAAAGAAGTTCACCACCTGCTTCAGAGAGTTGTTGTAATAATCAGAGACCAGTCTTGATAACTGCCCCTTGCGATACTCCTCCTTCGATATTTTAGGGAAGTACTGATGCGAGTTACCATAGGCCGTATAGCCCACAATATCTTTCTGAACCAGTACCCTCACAATAGTGGATACTGAATTATAAGGAGGTTTGGGGTCAGGGTATTGCTCCAGTATATCCTTGATAAAACCTTTTTCAATACCCCAGAGAATCTTCATTATCTTCTCTTCTGCCTTAGTAAGCGTTGTCATTGCCATCAGTATTTAATCAATCAGCTTTACAAGTATAGAACTTAATTTTAAGTTTTAAAACTTATTACTAAGTTAGTCAACTTAAAATTAAGTTTGACTGCTTAGGTTATGCCCCGGAACAACGGTATACCAGAACGGATCTACCCACAATAACTCTTTCGATATGAGAATCCTTACCTGTATTTTTCTTCTGATAGTCCTGGCTGCTTGTTCAAATCAGCGCGGAAAGGACAAACAATTCCTGACTGAACGCATTTCAAGAATTGAAAATGGTCTTGAACCCAATCTTCAGATCGAGGGAGAAGAAACACCTCATTACCAGATAGAAGCAAGAATGAGGGAACTGGGTATTCCCGGGCTTAGCATAGCAGTAATCAACCATGGCCAACTGGAATGGGCCAAAGGTTACGGCATGGCAGATAGTTCAGAAAACCGCCAGGTAACTACTGAAACAATGTTTTTGGCCGGATCGATAAGCAAGCCGGTTTCAGCCCTCAGGGCCCATCAGCTCGCGGATAAGGGCATTATCCACCTGGACTCAAACGTGAATAAATATCTCACGAGCTGGAAAGTTCCTGAGAATGGGTTTACGCAGAAAGAAAAAGTCACTACCAGACGAATACTAAATCATACAGCCGGGTTGACGGTCTGGGGCTTCCCGGGGTATGGCAGAGAAGATACCATACCCAGCCTGCATCAGGTATTGGATGGTGAGGGAAATACAGATCCTGTACGCGTATACCAGGAACCCGGCTCGGGCTGGCAATATTCCGGAGGAGGCTACACGGTGATGCAGCTCATGATGACTGATATTGAGAAAAAGACCTTTCCGGAGCTCATGCAGTCACATATACTTACCCCTTTAGGCATGAGGGTCAGTACTTTTGAAAATCCCCTGCCCTCACCATATCATGCCATGGCAGCCACCGGCTATCGGAGAAATGGAAATGAAGTAAAGGGGAAATGGCATGTGTATCCTGAAATGGCTGCAGCAGGACTATGGACTACCCCATCGGAACTCGTTCTGTATGCAAAAGAAATCCAGGAAATCTATCAGACCGGGCGTGATGGGCTGTTAAAGACAAGCACTGTAAAACAAATGCTTAGTCCCGGAATGAATGACTACGGTCTGGGACCTGCCATAACAGCACATACCTTTGGACACAATGGTGCAGATGAAGGGTTCAGGGCGGAGTTAGTGGCCTGGAAAGAGCACCCTGTAGCCCTGGTGATCATGGTTAATTCGGACAATGGCAATATCATCCAGGAAATAAAGCTGAGCATCGCCCGGGAATACGGATTACCTGGCGTAGAACCCATCAAAAGAGTGTATCACCAGCTGTCAAACGAGGAGCTGCAGAAGTTTGCCGGCAAGTACAGAATCCCGGACCTGGGTGAAGTAGAAATGCTTGTAAAGGACAATGGACTGGAACATTTGGCGCCTTTTGCCCCGGAGCCTATCTTTTTACTTCCCTCCTCCGACAGCACTTTTTATAATAAAAACGGTGGTGCCTACCTGGAGTTTATACGAAAAGGAGATGCCATAACCGGTTTCAGGTTTTACGGATTTGAAGCATCAAAAATCGAATAGAAAAACAGAAAAAATACACCAAAAACACAGATACTGTACGACTTGACGACTCTTCCCTGCTGGTTCCCCTCTGCTACATAACTCCGGGGGAAAAGACTTCGCCAAACAGTTAACAACACTGTGACGAAATCGTAAATATTCATAAAAGCCTTGCTCCATGATACCACACTTCTTTGTAAGAATATGGATTTGGTGGGTATTTGTAAACAACCGGAATAAGCTCCCGACAAAATCGACAATCGACAACCCAAAAATGGAAATTGAAGGGCTTACGCAGGCCTTTATCTGGGAAGATGAAGGATTGTGGGAATTCAACAAAACACGTCACTTGCCTCAGGCTTTTAAACCTGTAATTGTCCACAGAACCTCATTGGTACTTGGCCCCGAAAACGATTCAGGTTTTCTTTATTCAAAGCGATTTGACCGCCAGATTTTTAATATGGCTAAAAGATATTTCCCCGACTGGATTGGCTTTCACAAGTCCAGATGCTCTTACAACCCTGAAGTCGCTAACCGGATGATAAGGATCAAAAAAGTAGCAGAATGGAGGTTGGACAAATTCATGGATATGAAAGGGTAAAAAAAATCAGACACTTCCCCTACCAAAATTATGCTTTGGCAATTGTTGGTATTCCCTTTGTTAGTTACTTAGGCCAAACTCAACAAAACACCATTGTTAAAACTAGCACTTTACAACATTGCCATTTTTCAGGGCCTTGTCATCGGCCTTATTCTATTGCGTTCATCATTTTTTAAGAGCAGAACTAATCAATACCTGGCCTTTGCCTTGTTTGCGCTTTCCTGGTCACTACTCAACCTTGTGCTGGACATTACCAACACCTTTGAAAGGTACCCTGGTCTTAAAATTGTAGACGTATTAGACTCGGCCTTACTTTTTCCGGTACTCATCTGGTTCTTCGTGCTTCATCAGGTAAGCCAACCTGAAAAGCGTAAAACACACATGACCTGGATGTTTTTTCCCGTTCTTCTTTCCCTTGCACACAGCGCCCTGGAAGAATTGTACCCCGGACCACAGACTGTTGACAATACAGGCCTCCTTCAGACCGCAATCGATGTCTTCGGACTCATCGTCTTTCTGATCACCCTTCTGTTCATTCCGGTCGTGCTGACCAAAACCTTCCTGGTCATTCGGTCTTCAAAGAACAAGCAGGAAAGGACCTGGCTGACGTACTTATGGCTCTTTGAAGCAGTGGTTTTAACCTCATGGCTTATGACCATTCTCCTGGGCTTGTTTATTGAAAGCGCAGGCTGGGAGGTCATGCACTTTATCGCGCTGTTCGCCACTCTCCCCATTCACTGGGTAGCATACTTTGGCGTTTACAAACTCAAGCTGGTCAATGACCAGGAAAAGGTCAGGGCACTACTCTTAAATCGTAGCACTCCCATAACCATAACGCCTGAAAACTACGCTTCCGGAGTTCAGGAAACCGAGGCGGTAAATCCCCCTTTGACTGAATCCAGAAAGCCTGATAAGCCTTCGGAAGAGAATAGCCACTACAGGAAACTGGAACGCCTTTGCAGGGATCAAAAGATCTACAGAGACAGCACCCTGGACAGAAATAAGGTGGCAGAAATGCTGGGCATTAGCCCGAGCTATATTTCTCAGCTGGTCAACTCCATTACCGGAGAAAACTTCTCCACCTATATCAACCGTTACCGGGTAGAAGAGGCAAAAAGCTTGATCCTGGATAAGCAATTTGCCAACTACAGCCTTTTATCCATCGGGCTGGAGTGTGGCTTCTCTTCTAAAACGACTTATTACAACTGGTTCAAAAAAATAACCGGCATAACCCCCAATGCCTTTCGAAAGATCCACAAATAAGTCCCGATTTGTAGGGTTTAGAGGTATTGAAACCCCGTCTGCTGCTTCTGGCATAGGTTTGGCGTCAGAAATTCCAACGTCAAAAACCCGAAATCATGAAAAAGAAGCTACGGCAAAAAAGTGTAAAAAGAAGAACGGTTTATAACCTGAAGTATCTGTTGACCCTGATAGTAATCGGTATGGCTTTTGCCAGTTGTAAAGATGACGATGACACCTTCGCATCCAGCACACTGCAAAATGATATTGCCAATCAGGCCTACGTCCACATCCTGGAAAACAGGCTATCTAAACTACCCGATAATGCTCAGGTAGCCATTGCGGTGATACACGAAGGAAACACCGAATTCATTGGGGTAACCAATGAAAACAGCACCCTCCAGGGGACAAATAATGCGGACAAGATCTTTGAAATTGGCTCTATCACCAAAGTGTTCACCAGTATTTGTCTCTCTGAGATGGTGAACCTGAATGAAGCCTCCCTCACGGAAACGCTCCAGAGTCAGTTTGATTTTCCCATGCGTGCAGGTGGTGATATTACTTTGCAACAGTTGGCCAACCACACCTCAGGACTCCCCAGACTACCTACCAATACAGATGAGGTACAAGGCCTCGATTTGGAGAACCCCTATGCGATTTATACATATGACCACTTGAAGAGCTATCTGCAAAACCATATAGCGCTCAATGCAGCCAGTGGAACCAACTACGAGTATTCCAACCTGGGAATGGGCATACTGGGCTATACGCTGTCTCAAAAGAGAAATTCGACTTTTGAGGAGATGTTGCAGGCCTTTATTTTCAACCCATTGGGCATGACCAGTACCACCACTCTGCTGGAAAGAGCAGACGCATCACGGTTGGTTGAACCACGGGATATAAATGGCAACATTGTTTCGTACTGGGACTTTGCCGAAACCATGACCGGTGCCGGTTCAATAAAATCATCCGTAACCGACATGTCAAAATTCATACTAAAGAATTTTGAAGACGATGCTACGTACAACCTTCCACAAAAAGCAACTTTTGACCTGGGTAACGGTGCACAGATGGGGCTGGGATGGGCAATATATGAACAAGGTGAATTCACCATACTCACCCATGACGGAGGCACAGGTGGTTTCTCATCTATGCTGATGATAGACAAGCATAAAAAAATAGCAGCACTGGTATTGTCCAATGTAGAGGACTATCACAACGCTATCAGCCCTTTATGTAACGACTTGATTTTAGAAATAAGCAAATAAGGCTTCACTTAAGAGAAAGATATCAGATAGGTTTAACAAACAAGCCTGCTACAGAATGAGGTCGTCTCAAAAATCTGAGGAACCGTCAGCGCAAGCGTTTCGTTAGCACTGATCAATCCCTTTTGAGACAGCCTGATTCTGTAAAAAAGCCTCCCCGTTCAACAAATCAGAAATCACAGTGCTACAGTTTCCTCACAAACTCTTTAGTCTCTTCTTATAAATCACCTCTCTACTGCCATGAGGGCAAAACTCAGAGTAAAGCGTCAATATTGAACCCCAATGCCGGATAATACCCAAAGCCTCTTATCTTGTAGAAGATTACTCAATCAAACCCACACCATGAAAAGACTCTTATTTCTCCCTGCCCTTCTACTATTGCTGGCAAGCGCTCCTCTTTCTTCAAACAGGCCTGAAGCCCAGCAAGACAACCAGCGCATCGAGGAACTGAACCAATACTATAAAAAACTCTCGAAAACCGTTCAGGAGGGTGATTTTGAAGGCTATAGTGCCCTTTACCATGATGATGCTGTAGTGATATTTACTACCGGGAATAACAAGATCTCTGTTGCGGTTTCAGAAGCTCTGGCCGGCTGGAAAAGTGGCTTTGACAAAACCAAAGCCGGAGAGCAGAAAGACAATGTAGAATTCCGCTTCTCGCAGCGCATCGGTAATACTAATACCGCTCATGAAACCGGCATCTTTCATTTCACCTCGGTGGATAATTCCGGCAAAACCCAGACGGACATACTGGTGCACTTTGAAATGCTCTTCGTGAAAACGGACGGAGTCTGGCTCGCTACCATGGAATACCAAAGGTCCAATGCCACCGAAGCTGAATGGGCCGCTATGAAATAGTCATTTCTACAGTCTGTGAAAACACTCTGAAAACACTCACTAATCATCTTGCATCCTGATACAAAGATGAACCGGCTGACCCGCATCACCTCAATTCTCATTCAGCTACAATCCAAAAGGGTTGTGACGGCTCGTGAAATTGCAGAGCGTTTTGATGTCAGTTTGCGCACGGTATACCGGGATATCAGTACACTGCAGGAATCAGGCGTTCCTATTGGTTCGCAGAATGGCACAGGATATTTCATCGTAGATGGATACTCCCTGCCTCCTGTTATGATTACTGAAGAAGAGGCGAATGCTCTGATTGTGTCTGAAAAACTGATTCTCAATCAGGGAGATATATCGCTCAAAAAAGACTTCAGTTCATTACTCTTTAAGATAAAATCCGTCCTGAAGCGTTTTGAAAAAGACAATGTTTCCAGGCTTGAAAACAGAATCTCCGCTTCCATCAAAGAAGAAAAAATGGAGAGCGGCTCCCTCTCCGTCATCCAGAAAGCCATAACCAATACCCTGGTTGTATCGATCAGCTATCACTCCTTTTACAAGGATGAAATCACCCAGCGTGAAATAGAACCCCTGGGCCTCTATTTCACTGACAAAGCCTGGGTGGTAGTGGCTTATTGCCGTCTGAGGAAAGAGATAAGAGAGTTCAGGCTAGATCGCATTGCAGAACTGAAAACCACATCTGAGACATTCACCTATCAGGAAGATTTCGAGCTCCTCAAATATTTTAAAGACCTGTCTGAACAAAGTTGACACAGGGCTGTCACTCCCCTGCTCGATCATTGCCTCAAATAAATCAAACAACACAAATGAGGCAACTATTCATCTTACCGGCACTGATCATTCTGAGCAGCTGCGGTAATCAAAACAAACTGAAAATGAGTGAACACAAACCTGAACAAACTGAAAAAGAAGCAACGGCACTTTACCCGAGAGCCAGTGATTTTGTAGCCAGTCCGCTGAGAAACAGCATAACTTTGGAGCTGAATGCTTCTGTCAATGAAGTCTGGGCTTTGATTGGGAAGCTCGAGCGCATGCCGGAATATAGTTCCGGATTAAAAAGGCTCGATGCCAACTACAACCCTGAAAAAGAATGTACTGACTACACCTGCTATTTTCACCCCATGGAGGAAGGCGGTGAAGTGACCAACCATAGCGAGACCATCCTGTGGTATGAAGCCAATAAAGGCTATGCCTCTTTGGCCGATGAGCCAAATCTATTCGGTTTACAGCAGTCTCTGGGTATCATTACGCTTAAAAAGAAAGGAGGAAAGACTGTTTTACAATGGGACACTCACTTCACTGGCGAAAGCGAGGAAGTCATAAAAATGAACATTGCGGGCTTTGAGCAAGCCCTGAATGTTGACATTGCCGAAAACCTGATCAATCTTTTCGGGGGCAAGATTCTGGAAAACTATATCCAGAAGCTTTAAAAGCGGACTTAATCTTCTATCAGGCGTGGTTTTTAATCACGCCAGTTTCTTTCGCTTATATTCCAAAAATACTGTCAGGAGCCCTGCCTATGTCTGCCATAGAGAGACACGCAAGCCATCTGCCCCTACCTATCCCTGCTCTGTTTTGCTGTAATACATCCACCCATTCTTAACCTCTTTGTAAGGTCTTATGGCAGGAAACTCAGCCTGAACTGAGGCGGTGATATCATAATAGCCCTGATAACTTAATCCGCTTGCTGAACTGGAAATATCATCATAACGCCCTCCTGAAGAGGCCCTGCTAGGCAAAAACCAGTATAGGTGCCCACTTTTATATAAATCCATCGCCTGAGCTGAGTACACCATCACATTGCCAGCGGGCACGGTCTCTTTAATCGGAGTGGAGCCAACATTTTGAATGGCAGCCTTGATGACGTCCTGTTCATAGTGTCCAACATCGTCATACAACAACATAGAGGTTACTCTATCTATCCATGACACCAGCATACTCGCATTGATACGATTACCTCGATATACATCATTGAGAAAACCAATGGCCTGTGCCACTCTTCCGAGATCGTTGTCTGAATACTTCGGATAAGGAAGTCCCGCAACCCGGGAACCGAAGATCACTTGCTGGCCTTGCGCTATCAGTTCCGGGGCCTGGTAGTTCTCGATACAATCTATGGATATACCATCTACTTTGCCTTCGCTACTGGTATGAAAACCCATATAAAGCGGCCTGATATCAGACAGTTTAACAAGTGGCTGACCGCTGGTGTCTCCCACAACAAACGGGTCCCCATTAACAGTATGTATCTCCAGGCCTGTCAAAGGGCCGGACCCAGTATAGTAAACATTGATTTTAGTAATGCCGCCACTACCTAAAACCTTTAGCGAATCCGGCAGGTCCGGAGGCAGGTTAGGACAGGTACCAAAAGTAGCTTCTGCCCCATCATCATTCATACCATAACCACCTCCAACCTGCAATGAATAATCGGGGTTCACCTGTATTCCATCAACAGCCGTGGAACCCACGCCATACATAGTGTTAATGGCGTACATAGGACAGCCCGATGGAATGTTACCGTAGTTGAGCGTGACGCGTCTATCAGGTGTATCTCCGGTGGTCTGTGCAGTACTGTTACTCATGGCATTTGTATTTAATGGTTAAGAATTAAAAGTGGTTTCCGGATATGACATGTTTATACCGTCAATCCGTCTTAAAGGGTCTTGTGATTACAACCCTCCGGGTCAAAAAGCTCTACCACTAGGTCTCCTCAACGTAAATATTTATTCTATATCAAAGTATAATATGTTGTGAATCAACGATTATTGTTGTGGATAAAGGGGTTCGGGCGGACTGGTTATTCATCTCCTCCTTTATAGCAGGCATTTGAAAACAAGAAGTTTTTCATGTCTGACCTCCGGTACTCTACCCTAACTCCTGACCTGAGTCCACCACAGCATTTCGATGAAAAATTTTCATCCCATGCCTTCAAAAGTCCTCATACACGCTACTGTCTGCTTTCGCTTAATCCTTCTTCCTTTGAGTCTAAGATATCAGTGACGCTTCTAACCCAACTCAAAAATGAAAGGCTTTTGTAATATCTTCCCGGGACTTTTATTCCTCCTGCTTTTCTCCTGCCAGTCCGGTACGCATACAGATCTTAAGGAAGCCCTGACTTTCTACGCTTCTTTTGATCAGGGCACCACAGCAGACTTTGCCATAGGTGACCCTGATATCTACGCGGCTAAAGCCAGCTATGTTAATTCCGGGAGAAATCTGGAAGGAATAAGAAAGGGTATAAAAAACACTGATCACCGCATCGTTGAGGGAAAAGGTTGGTCAGGCAGTTCATTGGAATTTGGCCGGAAAAGTGACACCGTAGTCTATTATCAAGGCCAGGACAACATAGCCTATCATCTGGAAAACTGGTCCGGCACAATTTCATTTTGGTTAAGTGTTGAACCCTCAAAAGATTTGGATGGCTATACAGACCCCGTACAAATTACTGACACAAACTTCAATGATGCATCGATCTGGGTAGATTTCACGGATGAAGATCCAAAAGACTTCAGACTGGGTGTTTTTGGTGATAAAAATGCCTGGACCCTGGATACGCTCAATTCATCCGTCAAAAGCGTTTTTGAAAAGAGGCTTGTCAGCATTAAGGCAAATGCATTTACCAGAGGCAACTGGACACACGTGCTTATATCCTTTAAAGATCTGGGCACTGTAAACAGTCTGGCAAACCTTTATCTGAACGGGCAAAAGGTGGGGACAATAGAGGGAATAGACGATCCATTCACCTGGGAACGGGAGAAGTCAAAGATTTTCCTGGGACTGAACTTTAGCGGTCTGATGGATGAACTGGCCATTTTCAATAAACCGTTTACCGACAAGCAGGTCCTGGAACTTTACGAGTTGAAAGAGGGAATCAAAGCGATCCTGTGAACCTTTGGCCTCACTACTTTTGTTCGCGATTCGGAATATTCCTGTTTCCTGATCAGCTCCCTACAATTTTTTCCCCTAATCATGGTTCTATCATAAAAGCACCATGCTCAGGAGTACCCTGCTTCTTCTTTACAGCTTATTCATCTGCTGTTTCAGCCTGAATGCCCAGGAAAGAGCCAACACAGAAATTGGCGTAGAAGCCGGGGTAAGACTACTCTCAAAAGCCAGAAATGTAGGCTTATTTCTCAATGCAGAACCTCGTTTAAGGGTTTCGAACCACGCGTCTGTCGGGTTAAGGCTGAGTGTTACCGTCAACATGCAGTCCTATGAAAACGCTGATGATACCCGATACCTTATCGATGAAGAGTTTGATGATGGTTTCCTTTCAGCTGTTGCTACTTTTCAGTACCAGTGGAATGAAAGAAGGATTTTCAGAAAACTCTTCTTTCGCCCCTACCTCGGGCTCGGTATGGGGCCTTACCTGATAGCGAATTCAGTAGAGGTCTTCGATGTCAGTACGATTCCCCCGCCTGACAAAAGCTTTGAAGTACCGGTGAACTACAAAATCGGTTTTCTCGTACGAGGGGGCATTCAATTACGTAAGTCGAGGCTTGGTCTGGAATACAATCATATTCCACGGTCTGACGTGCAACTGCAAAGCGGTTCTGCTATTGGGACCGTTAACAGCAGCTACTTAGGACTGTTTGTAGGCTTCACTATTTGATCCTCAAAAATTCCCGGCTTCTCTGTTTTGCTTACAAGAGTTTCTTTTCTCTTAAATCAGTATCTTAAGACAAGATAAAAGCGCTTTGGCCTCCGTCCTGACGGGCCAGGGCTTTGGTAAAAATATCTACGACAAAAGAATGACATCTTACCAGGAGCAGCTAAGTATACTCAAAGGGGCCATTTATAAAAACCAGGCCCAGTTGGATGCTGTTATTGCAGTCCGCAATCACATCAATCACCACTATGAAGCAGATTTGAACCTGGACCTGCTTTCACAAACCCATTGCATTTCCAAGTATCACCTCCTGCGCCTTTTTAAAAGGTATTATGGCCAGACACCAAGACAATACCTGATAGACAAGCGCATAGAAATGTCTAAGACCCATCTGGAGAAGGGGCTTTCGGTCACGGAAGCTTGTTTTGCCGTTGGGTTTGAAAGCTTAGGTTCCTTTAGCAGCCTGTTCAAATCCAAAACAGGAAAATCGCCAAGCACCTTTCAAAAAGAGCAACTTTCGAGAAGCATGCTGAAATCCGAATCCTGAATTTTAGCACATCAAATAAAGCATATCAAAAATGAGGGTTACCGTTATTAGTATTCCGGTTCTTGACCAGGAAAAAGCACTGAAGTTTTACACTGAAAAACTCGGATTTATCAAAAAGAAAGACACTCCGCTGGGAGGCGGTAACCGGTGGCTGACAGTGGTTTCCAGAGACGCTCAGGACGGGCCTGAGCTTGTACTGGAGCCTGCGCCTCTTCATTTCGAACCAGCCAAAGTCTTTCAGGATGCACTGAGAGAAGCCGGGTATCCCTGGACCCAGTTTGATGTAGACGATGTTCAGGGAGAATACGACCGACTGGTTGAGCTGGGAGTGGAATTCAGTATGAAACCAACAGAAATGGGCGTGGTAAAAGTGGCTGTGTTCAATGATACCTGCGGCAACAACATTCAGTTGGTGGAAGAACTATAGCAAAATTTTACTTTATAAGATTTACTCAGGTTGTTTTCTTTAAATAACCCGTACTATTCTCTAGTTTTCAGTCAGGTTATAATCAGGCAATAAATTCACTAACGGATTGAAAGACATAGTTACTATAATATCAGCCAGTGCCACAATTATAGTTGCTTTGATAGGATTAATGGGCAATTGGTATCTGGCCATTCAAAACAGAAAAAAGGAGATAGAGCAAAAGGAATATCAATTCCTTCTCGAAAACCTGAAAGGCTTCTGGGAGTACCAGAACAAGCTCTATACAGAAACCCTGAAAGTTGTTTCAGAGCTTGTGCTGAATGACGACATCCAGTCTGATTCATTTTTGACAAGCTATAAAAGGTTCTGGGAGCTTTACTGGAGTGAACTTCCAACCTGCGAAAGCAGAGAGATTGAATCTGCAATGGTCGGTATTAAGGACTTAATCCATGAAAAGAAACACTTAAGTGCCGGTGATTCTGAGCGTCTGAAAGCATTAAAAGGCCCTATGAAACTCAAACTCCTGGGATTGGCAAAAGCAATAAAAAGCTCTTCAATACTTTTGGAATACTCTGAGAACATCAAAGAAAAAATAAAGAAGCGAGGTTAAAGGACTACATATACCCACTGTTCAGCTCCTTACCAATCCACCTCCGGGTTTATCCTTTAACAGGCGTCTGTTCTTCTTGTTCTTTATTCCTTCCTTCTGAAAGAAGCTCCTCTCATTGTATGAGTTCACCATAGGTTCATCAACTGGTTTATGCTATTCCCGGCAAAGGCTACAGAAGCATATCCATCTGTTAAAAACTCCTAAAAACCCCATTAATCAAGGTGTTTGGATTGGTTGTTGTGTCCGGTTTGTCACAGGAAATCACCTATGACTTATCTCGTTCAGGCCGAAAAAGCGTGGCTACCATCCCGCTTTAAGCTGCTCTGAGCCTTAGCCCTGATTGTCGGGGCCGTATGCGTGAATGCCTGTGTAAACACTGGACAAAAACGAAAAATCATGAGAAAAATCTACTGCCTTTCTATGCTCACTTTCTTTCTGACCGGACCTCTGCTATACGCTCAGGAGGACACTGCCCGCAAATGGAGCCTCATTGGCTATGGAGGAATCGGGTACGGAGTTGTGAAAAATGACAACCAACCCGACTATAATCTGAACAGCAACAACGGAGCATTTCTTTTGAATTACAGATTCAACGAAGAACTGGGCCTGGCCAGCGGTATTGGCGTAAACGAGCTCACGGGTAATGCCTTCAACGAGCTCGGCAATTTTTACCACGAACGAACCTTGCTCAAGGTCCCGCTGCTCCTGACCATCAACTCTGAAACGTCAGCAGGTTTCAGAGTCATTGGGAACCTGGGCTTTTATGGACAAAACATCATTAAAGATGCCTACAGATTTCAAACCAGCATCCAGGAGGACATCTACAGCGGCTGGAATTTCGGAGCCGAGTTTGGACTGGGATTTATTTTTCCTGTTCTGGACAGAGTAAGCGCAGGCATCAACTATCAGGGTCAGTCTGATTTCAGCAAATTTGAGTCGGCCGACAATGCCGGAATCAGCGATAAACAAAAACTGCAAAGCCTGAATTCAGTCGGACTCCTGTTGATATTCACACTATGAAAATCACCGGTATCAGCCTCCGTTACGCACGGGGAAACCCATCTGTGCCCACACCAGAATGCCCTCATCAATGATAGCGGTATTCTTAAAACCATGCCGCCTCAAAGTGCTCTGTACACGGCCCGAGGCAGCATGGGGACAGGCACAGTAAATGACAATCTGGGTACCGTCATTGGGAATATCATTGATAAAGTTCTCGGGGTCTTCGTAGTACGGTACAGGGAAAGAACCCGGAATATGCATTTGACGCCAGGCCACCTCCGACCGGGCATCCAGAATGATCATGCGCAGGCTGTCCTGAAGCGCTTTGTTTACCTGCTCGGAAGAGACATACTTACCTTCTCGTAATTCGAAAACAGGAGACTCGCTGTCGGGATTCAGTACATATTCTTCCGGAGTCGGAACAGAAACGGTATCCGGCTCAGGAATATCCCAGCCCGAGGCACGGCTCCTTAAAAAGGCAGTCAAACCATCTATTTTCTCGCTGCTTAAACTGTCTTTGAAGGCAATCATGGGTGTTCCATCGCGTCCTTCGGCAATGGCATAGCGCAGGAAATGGTCAGTAGCCGTAGCGAGTAACATGGGATTGCCCAGTGCCGGAGCGGAGACGCCTTCTCCATTCTTACCATGACAAACCGCACAGTTATCTTCATAGACCGAAGCACCCAGCGCGACATCACCTATGACGGGTTCTCTGGATACTTCTACCGGCTCTTCTACTTCAGCCATTTCGTACAGGTACTGTAATAGCAACTCTATTTCAATGTATTCCATCGGCCCTCCACGGGTATTCAGGTATCCGCCCATGGCAGTGTTGGCTCTGCCATACTGAATGGTATACCTCATAAAGTTGTTGTTTTTGCTGGTAGCCAGCAGGGAATGCGAACGAAGTGATGGTGCATTGTCTGCTGCATAGCCTTGCCGGTCATTTCCATGGCAGAGTGCGCAGTACCTGGTATAGAGCTCTCCGGCATGTAAAACTGCCAGACTGTCGAGCCCCTCCTTAGGGCTGAGCTTTCTCACCATCAGGCCCTGCTCTTCCGGTTCCTGCACAAACTCCAGCTGTACACCAAAGGCATACCCAGGTAAAACCCTGAGCTCATCAGATGTTTGTGTCAAAGCAGCTGGCGGAAGCTTCTTTTCAAGGTACAGAGCCGTAGAGTCCAGGTTTTCTACCTCAAACCTTAGCCCGAATACGCCCTCTCCTCTCTGGTCCAAAAAGTCAGCCAGCCGTGGATCATGCCCGGCTGCCACTAAGTGGATCTCCTGATTGCGGAAAACCCGATACCTCGCAGTTGTATCATTCCGGGCTATGAGCTCAAATCCCATTTTTGAGAACTCCTTCTGAGCTGCCTCCAGGTCTTGTACTGCCACCTTAACGGCCGACATCCCTACCACACCATTCGGATGTGAACTGAACATTCTGTTGTAGACATAATAGGTTCTCCAGTCATCATTTACCCCCTTGTAGTCATATCCAACCCTTTCAATAAATCTCGGAAGCTGAGCCGGTGGTTCAGAGGCATTGAAATCAAGGCTTCTGCGTGTGGCCCCACCACTATCACGAGACCAGCCCTGCGGCTCTCTGGAACTATTGCGGTAAGACCTGATGGAATCCATCTGATAACCGCTGGCTGTCAGTTCAGAAAAGGCAGAGTCTGTAGAAGAAGTTGAAACAGAAAAAAGACGCACCCCCTCACCCGATGCCAGAAAAGACCTCATAAATGCCGGTACGGTACGCTCTTCCACCGAGTCATCCATCGACATAAACTCCAGTGTAGACATGTTGTTAAAGCGGGCCGAAGTCATCAGTGATCCATCGAAATATCCCTTTTCACCACTTCCTGAAGTATTGAAACCCAGGCTGTCCTGATAGTACGTGATGGCTGCTTCCAAATCATGGACCATCAGAGTAGCACTATTGATACCAATGCCCTGCCCTAATAAAAAGGGGCTCACAGGAGCTTCTGACTTACAACTGAGAAGAAAAGTGACGGGTAATAGAAAGGTAATGAGGCATGAAAAGATCCTGTTGGTATGCATGATTCTGGGTTAAGTAAATCCTATATCAGCTAAATTGATTTTTAGGCGTGATCACTGAAATTAATGCAACCATGGTGCATTACTAAATAAAATCAAAAAAAGATAAAGACTGCACTAAATTAAGTCAGGTCGCAACGGAAAACCGTCCTTCATTCTCACCCGTGATAAGTATTAACCAGCACTGACACTAAATTTCTTTCTGTAAATTCACCCATATGACAGAATATGCTATTCACGGAGGAGGTGAAGGGTCTGATCGATTAGATATTTTAGGTAGAACCATCGAAGACAGCACGAGGGAATTCTTACAAAAAGCAGACATTGCCCGGGCCATGACCTGCCTTGACCTTGGCTGTGGAATAGGAAAAGTGTCGATGATGCTCGCCCGAATGACCGGAGATCAGGGAAAGGTACTTGGTGTAGATATCGATGAACTCAACATTCAAAAAGCTACTCAGACGGCCCAAGCTCTGGGTATGGCAAATGTCAATTTCAGCGTTTCTGATGCCTATGAGTTTGAGAGTGACCGCAAGTATGACCTGATCTATTCGAGATTTTTATTGTCACACCTGTCGAATCCCGGACTGGTTCTGGAGAAGGCTCTCACATGGCTCAACCCGGGCGGTAAACTGTTAATCGAAGAGACAGACTTTTCCGGGCATTTCTGCCATCCTCAATCTGATGACTTTGATCGCTATGTGTCCCTTTACCAGGATTTGCTAACAAAACGAGGAGCTAATGCCAATTTGGGCCAGGGCCTGCCGGTGCTGCTAAGCAACGCGGGATTTACCAATGTAGCCTTTCAAATATCTCAACCCGCACACATGAGTGGAGAAGGAAAGCTGATGGCCGAAATTACCTTCAAAGGCATCTCCCAGGCACTTATGGATGAAGGATTACTCTCAGAATGCGAGTTTGTTGAAATTCAATCGGGCCTGATACAACACCGCCAAAGGGAAGATTCCATCATGAGTTTGCCACGCATATTCCAGATAACTACGCATGCCCCCGGATAACAGGTGATCGCCCCCCTCCGTTACCAGGACTCACCTTTGTATTCAATATCAAATACACCTTCATGACACCGGACAACCAGCTAAATCTAAGATCACAACACCCGGACTTTCAGTCTTTCCTGGACATTAACGAAAGTGAATCTGCAAGGCTGAGAACCAGTTACAAATGCCATTTAGATCTGAAATACGGAGAAGCACCACTGCAAAGCCTGGATGTTTTCCCATCTGAAGTTCCAGACTCCCCTATCCTTATATTTATACATGGTGGCTACTGGCGGGCATTGGACAAAAGCAGCTATAGCTTTGTGGCCGAGCCCTTTATCAAAAACAATATTACCACCTGCGTTATTAACTACCGCCTTATCCCCGCTGTGAATATGGAAGGCCTGATACATGACGTTCTTGCTTGCGTCAGGTGGATTCAAGAGAAAGCTCATCATTACAATGGAGATGCGAGACGCATTTTGCTTTGTGGTCACTCTGCAGGTGGTCATCTCGCATTAATGACCTGTTTAATGGACAAGGCAATCAGGCCCGATATTCTTTCAGTCTGTAGTCTCAGCGGCATTTTTAATCTGGCCCCCATCAGAGACAGCTACTTGAATGAGGTATTGCAATTGAGCAAAAAAGATGTGGAGTCGTATAGCATTTCCGATAAGGACCTTGCGGATTTAGAGTGCCCCGTTTTGCTGACTGTGGGATCGGGAGAAACCGATTTTTTCATTGAGCAGTCAAGAGCTTTACATGCAAAAGCCGGCAAGTCCTCTGTAGAATTCTATGAATATCCGGAGTTAAATCACTATCAGATAGTGCATAAACTCGGACAGGCAGGCAACCCCATATCAGATTATCTGCTGGCAAAAATCTAGTTGTGTCTGATGGCTAAATGCCTGATTATTTCTTCCATCGGTCACTTTCCAATCCACTCTGAAAGCAGGGAACTTCTTCATTACTAAAAAGTGTTGGTAATGGTCGTGTTTTTAGACAATTTCCGCAGGCAAAAGAACTGCTGTGTACAAGACCTCAGAGAGGGTCCGGAGCATTATTCTAAAAACACTTAAACTATAATGAGGAGCCTGAAAAGCTGAAAGGAATGGAAAAAAGCAAACTACTTGACTATCTCAGAGATGTAACCAACAATATGCCGGCTGACTGGCTCAATCTCACCACGCATCGACTGGATATCTATGAAGAAAAGCTGGCGAAAACCCAATTCCTGGATCGGTTTGAAGAGCTCTTTAACGAAAACAACGCTGAGTCTGCCGCACTGAATGAACTCCCCACGGCTTTCGACTATATCCGTCTGGGCCATCCGCTCTCTTGTGTGCTGGAATGGGCTGTGGCAGGCCTGCACCACATCAAGTCAGACCATGTAATCAGTTTTTCATCTCAAACCATACCTGCCTTTGCAGTTCTGAGAAAAAACCTGCTGGACCAGAAAAACACCCTGATCACCCATACAGGTGATTTGCCGGAATCATTTGATGCGCAGGTGCTCAGGGAGGTCTATGGTTATCAGTTTGACTTACAAAAGGTGGATAGTACTGAAGAGATATCCGCTTTTGACGGTAGTACCGTATTCATCTCACAACAAGAGAATATCGGCAGCTTTAATCTGCCGCCTCATATCGATTTTGTGATCAATACCCATCCAAAACTGGGCAGCATCATTGTAGTCAATGGTGAACAAAACAACGACTATATCTCTGAAATACAACACGTAAGAAGACGAGAGACCATTGCTATGACTCCGGCCAATACGCTCCTGGCACTCAACCGGCTATCAGGCAGCTCTTCCCGGGACAATCATGATACGGATACAGCAGCGAATAAAGCCCTGGTTTCTGACACCATTGCAGAAGTTACCGGTACCCATACCAAAGCTCTGGTGGGCTCAAGTGGTCTGTCAGTGCAGTATGCCATTGTAATGGGCCTGGTGCATGATGCCATTGAAAAGCACCCGGAAAAAGCTATTAAGATTGTAGTTCCCCCCAACTGCTATGGCGGTACAAATGACCAGGCAAGACGTGTAGCCGCCTGTAGCGACAACGTAGAGGTAATGGATTTACCGGTAGATGGCGGACAGGATATGGTGCAGAGCGTTGAGGTAGTTTTGAGCAAAATTGCTGAGGAAGATGCCATCCCTTACATCATCGCTGAAATTCCTACCAACCCCAGAGTTGAAGTACCTGACCTGGAAAAACTCAGAGATGTGCTGAGCAGGGAAAGGACTACGGGCGAAGGTGAAAAAGCCATCGACCCGGTTTTCATCTTAGATCAGACCTTCTGCCCTAATGTTCACTTTTTAGGTGACGATGAGATACTCTCTTCGGTGAGAACCATTGCCTATGTAAGCGGTTCTAAGTTTCCCAGTGGTGGTAAATGTACGGCCGGCTTCTGCGTGGCGAATAAAAAAGCAGAGGCCCTGATGGAGAAAATAGGCCTGCATCTTAGCTTGTGCGACAATGAGGCTACCCCCCTTCAGATGGAAATACTGGCGCAACAACTCCCTTCTATGCTACAGAGAATTGAAGGGGCTTATCTCAATACCCGCGAATTCGTCAACTTTATCAGCACCCATCTGCCTGAAGCAAAAATCAATTTTGTATCCGAAGAGCTCGCAGCTCAGGGCTTTACTCCCTCCGTCTTCTCACTGGACCTGCCAACCAAAGGAAACACTGAAGAAGAAAAAGAGGCCTATAAAAGAGAGTTGAACCTGAAGCTGATCAATCTGATGATCGGTCGAATTCCTGATGAAAGTAAGTTCTGTGTAAGCTATGGTCAGCTGAAAGGGTGCTACTGGACCATACCCGCTACTTCAACACAAGGCACAACCAAGGAGGGCGACAAGGACTATATTGTTCGGGTGGCACTTTCTGCCAATCTGGATTTAGACCTGCATAAAAAGGTCTTTTCTGAGTTTGTGAGTCAGATTTAACCTATAGCGTCTAGCTCCTTTCATCCTCTAAGGTGAGAACATCTGATAATTGCTATTGACCACCTCAGGAAAATGTATTAAATCGGGCCTGAAGCACATTCGTTTTGAACTGTGATAAGCCTTATTCAAAATAGCTCATTCACTAAAATTCTTTCGGGACTGATAGCCCTCTATCTGCTCAATATAAGTGTGGATATAGCGGACCCCAACCCTGACTATATTCCTGAAGATTTGTCCTTTAATGATCAGGAGAGCCTTTTTGAGATCTTTGTTGAGCAAATACTCGGTTACGAAAACGCCATCAGAGAATTTGACGACCATGATACCGATGATCACAATAAGAAAAAAACGGTAAAGGTTGACCTGACAGTTCATCAGATCAAAAAGGCCGATCCGCATAATACGCTGATATTTAAAAGAATACGCTGTCACCACTATGAAGCCCGAATAAGAAGTGGCTTCGTAGAAACTGACAGTCCTCCACCTGAAGTTTGATTTGTTTTTAGCCGTCTGAAGTCCCTGCCCGGCAAAGGCACTGGGCATTTTCTATACACAAAAAACAAATCACAAATGAACATCAAATATATGCTGATGCTATGCGCTATGCTGGTATCAATACACTCCTTTGGCCAGCTTACGAAAGCTGAAAAGGACAGTCTTTACATTCAACAGATTGAAGATCATAAAACCCCGGATAAGGTATTGCACGCTGAGCCCCTCTACATTGATTTAATCCGTGATTTAGGGGCCAGAAAAGGCGAAAAAGAATGGAACCTGGGCTTAGGTCTGACAGACAATCTGAAATTTGACTCGTATGAAGCCCTGATTGAATATGAATGGGCACCCAAAGACAGATTGGGTCTGGAAGTGGAGCTCCCCTTTACTTTCTACTCAGCCGTAAACGGAACGGAAAAAGACGCCCTTCCATTAAATCAGCTAAACAGCCTGAAAATCGCTGCCCAGTGGTCATTCTTTGTTAGTGAACCTATGGCCACTTCCATGGCACTCGGCTATATAAACGAGTTTGAACTGTCGGATTTCCGAAACTTCGGAGCACCCTTTATTAAAGGGAACGTTTACAACCCGTTTTTGGTAATAGCGAAACGCTGGGGACATAATTTTCATTCCCTGGTCTATACGGGTCCCCGGATTGAACAGAACTTCCGAACGGATCAACTCAACACGGCTTATGATGTCAACACAAGTTTTCATTACATGATTTCAGGCACACGAAACTTCATTGGGGTCGAGTTTAACAAAACCCTTGCGAAGGGAGATTTTGACATGACCATGCGGCCTCAAATGCGCGTAAGCATTGCTGACAATCTTTTGGTTGGCATTGTGGCCGGCATTCCCATAAGCAGAGAGAATGAAAGATTGAGTTCTTTTATACGGCTTATCTGGGAACCCGAACACAAAAAGAAGTAATTCTGATTTACATCTCGCCAGGCCCGGCCTGATACCTGGGCCTGGTTATTTCTGACCTGCAGACAGAAAGAAAATGACCTGAGCATTCTTACATTTCTTTCGGTAACTTAAACCGTCTGCTCATGGAGCTTGATAAATTGACATCGTAGAAGGTGTAGCCAAATGGTCAGCACTCACACAAAACCTGGTACCTGATTCACCTATCAGAATTGATATAAAATGAACCTGTTCAAATCAAGGGTAAAGAAACTGATAGAGCTTAAGGATTATTCCGGGCTAAAGCAATTGCTGTCCAACGATCCGGAGCTTGCCAACAAAGGAATAACCATTCCCTTTGACTTTATGTGCAGAGTGGAGGCTCATCCATTACATAGAATTTGTGACCCCGTTTTTACCGGCAAAATCACAGACGGAGAAGCCGTGACTATGGCAAAAATATTTCTGGAAAACGGGGCTGAAATTAATGGCTATAAAGATGAAGGGACTCCCCTTTTAGCGGCCGCAAGCCTCCATGCAGAGCAGGTGGGAATCTTGTATATCAATGAGGGTGCTGACGTTCATTATTCTTATAAAAATGACGGTGTCACGGCCTTACATTGGGCTGCCTATTGCGGACTGGATAAGCTGGTAAAAAGGTTGATAGCGGCCAATGCAGAAATTGACGGACTTGACAAACAGCACAACAGCTCACCAACCGGCTGGGCAATTCATGCCTTAAAGTCAAACGACAAGTTAAACCGGTACAATCAGCTGAATTGTATTAAACTACTCTTGAAAAGTGGTGCTGACCCGCAAAAACTGGATAAAGAAAAAAAAGACTACCTGATCTCTCTTGCCAAAGACGACCACGAACTACAGGCCTTATTGACCTGAATAGCAGGATTGTCAAACCGGCTTGAGATAAGCTTTGAACTTTAGCTGCTGTTGGTTCCTGATGAACAAATAACCAGGGAAGCCATAAACCCATGATTATGTACCTGGTATACAACCTGAGAAACCAGGCATTCTCCCTTTTTCTGTTAACTTGAAGAGCTGTACCAGACAATCATGGCCCCAAAAAACAACTCCAAAGAACCTTCAAATCTTTTTCAGGGCATATTTATGCTTGTTATTTGCCTGCTACTCATTTTCTGGAGAGGGCCTGGTTTTGTGGATGATATCAGACTATTCACTGATGGTGAAACTGTCACCGCAGTAATGGAAAGAAAGGTCGGTAACAAACAAAGACAGGGGAAACGAGCAAGGTTTCTCTTTTATTTCATGGCCAATACGGACACAGTAAGAAATGAGTCCCGTATGTTCGAGCCTCTGATGGCGGTGACCAGCAAAGAGAATGACAACTTTGAGCAGGTCTTTAAAGTGGTTTATGATCCATCGGATACTTCTGTAAATTACCCGAGAGCCACTTTGCGTGTACATTTCTTTATCAGTCTGATTATACTGTTAATAGCACTATTTGCCGCACTCCTTTCTTATAGTAGTTTCAAAGCTCATTTCTCGCGTTGAGGCTCCATACCAGACTACACCAACCCTCTTTTTCCAAGTAACTGAAAAAACTTCTCCTGATAGGTTCTGCCTACAGGAATCCGCGTTTCTCCTATACGGATGACTGCTCTTTCAATACTGTCAATCTTGTCCAGAGCCACCATATAAGACTTATGGACACGCGTGAAAGCTCCGGGAGGCAATACATCTTCAAAGGAGGCGAATTTCTGCAAACACATGATTTTTCTGCCATCACTTAGGTGGAGTCTGAGATAATCGCTCATCCCCTCGATATAAAGGATACTTTCAACCGGTACCTTTTCAATCCGGTATTCTGTGCGAACAAAAAAACTGTCGCTGACCTCAGCCTGAGACCCGGTCCGTAGCGCAAACTCCTCATAGACCTTATCCACTGCCTTCAGGAAGCGCTTAAAATCAAATGGCTTCAACAGATAATCACTCACATGTAATTCATAGCCCTGCACTGCATATTTCTGATAGGCCGTAGTCAGAATTACCAATGGCTTTTGCGACAGACTTTCCAGCAACTCAATGCCCGTCATCTCGTCCATCTGAATATCGAGAAACACCAGATCTACCGGGTTTTCCTTGATATACTTAAGTCCTTCCAGGCTGCTTCTAAAACTCTCTTTCAGCACCAGATGAGGCGATCTTTGTACGAAGCCTTCCAGTTTGTCTGCAGCCAGTGGCTCATCTTCAATAATGATACAGGAGAGCGTCATGAGGTTTTTACTGATAAATCTACTTCAAATATATTGTCCCGGGTTGATACCTGAAGATCGAATGAGTCAGGGTACAACAGTTCCAGTCTTCTGCGGGCATTGGCCAGGCCTATCCCCTTTCGCACCTCTTCAGAATCCCCTGATTTAGCACTAAAGTAATTGCGGCAAATCAATCGTACCGTACCCTCTTTTACTACCAGAGATATGGCAATAGCAGGCATGGCAGAGGGCCTGGAAACAAACTTAAATGCATTTTCCACATAAGGAAGAAACAGTAACGGAGCCATGGTGACATCGCTGTTCTGATTGTCTATGTTCAACTCTATATAGTCAGGCTGCTCAAATCTGATCCTTTGCAAGTCTGTCAGTTGCCGTATATACTCTATTTCTTTTTCAACAGGTACCTCCTTTCCATCACTTTCATAGAGCATATACCGCAGCAAATCAGCCAGCCTGATAAGCATGGAGGAAGCTTCGTCCTGAGAGCGATAGATCAGCGTGTCAATATTATTCAGGGTATTGAAGAGAAAATGCGGACTCAGCTGAGCCTTCAGCATGGCCAGTTCATTACGCAGAGACTGATTTTCCAGCGCTGTTCTGTTTTGCAGATTCTGATTCCAGCTGATGAATCCTCTCAGCAGACTTCCGCACTGACTGATAACAAAAGAGCCCACCATACTCTCCAGAAGCTTCTGCTCCGCCATTTCTCTGAATGACGGATACATCAACCAAAAGATACCGATAAACGACAGAGATATCAGCGTGCTGAACAGAATGGAAACAATGAGATACGGAAAGTATTTCCTCGAATCCAGCAATAGTGGCTGAAAGTAGAAGTAAAAAGAGTAGAAGTTGATAATACCCCAGAGCAGCAGCAGTAATGGCGCTTCGAAATGTGTGGACAAAAAACCCAGTTCTTCCGGGTTTGCGCTGACACTCACCCAGGAAAGAGCAATGAAGGTTGTCCAGAAAAAAAAGTGAACAATGAAATAAAGCAGCTTCTGCATTCTCAATAAGTGTGGCGCTGACGCAAGTTAAGCCTAATACTCAAACCTTTTGCTTCTGATACTTCTCCCACTGCCGCCCTATCAATCTGAGCATAAAAGGATAGACAATCAATAAGCGAAAGGGCTTGATCAGTTGCATATAAAAAGCACCAAACCAGCCCTTGGGCTTTACATATATCGTCATTTGAACGGCTTGTTTACCCAGGCCATTGGGTACCTTACCAAAATGTGCAGCAGCCAGCACGGTCTCATTTTCTATTTCAGACAGCATCTCCTCATGAAAGCTGTAAACGGGTACAAAATCACCAAAACCTTCATAATCCACATTGAGGGCAGACAGTCCCTCTTCTGAGGCATAACGCGCTCTGATGCTTCCGGCAGGGAGCAATTCCTTTGCCTTTGCGGCATCTTCCCAGCCAAAGATTCTGCCCAGAAAAAACCTCAGCCGGAACAGCCATCCGGCTACTCCTTTTGATGAAGTATCTTCCAGAGCCTTCACGAAAGCAGCATTCAGCTCCCCTATGGATGTATCCGGTTCCATTTCCACTGGCAGCAGCCACACATCCTCTATGCGTAAATCAGGCAGCAAGCCATGCACCCGCCAGGCATGTTTCAGATGCTCTTCCTTATTAACCCGCATGGCTCAGCTTTTTAGTTTGCATCAACGGCAGAGCGAAAGATGAAATAGTCACTAACATGATCAGGGCAAATATCATACTACTACCCGGAAAGTAGAACTCCATAGCCAACCTGGAGGTATAAAGTACGATAAACAAACCAATGAATATACGGCCTATCGGATTGGTCAGGAGCCTGGCCGGCATCCTTAACAGCACGTAGGCCGTATAGAAAAAGAAGATAATCAGGACCAGGTTGAGCATCTGCATGATATTACTGTTTTCCACGCTGAGCATTGCCAATTGATCAGACCAGTCAAACATGTTCCAGAAAGCAATATGGAGAGCGCCAAATAGAATATTGAACACCCCTCCGATTCTAAGTAAGATAATAGATGTTTTCATCGTTTTTTTGACAAAGGAGGGGTAATGAGGTTATCAAAAGAAGCGTAATCGGTGAACTGCAGAATTGTCTCTGTCAACTCAGGAAAGGCTCCAGCTCTCTTTGTATAGACCACCTCTTAAAGCGGTACAAGTTGTGTTCTCTTTCTTTGTGTAACAGCCAAATTCCGGATATGGGCTTACCATCATTCCAGGGGCCATTCGCTGCTAATCTCACGGACCACTTGATTTTTAGCTTGAATTGCCGGTAATTCTGACATGGCAGCGCTGGTCATAAAAAACTACAGAATGAAAAGATTTACAATTGGACTTTTAGCGATCATACTCTTAACCGGATGCAAAGAGTCTAATGACAGGCAAAATCCGTCTAAGGACGTTCTCAAGAATAAAACACAGGTACTTTATCAGAATGGAGGCAAAGCATTCAGGGACCTGAATAAGAACAAAAAATTAGACATCTATGAAGACTCCGGTCAGCCTGTAGAAGCCAGGGTTGAAGATTTGTTAAGTCAAATGAGTATTGAAGAAAAGGCCGGTATGATGTTCATCAACGGTGTACCGGTAAGTACTGATGCAGCCCCCGATGGCAAAGAAGGCCTTCAGGGTTTTGTTGCCTCTCTGCCCTCTATCACCGAAAATATGGCCATCAGAAAGATGACCCATTTCAATTTATGGGACATCCCTGCCGACCTGAGTATTCTGGCCAGGTGGTACAACAATGTGCAGCAGGAAGCCGAGATGACCAGACTTGGTATTCCTGTTACAATTGCCTCAGATCCCAGGCATCATTATAATCCTGGTGCGGCTAATGGTTTCACCCAGTTCTGTGAAATGCCCGGCTTTGGAGCCATAGGTGATGAAGCCTTGGTTGAGCAGTTTGCCGACATCGTTCGTAAGGAATACCTGGCGGTTGGTATCAGGGAGGCTCTACACCCACAAATAGATCTGGTGACAGAACCCCGATGGGCAAGAATCAACGGGAGTTTTAGTGAAGATGCCGCCCTGACGAGCCGGTTGGTAAAACCCTATATTCAGGGTTTACAGGGAGCACTCAGCAATGGCATAGCCTGCATCACCAAGCATTTTCCGGGAGCAGGCCCCCAAAATGAAGGCCTCGACTCCGATTTTTCATTTCATAAGGGTCAGATTTACCCGGGAGACAATTTTGACTATCACCTGATCCCCTTCGAGGCAGCCTTCGAAAGCAAAACAGCGGGCATTATGCCCTATTACGGTGTCCCTACTGATCAGACCGAGGAAAATGTGGCCATGGGCTATAACAAAACCATCATCACTACCCTGCTCAGAGAAAAATACAAATACGATGGAGTGATCTGTACCAACTGGGGTTTGATCACTGACATTCCCATGGGACCCAATGTGGTCTGGGAAGCCCGGGCCTGGGGTGTAGAGCATCTGAATGCATCGGAAAGAGCCCAACGCATCATTGAGGTGGGTTGTGATCAATTCGGGGGAGAGAGCCGACCAGAGCTCGTTGTGGAATTGGTAGCTGAAGGCAAGCTATCAGAAGCTCGAATAGATCAGTCAATAAGACGTTTGTTAAGGCAAAAGTTTGAGCTTGGCCTGTTCGATAATCCTTTTGTAGACGAGGCCGCAGCTAACGAAATTCTTAATTCAGAAAGCTCAAAAGCACTTGGAGAAAAGACTCAGCAGATCTCTATGACCCTCTTAAAGAACTCACAGTCAACACTCCCTCTGGCGCAAAACAAGCTGAAAGTTTATATCGAAAATATGGACAGTACCGTAGTGGCAGAATATGCCCAAGTTATCAACAGCCCTGAAGCCGCTGATTTTGCCATTATCAGACTCAACACTCCGTGGTACCCTGTAGATACCCGTAACTTTATCGCAGCCTCCTTTCATCATGGCGATCTGGATTTTAAAGCTGATGAAAAAGCGAAAATTCTTAAACTGTTGAAGACCGTTCCCACCATTGTTGACATCTACCTGGACCGGCCTGCGGTCATTCCGGAGATCGTACAATTATCAGAAGCAGTTATTGCTGATTTTGGAGCCAGCGACCGATCAGTCTGTGAGGTCCTCTTTGGCAATGCAGCACCTCATGGGAAATTACCCTTTGAGCTACCTTCCTCCATGGATGCTGTTAAGGGTCAAAAAGCAGATGTGCCCTACGACAGTGAAAACCCCTTGTTTGCTTTTGGATTCGGGCTTCAATACGACCGATAATGATTTCACGCCACCGTTATTGCCCCTGACAAAACCGGCCTCTAAAAAGGTTGTCCTTCAATACTCAACGGTCCGATCTCTCGGAGTGGTCAGACGGGTGATTCGGGTGATTCTGACATCAACATCTCATGGTATTCTTCACCAACCACCAATCAGCTCTAATACCACTTCGATTTGATCTCCTTGTACTTGGTTCTGCCTATCGGTATTTGTGCTCCGTTTTTAAGCGCTGCCATATATTTACTTCCCGATGACACGATGATCTCACTGACCTCAGACATTCGCACCAGGTAAGATTTGTGCACTCGCTCAAAAGAACCGGACAAAAGTTGCTGCAATTTGTCAAGTGACTTGTCATGCAGTTCTTTGCTCCCGTCAATCAGGAATAGCTCAGAGTAAGCTCCGGCTCCTTTAATATACAGCACCTCATCCACGGGTATGAGTTGTATTCTTTGCCGTTTCTTCACAGCCAGGTACCTGACCTCTGTTTCTGTTTTCTCCTGAGCTACTACCCTGCTCAGGGCCTGTTCCAATCGCTCCTGATTAAAGGGCTTAGGCACAAAATCAAGCACTCCGTATTCAAATGCAGTGATCGCCTGATCTTTATAAGCAGAAATCACAATGGTATGAAAAGCTCCGGATACTGCCGTTTTAAGCAAATCAAAACCATCTTCTCCGTTCAGGTTCAGATCCAGCAGTACAAGATCCAACGGTTGCTTATCTATAAAGGCCAGTGCTTCCTGCAGTGTATTCAGGTGCGTAACCGAGGTCAGAGCACTGGCAAGAATATCGCGCATCATTCTTTCAATGCGCTTCGCAATTCTCGATTCGTCTTCTACAATCAGAATATTCATGCTCAGTAATATATCTTGATTACGTTTCTCCAGCCCTCTGGTGTTGGTTCTGAGGATAAATCCCATTTCGCATCATAACTCTCTGTCAGCCTGGCTTTGATATATTTCAGACCGGTACCCTCCTCCCTGCTTTTACCCTGCTTTACTCCTGCTGCCATAGTGAGGAAAGTATAGCAATGATGGTTGCTGTCAGATTCATAGGTAAGCCTGAATCGGATGCTGTTATCTTCTCGGGGCATGCTATGGGTGATGCCGTTTTCCAACAAGGTATGGAAGATGGCAGGAGGTACCTTCTGCTCAGGGTCTATTGCCTCCTCTTCCCAGGAATAGTCAATCTCTTTTCTATACTTCATGATCTCCAGATGGGTGCGACAGAGTGCTATCTCCTGACTAATCGGGATCAGGGTCTGATCCTCCATCTGGTTGATCAGATCAAACTCCCTGGCCAGTGCCTCTATAAACAATACGCCTTTATCCGGGGCTTCTTCTACCCAATCCATCAGCGAGGTAAGTGTGTTCATCAAAAAGTGTGGCTGAATATTCTTCTTGACCAGCTCCAGTTTAAGGCGGGTAGACTGCACAAGCGAAGTCTCATAGGCCAGGCGTTGTTCTTTTACTCTCACAGAAAGCAGGTAGAGCATGTTGAACAGTATAAGACTAAAACCTATAAAAAGCGCCAGGTTGAATGAAACCGTATAACCAATGAAGATGCACAAAAGCAAGGTTAACAATACCAGCAGGGCACCTTTGGCTCTCTTGTACACAGCAAATATGGTGATGCCGAGAGAAAACACACAGAGGCCTGCCGTCATCTTTAAAATGGTGTAATCAAAGGCATTGTGCTTGCTGGAGAACATGAATAATAAAATAACGGCATAAAGCCCCACAAAGAGTTTCCGCCTGGGAAAGGGAAACTGCATCGAGAAATACAGCGGAATTAAAAAAGAGATACCGAATAAGAGCCCCGTAATCACCTCCAGCCTCAACACGTGTAAACTATAATGAATAGGCAGTGTGGTTCTCACAAAATGAGTCATCGTAAGCCCGAAAAAGAAAAAGGAACTAATGCTGAAAATCAGTAGGAGGTACTCCTTTTTATTACCTAAAAACAGAAACAGGCAATAAATGGATGCAACCAGAAATGCGCCTGCAAAAACATGCATATAGGCATTTTGAATGAGCCGATCAGTCATCAGATCATCATAGTAATCCACCTCCAATTCGTATACACCTATATGATCAGGGTAGTAATAGTTACTTAAACGAAGGGCCAGCACATGTTCGCCAACATCGGTCAGATGTAAGGGAATGGTAAAGGTAGTCCACAATTCGCCCTTGGGTGGCAACTCTGCTTCCTGCCCGGGATTACCATTTCTGCCAATCAATTCCCCATCCCAAAACACTTCATACTCCCCGTAAATCTCCATCCTGACACCATAGGGCTCCATGGCCTCAGGGGCTTGCAGAATTTTAACCTTGGTTCTGGACCAGAATATCTTACCATCCGGCACAAAGGAGGGTCGCCTGTGCCAGGACCTCTGATCCAGCTCTTTCGCAGCCCAGCCTTCCTGATCTCCTATCCGGTATTTTGTGGCACTCCTCTCAAAAACAGCCTTATCCGAAGCGCATGACAAAGCCAGCAGCAGGCTGCATACAAAGAGAAAACATGTCCGGAGTTTCGGGTTCATTCGGGCTGATTTACCGGTGTAAAGTAAGTACTAAAAAATGGCTTTCGAATGTAGCCCGGAGCATTTCATGCAAGCATAGAGCAGTTGACTAGTTAAACAAGAAACAACCACAACTATCATGGGAATTTTAAGGTAAAAGCTTCACAAGCTAAATCTATCCTCAACCTTTTTACCCGACTACATACAACCATGAACATCAGGAAGGGAATTCGTATTTCAAAAATACTGCTCATAGCCAACCTATTGACTCAGAGCACAGTCCAGGCTCAGGACCTGCATCGAAAAACGGCACCTAAGGCGACAGCAAAAGAAGCCTCGCTCCCGTTCGCAGAAATTCCTGTTCTGAGAGAGGCCTTTATCAATGCATCACCCACTGATAACGGGGATGGTATCCCTGTGGGTAAGCTGGGCATTGACGGTGGTAACAAAGCCATGATCATTGAAATGGCGCAGGACATTGCCGGTGGTAAATACGGCAACTTCGACAGCTACCTTATCTCTCACAAGGGTAAGCTTATCTTTGAGTCCTACTACCGAAAAGGCCGCATTGACCTGCCACATCCACAAGCCTCAGCCACCAAGGCCTACACCAGCATGGCACTGGGTCGTGCTATCGGGATGGGATATCTGACCATGGCCGACCTGGACAAACCGCTCATCAGCTTTCTCAAAGATCTGAAGCCGGCAAAGCTGGTTGAAGGTGCCGAAAGGGTGACACTTCGCAAGGCTTTGACCATGCGTTCAGGCATCCGCATCAGCAGGGAACAAAGGGATGAGTTTGAAAAAAAGCCCCGCAAGCTCAAAGGTCAGGGACATGTTCAGACTTATCTTGAAAACAGTGCTCCTATTACGGCAGCTTCTCAAAGCTTCAAGTACCAATACGACCCCATGCTGGTGATGCAGGTGATTGAGGCGGTAGTACCGGGCTCGGCCGAAGACTTTATTAAAAAGGAACTGCTTGATAAACTAGGCATCACCAATTATAGCTGGGGTACTGAATTGAGCGGCCTGCCAAAAGCCGGAAGTTACTCCAGCATGACCTCACGCGATATGATCAAATGGGGCACCCTGGCCATTGACAAAGGCAAATGGAACGGAGAACAGCTGGTGCCTCAAGCCTTTATGGCCACTGCTACCAGTAAGATTGTAGACCAGAGAGCTGAATATGATAATCCCGACATGGGTGTCACCGGCACTGCCTACGGCTATTTATGGTGGCAGGCCGATTTGTCTGCGGGTGGCAAAACCTACCTGAGTAAATCGGCCAGAGGCGGCAGCGGGCAAAATATCATTGTGATAGAAGAGCTTGACCTGGTGATAGTCACCACCACACATCGTGATGTTGATGATGTGACAGCCGTAACAGCTACCAGAGCACTGCCGGCTTTTGTTCAGGGGAATACAGCAAGCCCAGGCTCAAACAGCGGACAGGATGTGCCCTCCTCTACTGCAGATCGCTACCTGGGTCAGAAACGCCCCGGATTAACAGCAGAACCCTTTGCCCCGGGTATGATCTCAACAAAAGGCTGGGTATTGGGCGGAGATTTCGGACCGAACTCCAAAGAGTTTTACATGGTCAATCCTCATCAGGGAGGTTACGCCCCTAAGGTTGTTGTGTTTCGCAAGGAAGGCAGAACCTGGACGCAGCATGACTTTATGCAAACCCATACCACAGACAGCAACCGGCTATACAGAAGGAATCAATACATAGAGCGTACAGCAACCGGCTGGTCTGAAATGAAAAGTCTGGGCCCTATGTTCGAAAGAGAAGACTGGGGCATTATGCGCGTAACAGCCTCTAAAAAGGGCACTTATGTTTTTGATGACTATAAGAGCAATGATATCATCCGCATCTCAAGAATCAAAGATGGAAAACGCGAAACACCCCAATTGCTGGGCAAGGAGATCAATGTTGGTAAATGGACCGCACACCCCAATATCGCACCCGATGAGTCTTATCTGATCTGGGATAGTGAGCGGGAAGAAGGCTATGGTGACTCAGACATCTATGTCACTTTCAAGCAGCCGGATGGTTCATGGGGAAAAGCCATTAACCTGGGCGATAAAGTGAATTCAGAGCATGCAGACTTTAGCTCCTGGATCTCTTCTGACGGAAAGTATCTGTTCTTCTGGAGGTCGGTAAAAAAGACCAGAGCTGATGGCAGTACTTACAATGAAAGTGGCAGGTACTGGGTAAGCACCCAGGTGATTGAAAACCTCAGACCAGGCAGTAAACTATGAACATGATCAATACATTTAAAGCAACACCATTCCTTTTGTTGTTGGCAGCGCTCTTCGCTATCAGTGCATGCGATGCTAAAAAAAAGGCTAAAAAGAAGAACCTCCTTTCTCTTGAGGATGACCTGTATTACGGGCAAAAACCACCAGGCTCAACTCCCCAGGACCTGATCCCTGATGTCTTTCTGACCGAGGGCTGGGAGCTCGGAGCAGGTTTTACTCCATCCATGGACGAATTCTACTTCACCACAAATGGCAGCTCCCCTTTCAGCCCTGCCGTTGTAGTCTTTCGCAAAGAAAACCGTACCTGGAAGCAGTATAAATTCAATGCTACCGGTAGTGATACCCTATATACGAAAGACAAATACATAGAACGCACCAACACGGGCTGGTCAGCCATAAAGAGTCTGGGGCCTGAGTTTGAAGCAATCAGGATCATGCGGCTCACAGCTTCATTGAAGGGTACCCTGATTATGGATGAAGTCGGCACCAATGGCAATGGAGTACTTCGGCTTTCGAGAATAGTGAACGGCAGACGCGAAGCACCTCAACCCTTAGGTCCGGAGATTAACACCGGTAAATGGACGGCCCATCCTTTTATTGCTCCGGATGACTCTTACATCATCTGGGACAGCGAACGGGAAGGCGGATTTGGTGACAGCGACATGTACATCAGCTTTCGACAGCCGGATGGCTCCTGGGGCCCTGCCATCAATTTTGGAGATGAGATCAATACAGATGGTGAAGATGGTGGCGGCTATGTAACGCCAGACGGAAAATACCTCTCCTACTGTCCTCGTTGCGACCCGCCTTATGACAGAAAATGGGTGGATGCGGAAATTATTGAAACGCTCAGACTTAAAGATCAGGAAAAATGAAGGCTCTATCAGTATTGCTGATTATATACTACATGTCACTCAACGGGGTGTTTGCTCAGAAGACACCAACAAAGAACCCTGATTTCCCATCTCTGGAAGATCTCTATTTTGGAGAAGAACCGCCAGGCTTAGTTCCTAAACTGTTCGACCCCAAAATTGTCTCTCCTGAAGGGCTTTTTGAAGGAGGTACATTTTCTCCGGATATGAAGGAATTCTATTTCACCAGGAAAAATGGTAAATATCCAAAACGTACATTCTTTGTTATTCGCCATGAAAATGGTGCCTGGGGAAACGAATCTGAGACAGACATAAAATGGCCAAAGTTCTCTGTGGATGGTGATCTGATGTACGGTGGAAAGAACTATCGGGAGCGAACCGGTACTGGTTGGTCAGAGCTCAAAAGTCAGGGGGAATTCCTGAAAGATCAGGCACATGGCATCTCGCTTTCATCTGAAGGGACCTATTATTTCGGTGTTTATAAAAAAGAAGACCAGGAAAACGGCTCTATCTATTATTCACGTCTCATAGACGGTAAACGTGAGAATCCGGTAAAAATGAGTATCGAGATTAATACCGGAAACTCGATTGCTCACCCATACATTGCTCCTGATGAATCCTATTTAATGTGGGATGTAGTACGAGAAGACGGCAATGGACAAGCTGATATCTATATAAGTTTTAAACGGACAGATGGTTCCTGGCTACCGGCCATCAACATGGGCCCGCAAATAAACACGGAATTTCAGGAGAGTTCCCCGACAGTGACACACGATGGCAAATATTTGTTCTTTTCCCGGGGAGAATGGAAGGCAAGAGAAGATGGAAGTACCTATTGGGTAGGAAGACCTTATTGGGTTGACAGTCAGGTGATTGAAAACCTCAGACCTAAAGAACAACAAAACTAAAATCCACATGCTGAAAAACTATATAAAGGTCGCTTTCAGAAGCCTGCTAAGACAACCGGGTTATTCTGCGCTCAATATCATCGGGCTTACCGTGGGCATTGCCTCCAGTCTGATCATTCTGTTGTATATCTTTCACGAAACCAGTTTCGACAAGCAGCATTCCAAAAGGGATCGGATTTATCGGCTTGCCACGGAATTTACTGAGCCGGATGGCGTGATCAAGTGGGCCGTCATGACCCCAAAAGCCGCATTTACTATCAAAAATGAGAATCCTGAAGTAGTTCAGGCTGCACGATTGAGAAGAATGGGAGGCCAGGGAAACATGCTATTTGAGTACAATCAGGTTGATTACTTCCAGTACAATGTCTATGCCGCTGATTCCACTGTGTTCGAACTGTTCGATTATGAGTTTGTGGCCGGAAACCCTGAAACTGCATTAGAGGCTCCTAATTCCATCGTTATTAATCAGTCGATGGCCCGAAAAATTTTCAAGGACCAAAACCCCATTGGACAAACCCTGATAGGTGGTGGAGACCGGGAAATGACTTTACAGGTTACAGGAGTATACAAGGATATGTCCAGAACTACCCACCTGCTGGCCGAGGCACTGATTTCCTGGAAAAATGCCTTCCCTGATGGTGATATAGGATGGGGAGGCTGGGGAGTTCATTCCTATTTATTGGTCAATGAAGGAGTCACAAAGGAGGCCTTGCAGATAAAACTTGATTCCACAGTGGCCAAATACATAGCGCCCATTTTTGACCCCATCAACATCCAGGTAAAAATGGTGCCCTTTCTTTTGACAAGTATCCATTTAACTTCAGATTTTGACGCTGAGCCTTCACCGGTAGGCAACATTCAATATGTGCGGATTTTTGGTGCAATAGCCATTTTCCTGATCGTCATAGCCAGTATCAATTATATGAATCTGGCTACAGCAAGATCCATGAAGCGATCTATGGAAGTGGGTTTAAGAAAGGTGATGGGAGCCCAGAGAACTGGTTTGATTGGCCAGTTTCTAACTGAATCAATCCTGATTACACTCATATCACTCATTCTGAGTGTATTGGTTATAATCGCTGCAGTGCCGGGAATAAACAACGTTGTGGGTACCGATTTGGCAATTGAGGGATTACTTCATACGAACGTCATTCTGACCGTTATCGGTATAGTATTTATCACAGGATTCATCGGGGGCTGCTACCCTGCATTTTTCCTATCCTCCTTTCAGCCTGCAGCAGTGCTCAAAGGTAGCGGAGGGAAATCCGGCAATAAGTTATTAAGGAAGGTACTTGTAACAATACAGTTTTCGATTTCCATTTTCATGTTGATCGGTACTATGGTCATTTATGGGCAGATGCAATTCCTCAGGGACAAAGATTTGGGTTTTGACAAAGAACAGATGTTGCAGATCAATTTCAGAAGCAATGCTGATCAAGAAAAATGGCGTGTTTTTAAAAATGAGCTGGATCAAAACATCAATATAGGGGGCACTTCCACTTCCACTTCAACACCTGGAGATGGTCACCCGAATCGCGTCTACGAGATAGAAACTGAAGCCGGACCTATGGATAACATTGCCTTTGGCAACTACCGGGTAGATTACGATTACTTTCCAACACTAGGCATTGAGATAGTTGAGGGAAGAAACTTCTCGCTCGATTTTGCCTCTGATTCTTCTCAGGCAATATTGGTCAATGAGGCCACAGTGCGTAGGATGAACTGGACCGACCCAATTGGTAAAAAGATCAACCTGGCCAGGAATGATTCAGTGCCTTTTGCCAGAGTTGTGGGTGTAGTAAAAGATTTCCATCAACAATCACTCTACGACCCTATCGCTCCCCTCCTCTTTATCCCCAGACAAAACAACCGTATCGCCTTGATTAAAATCAAAGGAGATATCAATGCTACCATTGACTTCATTGAAGCAGCATGGCAAAAGACTTACCCTACTACAGCCTTTGAATACATTTTTCTCGATGAGCAATACATGGAAAATTACGAGTCTGATAAGGTCCGCGGCAAACTGTTTTTGGGCTTTTCAGGCATGACCATTCTCATAGCCTGTCTGGGACTATTGGGTCTGGCGTCCTATACAGCAGAGCAGCGGGCTAAGGAAATCAGTATCAGAAAGGTACTTGGTGCTAATACACAGGGCCTGATCAACTTGCTCATCAAAGACTTTGTACTACTCATACTGATTGCGGCCATACCTGCTTCTGTATTGAGCTACTTCTCCATGATGGGCTGGCTGGAAAGTTTCCAGTTTCACATAACCCCGGGCT
Organism: Roseivirga sp. UBA6061; assembly: GCA_002427745.1. GTDB lineage: Bacteria > Bacteroidota > Bacteroidia > Cytophagales > Cyclobacteriaceae > Roseivirga. Next base: position 50,220 of record DIYF01000092.1, on the reverse strand, counting down.
TCACCATTTTTTCCACTGTGCTGTTGGGCACACTTATCGTAACAGTGGTCACCACGGGATATCACGCCCGCAAAGCTGCCATCGCCAACCCTGCACAGAAGCTGAGGAGCGAATGAGGGCCTGACAAAAAGTATAATCAAAAGTAAAAACTCCCGGGAGGCTGATTCCCGTAGAACAAGCATATGAAAATGAAAACCAACCTGATTTTAATACTGACCATCACCCTTTCCCTGAATACCATCACTGCTCAGGAAACTGTGGAGTCTGGTGCGTATGATCCCAATCTGACAGGGCCTTATCTGGGTCAAAAACCGCCTGGTTCAACAGCCGAAGTTTTTGCACCCGGCATTGTTTCGACTCGGCTCTACGAACTATTCAGTGCCTTTACCCCCGACATGAAGGAGTTCTATTTTGTGAGATACGATGAAGAAGACAAACCCTTCATGATTGTGTACAAATACCAAAACGATCAATGGCAAAAGTCAGTGACAGGGCCAAGGGTGGGCGAACCTTTCATTTCACATGATGGCAAAACCATGCACCTTGGCAGACGCTATATGGAGCGCACTGGTTCGGGCTGGTCTGAAATCAAAACCCTTGAGGCACCCTACAAAGATTTCCGCATCATGCGCCTGACCACTTCTGCGAAGGGAAACTACTTTTTCGACACAGCCGGAGAAGAACCCATACGGTACTTTCGAATGGCGAATGGGAAGCCCGAGGCACCGAAGATGCTGAACATTGACCTTGGCAAACATAACGCACACCCCTGGATTGCTCCGGATGAATCTTATCTGATATGGGATGATCAAAGGGAAGAGGGGTTTGGAGGAGCAGACTTATACATCAGTTTCAAACAACAGGACGGTTCATGGGGGCCATCGATTAACCTGGGTGACAAGATCAATTCTGAAAGATCAGACTCCTACCCCACCATCACGCCAGATGGCAAATACCTGCTCTTTAACAGAAGCATTGATGAAAACAATGTGGATATCTACTGGGTGGCCGCAGATTTTATCGAGACACTCAAAGCCAGGAACTAACCTTCGAAATATGATTAAAACAGCTATCGCAAGAATGACAACCAGGACGATAATCTCACTTGGTCTGATGCTGGTTCTCAATGCCGCATTGGCACAGACAGGCGCTCCCCTTACCTTAAACCAGGTACAGGTAACTCCTATAAAGGACACCCAAAATGACCGGCATTATGAGCTCTATATAGAACTACCAGAGGGATATTCAGAAAATCCTGATAAACGGTATCCTGTGCTTTATTATACCGATGCCCTGTGGCATATCGAGATACTCTCTGCCAGCCAGGAGTACATTATGAATGATATGATTTTGGTGGGCATTTCCTGGCAAAAGGACATTAACGAAGCCTTAGTCAAAGAACATGGTCAACATGTGAGCAGGTATAGGGATTACAGTGTTATTCCCTCTGATAAGCCCGAAGTCCAGGCCAAACATCACCTTGGACAAGCAGCTAATCACCTGGCTTTTATCCGAAATGATGTCTTCAAATATGTAGAAAGCAACTTCAGAACCGATCCAGCCAATCGTTCTTATTTTGGCTATTCTGCCGGTGGGGTGTTGGGTGCATATGCCTTGATGGCCCGGCCCGATAGCTTTAAAAACTACATTCTCGGCAGCCCGGCACTCAGAGGCGATATTCCTTATTTTACCCAACTGGTTTCCGACAAGACAGAGGAACAAAAGCATCTCAATGCCAATGTCTTTATTTCCTATGGCTCATTGGAAGAAGAGTCCGGACAGGTTATAGAGCAATTCATCACCTTGTTAAAAGGAAGAAATGACGACAGTCTATACCTGGAGCAGGCAATTATTGACGGTAGTCACCAAACGGCCTTTCCATCGACCGGAGTGCAAAGTGTGACCTGGTTGTCAAGCCTGATCAAATAGCCAATAAACTCAGGAGATGGTTATTGAAGAACCTTCCTCACTATGTTTATCTGAGTCTGGTGTCTTCCAGCACCTGGGCCAGGTGGCCATTGAAACAATCGGTCTGGGTGAGGAAGGGCTCAAAAACACGGTTTTAGCGAAATTTTGTTTGTTTGGAAAGTTTATGTCCTGAAGTTCGCAGCATGAATAACAAGGCCGCTGCAGTCATTGACCAGATAAACATTCAAAAAGTATTTGATGAAGTAACTGCCAACTACGCTCCCCTCTCCCCTGAGTGTCAGCAGGAACTGATCCATCATGCCCGGCATCTTAAGCTCCCCAAAGGTGAGATTGTTGTTCGTGAAGGACAGTTCTCAAAAAAGGCATACCTGATAGTAAAAGGCTGCGGAAGAGCGTATTACCTGAAAGACGGGAAGGACATTTCAGATTGGTTTTCATTTGAAAACGAGTTTATGGCACCCATAGTCAGCTTTTTCAGTGAGGCCCCCAGCCCTCACTATGTGGAGTTTGTGGAAGACTCTGTCGTCCTGGAATTCTCCAAAGACACACTTGATTTTCTTTGCGACAAGTATCATGACTTTGAACGCTTTATCAGCAAGGTAGTGACCGAGACAATGCTGGGACTTTGCGAAAGATTGTATACCATACAATTCAACAGAGCAGAAGAACGATATAAACATCTAATCAGCATTCGCCCGGGCGTAACCGAGAGAGTTCCCCTTACCCATATAGCCTCTTATCTGGGCATAACGCTCGAAACCCTAAGCAGGATCAGAAACCCCAAAAACGGAATTTGATCTATATCAAATGACCCCTCATCCATATGGCTGACGTTTGCAGCAAATGGATGAAACATGATAGAAAAACACACAAGTTATCAGCAATCGATCTGGGGCAAATGGTGGGTCCCGATTAGAAAGTGGTTTTACCCGGCCTGGCTGGTATATGAGACTTCCGTACGGTTCTACGAATACACAAAAGCTGTCCACCTGTACTTTGAAGAGCAATACGATCACCTCTTTTCCTCTATAGGCGCGATTGGTGCCCGTTCACTGGATTTGCTTTGCAGTGCCATCACCTTTACAGGCTGCACAATTTTCCTGACCGTGCCTGCCGGTTTTGTACTCTACCGCTTCTTCAAAGTCGATAACCTGACCGACACCCGCCTGGAAGCCAGGTTCAAAAAAATATTCTGATCCCCAAGCAACCCACATTAACATCAAAAAAATGACTAAGATTCTGATTATCAACGGACACCCTGATGCGGAAAGTTTTAATGCCGCACTATCTGCCGCCTACAAGACCGGAGCTCAAAAATCCGGTGCCGAAATACGCGAAATCAACATCCGGGAATTGGATTTCAACCCAAACCTTCAGTTTGGATACAGGAAGCGAACCGAACTGGAACCTGACCTGCTGGAAGCTCAGGATAGTCTGAAATGGGCTGATCATCTGGTATGGATATATCCTGTCTGGTGGGGTTCTGTACCGGCTGTCATGAAGGGCTTTTTAGACAGAGTGCTGTTGCCGGGTTTCGCTTTCAACAAACGCAAAGATTCACTTTGGTGGGATAAACTGCTCAATGGTAAAACAGCCAGACTCATCTGTACTCTGGATCAGCCGGCATGGTACTATCGATGGGTCTATGGCAGCCCGAGTCATAAGGCCATGAAAAGGCTTACCCTGAATTTTACAGGCGTCAAAAAAGTGCAGATTACAACCATAGGACCGATAAGGCACTCCCGGGAATCGTTTAGAAGCAAATGGTTGAGGAAAGTGGGGAGACTTGGTGAGCTAAGTAAGTAATCGCATCTCCACTACATTACCACCCGGAAAGTACTGCTGATTGAAACCTCGGTGGTTCTCCCCTCCTGTCATAGTGTATTAAGATAAGAGGGGCTTTTGACCTTTCTTGCTTACATTCGAACGTCAGGCTGATCATAGCGGATTGAGCTATCTCAACCTGGCTTGAGTGGTCCTTTCCTGATCACCGGATAGATAAAGACATTACACACCTCATGAATTCAAAACGGCTGACCGGCAATACACTGCTCTTACTGCTTCTTATTTTGTTCAGTGCCTGCGAACCGCAGGACGAGCCCCTCTACAAACAGGCTGATGCCGGCATTGACGATCGGGTAAATGACTTACTCTCGCGAATGACAACAGAGGAAAAATTCTGGCAGCTTTTCATGATCCCGGGAGACATTACGGAAGGGAAAGAAAAATACAAACACGGCATTTTCGGTTTTCAGGTAGCTACCAAAAGTTCTTCGAAAAATGAATCTGAGCAGATTCTCGATTACTCGGCAGGTGGCACGGCTCTGCAAACAGCCACCCTGATTAATGAGATGCAACGATATTTCCTGGAAGAAACACGGTTAGGCATACCCATTATCCCTTTTGATGAAGCCCTTCATGGATTGATCAGGGAAGATGCCACAGCCTTTCCTCAAGCCATTGGTTTGGCTGCCTCCTTTAATACATCCCTGATGGATACCGTTGCGGCTACTATTGCCAGCGAAGTAAAAGCCAGAGGAATCCGTCAGAACCTGTCCCCTGTTATCAATATATCCAGGGATGTACGCTGGGGTCGTGTGGAAGAGACCTATGGTGAGGACCCTTTTCTCACCTCTCAAATGGCTGTTTCTTATGTGAATGCCTTTGAAAAACGTGGAGTGATCACCACCCCCAAACACTTTGTGGTCAATGTAGGCGATGGCGGCCGGGACTCCTACCCCATTCATTTCAATGAGCGCCTGTTAAAGGAGGTTTACTACCCTGCCTTTAAAGCCAGCGTACAGAAAGGGGGCGCCTGGTCTGTCATGACGGCCTATAACTCAGTAGATGGAACTCAAGCAACGGCCAATCACAAACTACTGCGAAAAAAACTCAAGTCAGAATGGGGTTTCCAGGGTTTTGTCATCTCAGACGCGGGAGCTGTTGGTGGTGCCAATGTGCTTCACTTTACGGCCAAAAATTATGCAGAATCCACAAAGCAGGCGATAGAAGGAGGACTGGATGTGATTTTCCAGACCTCATACAATCATTACCCGCTTTTTTATGAGGCATTTGAAAAAGGCATGATCGATCAAAATGCCATTGATGATGCAGTGAAGCGCGTTTTATATGCCAAATTCAAGCTGGGTCTGTTTGAATATCCCTATGTTGACCTTGAAGCATTACAGGCAAAAAATGTCATGGATGTAAGCAGATCACTGGCGAAAACTGCCGCACGGGAGTCAATTGTTCTGCTCAAAAACTCACCCAAAAATGTGCTCCCGATTTCAAAGGGGGTCAGATCTATTGCGGTACTTGGACCAGATGCTGCTGAAGCCCGGCTGGGAGGATATTCAGGGCCCGGAAACTCTCCGGTCAGCATATTAAAGGGACTGAAAAATCAATCAGGTGATCAGATCAGGATTACTTATGCAAAAGGAACTGAAAGGGTTCAACATGACTTTGTTGCCATTCCTGAAGAAAACCTGTTTCACCTGGATCAGGGACAGAAAAAGCCGGGCCTTAGAGCCGACTATTTTAATAACATCACCATGGAGGGTGAACCTGCCCTGTCGAGAACAGATGCCAACATTGATTTCAGATGGACACTTTTTTCTCCAGACCCGGACAAAATCAACTATGACTTCTACTCCGCCCGGTGGACCGGTAAGCTGACCTCTCCTGAAACAGGAACCAGAGACATAGGCATAAAAGGCGATGACGGATACCGGTTGTATATAAATAACGAGCTGATCATCGATAACTGGAGAAAGCAAACCGTACAACAGACCACTAAGCCCTATTTCTTTGAAAAAGGAAAAACCTACGATCTGAAAGTGGAATTTTATGAAACCACAGGAAATGTATGGTTCCGGTTAATCTGGGCTGCTGACTCAGTTGATAATCAACGAAAAGAAATGGCTCGTGCTGTAGCTATTGCGAAAAAAGCCGATGTGGCTGTGGTATGCGTGGGTATAGAGGAAGGGGAATTTAATGACAGGGCCTACCTGAACCTACCCGGAAAACAGGAAGAGCTGATCATGGAGGTAGCCAAAACAGGAACTCCTACTATTGTGGTGCTGACAGGCGGCAGTGCTATTACCATGGAGAAATGGCGCAATCAGGTGGATGCCATACTCACTGTATGGTACCCGGGTGATGAGGGCGGTAACGCAGTTGCCGATGTTCTTTTGGGTGGATATAATCCTGCCGGACGGCTGCCGATTACCTTCCCTGTTCACGAGGCACAACTACCCCTGTATTACAATCATAAACCCACAGGGCGCGGAGATGATTACATTAACCTCAGTGGAAAGCCCCTGTTTCCTTTTGGCTACGGACTGAGCTATACAGATTTCACTTACAGCGATGTAAGTCTTCAAAAAACAGCATAGTTACCTCTGAAAATACTGTAGTAACCTGCACCATCACCAACACCGGCTCCTTTGACGGTGACGAAGTAGTACAACTCTACATTAAAGACGAATTTGCCTCTGTGGCCCGTCCTGTTCGGGAGCTTAAAGGATTTGAACGTATCCATCTTAAAAAAGGGGAATCCAAAACGGTAAGTTTCGATATCGGGCCTGAGCAGCTTACCATGTTTGACAAAGACCTGAATCCGGTGGTAGAACCAGGAAGTTTCATCATCATGATCGGGGCCTCAAGCAATGATATCAGACTCAGAACTCTGTTGACTGTTAAGGAATAGCGGTCCTCAGCAAGTAATTCATAGAGAGTGGCTGTTTATAAGGATATTTATCATCATTAAGTCCCTGATCTCATGGGGTTCCTATTTCTTTTGGCTGGTCAAATTCCTGTGTATCATGACCTATCTTTCCCTAAATTCATACCCCCAGGCTCGGCCGGTCACCTCATTGTGTCCGGACAGAGCCAGGGTCATTCGCATTATATATCGACTCAAACAAGCTCAAAATGAAAACAGGGATATTACTGACAGTACTCGTAATTCTATTCACAAGTTGTTCGAAAAATAAGGATAGCTCAGAATTGAGACCTTTGCTTCTGGAACAACTGAAAAACACGTATGACCATCAGAATTGGTTCGTTCCCACAAAAGCTGCCATTGAAGGACTTACAGCCGAACAATCCAACTGGAAAGACAGTACTGAAAATCACTCAATCGGGGAACTGGTATCACACATTGTTTTTTGGAGCGAAGTAAACCTCAGAGGCTTTAAAGGTGAAGAGATGCCAGGTTTTGAAGTTGACAATGAAACGACATTCCAGAACTACACTGAGGAAGAATGGCAAAACCTTACAGCCAAATTAGATAGCATACAAAGCGAATGGCAACAATTGACGGGAACAGCGACCAGTGAGCAATTGATGCAGTGGGGGTCGGAAATTGCCAATATGACAGCACATAACGCTTATCATAGCGGTCAGATAATTTACATACGCAAACGAAATGGCTGGTGGAACAGGAAATAAAAAGAGAACCATAAAACCACTGGCATAAGAGGTGATTCCTTTTCTAATGAGGCTTATACCTAATTTACCATGCTTGATTTTTATGTAATACCTGACTCAGCAGAGAAACCCAAACCAGAAGACCTGGAAAACCTGGAATATGCCGGTGGCCTGGAACTAAGTACATATAACAGATTGGTGCGGAAAGGTTTGATAGACTCAGGCTTCGACTTTTACTCAGATTTCCGTTGGGGAAGCCAGCTTCTCAGGCACATGGAATCCTCGATACAAGATTTTGAAAATGATACAGATGTGGGCTTGCTCAAAAGAATAATAGAAAAAGCCATGTCCCGGAGGTCCGGGCTGATGGCAATAGGAGATTAAGTGCCATTATAAGGAATTGATTTCTGCCTGCCCTATTCACTATCGATTATCGGTTTTTGACTTTGCGATCATATCCCTGGCCTGGTATGGACAAAGAGCCTTAGTTATCTTAGAAAAACAGACCATATGCCGATCAGTCAGAGGCATTCCCAATAAAAACCACATGATACGGATTATATACAGCTGGAAAGTAGCACCTGAGCACGCAGAGCGTTTTATCGAAACCTGGAAAAATACGACCAACAGAATTCACCAGGAGGTCAAAGGAGCCAGAGGCAGTTTTATGCTACGGAGTGCTGAAGACACCACATTGATAAAAACCATAGCCCGGTGGGATGCGCTTGAAGACTGGAAGAAATTCTGGCAACAGGACAAGCACAGTCAGATGGAGTCAATGCACGATCTTGGAGAACGCATCTCTGTAGAAGTGTTTGAAGAAATAGATGATTTCACAAAGTAAATCCAGGCACTGGAAATCAGCGTTGAATCATCATCTTGCCGGTCTTTGAAAGTCCCTTCTTTCCTGTACGCAACTTATACAGGTAAATCCCATTGTCGAGTGGGGCTCCCTGAAAGTCTGTACCATCCCAGCGGAAGCCAGCCCGACCGTTTTCATGTTCCAATGCTCTCAGGATATTCACTCTTTCGCCTTTGGCAGAATAGATTTCAAGACTCACTGCTTCACCCCAGGCTGCCGTTACGGGAATATAGGTGCTTGAAGAAAATGGATTCGGGAAGTTATAAGCCAGCTCAGGCTCTTCTGCCCTGGTACTCAGTACAACAGGTCTGTTCTGATCGGTCTGGCCGATACCCTGATCTTCGGTGACCGTAAAGTACTTGTTAACCGGCAAATCGTAATATCGCTCCACTGTACCAGAAGGCCATTTGATGATCATCTCTTCAATGGTTTCCAGGTCTCCCAGCCCAAAATGCTGCACCAGACTGTTCTGAGAAGCATAGCCGGTAGCCCCTGTAACCTGATCCATATGGGTAATACCCCCTGCTTTGATGGAAATGGTGGTACCTATTGCCGAAGTATTGCTGACCGTACCGATTGCCCTGACCAAAACGGAATTACTTCCCTCATTATCGTTGACAAACAGTTGGTTTCTGGCCGTACGCCCCCAGTTGGCCACCACAATATCAAGGTAACCGTCATTGTCTACATCAGCCGATGCTGTACCAAATGAAGCGTATGGGCTTTCAATATTGGTATTGCTACTGATATGCTGAAAAGAGCTTCCCTCCTCATTCCGGTAGAGCATATTGGGCCTTGAGGAGATAAACTCATGATTGGCCAGATAGATATCCTGATCACCATCATTATCGAAATCAAACCAGAAGGTTCCCCAGCCCATACCATAATCATCCACCTCAAAATAGTCTCCTTTATCGGTAAAGGTTCCGTCTCCGTTGTTCTCAAACAGAAAGTTGACACCATAGTTGGTAACATAGATATCATAGTCTCCGTCATGGTCCATATCTCCGAAGTCCACTCCCATACAGGAACAGTGAAAATCCAGACCTGACCCCTCTGAGATATCCTCAAAGGTTCCGTCCCCCTTGTTCTCAAACAGTACATTTATGCCTCCATCATTCAAAGCATAGAGATCCTGGTCTCCGTCTCCGTCCATATCAAAAAAGATAGTACCCATGGCTGCATCAATATTCAGTGCACCCGATGTCTGAGTGACATCCTCGAAAGTATTGTCCTTATTGTTCTTATAGAGCACATTCTCGGTATTGAAATTATGCACATAGATATCCAGAAAGCCGTCATTGTCCACATCTACAAACTGAACAGATCTTGGGTCAAAGGGGTCTCCCACTCCTGCCGAAAGGGTAATGTCTTCAAAAGTCAGGTCGCCCTTATTGAGGTACAGGATGTTCGGTGAACCTGTGTTTCCGATGTACAGGTCCAAAAGCCCGTCATTGTTGATATCTCCCCAGGTAGCTGCGGTGGTCGAACCTTCAGAATCCACTCCGGCAGCACTCCCTATTTCCTCAAACTTCAGATCACCACGATTGATGTATAGTTTATTGGGAACACCAGACTCTCTTACGGCTATGTAAACATCCTCGAGCCCGTCATTATTTACATCCCCGAAAGAAACCCCGTGATTACTGCCGGCATTGAAAATACCTGACTGAAAGGATTTGTCTTCAAAACCTACCTGCCCCTGTACAACCGAAACGATTGAAAAAAGCACTGATCCGGCAATCGCTGTTCTCTTCTTCATAGAATTGAATATAATATGTGCGTACATTGAACAGGGTGTCGCTACACGACAAAAAAGCCGCACTTACAGTTTTGATGAATTATTGTAGTATTGCTCACTGGGTAGTTGAGTCTACATTGACCACTAAAACCAATAAATCACACGAACAGAAGACATGATGAGTAAACATATTCAGGCAAGTCCCGAAGCCGGGAAGAGGTTTTATCAGGCTTTTCACAATAAGGGCAAAGTGGTAATGCTCAACCTGCTGAAGTTTAAAGAAGTAGCGGACTACACAAACCTGGAGCAACTGAGGCCATCAAGTCCTGTCAGCGGAGAAGAAGCTTACCAACGCTATATGGACAGCACTTTACCGGAACTGGAGAAAGCAGGAAGTAAGATTATCTATTATGGAAAGGCCGGTAGTTTTCTCATCGGCCCTGATACGGAAACCTGGGACGCTGTCTTGCTGGTAGAACACCAATCTGTTCTGAAGTTTATGGAGTTTGCCCAAAACGAGGACTATTTGAAAAATGCCGGACACAGAACCGCTGCCCTGGAAGACTCCAGGTTGCTTCCGGGAAATGAAATAATGAACAACACTTAAAACAGGGATATCTATCTCAGGTAAGGAGAATGCCTGAAAAACTATATTTGCCTATGAAACTATTGATTACCATCCTTTTTTTAATGTCCTCTACCCTGTTGCCGGCCCAGGAAAGCGTCAGTTCGAATCAGGGCAGGGTTCTGTCAGTTATCGACTCAACGCATACTCCCGAATTGGTACTTATCCAGGAATTTACCGCGAAGGCGCCTATTGAAGAGGTTTGGGAGGCATATACCACGAAAGAAGGCTGGGAAAGCTGGGCGGTCCCTATTGCCGAGGTTGACCTGAAAGTAGGAGGCACTATAAAGACAAATTATAATAAAGATGGAGCCATTGGCGATAATACGACCATTGTTACCCATATCATCAACTATGTACCCAATCAACTCATCACCCTCCAGGCAGAGCTGACAGACAACTTCCCTGAATTTATGAAGAAGGAGGCAAATGACTTCTACAATGTGATCTACTTCAGAGAAACCCGGGAGGGACACACGGAGGTTAAATCCTATGGCATTGGTTATAAAAACACGCCCAGATACCTGGAGCTCATGGGCTATTTCATTTCTGCTAATGAAAACACGCTGATGAATTTGATAACATACCTTGAAAAGTGATTTCTGACGAACACTTTAACTTCTTTTTAAGAAGCGGATATATCGGGGGACTGGAACCCGGCACCTCCATGCACAAGCTCCTGCAGCTTTACGGCCCCGACTCCTGGTACGTAAGACATGTAGAAAACAACGGTTTGGTGTACGGGATCATAAAAATGGGTATTACCGAATTTCACATCTATAATGAAAAGATTACCGGCATCTGTTACCGTTCAGATTTACCACATTTTCAGGATGAATATGAGGGCATAACCCCGCCCTGGATCATCAGGCAACGCAACCTGCCCGGGATAGAACAGAAATTAACCGACCTTGGCATTGGCTTTACCAAACGTGTGGTACAGGGGCCTTTGAAGACTTTCAGAACGGCAGGCACGCTTCTGTTCGGGCTGGATGATATGGAGCATGTATTTATCGATACAGAAGGAGGTGTGACTTTTTCGTTTTACCGGAAAGGCAAGAGATTGTTAAACGATCATACCCGGAAAGACTACGATATCAGGGAGCCTGAAAAGGGCTGAAAATCAGGACTGCCTTCACCATTAGCCTGTCATTTCCTTTCGAACTCTTTACTCCTATCATTAGTTATTTTTATGTATCGGTGGCATATTAGTTACCGGTAAGTGTTTTACCTCAGTCAGGGGTAATCCGGTATAACGAAAACCTACGAAACAGATAGATATGGCATTTGATATTGATATGATCAAAGGGGTTTATGAAAGGATGCCCGCCCGGGTAGACGCAGCCAGAAAGCTGGTTGGCAAGCCCTTAACCTTAGCAGAAAAGATACTCTACTCCCACCTTTGGGATGGCGAAGCCTCCGAAGTTTACGAAAGGGCTAAATCTTATGTAGATTTTGCTCCCGACCGTGTAGCCATGCAGGATGCAACTGCGCAAATGGCTCTCTTACAGTTTATGCAGGCAGGAAAAAGTAAAGCGGCAGTACCTTCAACGGTTCACTGCGACCACCTCATCCTCGCCAAGCAAGGTGCCGAGCACGACCTCCGCAATTCCCTGACTGCCTCCGGTGAGGTTTTTAACTTCCTGGAGTCAGTGTCCAATAAATATGGTATCGGTTTCTGGAAACCCGGTGCCGGTATTATTCACCAGGTAGTACTGGAAAACTACGCCTTCCCCGGAGGCATGATGATCGGTACTGATTCTCATACCGTAAATGCCGGTGGTCTGGGTATGGTCGCCATTGGTGTGGGCGGTGCCGATGCGGTAGACGTGATGGCAGGCATGCCCTGGGAACTCAAGTTTCCTAAGCTGATCGGGGTAAAACTGACCGGCAGGATGAACGGCTGGACGGCTCCCAAAGATGTAATTCTGAAAGTTGCCGGTATCCTTACTGTTAAAGGAGGTACAGGTGCTATCGTAGAGTATTTCGGCCCGGGAGCACAATCTATGTCCGCTACCGGTAAAGGTACCATCTGTAATATGGGCGCTGAAATCGGAGCCACGACTTCCACCTTCGGCTATGACGAGTCCATGGAGCGCTACCTGCGCGCCACAGAAAGAGGTGAAATTGCCGATATGGCCAATGGCATCAAAGAACACCTCACAGGAGATGCAGAGGTGTATGCCAACCCGGAACGGTATTTCGACCAGTTGATTGAGATAGACCTGGATACCCTGGAACCTCATGTAAACGGTCCTTTTACACCAGATCGCGCTACGCCTGTTTCTCAGATGAGAAGTGAAGCAGAAGCCAATGGCTGGCCTACCAAAGTGGAATGGGGATTGATCGGTTCCTGCACCAACTCTTCTTATGAAGATCTGTCAAGAGCCGCTTCCATTGCGCAACAGGCAGTAGACAAAGGCCTCGCCACCAAAGCAGATTTCGGAATCAACCCCGGCTCTGAGCAGGTGCGTTATACCGCAGAAAGAGATGGGCTCCTAAAGATTTTCGAAGACCTGGATGCCACCATCTTTACCAACGCCTGTGGCCCCTGTATCGGCCAGTGGGAAAGAACCGGGGATAACAACCGGGTGAATACGATTGTACACTCTTTCAACCGGAACTTCTCAAAAAGGGCCGATGGCAATCCGAATACCCATGCTTTTGTTACTTCCCCTGAAATGGTAGCGGCCATTGCTATCTCCGGTGACCTGGGCTTCAACCCCATCACCGATACACTGACCAATGCCAGTGGTGAAGAGGTGAAGCTCGATCCCCCCGTAGGTGATGAGCTGCCTGAAAAAGGTTTTGCCGTGGAAGAAAACGGCTACCAGGCCCCTGCAGCTGATGGTGCCGGTGTAGAAGTTATTGTAAAGCCTGACTCTAAAAGGCTTCAGTTGCTCACCCCTTTTGAACCATGGGACGGTAAGAACATTACAGGTGCCAGGCTATTGATCAAAGCCTTTGGCAAGTGTACTACTGACCATATTTCTATGGCCGGGCCATGGTTAAGGTTCAGAGGCCATCTCGACAATATTTCTGACAACTGTCTGATCGGAGCAGTGAATGCCTACAATCAGTCAACCAACAAGGTAAAAAACCAGCTGACGGGTGAGTATGGCCCGGTACCCGCTACCCAACGTGAGTACAAGGCGGCAGGCGTACCCACCATTGTAGTGGGCGACCACAATTACGGGGAGGGTTCATCCAGAGAGCATGCTGCCATGGAGCCCAGGTTTCTGGGGGTAAAAGCAGTGCTGGTAAAATCATTTGCCCGTATTCATGAGACTAACCTGAAGAAACAGGGCATGCTTGGCCTCACTTTCGCAAATGAAGCAGACTATGACAAAGTACAGGAGGACGATACCATCAACTTCCTCGATCTGACTGAGTTTGCCCCTGGTAAACCTCTGACGCTTGAGTTTGTACATGCCGATGGTAGCAAAGACACCATTCTGGCAAATCATACCTACAACGAAGCCCAGATCGGTTGGTTCAAGGCAGGTTCTGCTCTGAACCTGATCAAAGCAGAAGCTGCCGGCTAAGTATCAAGCCGGACCAATAAAAAAGAGGCCCTCTCACAAGTGATTGTTCTGATCAAACACTATGAGATGGCCTCTTTCTTTGGTTTTAGTCCTCTTAGTTGTACCGGATGAGTGTGCCGCTGAAACTGTCCGGATCGATAATAATAGCATCAAAATTACCCACTTTACCTTTTCTGCGCTTTCTTAGGGCCTTTCTCACGATCTCGTCTACGCGATCATCTACCCAGGTATCCCCGTCCAGGCCGGTAGAAATAGCCGACCAGGTAGCTGACATACGTCTCACCTCCTGGTAATCTCTGTCTGGCTGAGCATACATAAAAACGGGTACACCGTCCACACTAAAGGCCTGAGACCTCAAATCCATTTCTTCATCAAACCTGATCAGCACACCGGTAAAATCGTCCGGATGAATCACCAGTGCATCAAACTGCCCGATTCTTCCCTTGCGCTCTCTTCTCTTTGCCCTTCTCACGATTTCCGTTACCCGCTCATTCACACTGGAGTAACACTCCGGACTGTCTAAAAGTAACGACCAGGTGGCTGTCAGCTCTGTCACTTCGGTGAAAGGAGCATCGGGGTAGGCATACATGAATACAGGTACATTGAGCACCCTGTCTACATAGCCGGCCCTTTGATCTGGTCGCTGCGCATAGGCCAGCAGACTAAATGAAGAGAGTAGTATTACGAGTAGCTTTTTCATTTGCTTTGATGGTTGGTTGTGATGTCTGTTCTGAACACAGTCTTTCCATAATTATGCCAAACTGTGATGAGATGGTCCTTCAAACAGCACGGCACTCATCCGGGCGACAGGCCTGAGAGGCTTTAAAGCTAACCTGTCCCATTTCACCAATTTTCTCAGGGAGCACGCTGGTAGCTTAGCAAAAACTCAAAATCCGTGCATTATGAAACATCGCAAAAGCTTTCTCTCACTCGCGCTTACCCTGCTCTTGTTAAATGCCCTGCAGGCATGGCAAGGCAACCTGAAAGTCGAAATAGGAGAAAACATCCAATTGGGAGAATCACTACCCAATGAGCAATTCATGGAACCTCATATTACCTCGCACCCGACAAACCCCGATCATTTACTGGCGGTTGGCTGGGTCTGGTCAACACTGAAAGATTCAGATGCCCTCGTAGAACGCTGTGCCTCTTTCTTCTCTGAGAACGGAGGCCGGACCTGGAGCCGCAGTGACCTTCCCGGAGCATTCTGTGCCGACCCCTGGGTATCGCTTGCAGAAAAGGAGGCTATACTCACCGCCTTAGATATTCAGACCGGTAATCAGCTCTTCGCTTACTTTTCAGCTGATGGAGGCCGGACATGGAACCAGACACCACAACGCCTGGGCTATTACCATGATGGTCCCCGAACCACTTTAAACAGAGACGGATCCGTTTTCATTGCCTCGCATAAGTCCGTTGCTGATGCAGACAATAACTGGCGCACCGCCATTTACACGGGCAGATCTGTAAAAAACGGCCAGTACATAGAAACAACCGGTCAGCTTATACCCAGCAACCTTAATCTGGCGGTGGATGGGATCACCACATTATCAGATGGTACCCTGGTGATTATCTATCAGGACTTTCAGCGCCAGGTTAAAGGGCCTAAAAGAAACAAAGATGGAAAATGGAGAGGTGTGCTTGAAAAGAGACGGGAATGGCTCATCACTTCCAATGACAAGGGTAAGACCTTTAGCTTTCCTAAAATGGTGACTGAAGCCTGTTTTGACAGGGCCAACGGACTGGCAGCTGATCAAACCGATGGTTCCTACAAAGACCGCTTGTACAGTGTCTGTGGCGGAGATGACGGAAAATCCATTCTTTTCATGTATTCCAAAGGTGAGTACAAAGGGGACTATTGGTCGGATGCCACCCCCATAGAACTACCCGAATCTCTTCAGGGAACACGCAGAGATCCTCACATTGCTGTGAATAAAGATGGTATTGTAGCCATATCATGGCTGGATAGCCGTGACAACCCTACAGGTTGCTTTTCCCCTTATATCACCTTTTCGTCTGATGGAGGAGTATCCTTTACAAAGTCCCAAAGAGTGGGCAATGAACTCTCTTGTGCCAATGAGAAAGCCGGTACGCATGTGTCAGAAAGCGGCCGTTGGTCCTGGGGTGGCGATTACTTCGGTTTGACGGCTGCGGCAGACGGAAGGTTCCATGTGTTGTGGTCTGATGCCCGAAGTGGAAAATTTGAGTTAATGACTTCGGCAATATCCGTGGTGAAGGAATAAGAACATAGAAAGGAGCGAAAAAGACCGGAGAGGTAAACTACATGGTTTGAAATGCCAGTCAATTCACACAACTATAGTCCTTCTTCACGAAATAAGCCGATAGTCACTGACAGTCATACGGATATAAATGCTTAGCATTAATGTCGGCTACTGTGCATGGGTAACACAAACCTCACAGTCGGCACTTAACTATCGGGAGTGATGAAGCAGACCAGGTCATTTGATTTCAGAACACTATGCATTGGCTTTATCTGTCTTTTCGGATGCCTGGGCGCAGCAGCACAAACGGATAGCCCTTTAAGTCGCATGGCCCGGCAAAACATGCATGTGTTTACGTATAATGGTTCCTTTGAGGGACAAGGCTGGCAGAAAGTGCTGGAGATGGCCGAAAAACATAAGTACTTTCTGATTGGTGAGGACCATGGACTGGCGGAGATCCCTCTGTTCACAAAGGAGCTGATAAGCCATATCGACTATGATCTTTTTGTAGCCGAGATTGACAGTATCACAGCCTCAATTGCCAGGCATTTAGCAGCGGCCCCCACAAGTCGTATTGATGCCTTTCATAAGGAGAATCCCTCAGCTCTCTCCTTTTTCAGTGCCAAGGAGGAGTTTGAACTGCTTACCCGATTATCAAAAAAGCGAGCTGATATCTGGGGACTTGATCAGGCTTCGCTCTTCTCCACCGGAATTGCACTCAGAAGGTTGTCAGCCTTATGTAAATCAAAAGCCGCTAAAGAACTGACTACCAGACTGGCCGACCTGTCTGACGACTTGTTCAAAGAAGCTGCTGAATCTGGCAATTATGACACGCTGTTTATTTACTCTTCTAAACAAATTGTATTTGATCACCTGAAAGAAGTCCTGGCCGGAGAAAGCCGGGAAGCCACAAGCATACTGAAAGATCTGGAAGAAAGCTGGCAGATTTATAACGGAATCAATGGGGCTGGTTATTCCACAAGAATTGGTGGAATGAAATCGAAGCTTTTGAACTACTACCTGCAACAGGCATCTGAAGGAACCAAAAGCGAAAAGGTACTCTACAAATTCGGGGCATACCATTTGGGCAAAGCGGAAAGTTACGCTGGTCTGTATGATGTGGGAAACCTGGTATCTCACCTGGCTCATGCAGAAGGCAGGTCTTCCTACCATCTTATGATAGTTGGGAAGAAAGGTGAGCAAAATACCTTTCTTCCAACAGAGGGTATGAAAACCGCCCCCTTCAATATGGAGGACAAAAAATCGGACCTGCATTCACTGCTCCCTTTTGCCAGGCTGGTAGATGACAGTAAGTGGGCTTTTTTTGACCTCACCCCCGTACGCCAGGCCTATAGAAAAGGAGAATTGCAAATAACAGGCCGGCTGCTTAAAGCAACCATCATGGGATATGACGGACTGGTTATTATTCCTGAGGCCACACCTTCCACCCTCCCTGACAGTTCAGGCAAATGACAGTGGGCCTTCTACTCAAGGTTTTTGAACAACACCATCCATGCTGCTATACCGGAAGGAATGGATTTATAAACCAACCTCCACTCCCGGTGGTCACTGTTCCGTTAACGATCATGCTTATCGGTGCCCGGTAAAATGGAAAGATTCGTCATATGAATCTTTCTCAGATGCCCTATCTTCGGTCTATGAGTCGTGTAGAAAAGGTCATCAGGTTTCTCAACCTTCATATCAATGAACAGCTGAGTATTGATGACATTGCACATGAAGCCTGCCTGTCTTCTACCCAACTGTACAGAGAATTCAAACGGCATACCGGCCTGACTCCGACACAATACCACGAGCAGTTGAAAGTCAAAGAAAGTCTGAGCCTGCTGGTTGAAGCCCGAAGTGTAAGTCATGTAGCCTATGACCTGGGATACAGAAACTATGAGACCTTCTCCCGGGCATTTAAAAAGATCAGCAGTGTGTCTCCTTCAGACTTCTTATGGACCCTGTCATTTATACGCGCTCAGCCCGGGCACAACAACTATATCCTGGTAAAAGAAGATGCTTCATTAGATGAGATTCGGCTTCTGACCAGCGAATACCACAGGTCAATAGACCAGTCTGAAGACACCCTGATTTACCGTATCAGCCCCGGGATAAAAAGCAGACCTGAGATAATTCGGTGCACCCGATCAGAAGAGCTGATCAGGCCCTATCTGGCTTAATACAAAGGTTAAAATGAGCAAAAATTAATTCAATTTAAAGTTGAACTCTATACACCTATACACCTGATTATCAAATCAAAAAAACCAAAAGACTTCGTTTAGCCGAGAATGAATTTAACCACCCAAATATTATTTGGTTTCATAGCTTTCGTATACCCTGCCAGCCTTTTGCTTACATACAGAAGGAGCAATAAACGTCTGAAAAGTGATGGGAGTTTTCGGCTCACTTATTACAAGCGATTGACCATTCTTTTCTGGTCACTTACTATGCTGGTGCTCGGCAACAGTCTCACAGATAAACTCCCGGCTCTCAACTTCTTCCCCACCCTCAATACTGCCGGCCTGATATCAGCCGCCTTGATCTTTGTATTCATTGTGCTTCAGGCAGCCACCTCCAGAATATCGACCTCCGACAAAGCAATTTCTGTTATGGATAAAACGGGAGACGGCTATCACTTTCTGCCCAAATCTAACCGGGAGTTCGTCTGGTTTACCATACTTTCAGTAAGTGCCGGGATTTGTGAGGAGATCATATTTCGACTATTCATTTTTTCTTTCCTCCTTCTTCATACTCACCTGGCTACTGCTTTCCTTCTGACCAATGTAGTTTTTGCCCTGACACATATAGATGTTGATAAGCGAAACATGGTGAGCGCCTTTGTGCTGGGGTTATTATTCAGCATCATCTACTATATCTCCGATAACATCTGGCTGGCCATCACACTCCATACCGCCATTGATATCAATATGGGGTATCTGGGGTACCAGACACACAAGTTGATGCAGACCGCTGCTGAAGAATAAGTCTCCTTTTCTTGAAAAGCCCTCCCCTGTTCTTTACTGAAGAGATCGGTTGAATTATGTTTCCGCTACATACGGTGCTCACCTTTTCTATTCGCCCATAACTAACAGACAGATCAGGGTTTCCTGCCCTTATGGTTTAAACGGTTCTTTTATAGGGTCAATCATCATTTCATAATCAAAAAAATATAATACTGATCAGTCACTCATCCATAATAAAATCCCCTCAGCAGGGAGGACAAGCCCATGAAGTCAACGGGCATCTCCACTCCTTCCTGACCAGGGGCTTGTGTCCATTTCATTAAACAATAATTGAGAACTAAAATGTTAAAGTTAAACTATTCAAAAACCACGCTCATCGGAGCATTATTCCTATCACTCATTATATTGGTTTCGGCCTGTAGCACCGAGGAACCTTTTGAATCACTGGCTGTTACTGACGGACCTGAAGATTCTCGTGGCACGCCTCCGCCACTCCCCGGCTATATACTTGCACAGTTGGTGCCGGATGGTCCCTGTATTAACCTCCATGACGGTTTTCTGGGAACCAAATACAACATCAGGGCAACCAGTGGCACCTATACCCACACCTATGACCGAATGGTCCATATCGTTGTAATGGATGACCAGGCCAGCGGGATACCAGGCGTAGATACCATGGTGGCCTCGGGTACGGTAACCATTCCCGCCAACCAAACACAATCAGAACCTTTGCGTGTATTCAATAATGCCACCATGAATTATGGGGACGTTGAAGTCAGAATCCTGTCGGTAACTACCGGCAGCGGTACAGATAGAACGGATTATTTTGAACTCAGAAGTACCTCTCCGACTATCAACAACTGCTACATTTCAAATTCAGGAGGCCCTGGTCTCGATCCGGGCCTGGGGCTTTAAGCACAGGCTAAAGTCCTGAGAATAAACATGACCACTCAGCAGTCATAGCAACTGCGTCAGGGAATCGCAACAGACCTGCACTGAAGGGATGAGCAGGCAGGTAAATTTAAAAGGCCATTATCTAGTATGATGACAGATAATGGCCTTTTACTTGTTAAACCAGAACCTGAGAATGGTTCAGTAAGAAATACCAGCCTGAACGTCCATGCAACTACTTATGTCTCCTGCTGTCTTTAAACAGCATATCCGACCTTAACATGAGACTCCCCTTCCTGACCATCGGCCTGCTTCTGCTTGCAGGGCTAAGTTTACGATCGCAAACATTTCCCACCATTTCACCAGAAGACGCAGGTTTTAAAAAAGACTCTATTCAAAACCTGCTTACCGCCCTTGATGAAACACCTCACAGAGACTTCAGAGGACTGGTGGTAATGAAAGATGACAAAATAGTGCTGGAAGCGTATTACAATACCTTCTGGCGTAAAACTATCCACGATATCCGCTCGGCAGGGAAGAGTATCACAGCCCTGCTTTTAGGAGTGGCCATCAAAGATGGGCTGATCAAAGATCTGGATCAGACTGTCTATTCACTCTTTTCCGAAAAAAAGAACCCCTCCATCAATCCGGACTATAAAAAAATCACCCTCCGCCACCTGCTGGACATGTCTTCAGGCCTGGATGCCGACACGGATGATCCGCGAACTCCCGGGCAGGCAGGACAATGGATAGGGAAAGACGACTGGAAAGACTACCTGCTCAACGTTCCTCTGAAGACCCGGCCCGGACAACAATGGGTATATGCCGACATCCATGCCCTCTTAATCGGCTTAGCCATAGAAGAGGCTTCCGGTATGAGCCTTAGAGATTATGCCCTACAAAAGCTGTTCACTCCTATGGGCATAGAACAGGTGTACTGGTATACCAATGCTGCCAACCAGACAGGTGCAGCAGGCAATCTCTATATCACCACCCTGGATTTTGCCAAACTGGGCCTGCTCGTACTCAACAAGGGCCGGTGGCATGGCGACCAGCTGATTGATCCCGGCTTTATGAAAGAACTCCTGGAACATCAAAAATTCAATCTGACGGACTACTTTCCATTTGCCGATGCCTATGGATTTTTGTGGTATAAATCATCCAGAACCTACGGAAAGAAAAAGCTGGGTTACCTCTTTGCTTCCGGTAATGGCGGCAACCACCTGATTGTTGTACCAGAGGAAAGGCTGGTCATCGCCCTCACTTCAAGTGCCTATGGCCCGGGATACGGACAAGGCAGATCCTACACCATTATGACAAAGCTCCTGGAGGCTCTGGAATAGCCATAATGGCTGTATTGGGCCAGCCTGTTTTGCGGGTAACACTCAATTCACTCCTATCTCTGCTCTGTAAAATTGCAGTGAGCTACCATTATTTTGAACTTTATGTTAATTTAAAAATCAGGGCAGTAGCTCACATTTTTTATTCAAACCAACCAAAACCCAAAAATCATGGCTGAAGGCAGCACAGGAAAAAAAGTATGCATTTTATCAATAGACGGAGGTGGTATCAGAGGTGTTCTGCCCGGAGTAATTGTAGCCCGGCTGGAAGAAAAGCTTCAGATCGCCACGGGTAATCCGGAAGCGCGAATCGCAGATTATTTTGACTTAATAGCGGGAACAAGTACCGGAGGTATTCTCAGCTGCTTTTACCTGATGCCCGACCCGGAAAATCCTGAGAGATCCAAATTTAATGCCCAACAAGCCGTAAATCTCTATCTGGAAAGAGGAGGAGACATTTTTGACGTCAGCTTTATGCAGAAACTAAGATCCGGGGCAGGTCTGCTGGATGAGAAATACAGCGCCAATGCCATTGAAGAGGCACTACGCGAGAATTTTGGCGATACCTGGCTCAGCGAGTTGCGTAAGGCATGTCTGGTCACATCCTATGATCTTCAAAACAGAAATGCCTTTTTCTTCAGACAGCAGCGCGCTCATAACGAGATCAATGACTTTAAAGTAACCGATGTGGCCAGGGCTACTTCTGCGGCCCCTACCTATTTCGAAGCAGCACTTGTCGAGAACAGAATCGGTAGTCCCTATCCCCTGGTAGATGGGGGCGTATTTGCCAACAACCCCACCATGTGTGCCTACTCTGAAGCACGCTCGATGGATTTTGAGGGCAAGGCCGATAAACCCTCAGCGCAGGATATGATGATCATCAGCATTGGCACTGGAAGTGTAAGAAAGCCCTACCCTTACAAAAAAGCCAAAGACTGGGGGCTCGTTCAGTGGATTCAGCCGATCATCGATGTGATGATGTCAGGTAACTCAGAAACAGTCCATTATCAGATCAAGCAAATCTTCAATACCGTGGATGGAGAAGAGAACTCAACTTATTACAGGCTGGAGCCACAGCTGGGTACGGCCAACTCAGAAATGGATGATGCCTCAAAGGAAAACCTGCGGGCCCTGGAAGCGGCTGGAAAAGCCTTTATTTCATTAACTGAGAATGACAGACAGCTCGATGAAATAGTGCGTAAGCTCATCAGCAACAACTAAACTTCTGCCTGATGATCAGGTCTGAAAACGACCTGATCATCAAAACCAAAACCGCAAGGTAGTCACAGGCTATATGACATTAGTCTTCATTATACACTTGATCAGCAGCTTCTTTATGACAGGCCTTTGTTGGTTTGTTCAGGTGGTGCACTATCCCCTGTTTCATGAAATTGCCCTTGACAAATTCCCGGGTTACGAAAGAAAGAATTTCGTCACAGGCTTTGTCACCGTACCCATGATGGCGATAGAGCTTTCTTCGGGCTTATACCTCCTCTATCACTATCCCGAACTACTGCATTTCCTCAATGTAGGTTTGCTGGGAGTCATCGCATTGAGTACGGCTATATTTCAGGTACCTATTCATTTAAAGCTGGCACGGCATGCCACAACAGCGTTGATTAACCGGCTGATCATGACTAACTGGATTCGTACCCTAAGCTGGACCATCCGTCTGGTGATACTGGCCACAATGCTCTCTGACCACCTTACTTTCCCGGTATAGATCACAGCACCAGCAACAGAGGTATAGATCCCGGGCTTCAGTCATCTCTAAGCCGTATGGCCGACAGAAAGCATCATATCTATACTCCCCTTCTACCCATTATGAAAGATTAACACGCATTTTCATCAGGAATCCTTTACATTCACGCCCTCAAAACTGACGGCAACACAGGCACATGAGCGACACCATCATACGCATTGGCGGAGTACCGGAACATTTCAACCTACCCATCCACCTTGCCAACGAACGCGGGGATTTCAAAAAACAAAATATCCGGCTCGAGTGGACGGATTTTTACGGAGGTACCGGCCAGATGACACGGGCACTTCGGGAAAATGAAATTGACATCTGCCTTTTGCTTACTGAAGGCATCATAGCAGATATTATCAAGGGTAACCCCAGCAAAATCATCAGTGAATATGTGATCACGCCACTCACCTGGGGCATTCACACAGGAGTCGACAATCCGCTAAAGCCTCATGACTTTCTCTTTGACAAAAAACATGCTATCAGCAGACTGGGCTCAGGCTCACACCTCATTGCTATCGTAAACGCCAACAGCAAAGGCCAGACAATGAATGCCGACCAGTTCACTGTAATTCAGAACCTGGACGGTGCCCTTGTTTCGCTAAAGGAGGGAGAAACGGATGTGTTCTACTGGGAGAAGTACACTACCAAGCCTTATGTGGATGCGGGAAAGCTCAGGCGCATTGGCGAATATCTCACACCATGGCCCTGTTTCGTAATAGCTGCCTCAGATCGCATACTGGAAAAAGCTCCGGAGGCAGTAGACAAGATGCTGGATATTATTCAGGACAGCTGTCAGCAGTTTATGCACAATGACAGCATGATTCCGCTAACCAGCGAGCGCTATGGCCAAAAGCTAAGAGACATTGAGCGCTGGTATCACAGCACCGAATGGGCAGCTGACAGCTGGGTGAGCGATAAAATGATCAAGAGCGTGATCTTTCACCTGAAAGCCGCTGGTATCATCAGCCGGGAACAGGAAATCCCCGAGTTGATCTGGAAACGCTGATCTGATACACAGGCATTCTCATCCGTACTTTGCAAAACCCGGGCTTCTCAGTACCTTTTGACATCTGTCATATTAATTGGAAGTCAATGGCTGTTTACTGGAGTTCTACCCTACTCGTATCCCTGATGCTCTTATGGAGTGCCTATGGTTACCTCTTTCACAAAGCCACCATCGATGGTGTAAGAGATCTTGGGTTTCCTGATTTTTTCAGAGTTCAACTTGCCGTGCTTTGCATGATAGCCGTGGTGGTATTGCTCATCCCTCAGGTTCCTGTGAGGATCAAAGAGTGGGCTTATGCCGGAGCAGGACTGTTTTTTATCACCGCTTATATTGCACATGTAGCCCATAAAGACCCCTTTGTTATTTCGGCCATCAACCTCATTTTTCTGGGCCTGCTGGTAGTTTCCAATATTTACCTGCACAAAATCAGCCCTTTGGGTAAGTAATATCCATATCTTCATAGCCTTATGACTAAGGCAAATCAGGACAACTTATACAGACATGTAGAGTTTTTGACTACTCTGCGCCCCTATCGTACCTATCTGAACCTTGATAGCCTAGGACAGGTAACAGACTACGTTTCATCAGAAATGTCTACCGGTGGTCTGGAGATCAGTGAGCAAACATGGATGGCAGGTGGACGAGAGTACAGCAACATCATAGGGCGCTGGGCACCTGAAAAAGAGCAACGCCTCATTATAGGAGCCCACTATGACGTATGCGGTAATCAGCCGGGGGCCGATGACAATGCCAGCGCAGTAGCCGGGCTGCTGGAAACCGCCAGAATGCTTTGCGAAGCTGAGCCTGACCTGGCTTATGGAGTAGATTTTGTGGCCTATTGCCTGGAAGAACCTCCCTTCTTCGCTACTACTGAGATGGGGAGTTACATTCATGCCAAATCACTCAATGATGAGGGAGTGAATGTACTGGGTATGATCTGCTACGAGATGATAGGTTTTTTCTCTGATGAGCCCGGCTCGCAGACATACCCTGATCCGATGCTGGAACAGCTCTATCCTGATACCGGCAATTTCATTATTGTGGTAGGCATTCAGGCCCACGAAGACTTCAATCGCAAATTTCATAACCTGATGTCGACTGACGCTGCTATTGACGTGCAAAAGATCACCTTTCCCAACAGAGGCGGTCTGGCCAGCATGTCGGATCACATCAACTACTGGAAGTTTGGCTACCCTGCCCTGATGGTCAACGACACCTCCTTTTTGCGCAATCCGCACTATCATGAGGTGACAGATGATATAGGCACACTGAACTTCGATAAAATGAAAGAAGTGGTAAACAGCACTTACCAGGCGATCATTAACCTCCAGGCCAGAGAAATGGTCTGAGAAGTGATTGAGATTTATGAATATTATACCTTTGGTTAAGCAGTATATTTCGCAATCAGGATGATTCAGATGGCAAAGACCATACCCTTTGAGATACACCTGACGATAGGGACTCTCCATACAATTGATGAAGCAGCTTTCATCGATTGCTGCAAAGCTCTGGGTGCCAAGCCACTTCTTATCGAACTCTCCAGGGGTACATATCAGCAGCAGCCGATGCTAAGTATCGTCATCTATGCTAACAATTTCGAAACCGTGTTATCCAAGGCCAACGAATTATCACGAAGCCTTAAAGATGCCAATTTCAATGCTAAGAGGCTCAAAATTGAAGTGCCGGCATTTCACTCAGAGCTCTTTTCCGAATGGGAATCCGCTTTTGACCAGTATTTTGAATGGCATGGAAAAATCAATTACGCTGGTCAAAAAATCGATACACTCTGCCAAAAACATAAAGTCCACCTTTCCGTAAATTCACTGAAGGGAGCAAAAGAGTTCAGGTTTATCACATTGAGAGAATATGGAAGTAAAGCTTTGTTTGAGAACAGAGTCAAAGGGCTTCTTCATGATGCACAATACGAGAACCTGTTAGTTCACAAACAACAGGCTGAATATTGCATCTATGATAACAACAGCTATTTAGATGAAGGCTGGCTACCTCAATAAATCCGGCATTTTGGAACTCACTAAACTACACGAAACTGCCATGCTTGCCTTCGAATCCTTCATTCGAAGAGCCTCAGAGATAAACATGCCTTTTATGCTGAAGGGTAGCTATGTGACACGACAATACTTCCCAGACGATATATCTCGTATTCCGGCTGATCTTGATTGGGTGTTTACAGATCATGTTGATGAGCCACAACGAGCAGAGTATATTTTTACTAAATGGGTAACCCAGGTCACCGAATTAAAAACTGATGACGGTGTCGAGTTCAGGAGTTTCTCAGAAGATGCCTTTTGGCGCAGTATGGACTACGCCATGGCTGACGATTTCCCCACGGTGAATACCGACATCCTCTGTTGGGTAAATGGAGTTAAGTTTGAATTTGACATGGACATTTCCTTTAATCTGGAAATTCCCGGAGACACTACACCCATTCAATACAAACCATTACAGGGGCCATCATTTCTGGTACCATACACTGCTCCCCTCCACTTGCAGGTCGCATGGAAAATCCACCAGACACTTGTAAGACCTCGAATGAAGGATCTGTTTGACCTCATGTATCTCGTTCAGCACAAGGGTTTTAACAGAGAAGTGTTACACAGTGCTTTTGATGCCCTTCTGAGAGAATGTATTGCAGACCAGGTGACCGTTAACCAAATAGAGGATTTCCTCAATTATAAGCTTGACAAGCTATTTAAGGCCACCACTATCAATGATGCATGGGCCTACTGGCGACACGGTGACACCGAAATTGAGAAAACCTGGTACTTCGCAAGAAATGACAAGGCAAAGTATATCACCAATGCCAATCGCCTGCCTGTAAATCTGGATGTATTTTTGAATCAATTCAGAGAACATATGATGACCGCAGGGTTTACCACTGAGCTCTTTCTTGAATTTCCGGATGAAGTTGCTGAGTTAAAAATTGAAATGACAACTCCTACAGTACCTCTGAAGAACAAGAGACAGAACGAAAAAACAGTAGCCCCCCCGCCCCAGAATTCAACCCAAGCACCTAAGAAAGGGCAATTATCTCTCCTTTCCTGGCTTAGAAAAGTCTGGAAAGGCCTTGACTAGTCTTCAGGGTTTCTCCAGGTCAAATTCACTGTTAGTTAACTTGCTTCTACTTCTTTAAGAAGGTTTCGGAATCCCTCATCATCACCATTATAGGAAGCATTGATCAGTTTTTGACAATAAAGGGATAATCCGCTGCCTTCTTCTGCAACCAGCCCTTTGAGCAGGTTTTCAATCTCTGTACTCTGATAGAGCTTTAGCTTTTTAAGTACGGGCAGCAACTCTCTCACCCTGGCCTTATCTTCCTCTGAAAGTGTGAAAGTATCTGTGGCCAGGTGAATCTCTTCTCCGGATGCCTCCGAAGCAATACCAGGTAATGTAAACCAGAATTTAGCGCCCTTCCCGGGTTGAGACTCCACCCCGATTTCTCCCTTATGAGCTTCCACCACCATTTTACAAAATGCCAGTCCAAGGCCAGTTGACTGAGACCGGCTATTGATCTCAATTTCGGCCTGGGCATATCGGTCAAATATGATTTTCTGCTTTTCAGCTGAGATGCCGGGACCTTCGTCCGTGAGGGCAAAACAGAGGTCGTCATCATGGGTTTTAGTTACCTCAAGGTATAGTCTCGAATTCACCGGTGCATAGCGGATAGCATTGGTCAAAAGGTTTACCAGTACCCTTTCCATCAGACTGGCATCCATCGCCACGGAGTAAGTATCGGCCATGCTGACACTCAGCTTCAGATTCGATTCTGCCATACTCTCTTCCACATCTTCAATAGCCGCGTTGATCAGGTCGTTTACCGAATGTTCTGCCAGACTGGGCTGCACATCAGTCTCCTCAAACTTTTGTACATCCAGCATATTGAGCACCAGATTGAGCATCTTACGCGCAAGGGATGCTGCTTTCTTTTCTCCGGTTTTTATGATAATACTTAAAGGGCTCTTCAGGTCATGCACAATCATGGAGGTCATATCTTGCTTAAACCGGTCCAGGTCCATCAACTTGCTGTTAGTCTGCTTCAACTCCTCTGCCTGAGCCGCAATTTCGTCTTTCTGCTCGCTGATCTCCCGGGTACGGTCCAGCACAATCAGCTCAAGCTTTTCCTTCTCTTTGATCAACCGGTGCGTATAGGCTCTTACAATGACCCAGATCAACAGAAGTGCCAGTAAACCATAGCTACCAAAGGCCAGTCCGCTTCTGTACCAGGGAGGAAAAACGCTGAATTCAAAGGTGGCCTCTTCTCCCTCCACACCGTATAGGTTTCTTGACCTGACGCGGAAAGTATAGTTCCCTTCCGGTAGATTGGTGTACTCCTTATAAGCCTCTGTACTCCAGCTGCTCCATGCCTTGTCATAGCCTTCCAGTCTGAACTGAAAATTATTCTTTTCAGGCTCTTCAAAGAACATCGCACTATATGAAAAACGAACCGAGTTATCCCTGTAGCTGAGCCCCAGACCGGCCTCCAGAAAGTCACGTGAGTAATCGTGAGTTCCATGGAGTATCTTTTCTCCGCTGGTTGCTTTACTGATTACCGTTTTGAATTCCACAAACTCCTCAGGAGCTCGCCTGGGATGGTATTGTATAATGCCCTCGGCTGCCAGGTACAATATGGTACCATCAGGCCCCTGCATAATATCCTGGATCAGGGCATCTCTGATCTTGCCAAAGCCCAGACTATCAACACGAAATCCGGTTTCTGTCTTGATAAAACGCATTTTATCCAGGCCCGCCCGTGTATAGACCGTTCCATCAGGGGCCTCTGCAAAGCTGTTATGCTTAAAGCTTTTCGTCAGCCCGTTAAAAGGCTCATAGAGCATAAAAGTGTCCTGTTCTGCATAGTAGGTATAGTAAGATGTGTCATTGATTACCAGAAAGCCCTGGTCTCCGGCAGGAGCGTAGGGAATCAGGTCGCTTCGCGTATCGCTGGGCAATCCCTCAGCTACTCCTACCTGCTTCAGGTCGATAACACTGTCCATGGCGGCATTCAGCTCCAGCCTCACAACAGGTGTCTGTCCGTTACTGATCCAGAGATAGCCCTGTTTGTCTTCTACCACAATGCGGGCATCCCCTATATAATTCATGATGCGGTTGCGATAAACCAATTGATCATTGACCAGCTCTATGGCTAAGAGGTTTTGGTGAGCAGAATGGAGTATAAACCAGCCAGGCCGTGACTTGAGTGCCGTCAGTCCCCAGGGCTCACTCCTGGTCACTTCTCTTCTCTCCCCTTTGATATTCAGCTCCTCCAGCCAGTTACCCGCTGATGCATAAAGTTTGTCTTCGACCACATCCAGATCCCATATCTCCAGTTGTGAACCGGGAATCTGGACGAAACCCTTCCCGCTCTCATATTTTACCCCCCAGGCGGTACCCAGAAAAAGTGTGTCATTTTTCATAACAGCACTCAATATGTTGGTATCGATACCCTGACGCTCACCGGCATAGGTAAAAGGACTGTTTATCGTCAAATGGCTAATACCGGTATTGGTAACGAGCCAGTAGTTGCCGGCTTTATCATAAAATCCCTCCTTAACCGCGTTATTGGTCAGTCCGTTTTTCTTGTCGATGGTGTAGAGTGGCCTGAACTCCTCATCCGTAATCACACTACCGCGATCAAAAGTGCTGAAACCATAGCCCAGTCCCGGTATCGGATCTATCTTAGCCACAAAAGTCTGGCTGAGCACTTCACGCATATTGGCGAACGAAGGGTGTTCTTCCTTTCGGGCTCCCTGCTCGTTAAAGGCCCAGGTTTCGCCCTGGTAAGAGACAAAAAGTAACTCATTGTCTTTCCAGGGAATGAGCCCGCTGGCAGTGGAGTTGCCGTTGGCCACCTGCTCTCCGCCAGGTACCAGTCTGATGGAGTCGGACTGTATTGTCCAGAGACCTGAGTCCGGCCTGAGCAAATAAAGCTCACCATTCACTTCCCATGCACGGTTCACAGGACCATTCTCATCGTCCATGATAAACACCTTAAACTCTCCATTACGATAATGGAAGATGACATGCAGGCCGACAAAGAACACACCTTCATCGGTACAGGCGGTAAACCAGTTGTCTGTCAACAGTTCCAGGTCTTCTTCCCTGATTTTATCAGTAAGAGACACATAAGACAGCCCTCCTATACTATCTGCGGCCAGATATCCCACCTCAGCCACTCCTCCCACATAGATAGTGCCTTCCTTGTCCATGGCCATTGAGCGGGCCGTATTCAGGTTGGCCATGGGAATGGTATTCCAGTAATGGCCGTCAAAAGTGATTACTCCACCCCGGTTGGCGAAGTACATGCGACCTGCCTCATCCTGAAGAATGTCCCAGGATTGTGCTCCAGACTGATGGTCTTTCGGGCTGTAATTCTGCAGGTCTGGCAGCCCATAGGTCTTGTGCTGACCATGCGCCAGGGCCATGGGTAAAGTACATAGTAACCAAAAGCACAGACTCCTGAATGAGATGAAGTTCATGGTTGATCCGGTCTAGCCCAATTGCTCTATAAAATGTCTCAGATTCTCTTCTTCCGGAATATCCAGTTTACGTTTGAGACGATACAGGGCCGTGCGGATACTCCCTGAAGTAATGTTCAGTAAGCGGGCGATTTCCTTGTTGTCCATACCAAGTTTCAGGTAGGCACACATTTTCAGGTCTTTGTGAGACAGGTCTTCTGCCACTCCGTTGATCAGCGTAAAGAACTCCGGGTTTACCTCGTCAAAATGCATTTTGAAGGTATCCCAACTGCCGTCTATTTCCAGGTGGCTCTCCACGCGTTTTTTGAGCTGCTTTACCCGCTGCTTCAGATCCTCGGTGTCCGCCTCATCCAGGGCGCCCTGTAACCGATTGATTTCATTGTAAAACTCAATCATGAGTCCGTTCTTTTCAACGATCAACATGGAGGCTGTGGTCAGTTTTCTGTTTTTGAGATCGATCTCATTTTTCATCAACTGCCCTATGGCATCATGCTGCTCTTTGAGCCTCATGGCGGTATTGATCCTGGCACTTAGCTCCACAATGTCAACCGGTTTGCGAACATAATCCACCGCCCCGGCCTCCAGTGCAATCTGGAGGTCTCCCGGAGTCGTCATCCTGCCCGTAGCCATAATAACCGGTATCTCATGCGTGTTGGCATCGTTCTTCAGCGTTCTGATTGCCTCAAGCCCGTTCATAATCGGCATATCCCAGTCCATTAAGATGAGGTCAGGCAGTTCTTCTCTGGCAATGCGCACACCATTGAGGCCATTGTTGGCGTTGATCACTCTGAAATGGTGATTATGGGTTCTCAAATCCTCGGCAATCGAGCGAATAATATCGCGATTGTCATCAACGATAAGAATAGTTTTTCCTTTCATGCTCCCTCCTTATGTCTCAATCTAGCAATTGTTTCGATACCATACAGAAGAACCTCCCAAAGATGTATATACTGACATTTTCGCACTAATCTGAAAAAAATTACAGACTTCTGGATTTTAAAACATCCTGACTCTTCACATCTTACAATACTGCCACAAAGCTTATTTTGAGCACATATCTACCAATTTACCTCACTTGTTAACCTCTTGTCTATTCACCGTCACAAGCCAGATCGGTTACTAAGCATTATTATCAAAAAATATTACAAAAGCGAAGAGGACCACGCAGCCAAAAGCGCTTTTAGCAGTATTGGGTAAACAATCAGAAAAAGACAGAAATAAACTCTGATGATAGGAGGAGAAAAAATATCACTGCATCTGGACACAGATGATGAAAGCGCAGAAATAAGTATACCTGCAGTACTGGCAGCATTACTGGAACACAATGAGCATGCGCGCGAGCAGTTTCGTCAATTGAGCAACGAGCATAAGCTACGCCTGATCCAGAACATACAAGGAGCCAATGAAATGGATGAACAGATTGGCATCAGTCTGAAACTGCTCAGCAAACCTCTTGCGAAAGAATGAAGACATGGGTACCCGGTTGCCCGAAAATGGTGTATAATGACCGGGAAAAAGTAGAGTAATAGTCAAGCCCTGGTTGTCAAGTCAGGGCTTTCCTTTTTTAAACAATTCACGGCTTTACGACTTATAAAGAAAAGCCCGTGCTCTATGCCTCATTTCCGGTTTGAACAGCCTGTACAACAGCTTGATAAGCAAAAAGGTGGTTATTATTACTTAAAAGTTGATGCCTCTTATGTCAATCAATATGAAAAGAAGAGAGCCACCCGGCTGATCTGTACCATTGACGGGAAAGTGTCTTATGCCTGCGGCCTCAATCACTACGGTGACGGAAACTACTTTATCATTCTGGCCACGCGGAACTTCAAAAAGCTTGGTAAAAACACCGGTGATCTGGTTTCTTTTGAAATATCGGAGGACCCCAACCCGCTGGGGGTGGAAATACCGGAAGTACTACAGGTGCTCCTTGATCAGGACAGCCAGGCGAAAGCCACCTATGACTCCATGACCGATGGCAGAAAGCGCACTTTGATCTATACCATTAAGCCGGTAAAAGACATTGACAGGCAAGTGCAGAAGATTCTCAGTTTTCTGGAAGAGCACCGGATGAAGAAGAGAAGCTCATAAGTATAAGGCGTTACCTTTGCTCAAGTGCTCAGGTTACCCTGTCAATCACTGACAGGTTCAATATTATTCATTACCTTTAGGCTCTGTTTATCAGTATCCACATATCATTAGCGTCTTCAAAGACGCCCTCACTCGCGGGATAGATTATCTGCTCAGGGCAAAAGTTCTGAATAAAGCCACTATATCCCCTATTCCCACATCTTTCTTAATACACCTGATTGAATCAATCCGGTTAATTGCTCTGTCTTGATTTTCAATGGCTTCTGATAGAGCCTGCTGTCAGGCGGAGCTTATATAAAATGATACCTACATGAAAAACAGTAATAACAATAAACAAATCGCACTTCAGTTTTATCAAAACGTGATTGGCAAAAAGGATGCTCACTTTGCACGGAAGATACTTACTGAAGATTATATTCAACACAATCCACAGGTAAAAACCGGGCTCAAGGGTATGCTGGAGGTACTCGAGCTGTTAAAACAGTTCCCTGAGCCTGAAGCACCACCCAAACCGCATGTACGGCTTATTGCTCAGGGGGAATTTGTTGTAATGCACCTGAACGTTGAGTTTGCCGGACAGCACAAGGCTGTTCTCGATTTATTCAGAATAGAGAACGAAAAGATAGCTGAGCACTGGGATGCCATTCAGGACATTACGGATCTTGGCTCGAAGGCAATCGGCACCGTAGATGGACCTGTCACAACCAAAGATCATCATCTGACAAAGGAGAATGATGAGATAATCAGAAAATTTTCTGATGAGGTACTCATAGGCAGGCACTCGGACAAGCTTGATGATTTTGTAGCGGAAAAACTGATCCAGCACATACCGGAAGTCAATGACGGCAAAGAGAGTTTTCAACAATACCTGTCAGGCTTGAGCTTTGAGAAAGTTCACAGGCTCATAACCGAGGGAAATTTTGTGGTGTCGCAAGCTACCGGAAGTCTTCAGGGCCTGCCTTATGTATTTTACAACATATACAGACTCTCCCGTGGTAAAATCCGGGAGCACTGGTCAGTATCTCAGGCCATTCCTGAAATCATGGCACACGAAAACGGCATGATTTAATAGAGAAAAGCTGGTTTATACCTGGCAAGTTCTACTTTTGAGTCCCCGGTCTGAGTTTAAAAGAGTCCGGGGACTTTTTATGACTGACCTGCTGCAACTTGCCTCAAGACTTATTTACCAGCCCCACCAGTGGAAACTGAGTGATTTTAAGGAGGAAAGAGAAAGCCGGGAGTACGAAGCCTGTAGTTTTCGTCTGAATAATTTGTCTGTCATTTGCAGAACTGCCAAAATCACCCCTACCAAAACAGGTCAGTTTGTTACGCTATGGAAGAGGTCAGCCGCTGGGCCGATTGAGCCTTTCGAAACCTCTGATTCCATAGACTTGTTTATGGTAAATGTCAGCCAGGGTGATTTATCAGGTCAGTTTCTTTTTCCCGGGCAGATACTACTGGACAAAGGGGTACTGACGGGGAATGGCAAAGAAGGCAAACGCGCTATGCGGGTATACCCACCCTGGGATGTAGCCGGGAGCAGGCAGGCCCAAAAGACCCAGGACTGGCAATCGGAATTCTTCCTGCCCTTACATTCATTTTCACCTGCTGATTATAAAAAAGCCAAAAAATTCTATCTTCAGGACCAGGATAGAACCCAATGAAAATCTGTTTAGCACAAATCAGCTCAAAAGTTGGTGATATTGAAGCCAACATCTCAAAACACAAAGAAGTAACAGAGTGCGCCATAGGCCAGGGTGCAGACCTGATCGTTTTCCCGGAGCTTTCTATTTGTGCCTATGAGCCGGAAACCGCTGTCGCCTCTGCACTGGAGAAAGATGACAAAAGTCTTGCTGTCTTTCAGGAACTCAGCAATGCCAGTCAGGTAACCATTGGTGTTGGTATTCCTCTTAAGCAGGGAGACGGTGTAGCCATTGCCATGCTCATTTTTCAACCAGCCGGCCCCAGAGAGGTCTATGCCAAAAAATACCTTCATGCCGATGAAAAGCCCTGGTTTGTCAGTGGTAAAAGTACCATTACTGCCCTGGGCCTGGCCCATGAAATAGCCCTGGCCATTTGCTATGAAATATCAGTACCAGCGCATGCGCAAGAGGCTTGTCACAACGAAACAAACGTCTACCTGAGTAGCGTAGCCAAGACAGCCGGTGGTGTTGTGAAAGCATCTGAGCGCCTTTCCAGCCTGGCAAAGGAATGCCATATGATTACCATGATGTCTAACTGTACAGGCCCCTGTGAAGGCCAGGAAGGCGGTGGAAAAAGTGCTGTCTGGAACAGTGAGGGAGAACTCTTGTCTCAGCTTGGAGGAGATAGCGAAGGTCTGTTGTTTTTTGATACAGAAACAGGCAGTTGCCGGCAGTCAGCATTGTGAATTGGGTCATGAACCTGCTTGAATAAAATTGGCGGGTCGTAAATTTTGTCTTTTAGCCACACTTGCCAATCTTCGGGCATGTCAAAGAAAGCACTTCTGATCATAGATATGCAGCGCGGTGATTTTCCACCAGCCAAATTTCGCTATCAGGCCGATCGCCTCATACAAAACATCGACAGGATCGCAGCCCGTTTTCGCAGCCAGGGGCTCCCTGTTGTTTATATTCAACATGATGGCAGTGCTGAAAACGTCTTTATTCCGGGCAGCGAGGACTGGAAAATACTGGCAGGGCTTTCTCCCAAACCGGAGGACATTGTAGTGAGTAAAACGGCCAATAATGCATTCTACAAAAGCAGCTTGCATGATGTACTGCAAAAGCAAGCAATAGAAGAAGTGTTCATCAGTGGCAGCGCCACCGACTTCTGTGTCAATGCTACAGTACAGGCAGCACTGGCCCTCGACTATCAGATCACAGTAATTGCCGATGCCCATACTACAGGAAACCGACCCAACATGGACGCCACAATGGTGATAGATCACTATAACTGGGTATGGCAAAACTTGACGCCCACGCAGGGGTCAATTGTAGTAAAAGGCATGTCAGAGCTGGGATTATCCGGCACTAGTCTTCCTTCACCAGAGGATTCTTAACAAGAGGTTCTTTTCTCTTTCGTGCCCCGTAGTTCTGGTATGGCTCCACTTCCACGTCTTCCAGTAACATAATGGCCGGAGCTATCACAGAAACAGATCTGCCGTTAAAAGAGTCGGGTAAGTGATGCACCGTGCGATCAGAGGATGTACCTCCAAGCTTACGGAATGAATTAAACTTAAGATCGTTCAAAGAGGCTCCTCCTAAAAGGGTTTCACTGCCATCTTCCAAAGAGACTTTGTAGACATTGACCCCTCTGCCCAATACTGGCATTTCTCTTATAATCAGTGCATATTCCAGTCCTTCATCCTCCGCCAGCTCTATCAGCATTCTTTTCAGTTCGGCCTCTGGTCGGATATCGTGGCTGATGACCGACAGCACGCCTGCTCCTAAGCCTGTACCATTCGCTCCGGGCGAACCTTTGAGGACCGTTCTGCCCCGCATAAGCTCTTTCAGATAGCCTTTTTCTATCAAGAGCAGACTATCTGTGGCTTTTACACCTTCCAGGTCATAGCGATAAGCTCCTTTCATCTTCTGCCCCCGGTAGGTTTGTGCTCCCGGTAATGCACTCACCGTCAGGCCACGGGAGGTTACCCGCTTACCTATCTTGTGGTCCAATTGCTTTGACCTGTTACTGTAGCCTGAGTTTTCTTCTATCCCAGCCGATTCGGATGCGTTCAGACGGGGTATCATTTGCCTTGCAAAAAGATTGGCAACGGACTTATCATAAAACAATACCGGGCCCTCATAGCTGTCCTCAAACTGTGCTATCTCTGTACCTCCCCCCAGTTTGGCTATCATTTCGATAATGTCCTCCCTGATCTCATCGTCAGTCGGTAACTGATCAAAAGAAGATGCTTCATATTTGAGCTGCTTAGGCACGAAATTCGGAACAGGACGAACAGGCGAAGCAGAAATGCTCAACAGTACAGAAGCCTCTTCTTCTACAATCCGGGCTCCCTCGCTGCTGATAAAGTACTCCCGGTCATGCGAAACAGCATAATAAACCCTTGAGTTTTCCATTTCAGGATAGTCCAGAAATATGGCCGAAATTTCACGGGCTCTTTTGGCCATAGCCTCTTCATTCCAGCTGACTTCAAGCACCGGAGACTCGTATGATGCCACAGGCACTTTTGAAAAAACCAGATGAGGTGTATCTTCAATACGCTTCCCTTCCTTTTCGAGCTTTGTCTTGTGTCCTTTAAACCCCTTGGCTGCCCTGCGGTACATCTCTTCAGTTGACTGCCAGAAATGCCTTCTGATGCCATAATAATCTGCCTCTACGGGCATGCTTCCTCTCAGAAAACCTGTATTGGGCTGGCCGGCATAGCCCATGCCCTGGGTAAAGCTCTCATCATTGAAATCATAATCCCCAACGATTAATCTGACACTGCCCCTTCTCAGCGGGGTCCTATTTCTGGTACTGATGGCTCCCAGCGTAGCCGTCAGGCTAAAACCGCTGGTCTCAAAAACCCTGTAGCTGATAAAGAACGGACGGTCATGATCATCCAGCATCAGATCATTCATACTTCGCTCAAGCTCATCTTCCATTGCTTTCAACACAATCTCCCGGTCACTCTGAGCCTGCAGGTTATTCAGGCCCGGGAGCATAGAGAAAAGTAAAGCCAATAGGTATCTGTCAACTCTCATATCAATTCTCCTCTCCGTTAACAGGTCGTTTGAGGAGAGGTTTTTCTCCTGACTCCCTTTTCACCATTTTCTGTGTCTCGATGCGTCTTACATAAAGTGCCGGAGACGTAGCACTTACAGGAACACCACCTGATTCAGCTCCGCAAATACCGGTGAAGGTACCTGTTTCATCTCCTGCTGCGGCAATCTCCGCAAACATGGCCAGGGGTGTGCCGATCAGGGCCACTCCTCGCACCAGTTGATCCGGCCTGCCATCTACAAACACCCGATACACACGTGTGGGCATGATGTTAAAGGAGTTGGTGGAATAACGGTCGGTAAAAGTAAAACCACCGGTCACCTCTGCGAAGTAATAACCATATTCCTTATTCTGCTTTTTACACTCAGCTATAAGTGCTTTCCTCAGCTCTTCCGTACTTACCGGCTTACTCGTTTCAATGATCAGGTTGGACTGACGTGAAACAGGTGACATTCCTGCCTGTGCCCTGCCATGCCCGTTTGACTTTTTAAAATGATCCAGGGGACTTCTTGACATCAGAAAAGTCTTCAGTTTCCCGTCTTCTACCACCTTTACACGCTGTCCTTTCACACCCTCATCATCGTATTGATAAGTACCAATGAGGTCTTTATTACCCATGGTTTTGAGGCCGGGGTCAGAAGTTACGCTCAGCGAGCCATCCAGCACCTGCTGGTCCACTTTTTCCTTAAAGGTCTGACCATCCATTTTACTCCTCAGACGATGGCCCTCAATTCGATGGCCGAAAATCTCATGAAAGAATACTCCGGCTACTTCAGGGGCCAGAATAGCGGGTCCGCTGTAGGGCTCAGCCAGGGGAGCATGTTTAAGCTCTTTCAGTGTTTTGATGAGCTCCTCCACATCTCTCAGCATCTGTTCTTGTGAAGGCAGGTTTTTTGGGGAAAAAGCAAAGTAGGTCTTATAGATAGGGATATCCGCACCATCTTCAGCCCGGATGTTAGCGGTGATGATCAGGTAAGCTCCCGGTGCGTTTTGTACAATCCGTGTTCCCTCGGTCGAGGTAAAGTATTTTCTGTCTACACTGAAATAAAGAGCTGCATTGGCCGAGGTAATGTCTTCATGCCTGGCAAAAGGAGCTGAGAGTTCTTTGATCCTCTTTTCCCAGATACTGACCCGCATCAATTCACTGACGTTCAGAGCGGGCTCGGTAAACTGTGTACTTTGTTCGTTTGAAAAGTCAGGCACAGCGGAAGAGTCTGGTTTTTCAAGCACTTTTTCATAAGCGTTTTTGGCCCGGTTATATCCCTGATCTGTAGCCTTCCACAAGGCGTAATTTACGGCCTCAGGCTGGTTCTCCAATGGCATCATCATGGAAGGGCCTCTGCCAAAACTCCCGAACATGCCCACTTCATGCGTGTTATCCCGCTGATAGTCTCCTACCCGAACCCGTACATGCCCCATACGTCTGTGTATCGGTCGGGAGCTCATGAGACTGCCAAAGCTGGAAGCCAGTTCGTAGCCCCGGATATCGTTAATCCTGTAGTCAATATAATAAGCCGGGGGATCTGCTTTAGCCAATACCTCATACTCACGATCCAGCTCATTGGTCATGATGGTCAACAACTCATCCTGACCGCTTAAGTTCAAAACAGGAATCATAAAAGCCAGCGCGATCCACAACCGACCACGACCCGGCTTATTTATACAACTCATTCTTCTTAGCATACGACACTTCTTCAACAACATGCAGCGACTTCACTGCCTGATAATAATATAACTACTCCTCTGAGCAATTGGTATGGCCGTCTACAATTAGTTATTGTTAAGTCGGGTCTGCCCCCGATCTCAGCGAAATAACAGAACGCCCCCTCTTTGAGACAGCGTCACCGTCTGACCATTTACAATACCACTATATACGGCATGGTAGACGTATTGTCCTTCCGGCACCTTTTCCTGCTGATGAGTACCATCCCAGCCCTGATCCATGGAATTGGATTCAAAAATCTTCAGGCCCCAGCTATTGAAAACCGATAGTTTAAAACTTACCACACGGGTACCAATAGCACTGAAAACATCATTTTCACCATCTCCGTTCGGTGTAAAAGCATTAGGAAAGTATAAGGTGGGGTAACAGGCCTCTTCTACTCTTACCATAGCCCTTTGGACACAGGTACCATTGCTTGCCTCCAGCCAGTATTCTCCAGCCTCTTCAACTATCAGGGTGCTCATTTGAGAACCGTCAGACCAGGTAAAATCAAGATCTGAGCGACTCACTTCCGGAACGAGTTCTATATTGTTAAAAGCAGAGCAAACAGAGGTATCTGCCCCGAGAGACAGGTTGAAATCTTCATCCACCAGCACCTCCACCTGATCAGAAACAGGGCTTTCACATCCGTCAACAGTAGAGCTAAGCCAAAATGTTCCCGAGTTACGCACGGTAACCTCCCGGGTGGTTTCACCGGTGGACCACAGATACGTGTCAGCCTCCGATGCGCGAAGTACCACCGAGCCACCTTCACAAAACCGGGCATCGCCCACCACCGTGATCTGAGGCTGTGGCGGACTGTCTTTGACGATGACCTCTACAGGAGTGGCAGAAGGACTGTCTCCGCAATCTGCTGAAGTCTGATAAACAGTGTAAGAACCGCTGGCAGCGACCGTAATGGACGCGCTTGTCTCTCCTGTAGACCATACCACATTATCTCCGGGAGTAGCCGTAAGTGTCACGGTTTCACCTATACAAACTTCCAGGTCTCCGGATACTGAGATAACCGGAGTTACAGGAAGATCCACCACCTCCACCTCTATAATATCTGAGACATTACTATCTCCACATAAGGCAGAGGTCTGGTATACCGAGTAGGTTCCTGCTTCTGTGATAACGATCGACTGAGTGGTTTCTCCTGTTGACCACATCAGATTATCAGCCACTGAGGCGGTCAGCGTGACACTCTCTCCCTGGCAAAACCTCAGAGGCCCTGAAGCGGATATAACTGGCGTCTCAGGTGCCTCTGCCCTTACCACCACTACGGCTTCTGAAACGGGACTGTTTCCACAGTGTTCTGAAGTCTGATAGACGGTATAGCTTCCCGGTTCAGTTACCTCGATGGAAGCGGAAGTTTCACCTGTAGACCATATGAGATTATTGGTAAGGCTGGCGCTTAGGGTCAGGCTACTGCCCTCACACAGTTGCAAAGAACCTGAGGCACTGATCACAGGCCTTTCCGGAGCCACGGCCATGATTACGGTAAGGGAGTCAGAATTGGCACTCACACATCCCGTACCAATCGCCTGGGTTACCCAGTAAGTTCCGGCTGTAGTAATTTCCAGGGTATCTGTCGTAGTAACATTATCGGACCAGGTTACCTGATGGATCGCATCGCTGGTAATTTTTAGTGTCTCACCGGGACATAAATAGTAGTCTCCGGCCAATGACAATGCAGGAGCATCTGGCGTGGCGGCAATCCTGACGAGGACATCTTTCTCATTAAAATCTCCACAGATGTCCGTAGCCCTGACTCTTAACAGCACATCTCCGGTTACCCCCAGGCCGCTTAAATCAGCCACTCTGCTGATGCCTGCACCTGACAGGTTGATGAGATTGGGATTAAAATCTCCATTGGGTGAGCTGAAAGTTACTGTCACCTGATCGGAGGCTTCATCCACAATTAACAGATCAAGAGAAAGCGGATCATTCTCGCAAACCTCAATGAGGTCATCAGACAGAATCTTCGGTTTTTCATTATTGTATTTGGCAAGAAAGTACTGCTCTCTCGTCTGTGAATCATAAGAAAGTCGTTCCCCGTCCTCACTCAGATCATAGTCTACCACTCCCCGGGTAAAGCCGGCTACATAAAAGGCTTCACAATTGGTGTCTGCCAGTACTCCTGCCAGCTCAGCATTACTGAAAAGGGAGTAGTAGTCATAGTTTTCAAAATAGCTGAGCACGCCTGCCTTATCGTAAAAACCTATGTATCGTTCACCATCGGAAGGGAGCTCATTACCTTGTCCGTCAGGGACTGTTCTGCTGGTACCTAGTCTTCCATATAGCACCAGTTTATTGTCATCGCCTCCAAACTTGTTCATACCCAGATACAGATACGGTATGGGTATGATTCCCTGTACACTGGTTCCCAGCAGATTCACCAGGAAGCTTCTGCCCGCCATGCCCACAGCGATATT
This sequence comes from Roseivirga sp. UBA6061, assembly GCA_002427745.1. Classification (GTDB taxonomy): domain Bacteria; phylum Bacteroidota; class Bacteroidia; order Cytophagales; family Cyclobacteriaceae; genus Roseivirga. The sequence goes on along the minus strand of DIYF01000092.1, from coordinate 8,481 downwards.
ACCCATGGTGGTATTGAGCACACCATCCGGGGTATACCCCAGCAGGGAAAGGGTACCATCCTGATGAAACTCTATCTCCGTGATTTCATCGTCATCGTTGTTAACTGCCATTACAAGTTCAGGCTCATTGGCCGCATTAATGCGTAAAATAAAGCGTGAACTAAACCCGGAGAGGTTAAAAAAACCTTTCGAAAACCCCTTTAAAAATACCTGTCCGTTTTGTGTATGGAAACTCTCCGTAAAGAAAGCCTTCGTGGTCTGGTTTTGCTGAGGCCCGGAATCGAATTCGTTGGATTTCTCAATCAAACCATCTGTACCAACAAGATTGATGTAGCTGATCTGATGTTTCAAATAAAGTGTCGAACCTATTTGATGAGGCCCCTTATCGTAAATACCTGACATCCAGAACTTACCATTAGCAAGTAGTTTAATACCCCGGATACTGGAATTGAAAAACCCCAGCGGGGCCTCGTCAGACAACTCCCAGTTGGTTACGACTCCATCTGCATTGATCCAGGCAAAAAAAGAAGCGCGACTAAACTGAGCGAGTTGAAAAGGCTTTCCCTCAAATACAAAATCATAATCTGTTGTGGCAAACACCTCTCCCACCAGAATCATACTGCCATCATCCAGTACATCGAGAAATACAGCATTGCGATCCAAAAACTGGAACTCCTTATACCACAGCAACTCACCGGCAGTAGAGTACTTAGCCACAATATGGGAAGTACCGGCACGGGATAACTGGTCGAAGTCATCATCATCCGCCATGACTGCCCGGCTGCTGTATTCTATGAGATTGTAGAGGTTGCCATCAGTATCTCTGGCCAGGTATTCTACCTCGCTGTAACCAAAATGTGTATCACTGTTATCAGGATTGTCTTGTCTCAGCCATGTGAGATTCTGGCCCGACACCTGAAAAACGATAAAAACACATATACACCAGACCCAACAGCACCTATAAATAAAACGACACATTTATAGCTTATTGAACATAGGAATATAACGTTCACAGCGCTGGAAACAAAGGTTTATCGCCAATGACGTTTCTTACTTTATATGATTCAATTGGTTAGTTATAAAGTCAAAAAGAAGGTGAGCAGTCTTCTTCAGCAGAATTGGGTGATTCCTGAAAGTCATATAGGATTACCTGCCCTTCGGACACCTGAACGCTGGCTCTAAGGCAAACTTCATAACGGCATCATCAAACATTCATATTAAAACCCTACCTTTGCGGCTTGAATTTGAACAAGCGCATGACAAGCATCAGAAATATTGCCATAATCGCCCATGTTGACCACGGTAAAACCACCCTGGTAGACAAGATTATACACGCCTCTAAACTTTTCAGAGAAAATCAGGAGTCCGGAGAGCTCATTCTGGATAACAATGACCTGGAGCGAGAGCGTGGTATTACCATTCTTTCTAAAAACGTATCGGTACGCTACAAAGGTGTTAAGATCAACATCATCGATACTCCCGGTCACGCAGACTTTGGAGGAGAAGTAGAAAGGGTATTGAAAATGGCCGATGGCGTATTATTGCTGGTAGATGCCTTTGAAGGTCCTATGCCACAGACGCGTTTCGTGCTGGGCAAAGCACTGGGACTGGGCCTTACACCTATTGTGGTGGTAAACAAGGTAGACAAAGAGAACTGTCGTCCTGATGAGGTACATGAGCAGGTATTTGACCTGATGTTCAATCTGGATGCCACAGAAGAACAGCTTGATTTCGAAACGGTATACGGTTCTTCCAAACAAGGCTGGATGAGCGATGACTGGCAAAAGCCAACAGATAATATTTTTCCTTTGCTGGACAAAATTGTTGAGGTGATTCCTGAAGCCCCGGCTCCGGAAGGCACACCAAGATTCCAGGTCACGTCTCTGGACTATTCTTCTTTTGTAGGGAGAATTGCCATCGGCCGCATGTACCAGGGTAGCCTGAAGGAAGGTGCCTCTATGGGGCTTACTAAAACGGACGGTTCGATAAAACGTGTGCGTATCAAAGAACTGCAGCTGTTTGAAGGGCTCGGACGCCAAAAGGTGGAAGAAGTACATGCCGGAGAGCTTTGTGCTATTGTAGGCCTGGAAGGCTTTGAAATAGGTGATACACTCACTGATTTTGATAATCCGGAGCCACTACCTCGTATCAGCATTGATGAGCCCACTATGAATATGCTCTTTGCTATCAATAACTCTCCGGGTTTTGGTAGCGATGGTAAATTCGTGACTTCCCGCCACCTGAGAGATCGTTTGTTCAAAGAGACAGAGAAAAACCTGGCGCTGAGAGTAGAAGAAACTGATACGGAAGATAAATTCCTGGTTTTCGGTCGTGGTATCCTGCATTTGTCGGTACTGATTGAAACCATGCGCAGAGAGGGCTATGAGCTTATGGTAGGCCAGCCACAGGTAATCTACAAGGAAATTGACGGGACACGCAACGAGCCTATCGAATCACTGGTAGTAGATGTGCCTGACCACGTATCCGGTAAAGTGATTGAGCTGGCCACCCAGAGAAAGGGTGAGCTGAAGATTATGGAACCTAAAGGTGATCAACAGCACCTTGAGTTTGACATTCCTTCAAGAGGCCTGATCGGACTGAGAAATAATGTACTGACAGCTACGGCCGGTGAAGCCGTTATGAACCACCGTTTCAAAGAATACCAGCCTTATAAAGGCGAGATCAAAGGAAGGTCCAACGGTTCGCTGATTTCTATGGAGAACGGTCCTGGTACTCCCTATTCGCTGGATAAGCTGCAGGATCGCGGTACTTTCTTTGTTCATCCGGGTGAAGACCTGTACACGGGTCAGGTAATCGGAGAGCACAACCGTGAAAACGATATTGTGGTCAATGTGCAGAAAGGTAAGAAGCTCACTAATATGAGGGCTGCCGGTTCTGATGATAACTCCAAGATCGCTCCTCCGAAAAAATTCTCTCTCGAAGAAGCGATGGAGTACATTCAGAAGGATGAATATCTGGAGATTACGCCCAAGCATATTCGTATGAGAAAGATTTACCTGGATGAAAATACCAGGATGAGAATGGCCAGGAAAGAAGGCTGATTTCAGATACTTTGTATATTTCCCTCCATGCTGGAAGCTCTGTTTATACTTTTGCTTATAGCCGCTGGTCAGGGAATTTTCCTTTCAGCAACTCTCTGTACCAATCGGGACAAAGGGTTGTCGAATTTGTTTTTAGGCCTGATCGTTCTCTTTTTTTCTCTGCAACTGTTCGATCTGGTCTTACTCTCATCGGGTAAAGCACTGGAATATCCACATCTGACTTTCTGGAGTATTCCTTTTAACCTGGCATTCGGCCCGCTGCTCTACCTCTACATATTGAGCTTTGGCTCAAAGCGGAAACTGAGCAAAGTTCATTTGCTTCATTTTATTCCCTTTCTGATTCATTTGGGCTATATCAGTGTAGTCTATCATTTTCACAGTGCAGGTCACAAGACAGACCTGATTCGTGAACTGCTCATTGTTCAGTCCGGTCTTACTGACCAGCCCCCCTCCTTCTCTGATCTCTCTTCTGCCATCATCATGTACCTGCAGTTCGGTGTGTACATACTTATGAGTCACAGACTTGTGCTCTCACAAGACCAGAACAAAGACTGGCTCCGCAAGCTCTGGATCGCCATACTTGTCATTGGTCTTTTTGGTTTGATTCAGTTTATACTGCTGATAGCCGGAGTAAACCAACAACCTGTCACCGGCTACCTGGCCGCTATTATAGCGCTGCTCTACATATACACAGGAGCGGCCCTTCTGGTCAAAAGACCCAAAGTCATTTTCGGAAGTCATGAAGCCCCTAAATACCAGTACTCCTCCTTGCGTGCCGAACAAAGTCCGGTACTCCTGGAGCAGCTCAAAGAATATATGGATGAGCATCGTCCGTACAGGCAACCTGACCTTACACTCAGGCAGCTTGCAAAACTCACAGGCCTCTCTGAGCGTCATATCTCCCAAACCATCAATGAACAACTGGGACAAAACTTCAGTGATTTCCTCAATGAGTATCGTGTAAATGAATTTAAGGCTCAAATTCACCAGCCGGATAAGCAGCACCTGAGTTTGCTGGGGATTGCCATGGACTGCGGCTTTAATTCCAAGTCAACGTTCAATACCGTATTTAAGCGGTTTACCGGCCTTACTCCCTCCCAGTTTAAGCGCCAGCAGCAGGCAGATAATTAGGTTCAGAAACATGTTTTCGGTCGCTCAAAACAGTTAAAACAGCCTGTTTTGAAGAAAAAACATGAAAAAACTCTATCTCCTTTTATTACTCCTGCTGGCACAATCCATACAGGCACAGAAGTTTGACCTATCGGGTTCATGGCTGGGCGCTCTCGATTTTAATGGTCGAAGTATGGATATTCTTATCAGCTTCGAACAAACTGACGGAACCTATACCGGTAATCTCAGCAGTGAAAAACAACAACTCAAAGGAATTGGCATCACCAACATACAGCTCTCTTTACCGGAACTTAAATTTGACATTCCGCTGGCAGGTGGCAGGTGGGAAGGCACTGTTGATGAGAAAACAAATACACTGAAGGGCCATTGGGTACAAGGCCCTATGAAAGCCGAACTGAATCTTGAGAAACAAAAGGTGAAGCCTCAGCTTAAAATCAAAGATCGTCCTCAGACACCGCAGGCTCCCTTTCCCTATACAGTACATGAAGTTACCTTTACCAATGAACGCGATGGCACCACACTGGCAGGAACCCTGACCATTCCCTCAGGTACCGGCCCCTTCCCTGCCGCTATTCTGCTGACCGTGGCCGGGCCTAATGACAGGGACCAGTCGCATGGCAGCCCTCAGCACAAGCCTTTTATGGTGCTGGCTGACCACCTCACCCGCCAGGGGATTGCCGTGCTCAGAGCGGATGACCGGGGTATCGGAGGCTCCTCAGGTGATATCTTCGAATCAACAATGGAAGACTTCGCGTACGATGCTCTGGCCGGCTTTAACATGCTCAAAAAGCGATCTGATATCAAAGCATCTCAAATTGGCTTTATCGGAAACAGCGAAGGCACCCTTGTAGGTCCGATGGCTGCTGCTATTAATAAGGAGACTGCCTTTATCATTACCCTGGGTGGCATGGGCATCAAAGGCTCAGAGGTAATTCTGGATCAGGTAAGCGCCATCGGTAAGCTGGGCGGGCTGGATGCCACGGGCATTGAGAAATTAAGAGATCACACACAAAACCTGTTCAAGGCAGTCCAAAAAGAAACAAACCCGGAAAAGGCAGCCAAAAAACTGAGAAAACTGCTGGCAAACAGCGAGAAACCCGAAATGGATGAGCGTTTGTTTCTGGTTCCGAAATCTGTAGATGAGCAAATCAGAATTTTCTCAAGTCCATGGTACCGCTACCAGGTCAACTTTGACCCGGCTCCTGTTCTACAAACCATCACCTGCCCTTTTCTGGCCCTGCACGGCAGCAAGGACCCCTTTGTAGCCCCTGACAAAAACCTGGAAGCCATAGCCGGCCATTTGAGAAAAGCCGGTAACAGACAATATGCCACCGTATTACTACCGGATGTCAACCATGTCTTTCAGGACGCCACATCAGGTTCTCCGCTGGACTACAACCAAAATGAAACCTCCTTCTCCCCGAGAGCGCTGGAGCTGATTACCAGTTGGTTAAAGGTATCTTTACTGATTAAATAATCATTTAACAGAAGTCGGAAGGATTAACCCCTCCTCTGCATTACCTTGGGAGTATGAAGAAGATTCTGGTCCTGACCGGGGGCGGTGATTGCCCCGGATTAAATGCGGTGATTCGTGGCATTGTGAAAAGAGCCGCTCATGAGGGTGACACCGAAGTATATGGTAGTATTGAAGCCTATAACGGACTCCTGAGAGATCCGCAGGAGATCATCAGACTCACCAATGAAAACGTTGCCGGTATCCATGTAAAGGGAGGCACCATTTTAGGCACTACTACAAAGGGAGGCCCCTTTGGCTTCCCTACTCAGAATGAATCCGGTGAGTGGATTATGAAAGACCGCTCTGCCGAGACCGTTAAAATGATCAGAGACATGGGGTTTCATTGTGTAATCAGCATTGGCGGTGATGGCTCTCAGGCCATCAGTCAGCAACTGTTTGAGCTGGGAATGCCTGTGGTGGGAGTTCCTAAAACGATAGACAATGACCTTTCAGCCACAGATTACACTTTCGGTTTTCAGACTGCTGTACAGGAAGCAACGGATGCGGTAGATAAGCTGGTATCGACAGCAGAGAGTCACCACAGGGTTATGATACTGGAAGTAATGGGACGCAGTGCCGGCTGGATTGCCCTGCACGCAGCTATGGCAGGAGGTGCGGAGCTTTGTCTGATCCCGGAGATTCCCTATGATATACAGAAAGTAAAAGAACGGATAGAATCCCGGTATCAGGAGGGTCGGGGTTTTGTCAATATCGTGATCGCGGAAGGAGCCAAACCAAAAGACGGTACCATCACAGCGCGGGCAAGTGATGAGATTGGCTATGAAAACCTGAGGCTGGGAGGCGTGGCCTATCAGCTCAGTGAACAGCTTAAGAAAACCGGCTGCCGTGCAGATATCCGGGAAATGGTTCTCGGTCACCTGCAAAGAGGTGGTACTCCCAATGCCTTCGACCGCATACTGGCCACTCAGTATGGCGTAAAAGCACTGGAACTAGCCCTGAATAATGAATTTGGTAAAATGGTAACCTTCAAAAACAATGAGATTTGCTCTGTTTCGCTGAAAGAAGCCACCGCAGCTTATAACAATGTAGACCCAGACTGTTACCTGGTACAGGCAGCCAAGGGTGTCGGCATTTCTTTTGGTGACTGAGAAATCAAACAGATCGGTCCGTATCGCACTAATGCTTGCGAATACCAGAACCTGCATAAACAAAAAAGGAGCCGAGGCTCCTTTTATTAGTTTTTAGCAGATCGATTAAGAGTTACCGGTCAAGCCTGTAAACTTTGCTTCCACTGTATTCGGCCAGTAGTGTTGACTTGTTAACCAGTTTTCTGAAATCTTCATCATTGATTTCATCTCCGGCCAGCAGCGTCATGGACTGAATAAGCTTGTTGTCTTCATCGAATACCTTGATGATTTGTTCTTCTTCCAGTTCTGGAAACTCCTCAGAGTTGCGGACATCTTCATAGGCCCTCTCCAAAATTGCCTGATCGTCAAACTCAATGGCATCCAGTGATTCAGTCAGCTGACTTCCTTTGTTCATTAGAAAAATGCCGGAAGCGATCAAAACGATCAGCCCGGCTACGAGTAAGTTGTTCTTTCTTCCTGAAGCACTCATAGTTAACAGACTTTAGTTGATAATTCAATTAACCGGACGTTGAGAAGGCTTTTTTGAGACTTGCTCTACATCCATTATCAATTTAACAAAAAAACGCTATAAACCAAATTTTATTTTATCAAATACACCAATCACAGGTATTAAAAAACATGCAATCGAATGTATTTAGAATTTTATTTTACACAATTCCACCCCATACTCAGGCCAAAACCAAAAAAAGGAGAACCGTTAAGCTCTCCTTCCCTGTTTTCTGTCTGTATTATATTACTCTATCACCTGATAGATGGCAGTGTTGTTGTATGATGAAAGAAAAGTAGACTGATTTAACAGTTGTAAAGTATACTCATCTTCGATTTCCTGTCCTTCCCAGAGAGAGATTACCTCCACCAACTCATTGTCCTGGTCAAATACTTTAATGGTTTTAAGAGCTACCTCTTCTATCACATATTCCTCTTCGCTCATCTCTTCAATTGCTCTTTCGATCAAAGCGTTTTCATCTATGTTCAATTCGTAAATTGAGTTATCAATGGTTTCACCATGAGAGCTGAATTCTCCCGCGAAAATAGCCAGGGCGGACACTACTACCCCAACAAATAAGGCCATTGCTTTCTGAGTTTTTGATGCTGCTTTCATAACTATATCTATTTAGTGTTGATGTTCTGTTTTTTGTCCGTTGACATTGGTATGACGGACAACACCCTACCTTACCCAACTATGATGCCAAAAAAAGTTTTTCTGAATTAAAAAAGTTTTTTCTCCGCTTTTTTAATTCAGGCATTCAGACCATGATTTATGGCCTGTTCTTTGCCATGTTTGTCAGGTTCTGACTGATCATTAAAGCAACAGTCCGTTTTTGGCAAACTTATTTCCAGGGTCAGGCTGGTTTTACCCATGGCCCGGTGTAGCTCTCCGATCCGGATATAAGGCGAGTGGATTACAGAAGCTCAAAAACAAAGAGGGCCACCCACCGGGCAGCCCTCTCTTTGGAATACAATAATGTGATATATATTATTCTGAAATCCTGTAGATCAGTGTGTTGTTATACTCCGACAAGAATTCAGCCTGATTCAATCTCTGCTGCGTCAATTCATCCTCTACTTCCTCATCCTGACCAACAGTTACTGTTTCCAACAGTTCATCATTTTCGTTGTAGATTTTGATGGTTTTGAGGTTGTCTTCCTCAAAGCCGAAATC
>DIYF01000093.1 GCA_002427745.1 Roseivirga sp. UBA6061 | reverse complement strand
CCTGGCGGCCGTGATTGGTATTTTAATTCTGAGAGCCGTAACAAAAACTACTGCCTGATTAAGAAGGAGTTTTGCTGCGATGTCAAATCGGCCAGTAAAGTGCCGGTTCCAGTAAAACGGCCGTCCAGTAAAGGGTAACCGTATGGATTAACTGGTCTATTCCGATAATCGGAAAGAACTTTCTGGGTGCCCGTTTGTGCCGGTGAGCCCATCTGCTCGTAAAGAAGTCGGTGATTAAATGCAACACTGCATTTACCCCCACGTATAGCAAAACATCATCCAATGGCATCAGGAAAAGAGAAAAAAGGAGAATTGCCGCTGAGTATGCCCCCACATGAATTGTAAGCCATTTCATGCTATGGCTCTTATTAAGAGCCATGTCTGAGGTTTGAAAAGCGAAGTCTCCAACCCAGTGCGCCAAAAGAAGCAGACTGATAGTCATGAGGAAAAGATATAGATTAAGACACTACCAGACAAAACATTCATGTAATCTTAAAGTTACGAGAAGCATGAAAATGAAATAATGTTCTAATATAGCGGTATATGTTTCGCACCTTTCGTGTAAGGCTTTTATTCTGGTTTCTGGTATTTATTAGTGCCAGCTTCGTGATCGTGCTGCTATCCCTTGGATATCAGCAGAAACGCGAAGATATCTTTGCCAAATCCGACAACATCGATCAGGCCTACCTGATGCTGCTGAAAAGTGTGCGATCTCAGCAAAACTACTTTAGCTACGAAACCAAAAACGGAGATTACTTTTTAACCGGCAAAAGCCCCTACACAGAGCAATATCAATACTGGCTGGACAGCACCTTACAGGTACTATCCAACATAGATTTTTCAGCTGAAAAACAGTTACAGGTTACCGTAGACCTTCAAAAGTCTTACATCCGGCAGGTCGATACTTTGTTCGTGGCCCTCACCAACAAAATAAAAACCCGGGGTTTTAAGGACTACAGCCTGGAAGGAGCCATGCGTGATGACGCCCACTGGCTGGAAGAAGCCCGTGAAATCCCCAATGAGAGAATACTGACCCTGCGCAGGCACGAAAAAGACTACATCATAAGGAACGAGCAGCAATACGTAGATAAATTCTCCAAGGCTATCACTGAACTCAATGCCTATTTCCGGAACAATCAGCGTATTCCAAAAGCCAGAAAAGACACGATCATCTCCTACCTGAACAGCTACCAGGACCGATTCCTGCAGCTTGTTCAGCTCGATAAGGAAATCGGAATCAAGGATAACTCAGGCCTGAAGCTGCTTCTTGACCAACAGATTGAAACCCTGGAAACCGGCTTCAGCGATCTGGTGGCCCAGTCGAGACAGTGGGCCAAAAGTGAATTTGCCAACCTTACCCTTTACTTCGGTATTACCGTTGTACTCCTCGTGGTGATCAGTATTGTCATCAGTGCTTTTATAGCCTATCGCATTACCAAACCGCTCACTGATCTTACCAAGCACATCACCCGCTTTGTTGCCAGTAAGTTTACCCTGGAAAAAGACCATCCTATGGTTCAGTCCAAAGACGAGATTGGCAGTCTGACAAAGAACTTCTCCATTCTGAAAAACAAGGTGATCTCAGAAATGAAATTCTTTAAGCAGCGCGTGGATGAGCGAACCAAAGAACTGGCCGAGGCCAATAAAAAGCTGGAAAGAATCAGTGAAGCCAATAGCCGCTTTGTACCCCAGGAGTTTCTCCAAAGTCTGGGAAGAGCCAGTATTGAAGAAGTATCACTGGGAGATCAGGTAGAGCGAGAAATGACTGTGGTTTTCACTGATATCAGAGGTTTCACACAAATATCAGAGGAGTTGAATCCGCAGGAGAACTTCGATTTTCTCAATGAATACCTGGGAGGGATTGTACCGATAATTCTCAAGTACGGTGGTTTTATCGATAAGTTTATTGGCGATTCGGTAATGGCCCTTTTCCCCAACTCCCCTGATCAGGCCATTAAGGCGGTTCAGGAGTTTGACCCCTTCATAGAAGACTTTAACAAGATGCTCCGCGAGAAGAAAGGCATGCCCCCTATCACCATCGGTACGGGGATTCATACCGGTTCTATGATCCTGGGTACCATCGGGCATAACAACCGGCTGGAGACAACGGTGATCTCTGATGCGGTCAACACCGCTGCCAGGGTTGAGGGGCTGACGCGCTATTACGACACCCCCCTGATCATGACAGAGGGCACACTGAACCGTCTGGAGAACGCGACAGAATTTAATTACCGATTTCTGGACAAGGTAAAGGTCAAGGGCAAGAAAGAAACCCTCTCTGTCTACCAGCTGCTGGCCCCGGTGGAAGAACTCAAAATCTCTTATATCCCCAGGTATCGTGAAGCCATTAAGCTGATCAGGAAAGGCGATTATGCCGAAGCGGTTGTGATTTTCGAAGAGCTCTCTACCAGAAACCCGGCTGATAAAGCCGTAAAACGCTTTATTGAAAAGTACAAAGACCGACAGTCGGATGAGACTGCTACCGAACAGAGCATTACCCAAATGACTACCAAGTAGCTTATGAAAGTTGCTTCGGTGACTAGTCAATGCCGCCTACAAAGCATATTGAATACTCACTCATGGTCACTCGCCAAAAGTGAGCGACTGGAAAGTTGGAGAAGGTGTTGTCCGACACCGAAGCTTTAGCGAAGGTGTCAGTGCATCCTGTCACCTCTTACCTCCAGTGTATTGATGATCTCAGCTTCGGCTTCCAAAAAGGCCCTCCAGCGCTGCATAACATATTCTTCCGGCATATAGGTCTTGGCCAGAGCAAGGAAATTCTTATAGTGGCCGGCTTCGGATACCATCAGCTCATAGTAGAACTTCTGTAACTCCTCGTCCTCAATATTTTGTGAGAGAATCTTGAAGCGCTCACAGCTTCTTGCCTCAATCAGCGCATTCATCAGTAGTTTTTCTACCAGCTGCTGCTCACGGCTCCCCCCCTTTTTGGGTACCTGACTCAGTCTGGCTACGTACTCATCTTTCCGCATCTTGCCCAAAGCCATCCCCCTTTTGTTGAGCTGCTCTATCACTCTTTCAAAATGACTCCACTCTTCTGCCACCACCGGAGTCATCATGGCTACCAGCTCAGCTTTATCCGGATACTGTACTATCAGTGATATACAGGAAGAAGCTGCCTTTTGCTCACAATAGGCATGATCTACCAGGATATCTTCAATGTTCATGGTAGCAATATCTACCCAGCGGGGGTCAGTCGGAAGTTGCAGTCCGAGCAGGTTATTCTTCAGATTTTCCATGCGTTTGCAAAAATAGGCGCAAACGGTTGAGCTAAAAAAAGTAAAGAAGATTAATCTACTTTCATTTTTGCCCCGTACTTTTGTGCCACCTCCCCCGAATGGCAATTTTTAAATACTAAGCACTATTTACCTATGAAAAAAATTACACTTTTGGTTTTGGCATTGATCTGCGTGGGGACGCTGAATGCACAGGATGCCGATTCTGTGAGCTGGGAAAGAAAAGGTTCTTTCGGCTTTAATTTCGCGAACGTTGGCCTGTCTAACTGGGCCGGTGGGGGTGAAAGCTCCGTAGCTCTGGGAGGCGTTTATAACTCTGCCTTTATCCGTACATCCAGTACCAGTACCTGGAAAACCAGTATCGACTTTGCCCTGGGTGGTGCCAAAGTAGGTGAAGGTGAATTCAGAAAAACAGATGACGCCATCATTCTGCTGAGTCAGTATAGCAAGAAAATCAATGAAAACTGGGGCTGGGGCATTACCGGCATTCTCAGAACACAGTTGCTGGAAGGTAACACTTTCGCACCAGGCAACAACGGTGAAGAGATTGCCACTAAAATCTCTTCTTTCATGGCACCTGGATACCTCACGGTCAATCTGGGAATGGACTATATCAAAGGTGATGTATTTTCTCTCTCCTTTTCTCCCGCAGCGGGTAAGTTTACTTTCGTATTGGATGATGACCTGTCGAGCATAGGAGCATTTGGTGTGGACGTAGACAGTAAAGTGAGAGCAGAATTTGGTTCTAACCTGCTGGCTACACTCAGCTTACCAATAGCTGAAAACATCTCATTCCAGAGTAACCTGAACTTCTTTACCGCTTATGATACCTTCGGTACGATTGATGTTAACTGGGAGACCCTGCTGGTAATGAAAGTAAATGAGTGGTTCAACGCCACCTTCGGTACGCAAATGATCTACGACAAAGACATCCGATTTGATGATGGCACCAATACAGGAAATACGACTGCCGAACTGCAGTTCAAGCATGTACTCAATGTGGGTGTTAACTTCGCTCTCTTTCAGGGCAAATAAGGAAATAAGCAACTAACCTGCGGAAGCCGGTTGGACATCAGTTCAACCGGCTTTTTTTGTACCAGCATTACAGATTCCATTCTTTTGGTCAGCGTGCAGGAACAAAGTGATCCGGAGATAGAGCAATCAACCTCTCTCTTCAGTTAACAGGCCTGGTGCTCCCGGGCAGTGGGACAAGCATAAGTAGTAGGTGACAGTGCGATTGGTGGTTTCAGTCCAAATCAATCATAGAACGACCAGCGCGTTCCGATGTCAACAGTCTGTCGGTTACCGGTAAAATACGGGGTAAGGAAATAGCCGTCTCCAATTAGCCCCTGGTTGAAATGGCCAGACTTAATAAAGAAAATAAAGTTCTGCACCTTGAAATTCAGAAAGAGGTCAATCTTCACAAAAGCATCGTTTTCAATGGTGTTTTGCTGGTAAAACTGCTGCACCACCGGGTCGTAGGCATAGGCCTGATAGGAAGTTCTGTAATGGGCATCCATACCGGTCTGGATAATCATCTTACCATCGAAGAGAATATTGGTGTGTGCAAACTGTGCATTCACCATCAACTCAGGAATACGGTATACATCTGAACTACCTCCTGACACTGTGCTATAAACCGTAGTCGTTTTCATAGCCCATTTATCAGTGATTTTAAGGTCCAGGTGAGCTCCCGGAGAAAACAGCAGAATATCGTCTGAAGCCTGCAGCGGTAACCTGTCAGGGCCATAATACACATGATCTGTAATGCGGTTAAATCTCAAAAACGGCCTGAAACTCCAGCGCCTTGTGTTCAGCTTGATTTCACCATAGAGATTATCCGACACCTCATCATTGAAGGTATTTGTCCAGCTACGTTGTTCACCTGTGTAAAACTCAGCAAGGTAAGTCGGCTTGGCCTTCACCCTTGAAAAACGTGCCGTGAAAAAGTCGCTTTTGAAATCTCCCGTCAGCATATAGTTGCCCCCGATCAGATACTCACCTGAAGCAGTAAGAAAGATTTTAGGAGTGATTTGCTGTCGCAAAGTACCTCCCAGGTAACTCTCAGAGTCTTTTCTGGCAGATCCGATCAGCAGGTTATCATAGCGGACATTTCTGTTTCTGTAGAATAAGGTGTAGGCAAATTTCCTGGTGTACCCTTTGATACCGAACTCATTCGAGAACTCCCTGAAAGCTGTCCTGTCAGCAATTGTGCCTGAGGTAGCGCCATCAACAGGGCTGTAAATCAGCGAATCAGAACCACTCAGATCATATTCATCATTGTATCTCAGAATCTGATCGAAGAAGGTAGCAGAATGATAGAGCTGGAAAACAGAGTCCAGGTCATACTGCTGATAAATATGCAGCCCTCCCCTCTTATCGTAGCTTTCTGCTTCATCCAGGGCCACATCTTCATCCAGATAATCGTAAAAAAGAGTATCCGCTGTCGGCATGGTAATCGCCTCAATAATCCCCCCTTGCTCTGCCGCGGTATGCTTCATCTGCGTCATGTTGAAAAGCAGAAGATATCGGGGCAGCTTCTTAGGCCTCAAGAAGCCGAAGATATTCCAGTTGGTACTCTCTACACTACGATCACCTCTTGTAAGAAACGACAGCTGCTTATCTGCCCTGATACCACTGTAGCTGAATCCAAGGTTAAACTGGGTACTGTCGTTCAAGCTGAAAAGCACATCGGTAATAGCGCGGCCTCCTCCTCCAAAAGTGGCCTTGATATCTGTATAGGGAGATCGGGTATCAAAGTATTTGATCTGATCAGGGTCTATATAAAAAGGGTCGTAGGCATGATAACCTGAGGTTCGCCCTATGACCGATCTTCCTTCATAAAACAGGGAGCGCTGGGCTGTACCGATGCCCCCCAGGTTTTGGATGAAGTTATTATTCTTCTCAAAATCGGTAAACCGGTGAAGATTATCCGGGATGGTGTCCGGATTGTAAAAGGTCAGGTCGTTGAACTTAAAGTTCTTCTCGTAGGTAAAGCGGGTGGTTTTGGCACTGTAGTTATTCTTAACAGTGTCTCGCAGTATCCGCTGCTGTCTGGCATTCCGCAATGAATCCCGGTTGCCCCCCAGCTCTCTCACCGTACCCCTCTGAGAAAAGGCCGTAAAGACAGTGAGCAAAAGTGTGGAAATAAGTAAAACCCTTCTTAGCACGCGCAAAAATACAAATTCAGTATTCGTTTCAATGATTCTCAAAGACTTTCAGCACCTGATCTTTGAATTCCTCTTCCTTGTCCATCACAAACTTGATAGGCATGTAAAACAACGATACTTTTTCGAAAAGAGGATGGTCCTTCAATGACAAAAGTCGTACCATGTCCTTTTCCGTGGTAAGCAGCGACAGTGTCTTTTGTGATTCTTTAACATTTCTCTCAATCTTATCCAGGTCTTTGGTCCCGAAGCTATAATGATCCCTGAAGTCAAAGTGATGTAAAATCTTCCGTGACTTTTCCACCTCTTTGCAGAAAACACCCGGCTGGGCAATACCTGTAATCAGGATGACCTCATTTTCAGGCCGGGTCTGGGTTCCCAGTGCCAAAACAGGCTCATCATAGCCGATGTGCGAGAAATAAACCGGTTTGTCTCCACTATACTTCTGTATCCGTGAAGTCACTCTTCGCTTGACCGACTCATCAAGACCGGGAGGACACTTGGTCACCACCACCAAATCGGCTCTGCCGGCTCCGGAACGTTCTTCGCGCAGACGCCCCACTGGCACCACCTGGTCATCGTAAAAGGGCCTGATAAACTCTGAAAGCAAAATATTGAGATCTCTTCCGATCTTGCGATGTTGGTAGGCATCATCCAGCAGAAAGGCTTCTACCTCTTCATGATCCTGTACAATCTCAGGAACTGCCAAAATGCGTTCCTCACATACGGAAACCAAAACCTCATCTCCGAACTTCCGATAAAACTGATAAGGTTCATCCCCCAGCGTGGAAGCATCATCCTGCGCATTGGCCAACCTGAAGCCTTTGGTCTTTCGCCTGTACCCCCTGCTGATCGTAGCCAGCTTATGGTCGTCTTTCAACAAACGAATCAGCAGCTCAATCATGGGAGTTTTTCCGGTGCCGCCCACGGAGAGGTTCCCGACAGAGATGACGGGGCGGTCGAATTCAACCACTGGTCTGTAGCCCGAATTGTACTGATTGTTGCGCACCCGCATCATCCACCCGTACAGGGCTGCAAAAGGAAATAATAACCAGCGGAGCATCGCCATTAACAGTGCGTATTATATCTTTATCGAACTAAAAGCTGCAAATATCACCAAATATGGCAAAAGTAAAAGACATAGTGAGACACCTGGAATCAATTGCTCCTCCCTCTCTGCAGGAGTCGTACGACAATGCCTCACTCATCACAGGAAGCCCTGCTATGGAAGTAAAGGGAATACTGATCACGCTGGATTGTATTGAATCTGTGGTGGAAGAAGCCATAGCCAGAGACTGTAACCTGATTGTAGCACATCACCCCATCGTATTCAGAGGATTAAAGCAGCTCAACGGCAAAAATTATGTAGAAAGAACGGTGATCAAAGCGATCAAGCATGACATCGCCATTTATGCCATCCATACCAATCTGGACAATGTGATCACCGGAGTGAACCGGAAGATTTCTGATAAGCTGGGATTGACCAATGTGAAGATACTGGCTCCTAAAAACGGGACCCTCCAAAAGCTGGTGACTTTTATTCCGGTTACAGATTCTGAGGAAGTCATTGACTCGATGCACAAAGCAGGTGCCGGTAATATTGGCAATTATTCTGACTGCAGCTTTCGCATTACAGGTACCGGTTACTTCAGGCCTAACCAGGAAGCCAACCCTGCCATAGGCAGCTCAGGAGAATTGGAAGAGGTGGAAGAAAACCGGGTAGAGCTTATCTACCCCAAACACTTACAGGGCAGTGTGCTTAATGCGCTCAGGAGTGCTCACCCTTATGAAGAAGTAGCCTATTACATCAGTGATCTTCAAAACTCCAATCAGGAAGTCGGGTCCGGAATGATCGGTGAATTGCCAATTGAGATGACAGCCAATGAGTTCCTTTATTACCTGAAAGATAAAATGAACCTCAACACCATACGGTACACTGAAAAAAATCAGCCCAAAATCAAAAAAGTAGCTGTTTGCGGAGGAGCCGGAAGCTTCCTGTTAGGCAAAGCCAAAAGCCGCAAAGCAGACGCCTTCGTTACTGCCGATTTTAAGTATCACGAGTTCTTCGATGCTGAGGGACAAATCATGATTGCAGACATCGGTCATTACGAAAGCGAAATCTTCACAAAAGAGCTTCTACATTCATTTTTGACAGAAAAATTTGCTAATATTGCAACTTGTTTGTCAGGGGTGGACACGAACCCTGTGAAATACTTTTAAAAAACGTAGATGGAAAAAACTGTAGCGCAACGACTGGGAGCTCTTGAAGCACTTCAAAAGATTGATTCAGAAATGGATGAAATCAAGAAAGTAAGAGGAGCGTTACCTGATGAAGTTGCTGACCTGGAAGACGAGATTGCGGGATACCAAACGCGGGTTGACAAGTTCAAAGGAGAGGTTTCTGACCTCGAAGCCAATATAGCCGACCATCGCACACAAATTAAAAACTCTGAGGCCCTCATCAAGAAGTATGAAGAGCAGCAGATGAATGTGCGCAATAACCGAGAGTATGATGCCATCACCAAGGAGATGGAGCTTCAGACTTTGGAAATACAGATCTCTGAAAAAAGAATCAAAGAAGCATTCGCTAAAATTGAGATCAAAAAAGGAGAAGTTGAAAGAACTGAGGCTGAGCTGAATGAGCGCGCTAAAGATCTTGATCTGAAGAAATCTGAGCTGGAAGTATTGATTCAGGAAAGCGAAGATGATGAGAAAAGACTGGTAGGCGAAAGAGAAAAGGCTGCATCTAATATTGAAGAGAGACTTTTAAACTCTTACAATAAACTCAGAGACAACGCAAGGAACGGTTTGGCCGTAGTTGCTGTTAGTCGTGGAGCCTGTGGTGGTTGCTTTAACGTAGTACCTCCACAGAGACAAGCCGATATTCGTGAAAAAAGAAAGATCATCGTGTGTGAGCACTGCGGTAGAATTCTTTCTGATGTAACTGACGAAATCGTGAAAGAAGAAGTAAAACCAAAAAGAAGCAGAAGAAAAACAACTGCTTAAAGGTGAAGTGATAAAAATTTGCAATTCAATAAAAAGGATAGGTCTTATGATCTATCCTTTTTTTGTTTTGTTCCATACGTCTGTCAACGGACAATCTCCTCTCCCTCCCGCCTATGAGCGCATCCTGAACCTTGATTTTGATAACAGCGCTGAGCTTCATGGCGCAGCGGATATTCCTGACTTCAATCTTTATCTGGATAACCTCAGAGAGGTGACTTCACTCATTTTCTCTGAAGACCGTGAGGCTTTTGAGTTACTCAGAAAGAATGAAAAAACCAGACTAAGAGCACTAAAAGACCAGGAAACGGCTTCTCCCTACCATGATTTTATCAGGGCTGAAATCAAAATACAGTGGGCCTTTATCAAGTTGAAATTCGGGGAACAATGGAATGGGGTATGGTCGCTGAGAAGTGCCTACAAGATCATAAAAGACAACATTGAGACCTACCCTGACTTTGACCTGAACTACAAAGCCCTGGGGCTGCTGCATGTCATCTTTGGTGCCGTACCGGACCGCTATCAGTGGGTACTTGGCATTTTCGGGCTGGAGGGTGATACAAAGGAAGGTCTGAATGAGCTCTACGGGCTTATGGACGAAAGCTCTGTTTTTTACAAAGAGATAGTCGTCATCTCAGCCCTGATTGAGTCTTATCTGATGGAGAATCATCAAGCCGCCACCCGACTCATCGAGGCAGGCAGTAGCAACATCACCCATCTGGAAAGATATGCCCTGGCACTGGTTCTGATGAAATCACACCAGTCAGCTAAGGCGGGCAGGCTGCTTAAAACATCGCTTACCTCCCTTGATGATTCAGAGGCGCGCTCCCTGTTTACCTACCTGCTGGCCGAAACCCAGTTCCAGGAAGGTAAGTATGAGGAAGCACTTAAAAACTACGACTTCTTTCTCCGTCATTTCAAGGGCATCAACCAGCTGAAAGACGCCTCTTTCAAAGCAGGCCTTTGTGCCATGTTCATGGGAGACCAAAATCAGTCAGGCCAGTACTTTGCCGAAGCAAGGCAGCGTAACAAAACAGAGGCAGAAGTTGATAAGAATGCCCAAAAACTTCTGGACACTAAGCCCTTCCCCGATCCGGTAATGCTCCAGATTCGCTTCAGTATCGATGGCGGCTTCTATGCATTGGCCGATTCGCTTTTGAATGGCATCGACATCAATACCTTTGAGCCCTATGAGCAATTTGAGCTGATCTATCGTCAGGCCAGGCTCAACCATCTACAGGGAAATTTTGATGCAGCTATTGATTACTACAGACAGGTAATCAGCAAGGAAGAGAAGATTCCTGAAAACTACTTCGTGCCGAATTCATTTCTTCAGTTGGGCTACCTACAGCAATCATTAGGTAATACCGATATGGCTCGCATGTACTTTGAGCGGGTACTTACTTTCCGCAGGCATCCTTATAAAAACAGCCTGGACAGTAAAGCCAAAATTGCCCTTAAAGGCCTGAGTACTTCAGATGATTAGTATCGTTGAATCGGTCAACAGTAAACATGGAGCCTGTATAGCTCAACTCATAAAGGCACAGATTAGAATGCTCAAACACATCCATATCTTTTAAGGGATAATTGAGCATCACAGAAAGCATCACCCTCATGGCACGTCCATGCATGCAGATTAACACCGTCTGTTCTTCTGTCTGATTCAGAATATGCTCCAGCGCTCTGCGCATGCGAACAGCCACCTCATCCGGGCTCTCCCCTCCGTCAATTCTGTGATCAGTTTCACCGGCCCTCCATCTTCGTATCATATCCTGATAAAAGGCATCTGCCCGGGCATCTACAGGCACGCCTTCACGCTCACCCCAGCTGATCTCATTCAGGTCGGCCAGCTCTTCATACGCTAGTCCCGATTCTATAAATCCGGCCATGGACTGATGGGTTCTTTTCAGAGCCGACACATAGAGTTTATCAAAAGGCTGATCCTTGTAATAATCAAAGAAAGCCCTGGCCTGAGCTTGTCCCAGCTCGTTCAGATCCGAATCAATTCCACTACCCTGAACGATTCCTTTTCGGTTAAAATCAGTCTGTCCGTGACGGGTAAGGTAGATTTTTTTGGTGTTCAATTTTCTTCTATTTTTGCTCGAATCAGGCGCAAAGCTAACAAGTAATCTAAATATCCCATGTTCAGGCCCGGAGTAAATGTAGCGTCACTCAATCGTATGGGTGAAAACAATATGATTGAACATCTGGCTATTGAAGTAACCGAGGTGGGAGAAGATTTCATTACGGCTAAAATGCCGGTAGATCAGCGGACCAAACAGCCCATGGGCCTGTTACACGGAGGCGCCTCTGTGGTACTGGCAGAAACGCTCGGGAGCATGGCTGCTACCTGTACACTCAACCTCAAAGAGCAGTATTGCGTTGGCTTAGAGATCAACGCCAATCACATAAAAAGTGCTCGTGAAGGCTATGTATATGGTACCACCCGCCCTGTGCATGTTGGAAAACGTACACAAATCTGGGAGATTAAAGTCTCAAATGAGCAAGAAGAACTGGTGTGCATCAGCCGAATCACACTGGCGGTGATTGATATTAAGAAGGGATGAGAAAACAAGAAGTCATCAATACCACTACGCGAAGTCTTCAGGATTTTTCCAAAGAAGAAATCGCCAGAGCCAGCCTCTCATCGGCCTTCGAAAATGACTACCCCATTGCTTTCTGGCGTCTTCCCAATACAGGTGAAATCCATGTATTGATTTCCTTCCGGGAAGCCCTGAAACTGGACAAGGTCGATTTTGAAGAACTGGCAAAGGGTTTTGTCATTGCGCCTTTCGACAATGTGAACCAGGAGCACATCTTTATCCAAAGTGACTTACATATCGCATTTGATTTTGATGAGGTCAGTTGCCAGTTTGATTTTAACAAAGAAAAACCCACACACCAGGAAGAAGTCTTTATCGATCGTTTTTTCTATCGGCTGGATCATCCTGAAAGCGTCCCCTCCTATCACAGAAAGGGAACTCCGGGTCTGGCCGCCCTGCCTGACTACAAAGAGTACGTAGACAAGTGTGTAAATGCCATTAAATCAGAGCAGGTTCAGAAAGTAGTACCCGCACGCTTTACAGAGGTTGACCTTAATGAAGATTTTGATGCCATCGATCAGTTTATGGAGCTGGGTAAAACATACCCCAATGCTTTCATTTCGCTGACTTCCGTACCCGGCATCGGTACCTGGATGGGTGCCACGCCCGAAGTGCTGATCGAACAGGAGGGCGACCTTTTTAAAACCGTAGCACTGGCTGCCACACAAAAGAGAGCCCCGCAAAAGTCTATCAGCGACACGGCCTGGAATCAAAAGGAGATTGAAGAACAGGCCATGGTAGGCAGGTATATTATCAACTGCTTCAAAAAAATAAGGCTTCGCGAATTCGAAGAAAGAGGGCCCAAAACCGTTGTAGCCGGCAATTTGCTCCACCTTAAAACAGACTACAAAGTCAACATGGCCGAAACCAACTTCCCTGAGCTGGGCACCGTCATGCTGGAGCTGCTACACCCTACCTCAGCCGTAGCAGGTATGCCCAAGGCGACTGCCCTCGGTATGATCAAAGAATGGGAAGGCTTTGACCGCGAGTTTTTCAGTGGATTTCTGGGACCGGTTCATATTGATAACCATACCAATATTTTCGTCAACCTGCGCTGTATGCAGCTCTTCGGAGACCGGGCCAGGCTCTATGCGGGAGCCGGGGTCACGGAAGATTCAGACCCTGTCAAAGAACTACAGGAAACCGAAATTAAGTTCAATACGCTCCTGAACGTAATGGGCCACCGCCATTGATACTCGATCACATCAACGATATTGCGGCCATTTGTGCCGGCCATGGTATTAAAACCGCCATCATTTCTCCCGGCTCCAGATCAGCCGCTCTGACCCTGGCTTTTGTGCGCCATCCTGATCTGGAAACCCGGATCATTTCTGATGAGCGATCAGCGGCATTCGTGGCCATGGGCATAGCCCAGCAACAACAAAGGCCCGTAGCCCTGGTCTGCACCTCGGGTTCGGCTGCCTTCAATTATGCACCAGCTGTAGCTGAGGCCTACTTTCAGGAAATCCCTCTTCTTGTGCTGACAGCCGATCGCCCGCCAGAGTGGATCAACCAGTATGATGGTCAGACTATCCGGCAGGAAAATATTTACGGCCGGCATGTAAAAGCCAGCTACCGCTACCCCGACAACCCAAGCCATGAGGATATTGAATGGCACGGCAATCGCCTGATAAACGAAGCTTTACTACAGTGCACAGCTGAACCCAAGGGCCCGGTTCATATCAACGTACCGGTAAGAGAGCCCTTCTACCCTGAGGCCGATGAAAAAACATTTTTCAGAAAGGTAAGGCTGATTCAAAGGCCTTCGCCTGAAGCAAATCTCAGCGATGAGTCCTGGCAGTCGCTGGTTGCCACCTGGCGACAGTCCGGAAGACGCCTGATCATAGGAGGTCAACAGACCGGGACGCGAGAATTAATTGAAGCCATGCAGTCATTTCTGGCTCACCACTACTGCCCTGTGATCAGTGATATTATCAGCAACCTGCAGGGTATTGATGGTGCCATCCTCCATCAGGATGCCTTTCTCTCCGTTGAGAACGATGAAGCGCATAAAGATTTGGTGCCTGACCTGTTGATCACCCTTGGTAAATCCAACATTTCCAAGAACCTGAAACGATTTATCAGGAAGCATAAACCTGCGCATCATTGGCATATTCAACCCCACGAGCGATACCAGGACACTTTCCAGTCTTTGACTCAGGTTATTCCACTGGAACCGGCAGCCTTTTTCACTGCGTTTGAAGAAAAACTGAATGGTGAGCCGGTATCCCCCGGGTACCTTACTGCGTGGTCAGCCAGAGATTCGGAGGTCGCTGTCAAAAATCAGGAGTTTTTCAAAACTCAACCTTTCGGAGAATTTGAAGCTGTCAGCCAGGTAATGAGCGTTCTGCCCAATAACTCCCAGCTACATCTGGCCAATAGCATGAGCGTACGCTACGCTAACTTTATCGGCCTCAGAAACCGATCTGATGTCACAGTTTATTGTAATCGTGGAACCAGTGGTATTGACGGAAGCAACAGTACAGCAGTAGGTGCTGCCCTGGCCCAGGACCAGTTAGTTACCCTGATTACCGGAGATCTGGCTTTTTTCTATGACAGAAACGCTTTCTGGCATAAATATCCACTCTCCAACCTTCGGATCATCCTGCTCAACAACCACGCAGGCGGTATTTTCAGAATGATCAAAGGACCTTCGGATCAGCCTGAGCTGGCGGAGTACTTTGAAACAGAACAATCGCTCAGCGCTGAAAACACTGCCAGGGATTTTGGCATGATTTATCACAAGGTAAATGATCGTCCCGGTCTGAAAAAAGCACTGACCGATTTCTTCACACCCTCCTCTTCTGCGAAAATACTGGAGATCGAATCAGACTCAGCTCAGAATACTGCCATCTTCAAGGCTTACAAAAACAGCTAGTTCCCCAGGCGCTCACTTATTTCCTGCTTATAGCTTCGGCTGATGGGCAGCATCATATCAGCTACTTCAATATATTCATGCGTATAGGAGCTGATCGCCTCGATGGCTACGATATAGGACCGATGGATCCTCATGAATTTGGAACGGGGAAGTCTTGCCTCAATATTACTGATGGTCTCACGCGTTATTACCACACCTTCCTTCGCATGTATTTTGAGATAATCTTTCAGGCTTTCAATATAGGTCACCTCATCCAGCACCACCCTGACCATTTTCCTGTCGGCTTTCACAAAGAAGGATTTTTCGGTTTCCGTATTCTCCGTGGCACTTATCACCTGTACAGGGCTTTTAGCAATCTCGAAATAGCGATTAACCGCCTCAAAAAACCTTTCAAAAGAGATTGGCTTAAGTAAATAGTCCAAAGCCCTGAGCTCAAAACCTTCAATGGCATATTCGCGGTGAGCGGTGGTAAAGATGACCCGGATGTCTTTGTTCAGAGATCTGGCAAAAGACAAACCCGACAAGCCCGGCATATTGATGTCCAGAAAAACCAGGTCTACCGACTGACGATGAATTATATCAAAAGCTTCCATAGCACTGCTACAGCTCGCAACAATCTCCATCTGCGGAATTTGTTCCAGATAGCTACTGATAATATCCCTGGCTACCTTTTCATCATCCACTACCAGGCAGCGTATACGATTTACAGGTTCAGCCATGTGTATCAATCATTAGTGTTACTTTGAACAGGTTATGCTCCCGGCTTACCTGAAGACTGTGTTTTCCCGGATAAACCATTTCAAGGCGCTTTTCAATATTCCTGAGCCCGATTCCCTCATTCTCGTCTTCAGCACCGGGTCTGGCGGAATTGGTCATTTCAAAAAAAACTTTCCCCTCCCGGGTGCTGATATCAATATCTATCTGCAGCTTTTCATTATTGAAACGGCCATGTTTGAAACCATTTTCCACAAAAGGAATGAATAGCATCGGGGCCACCTCCAGGTTATCAGGAATGTCCTCAGCCCGGAAACTCAATTCCAGGCTGTCGCTAAACCTGATCTTCTCAAGGGCTATATAGTCCTCTATATGCAGGAGCTCAGACTTAAGGCTCACCAGCGGTTTATCTACCTGATAGAGCAGGTAATCGAGCAGGTTAGACAACCTGAGAATAATGTCGGGTGTTTCATCTGCCTTGGCCATGGCAAAGCCATATAATGTGTTCAGTGTATTGAAAAGAAAGTGAGGGTGAATCTGCATCTTCAGGTACTTCAGCTCCTGCTCTTTCAGCTTCAGTTGAGTCTCCAGCACCTTGTTATTCAGCTTATCATTGCGGGTGTTAGAGCTATAATAATGCCTGAGCAGCGCAATACCACTTGCCAGGAAAATGATCAGATATACCGTAATAAGAATAAAGGGCAGGCTACGTGCCACCGGCATTTCAGCCACCTTCAGGTCCAGAATAAAGATCAGAGCATAGAACACTGAAATGATCACCGCAAAAGCAGTCAGCACGAATGTATAGAGACTATAGAGCAGAAAGCTTCCGTACTTTCTGAGGATAAGGTATTTCGGAATCAGGTAGTAGGTAACTGCATAACAGCTCACCATAGTGATAGGCATAAGAAAAGAGGAGAACACCACGGTATATTCCCGCTGTGAATTATTGTACCCGAATACGTAGATATAAAAGAAAAACACCAGCGACCAGAAGAGCAGATGCACGCCTCCTTCCATAAGCTTTTCCAACACTGCCTTTCTGGTAATTGTCATCTTTTAAATAAACCATCTTTCAGTGAAACGACCATATCTTTGCGACCAATTGCCATTTTAGTGCGTGATTTAACCGCAGTCATCAGGTATTTCAAAAACCAGTTTATATCAGTCAAATGTCTCAAAACAGAGGGCATCAGTCGCATAAACTCCTCTCATAAAGCCCATCTTTTTACCATCGTACTGTGATTAACAAATAGGAATTTATCTACATTAGAAAGATGATCTTTTTACAGCAGTTCACATTTACTTCTTTTGTTTTAAAGAAGATTGATGAAGGCGGTCCTTTTATCATGGTACCCCTGCTCATCATCCTGGTGATCTGTGTTCTGATTTCAGTCAGAAGCCTCTGGCTGATCAGGAAAAAAGTCGAACGTTCAGAAAAGAACATCAGACTTCTGAACTCATTTGGCTTGTTTGCCCTGGTCTATGGGGTATTCGGGCAGTTGCTCGGGCTTGTGGAAGTGTTGGATCAGTTTAGCACTGATGTAGGGACCTCCGCCAATCAATTAGCCATGGGCCTCAAGTTCACCATTCTTTCTACTTTGCTCGGCTGCTTCATATTTCTGGTGGTCAAAGCAGTAACCATACTGCTGACAACCCTGCAACCCAAAGTGTAGCATAACTCCTCAAGGTTTTCACAATTCAGGGAAGGGTTGGCTTCGTTTCACGTCAAATCCAGCCCCGGACTTAAAACGATTTTAATCAAAAAACGAACCTTATGCGCTACATTAAACATCTCTCAACAACCCTGCTGGCCCTGTTTTTCTCCCTTGGCACACTCCGTGCTCAGAGCAAAGCGGAAACCATTGACAGGCTCAATAAAATAATGGATGACCTCGAAGCCAATAATGAGCTAATGGGCACACTTACAATTTCGAGAAACGGCCAGACCGTTTACGACCGGCAAGTCGGTTTTGCCAGGGTGGACCAAAAGAAGAAGCTTGGCCCGAACACTCTGATGAAAATCGGTTCCAACACCAAGGTTTTTACAGCCGCCATGGTCTTTCAACTGATTGATGAGGGAAAGCTGTCATTAGAAACCAAACTCTCTGATTTTCACCCTAGCGTGAAGAATGCTGATAAGATTAATATTTCTCAACTACTAAGTCACAGAAGCGGGATTTTTAATATGACAGCCGATGAGACCTTTGGTGAGTACAGGATTTCCGGCCTCACAGCCAACCAACAGCTGGAAAAGATAGCCTCCTACCCCAGTGTATTTGAGCCAGGCAGCCGATATGAGTATTCAAATACCAATTACATTCTGCTGAGTTACATCATTGAAAAGATTACCGGGAAAAGCTACGGAAAAAACTTATCTGATCGCGTCACCAAAAGGCTGGGCCTGACCCATACGTTCTATGGCCCTGATGCCGGTATAATGGAAAAAACCGCCAGTGGCTATTATTATGAAGACGGCTGGAATGAAATTACGACAACAAGCATGAATTTACCGCGGGGAGCAGGAGCCATTGTCTCTACTTCTGCAGAGTTAAACCAGTTTTTCAGAGGCCTGATGCAGGGTAAGCTAATCTCTGAAAGCTCACTGGAAAAAATGACTGAATTTCGCGATGGTCGGGGAAGAGGCATTAATGATTTCGTACTTCCGTCATCTATCACCACAGAAAAAGCGGTTACGCATGGGGGAGAAATTGATGGTTTTTTGACTCAGCCGATGTACTTTATTGATAAGGACATTGCCCTGACCTTTATTTCAAACGGGCTGAACTGCGAACCACAAAAACTTACAGCACTGCTGATCACTTATCTGAGCAATCCGTTCTAATGAAAGACAAAGAGGTATAATGCGGAAAGTAATCGCGCATTGTACCTCTTTCTTTTAGGCCCTCTCAATTACCGTGAAAGTCCGATGGCTGATATTCTATCGGCAGCATATCTCCCACCATCTTAAAAGACCAGTAACCATAAAAGGCAAAATCCAGCGGGTTGTAGATGTAGCCGTTTCTATCGAACTCCACACTTTTATCAGGTTTGATCTCTATCCATGATCTCTGGAGATTGCGTCTGCTGTTGTTCAGGTTTTTACCAAAGAAGTACTCGTGCCAGGGTGGTCTGATGTACCCGTCCTCTTCCACACTATTGGCAGCAGTTACCAGGATAAGGGCATCCAGATAGAACCTTTTTGACCCGGGGTGAGAACCTGGCTTCACATAGTCATACAGGTCTATCGGCCTTGACAGACCGGACGAGGTAGATTTATAACTCCTGGAAGCGGCATTGCCATTGGTATTCCCAAAGGGCATCCAGGCCGTTTCAAATCCCGACTCTTCCAGCTCATCTGCATAAAGAGATTTCAAAAAATGTCGCAAAGAACCGCGATAAGCCTCCCATCGGTTTTGTTGCCACTTTTCAAGCTGTTTGATGTTTCTGGGTTCAAGCTCCTTAAAGTAAGGGTAGCCGTGAAAGGTCATTAGGCGGGTCTTTAAGTCGAGCTCAAAGCTCTCCAGCACATATTCAAGTTCATAACCCAATTCATTGTTGATCACCTTGATCGGCTTGCTGGCAAAAGCCAGAATTTGTGTCTGGTCTTTGAAAATCTCGAAACTCAGTACCTCAGCATTGAGAATTTTGGTACCCGAAGCAAAGCGACTTCCTCCCAACAGCACTGACTGAAACACCCTGTAGTACTTGCGCCACTGAGGGCCTTTCTCCTCAATGATAAAACTGTCGTGGGTTTCATAGTAGCCTCGTTTAATGAGCTTCTTGTAGGCAGTAACTTCCACTCCTTCCACGTTCTCCTCCAATGGGTCCAGGTAGATATCAATATTGAGTCGCGTTGTCTCGTTGAGTTCAACCTCGCGGCTAAAGGTGGCAAAGCCGAGGTACTTTACTGTGAGTCGATAGGTACCGGCTTGCGTAGCCTTTAAACTGTAAACGCCTGCGGTGTCGGTAGGAGCTCCAAAGGTAGTATTGGCCAGAAAAACGTTGGCAAAAGGAAGCGTTTCTCCTGAGCTTTTGTCGAAGACAGTACCTTCAATCCGGTAGTTCTGAGCACCGGCATTAAGCGGGGAAAGAAAGCAGCATAAAACAAGGAGAAAAAGCGTTTTCAGAGAAGCAGTACAGGAGACACCAAAGTTCATAGGCATATTGTTTTAGTTCAATTAACCGGCACTTCTCTTCCCTAACCCCTTTTATAACGGGTTGTTTTACAATAGGCACACTAACTCACACCACTGTCACTTTTCTTCCGGCTGGTAGTCCATTGGCACCATATCTCCGAGCTTTTCAAAACCCCAGTACCCGTTGGTTACCACGGCCAGGGGATTAATAAGATACCCCGACTGCTCGAAATCCACCTCAGTGATCCCTTCAGGTAAGAAAATCCATGAAAGCTGCTCGTTGCCTGCCGCCTTGGGGCTGATCGAATTCTGAAACATTTTGTACTCCGCGCTTTCTCTTTCATTTCTATATACGATGTACAGATAGTTCTCAAACGACAGCGACTTCGTAGTGCCATTTGGTTTGGTACTCACCAGCGTGCTCATTTTAATGGGCGTAATATCAATCGCCCGCCCACCGCGCTTCATGTCTTTAGCCGCATTTACCTCAAAGCCGGCTTCCGTCACCTTATCTTCATAAAGGGCTTTAAAGAAGTGAGAGATAGAACCCAGATAAGCCTTTTCACGGTTTTTCGCCCAGGACTTTTTCACCTTACCTTTCTTACCCATCTCTTCAAAAGAGGGAAACCCATAGAAAACGGAGTAGTTCTGTGCATAATAGATCTTGAACTCTTCCAGCAGATACTTCACCCGATAACCCAGTTTTTTATTCTCAATAATCAGAGGTTCGCTGGCATAGGCCTCAAACACCCGGTCACTGCGGTTGTCATCGAAATTCAGTACTTCCTCATTGACAATGCGACAGGAATTGGCATTTGCAGAAGTTCCCAGAAAGGTCCGTTTGAATAGCCGGAGGTTATTCTGCCAGGCTTCGTCTTTCTGAGCCGTCACGGTGACGGCTCCCAGGTTTCGTGTACTCAAATAGAGTTTTACATTCAGCCTGAGTATCTGCTGCTCGTTCAGGTCTACCTGACGATAGTAGGTCTGATATCCGGTAAAGGATATTACCAGGTCGTAAGTACCGGGCTTATCGGCCTTCAGTACAAAATTACCATCCTTATCAGAGGTAGTGCCAAAGGTGGTACCGGAAAAGAATACACTGGCAAAGGGAAGCGTTTCGTTGCTTACCGAATCACTAACAACACCTGTAACGGTATACCCAAGATCGTTTTGAGCCCAGGACCACATGGGACTACAAATCATCAATAAAAACAGATACTTTTGGAAGAGTTTAGTCATAGTTGAGTTTATCTGAATGTCTGCCAGTTTTCACATCTTCGACAAGGTATTGAGCCCTAAAGAGTTCTCAGAGCATACTTACGTGAATGAACACTTTGAAGGTTTGAAAACCGGTCAGGACTTTGTCAAATCCTGGCTTAATGACAAGCAATTTTTCGACCAAAAAACATCAGGATCGACCGGAAAACCTACCATTCACACAATATCCCGAAAAAACATACTGGCCAGCGCCCGAAGAACAGCCGAATCACTGAAGCTACAGCCAGAGATGCGTGCCCTGGTTTGTATCAACATGGGCTATATCGGGGGTAAAATGATGCTCGCCCGCGGGCTTCACTTCAACTGGCAACTGAACCTTGCCCCTCCTGCCTCCTTTGCCAATACCTCCCGGATCCCGGAAGGGTCCTTTGACTTTGCTGCCATGGTACCCATGCAGATCGAAAACCTGCTCAGGTCAGAAGAGGGTATTCAATTACTGAATCGTATAAAAAAAATTATTGTAGGCGGAGCCGCTATGGGAAAGCATCTGATCAGCCGGATACAGTCACTGGACAGCGAAATCTACGCAACCTACGGTATGACGGAAACGGTATCACACATTGCCCTGCAAAGGCTCAATGGCCCTGACCGGGAAGAGGCCTTTCATATTTTATCAGGTGTGGAGCACGGTTTGGATGATAGAAACTGCCTCAGGCTAAAAGCCGATGTAACCAATAATGAATGGATACAGACCAGTGATGTCGTAGAAATGCAAGGTGTCCATGGCTTTCGAATACTCGGCCGGGCCGATAACATCATCAATACAGGAGGGGTTAAGATTTCTGCAGAAATGCTGGAAGAAAAGATTGCACCGCTCATCAGTGCCTATACTGACGCTTTTTCCATATCAAGTCTGCCCGATGATTTACTAGGTGAAAAAATAGTCCTGGTCTGCTCACCTGTGCTGAAAAGTAAGAACCAAATCCCAGAGATTCTTAAAGCCAGTCTGCAGAGATTTGAACTACCTAAGGCCATATTGGAAATGGAAATTCCCAGAACTCCCTCTGGAAAAGTTGACAGGGCCGGTCTCAGAGCAAAGCTGCATGAGGAAGAGAATCACTAACAATTCTCCCTACAAATTAACCATTCAAAAACTTTACAATGTTGAAGAAACTATCCGTACCTGAGAGTACAGGACAAAGAGGTGTTCGCTACTGCCTTGGACTCATATGTCTGGGGCTTTTCATATCCTCTTACCAGGTCAATGCCCAACAGTTGAACCGCGATGGGTTCATTCTCCAGTCACCAGTTGATACGGTCTATGGGTCGGTCAGATATCTCAGTTTTTCCAGGGGAAACCTGGAACTCTACTTCACCCCGAAAGGATCTGAAAAGGAGGATTATTATGCACCTGCAGACCTTTACGGCTACGGACTCACAGACGACATTACATTCCTGTCCAAAAAAATTGAAAACGGCAGTTATCGTTTCCTGGAGTTGATCTATGAAGGCTCTGTCAGCCTTTATGGCTATCGCGACCAGAATAGCAGAGACCACTATTATCTCGAGAATAAGGAACTGGAAGAGTTTAGAAAGCTCACCTTCAAAATGATTAAGATAAGGCAGCGGCAGAAGCGCATCGACACCTACAAGGATGTATTCAGAATCTTACTGCCCAGAGCCGGAGAGGTTGAAAAAAGGATCAAAAGCACCTCGCTCAGAAGGCCTTCGCTGGTTGCGCTGCTTCATGAACACGATGGCACTACTCCCGATTCATTTGACTCTTATGAATCCAAAGAGGTCAGCAGCCCATGGAAGCTTAAGCTGGTAGCCGCAGTGGGCCTGAACGAATTGCAAAACGAGGGCTTCGTTGGCAAAATCACCAGTACCTCTCCCAGCTTTGGTTTAGGACTTACCAAGCAGATATCAAGATCAACTAACCGCATGTTTTTGGAAACAGGTTTCTGGGCTACTCCTGAAAAATTTGATGGCCGTATTATCAATACGGTTACCGTCTTCAATCTCATAGGCACTCCCAGAGTTACCCCGGTGGCATTCGAGATAAACCACAATGCCATGGCCCTGAAAGTTCCACTGATCGTCAGGTATCGCTTTCCCGGCACCAAGCGAAATCTGGTGATCATGGGAGGAGGACAAGGAACATTGAATATCTCCAGGTCAGGCTCACGCGGAGAAATTGTAGGTAATCAGATTACTGAATTCGTTAACCCTGCCCTAACCGGCTTTCAGTTTGGTTTTCTGGCAGGAATAGGCATTGACTTCAATACCAAAATACCGGTGAATATTGACGCAAGGTATATCGCCATTGTTCCTGATCGAAGAACAATCAAGATCAATACACTTCAGTTTGTGCTGGGCATAGGTTTACCTAAAAAATCAAAATAGACTACAAGCGCTTCGGCAAGTCCGAACTACAGCAAAAGGCACTCCGGAAAAGCGGGGTGCCTTTTATTTTTCTATGGATAGAAAGGTCAAAAAATCCACGGGAACGCTCCTGGAATTGTCACCGCTTCAACACTAATCAATTAAAAGACAGGTTCAATCAACTTTCCGGACCTTTTTACCGGCATAAATGAGTAAATTAAGGAGGAGGAGACCATCCCAACCTTAAACATGTTTCGAAAACCGGCCCTTCTTGTCATTACTTTACTCTCTTTGAGCAGCGTATTGAATGCCCAGCAGCTTTATAAGAAAGGCTATATTCTCACCTCACCCTTCGATACCCTCAGAGGGGAAATCAAATATATCAGCTATAACCAGGCTGCTGAACGCTGCACCTTCCGGGATGCTAATCAAAAGGAAACTACTTTCCTCCCCAAAGACCTTTTTGGCTATGGCGTGGGAGATGATTTGCTTTTCCTCTCCAGATACACCAAAGAAAAGGGAAACACATTTCTGGAAGTAGTCTATCAGGGAAGCCTGACACTCTTCAGCTATCGTGATGTCAATGGGCGTAACTTCTTTTATATAGAAAGCAATGAGACGGGAGAGTTCAGAAAACTCACTCAAAAAACAGTCGGCAATAACCTGAGGCAAAAGGTATTCAAAACCTACATAGATGTATTGAGAATCATGCTGCCCAAAAGTGAACTGGTAGCTGATGAGATAGAAAACGTTGCGCTATCGGGCAAATCACTCACACGCTTGCTCAAGGCCTATGATGAACGCTATGCCAATACTCAGGGAATCAGCTATACCGGTATTGCCAAAACCTCTCCTCCCAAAATTGGTGTCCTGGCCGGGTCAAGCCTGTCAAGACTTACCCTCAACGGGCATAGTGGCGAGGTCAACCGACAATCCTTCTCGGCAGGAATCAGAGTGGAAAAAGAAGTTTCAAGAGGTACCGGCCGTCTGTTTCTTGATGCCGACCTCATGATCAGTCAGGAAGATTACCTCGGAGAATTCACTGCTACTCAGCTGGTAAGACAAAGCGATGATATCGTATCCAACTTCATCAACATCGCGCTGCCGGCAGATTTTGTGGGAATCTTCGGACAGATAGATTATCGTACTTCCGTTGAGCTGTCACGTACTGTAATCAGCCTTCCCCTGAACCTGAAATACAAACTTCCGGGAAGGAGATTCAATGTAACCTTTGGCGGAGGGCTTGAAATGCAGTACGCCACATCCAGCGATGTGGTAGTAGATGGCAGAATTTTGCAGGATGGTGCAGAGGCCTTCAGGGCCTTTACCCAGGAGTTTGCCAACCCCTTTCGCGTAGGCATGAATATGGGAGCAGGAATCGCCTATAATGCCAGGCGCACCATTTTTTTCGATGCCCGTTTCTCCCCGGCCTGGTTTGATCAGGGAGCGTTGAATTATACCTATCTGCGACTCATGGTCGGTATGATGCTCAGTAAAAACTAGCTTTTCAGCTTAATGATCTCCTGCTGAAGATCCATCACAATGTTGGTGAGTTTTTCAAAATTCATCTCCTCTTCAGAGTGTTCCGGTAGTTCCATGCTCAAGTAGGCTTTGGCCTCCCAGATTTCAAGCACATCGCCAACAGCAATTTCGTAGGGAGAATAGGCCTTGTTATCCGATACCAGAAAAAGCTTGCCATGCTCCTCAGCATAGTCAAAGACACGCTTGTACACTACGCCCTCCTCCTTTGAAAGGATGACATAACACTGTCCATTGCGCAAGTCGCGCACATCTTCCAGGTAACGCCCAATGACGATCGTTCCGGGTTTCAGCGGCAGCATCGAGTCTCCCGTAATCTCAAAAGCACGATAGGTACCATTACCGGGCAGGTTTGGAATATGGAACTTGGGCATATCTCCCAGGTACTCCGGGTCGGCATAACCATTCATATAGCCGGCAGACGCTTTCTGAGGAATCAGGTCTATATATTCCTCATCGTCTTGATTTACCGTGATAGACAAAATTTTGGTATCTGTCTTCTTGCCATTACCCAGTTTTTCCACCTGTGCCAGACTCAGTTTGGTCAGATCTTTACTGATCAGGGTGTCTACAGAAACTTTGAACAGGCGACAAATATTCATCAGGTTGTTCAGGCGCGGGTCAGCCCGTCCCTCCTCATAAGCCCCTACCAGGGAACGCTTAATGTCGATTTTTTCTGCCAGATCACCCTGTGTCCAGCCTTTTTGCTTTCTCAGGTGCTTAATATTTTCTGAAATAATACTCATGGGAATAGACTTGTGCTGAGCTAAGTTAATACCTTATACTAAATAAATTAGTTATTAAACCAATTATTTTAGTAAACACTCCTGGTAACAAACCCTGATCTCTTACAGTCGTAGAGTTAGAATAAGTAGCGAGTAACGATTTTTCTGGCACATTATTGGCTATAGACCTGGCAGGTCAACAAAATATTCAACCAATGCGTAAATTTTTTCTTCTTTCCCTTTCTGTGCTTCTGTTCCAGGCAATGGGCATGGCACAGTCTACCTTCGGATTCAGTCTGGAAGGCTTTGCTCCCACTGGCGACTTTAAAAAAGATTCTCCCGAGCTTTGGGGAGGCGGTTTCGGTCTGGAAGTAGCCGTTCAGCTCAACAACTCTCCTATACATGTAGGCGGTCAGCTCAACTTTATCCGTTACGGCTCTGAAGTGCGCGATGGCTGGCACGGGCCAGACCTGGGAGATGTTCGGGTGAGACGCAACAACGAAATTTTCAATACCATGGCTTTTGTACGCATCAAACCACCCGTAAAGGGCATGATTCAGCCCTATGTGGATTTTCTGTCAGGCTTCAATTATATCTACACACGGGCCAACTTCAGAGACAGCGCCCTGGAAGAGGAGTTTGCACAGCACAAAGATCTGGGTGATTTTTCGCTGAGCTACGGTGTAGGCGGTGGTCTGGAGATATTTCTCGATGAGTATGTGAGCCTCGATTTCAGGGTAAAAACCCTCAGAGGTACACAAGCTGATTACCTGACTTCACGGTCTGTGACTTACAATAATGAGTTTGAGGCCTACGATCTGAATATCAAAAATGCCAGAATCGACTACCTCACTTTCAGTATCGGGGTAAAAGTACTGCTGTCTTCAATAGAATAAAGTTCTAAAACATTCTATACAATGGGTTATGAATCGTGATGGCTCCTTCTTTTAGTCACAACCATTCATAACCCATTCTTTGCGTTCTTAGAAATTGGATTTCACCGGGCTTCAACTTGGTGTACTTTGACTGAGTTTAATTTTCAATCAAACCAGTATCCAATGACTTTTTCCAGTCTCCAAATTCTCAAAAACAACATTTGGAAAGCATCGTTGATGATGCTGTTCATGCTGCTTTTGAGCCCCTCATGGGCCCAGAAAGTAGATATGGACATATTCAAGAATATGAAAGCCCGTAGCATTGGCCCGGGCGCTATGAGTGGTCGTATCACTGCCATAGATGTAGTACAAAGCAACCCTGACGTCATTTATGCAGGAGCTGCCTCTGGCGGCCTCTGGCGTTCTACAGGAGGTGGCCTCAATTGGGAGCCTCTCTTTGATGATGAGGAAGTGCTCGGTATAGGTGCCATTGCAATCAATCAGAAAAATCCTGACGTCATCTGGGTCGGTACCGGTGAAGGTAACCCCAGAAACTCTGTATCAGGTGGTTATGGTGTTTATAAGTCCATAGATGGCGGGGCAACCTGGGAACTCATGGGACTGGAAAAGACCCGTAACATCCACAGAATCTACATCCACCCAAACGATCCTAATACAGTATACGTGGGTGCTATTGGTTCTCCCTGGGGAGAGCACGATGAGCGCGGTCTGTACCGCACCAAAGATGGCGGTAAAACCTGGAAGCAAATCCTGTTCAATAACAACCTGACAGGTGTTGCCGACATGGTAGCTGATCCTAACAACCCTGACAAGATTTTTGTTGCCATGTGGGAGCACAAACGCTGGCCATGGTTCTTCAAGTCTGGCGGTGAAGGTTCTGGTCTCTATGTGACTTATGACGGTGGTGATAACTTTAAAAAACTTACCAGCGAAGAAGGTTTGCCTAAAGGCGAGCTGGGTCGTATTGGTCTGGCGATCTCACGCAGTAACCCTGATTATGTATATGCCCTGATCGAATCAAAAGCCAATGGCCTTTACAGAAGTACCGATGGTGGTAAATCATGGAGCCGCAGAGCTGCTTCGGCCAGTACGCAGAATATCGGGGATCGTCCTTTCTACTATGCAGATATCTACGTAGATCCGAAAAATGAAAACAGAATTTACAGCCTTTACTCGCGTGTATCCCGTTCTGAAGATGGCGGTAAAAGCTTCGAAGTAATTCTCCCCTACTTTGGTGTTCACCCTGATCACCATGCCTGGTGGATTCACCCGGAAGATCCTTCATTTATGATTGACGGTAACGATGGTGGTCTGAACATTACCCGGGATATGGGTAAGACCTGGCGCTTTACTGAAAAACTGCCTGTAGGTCAGTTTTACCACATCAATGTGGATGATGAATTCCCATACAACCTTTATGGTGGTATGCAGGACAACGGATCCTGGGTAGGACCTTCTTATGTATTTAATTTCTCAGGTATCCGCAATCACGACTGGCAGGAGCTCAGCTTCGGTGATGGTTTTGATGTGGCGCCCATTCCCGGTGACTCACGCTATGGCTACACCATGTCACAGCAGGGAAATGTAAGTAGATATGACCGTGTAAGCGGACGTAACAAAACGGTAAGACCTACCGCTCCTGATACAGCCACTACTTTGAGGTTTAACTGGAATGCTCCGGTGGCCATTGACCCGCACAATAATGACGGTGTCTATTATGGCTCTCAGTTTCTGCACTACAGCTCAAACCGTGGTGATGACTGGACCATCATTTCTCCGGACCTGTCTACAAATGATCCTGAAAAGCAGAAGCAATCTGAAAGCGGTGGTTTGACTTACGATGCGACCGGTGCAGAAAACCATACAACCATTCTGGCCATTGCCCCAAGCCCTGTAGACAGAAATGTTATCTGGGCAGGAACGGATGACGGAAACATCCAGGTAACGAAAGATCGTGGTGACAACTGGGAGAACGTAGCCTCTAAACTGCCTGGTCTGCCGGCCGGTAGCTGGATCCCTCAGATCAGAGCATCGGATTACAATGCCGGTGAAGCCTTTGTAGTGGCCAACGACTACAGAAGAAATAACTTTACGCCATACGCTTACCACACGGCCGACTACGGTCAGACCTGGACACGTATTGTGGATGAAAATGATGTTTTTGGTTATACACTCTCTATCCTTCAGGATCCGATTGAGCCAAACCTGGTCTTCCTGGGTACGGAAAACGGCCTGTTTGTGAGCTTTGACAAAGGACAAAACTGGAACAAGTGGAAGCACGGATATCCTTCTGCCTCTACAATGGACCTGGCACTACAAACCAGAGAGCATGACCTTGCTATCGGTACATTCGGCCGTGCTTTCTACGTACTGGATGATATTCGCCCGCTGCGTGAGTTTGCTGCTAAGGGTGTTGACAATGTACTGAATGCTGATATCACTGTTTTTGATCCTGTAGATGGTTACCAGGTAAGTTATCGTCAGCCTGCCGGTATGCGTTTCCCTGCAGATGGTGGTCCTTTTGAGGGGCAAAACAAATATGTGAGCCAGACTACTCTGAAATTCTTCGTGAGAGATGATGCCAAAAAGAAAGAGGAGGAAGCTCCTGCCAAAGGCAAGAAAAAGAAGAAAAAGAAGGGTAAAAAAGACAACACCGAAGCTAAGGCTGACAGCACTGTGAAGAAACTGCCTACCAAGGGCAAACTCTTTGTATTGAATGCAGCCGGTGATACAGTAAGAACACTGAGCATTTCAAAGATTAAGAAAGGCGAGATCAACTCAGTGAGCTGGGGACTTGACAGAAAAAATCCATTCCCGACTGTAGGTCGCGGAGGCGGAGGCTTTGGCGGCTTCCAGCAAGGTGGCGGTGGCGGCCGTAACCGTGAGCAATCTGCCGGATCGGTACTTCCTGGTGAATACACCCTGGTAGTAAGCTATAACAAGCAAACCATCAGCAAGAAAGTAAAAGTACACCTGGATCCACGCATCGACATCACTATGAGTGAGCTGCGTGCCAATGAAGCTTTCGAAGATCAGGTACTGGAAATGTCACAGACATGGTCTAAGATTTCAGACCGCATGAGAAAGGCTGATGCCGCTATCAAAAAGGTGGAAGCCCGTATCAAAGATGCTGAAAAAGACAATGTGAAGGACCTGAAGAAGGTAATGAAAGACCTGAAGGAGAAGTTTACTGAAGTACGTAAAATCACCATCGGCTTGCCAAGAGACAGAAGTATTCAGGGTATTTTCAGAAGCTTCACTCCTACGGCCGGTACCTGGATATCACAAGCCAGAAGGTACAACAGCTCAAGAATGGGAACTCCTGGCGATACAGAAAAACAACTGCTCGAAAACGCCAAAAAGATGATGCAAACAGCCATGGATGCTGTAAACAACTTCTTTGAGAATGAGTGGCCTAAGATGCAGGAAGAATATGATAAAACAGACCTGGGTTTCTTTGACGATTTCTCAGAGTCTTTTAAGAACTAAACTGAGCCTCCGGGCTCAATTACCTAAGCGAAAAGCCATCCTGATATCAGGATGGCTTTTTTGATGTTATTGATTCAGGGCGAAGCTAAGCTTCAGCTTCTGAGTAATTCTCTACAACATAATCTCCCCAGTCGGCAATAGACTGCAGAAGTGGTATGAGTGTCTTGCCAAAGTCCGTGAGAGAGTATTCCACCTTCAGAGGAGGCTTGGAAGTGTAAACCTTCCTGCTCACCACCCCATCTTCCTGCAACTGCTGCAACTGCAGACTCAGTGTTCTTTCGGTAACCCCTGACATTTTCTTTCTCAGTTCATTGTACCGCAGGGTACCATCTATTAAATAAAACAGAATCACTGATTTCCACTTCCCTCCTATGATTCCCATCGTAACGCTGGTGCAGCATGGATAATTTTTCCCTTTAATTCGGTACATATCTCGCTATTTGAATAAATCTTAAACTATCCTTTTTGACCGTTATTGCAAGGCAATTTAACTATAAATAAGTTTGCAACTATAATTTTTATAGTATCTAAAACTTATAATCATGAGCTATTATTCCGTATTAGATGTCACCCCAACTTCAGAAGACTGGATTCCGGATTATCTGCCCACAGCCAATGCACTCGTAGCCAAACACGGTGGCAGGTACCTGGCCCGCACCGCTAATCACGAGCAGGTGGAAGGTGAAAGTAATGAAGCCGGGCTTCGCATTATTCTTGAATGGCCTTCTAAAGAAGCAGCCAAAGCATTTATGGAAGACCCAGAATATGCACCTCACTTAAAAGCAAGAACTGAAGGATCTGTAAGTCATCACTACCTGATTGAGGCCAAAGATGATCTTGCCTGAGCCAATGACCGCAGGTCTTTCCTGAACGTGAGAGACCTGTCCATACCCTTTAAAGAAAGTAATCATGAGTAAGACAATCCTTATTACCGGCAGCACCGATGGCATTGGCAAACTGGCCGCTATCCGATTAGCGCAGGAAGGACATACCCTCCTCCTGCATGGAAGAAACTCTGAGAAATTGAATCAGACAATTTCTGAGCTCAGGGAAACTACCGGCAACGATAAGCTTCAGGCTTTCATAGCGGACTTCACCGATTTGAGCAGTGTAAAACAAATGGCCCTGAGTATAAAGCAGGCTGTTGACAAACTGGATGTACTCATTAACAATGCAGGCATTTTCCAAAGTAGGATAGCAAAAACCAGTAAGGGCTTTGATATCAGGTTTGCCGTGAATTATCTCGCGCCTTATCTGCTGACACGGGGGCTTCTGGACATTCTCGGTAAGGGCTCACGGATTATCAACCTGAGCTCTGCTG
Source organism: Roseivirga sp. UBA6061 (assembly GCA_002427745.1). Classification (GTDB taxonomy): domain Bacteria; phylum Bacteroidota; class Bacteroidia; order Cytophagales; family Cyclobacteriaceae; genus Roseivirga. The sequence continues at coordinate 6,192 of DIYF01000093.1, read as the reverse complement.
CTCAGTCTCCTGTATCCCTGGGAGCCTTGAAAGGCCATGGAACATTATCGGTTCAGGGGGCCTATGCACAAAGCAAGCTGGCTTTGACTATGTGGACCTTTAGCCTGGCCAAAAACATACCTTCCTCTGTAGTCATTGCCGTAAATCCGGGTTCCCTGCTGAATACAAAAATGGTACAGGAAGCCTATGGTCAGCACTGGTCGGGTGCAGAAAAGGGCGCCAATATCCTGTTTGATCTGGCCATAGACGAAGCATATGATGGTCTAACCGGCAAGTACTTCGACAATGACAAAGGAGCCGTCAAAGGAGCCTTCGGTCGTGCACATGCCGATGCCTACGATGAGGAGAAAATCACCAGACTGATTGAAGTAACCGATTCCCTTATCTCTGACCTATAAGTTATCCTTTATCAATGTCACAGCTGGATAAAATTGCGCAGCAAGGCAAGCTCAGTCTCGGGCTTGTCTTCCCTATAGAAGCATACAGTGGTTCCGTTGCCAAAATGGAAAATCAGGAAAAACTGGCAAAAAGGGCCGAAGAGCTGGGATTTAAAGCTCTATGGTTCAGAGATGTTCCCTTCAATGACCCTTCTTTCGGAGATGCCGGTCAACTCTATGATCCCTGGGTCTATATGACGCATATCATGAACCACACGGAAACAATTGCCCTGGCTACAGGAAGTATCATTCTGCCGCTGCGTCACCCGGTGCATACAGCCAAATCCCTGTTTAGTCTGCAGGAGCTCTCAAAAGGCAGGATCATCCTGGGCCTGGCTTCGGGAGATCGCCCCAGCGAATATCCGGCCTTTGACCGGGATCTGGGTCAAAAAAGTGACCTGTTCAGAGACAGTTTTTCTTACCTGAAAGCCCTCCATTCAGATTTTCCTGTACACCGGTCTTCTTTCTATGGAAGCCTGAACGGGCAGATTGATTTATTGCCCAAGCATCGGTATGCCACCCCTATGCTGGTAACCGGACATTCGGGGCAATCCCTGAACTGGATTGCCGAAAACTCAGATGGCTGGATCTACTACCCCAGAGACTTCAGGTTTCTGGAGCAAACCATGCAAAACTGGAGACAGGCCCTGGCTCAAACCGACCAGGAATGGAAGCCCTACATTCAATCCCTCTATATCGATCTGCTCGAGTCCAAAGCTGCACATCCCGCCCCCATCCACCTGGGCTTCAAAGGAGGAAGTGATTATACACTGGCCCACCTCAAGTTATTGGAGTCGCATGGAGTAAACCATGTGATTATCAACCTGAAGTACGGATCAAGGCCTGCAGAAGAAGTACTGGAGGAACTCGGCAAATCCATACTGCCTCATTTCGTATAAGTGCTTCTCTCTCCACCTTATAAATTCAAGATTTTCTTATCCCTTTTTATGCCAGCATCGTAAACTAAAAAGACATCAACGGCCCATCACGATGACACACCAGGAAGTGATCAAAAAGGTAGACTGGAAAGATCTGAGACACCTGTCAGTTAAAGAAATGTTGATCGAGAATAACCTGACCATTCCCTGGCTGCTCACTTCTGTTACACTGGCTTACTTCGGATACTATTGGCTGGCGGTGCCCTTCTCGGCTGTCTACTTTCTCACCGGCCTGCGACAGGTACACAATGGTTTTCATAACTCACTGGGCACCCATAAATTCCTGACCTGGCTGACACTATACCTGAACAGTCTTTCATTATTCACCTCCATTCACGCTGTAAAATTCAACCACCTCAGGCATCACAAACACTGTATGACTGAAGAGGATTACGAGGCCAAATCAGCGAAAATGACCTGGTACGGAGCCATTCTGTATGGACCTGTACACATATTTCTGATCCATAAAATCACCTGGCAAAAGGGCAACAGACGTTACCGTCAAAACATGGTACTCGAGCTGATCTCTATGAGCCTTCTTCTTTTTGCAGCCATCTACTTCAATATCCATTTCCTGATCTATCATATCATTGTTATGGTGATTGCTGAATTCCTGATGGCATTCTTTGCCGTATGGACAGTGCACCACCACACTGACGATGATCCGCATTTTGCCAGAACACAACGAACCTTCTGGAAAAACAAGATCACTTTCAGCATGTTCTACCACCTCGAACACCATCTCTTTCCAGCTGTGCCTACCATCAAACTACCGGAGCTGGCCAGGAGAATCGACAAGGCGGTTCCTGACCTCCACAAAAAGACCACCTTCTAGGAAGCTAAGGCCGTCAGACTCAGCTGACAACCCGGAAAGATTACAATTTCACTTTCAGAGGAAATTATATCGTGATATATTTATAAATATCAACGATCGGATTTCACGGCAATGCCCGCCTTTATTTAGTGAATGCGCCAGACTTTACTCCTTTGCTTCCTGATTATCTCCTGGGTTCGAACTGAGGCCCAGACAGAGCGTAGCGAGAAAACAGACAGTATCCGGACCATCAGGCTGGAAAGTGTTGTATTCACACATCAACTCACAGACTTAAGCCAGAAGAACCTGAATGGTGAAAGGCTTCAGGATGGCGTTGAAACTAACCTCTCCAATGCCCTGGACCATGTGCTCGGGATCTTTAAAATCCATGAAGCCGGTTTTCCCATTGTCTACAGAGGTATGTCAGGTAATCGCCTGCGGATTGAGCGCAATGGTGCCTTACGCACGGGAGTAGTGGAGCAGGGTTACCTTACAGATGACATCAATCCCGGAGCTGTCGGGACCATACGGATAGTACGGGGTATTGAAAGCACACTGCATGGTAGTGGCGCTATTGGTGGTGTCATTAGAATTGATGCCCCTTCCTTTGGTAGTTTCGATAGCCAAACCGGCATTTATACTGCCTATGGAAGTAATAACAACAGTCGCACAGCAGGGCTTGATATTTCCCGAAAAAGCAGGCAGTCCGGTATTCTTCTGAGTGGACGCTCGACCGGTACCGATGACTTCAGTTTCGGATCGGGCGAAACAGCCCGCAATTCTGCTCAAAACCAAAACAGTCTGAACCTGTCTCTTTTCAGGCTCAATACCTCAGGAACTCACCAGCTGACCTGGAGCCATAGCTATAGCAACAGTGATACGGAAAGACCCCGGGGCTTTCAAAACAACCCCTTTGAATTCCGTAAATACCGGAATCGCTTTACTTATCAAACCAACCTGGCATCACAGGCCGTTCTGAAAAACGGAGCCATACTCAAACAGAACCTCTGGGCCGTATGGCTGGATACAGACCAGAAATTGAGAAGCTTTAATGGCGACCTGAGCCGCCTGAATGTTTCTGAAAACCGGAACTACCAAAAACAAGCATTTGGCTATCGCGGTAAGCTGGCCATGCAACCCTACCCCGGCCTCAGCCTGCAAATCGGTGGTGATTTTATTGGTTCCTGGCTGGATCAGGAGAATATTCGTCAGGATTTTATCAATCAGATTTTTGACGAGCAGGTCTTTGTACAAAGCAGAATTGAGCAAATGGGCGGTCTCTTCGGACTAGCAGAGTATAAACTCAATAACCTGGTGCTGGGCATAGCGCTCAGGGCAGATCTGGCAAGTATAGGTACCCGGGAACAGCAGGAAAGCTACAGTACCCTGTCCGGTGGTATAGAGCTTACCTTTCAGCCAAAAGCCGGCCTGACCAATATACTCAGCCTGACCCGGAAATTCCGGTATCCTACACAACAGGAGTCTGTAGGGGTGCTGTTTGGAGGCAGAGGTACTTTCTTTGGCAATCCCGATCTGAAGCCGGAGTTTGGCTATCAGCTGGAATGGACCCGTATTCAAAAAGTAAATGACCGTATCGACCTGGCACTCAGCAGCTGGTTTGCCCTGTTTGAAAACAGAATTGCCGAGTTTTTCCTGAGAAACAATGAATTTACTTACAGGAATCTGGACAGAGCCCGTACCATGGGGCTGGAAGGCAGAATTGATTATACACTGCCCTCGCTGAATACGCAAGACGGCACCGTCCTTTCACTTACCGGCACCTACACCCTGGGAGATGACCTGGGTGATGAGGGGATTTTCGATACAGGAACACCGCTGACCGGTATACCTGCTGGCCGTATACGATTCAGCCTTTTGCATAACAGAAAAGTATCAGAGAAACTTTCGCTGCAAACACATGCCAATCTTGATTATGTACTGGCCTATGACCGCCTTCCCTCCGGCCCCATCCGCCAGACCTTTGGTGCGATTGAAACGGATGCCTACTGGCTGGCAGACCTGGGTATCAAAGGAGTCTGGCAACTCAGGGCAGGCCACATCAGCCTGGGGATCAATATCACCAACCTGACCAATACAGCCTATTTTCCCTTCGGGGCCCGCATTATGGGCATGGGTAGAAACTTCACTGGGTTTTTGAAATATAGTTTCTGATATTGAAGAGTCGCATTCATTAAACTTAGCAGTACTTCAGCAAACTTATGAGAGGAATCCTTGTCATCGGGTTATTGGCCATGATCATATTTCTGATCGCTGTAATTATCATGATCGCGGGTGGCTCCGAAAAAAGCAGGCGTACTATTGTGACGATTATAAGCTGCCTGGTCATCAGCCTGGTCTTAGGAAGCTACAGTATTTATCAGTTTATGAGCGAGATGCAAAATGACTTCTCTGACACCCATTCGGGTAAATCAGGTACTGAAATTTATGAATACTACTACGGTAAGCCTCGACATAACTGTTTGGAAATAATCGATCAGGCAGATTATCAGTCCTTCGCAGGAGGTGATTGGCTACACTTCAAAACCTGCCCTGAAGAGTTCAGCAGAATCATCAGACAGTATCGGTTCCGCGTCCATAGAGATACTACAGACAGCGTTTGGGTTGATACCCCCTCCCCGGAAGCTGACTGGTTCAGACCACATGTACTGGGAACAGATCGCCTTAAACTCGAATTCCCTGTAGACCCCAGGCCCAGACTCGTCCTCTACTCCAGCAGCGACTCCACAGAAGTATACATGGTCAGTTATAACTAGAAGTCTATGCCTGATTTCAAAGCCCATTACCCAAAACCCGGTCGGCTATCCTTAGGGAGCTTTGCGCTGAAAAGAAGGTATCTGCTGTTTATCACAGCCTTATTCATTTCCTTTAGTGCCTGGGCTCAGCACCTGGTGCAAGGCAAAGTGCATGATCAGGTAAATTCACTGCCGGGCGTCAAGATTACGGAAAAAGGAACTGACAATACCACTACAACAGACAGCAACGGACAATTTAATCTGACCACGGTTCATGATTCCACTGTGCTCATCTTTCAATACTTAGGTTACTGGCCAAGAACTGTCCTGGTTACCAGTGACACAACACTTAACATTTATCTGAGTAACGATTTCTACAACACACGCTGGTTGTCTTTTGGGGCTCATTACCAGTCTATCAACTCACTATACGGCTTTCAAATCAGCAATGCCGTGGATGAAGAACCACTGATACACTTTGAAGATTTTCAGGATCGCCTTTTATTCAAAGTCTTTGCACAGTCTGATTTTACAGGCAGTTACGCTTACGGACTGGAGGCAGGCACAACTTACTTAAACCCTGTAGGACGCACCACTATTCAATATTCGAAACTCCACTATGAAGATGCTCAACTGTTCCTGAGTGACCTTAATATGACCTCAAGAATTACCTATTGGCGAAACCTGGGCCTTATATTCAGACTGGGATATCAAAAGTTAAACAACCAGAAAAACCCGGGGTTCGGTGCAGGACTTGAGCGAAGTATCAAAGGCTCCCATATTAACATCAGCTCAAGGTATTACTTTGACTATTTCCATCATCAGGCTTCTGTTCAGCTGCGCCTGTCCAAACAAAAGCTCTTCACTTTCAGAATCACCTATGACCGCATTGATTCCCATAACCTACTGACATTCGGAATCAACTATGCCTTCATCCGAACCCCCGAAAGTCCTTATAAGTGATTTACATCATTTCACGTCTTATACCCTTTCCCTTAGAGTCACTTCCCTCATTTCCACATCGCATAGTCGCTCTCCTTCTTTCCGCATACCGCAGAGTCACTCTCCTCCTTCCCATATCCCTCAGAGTCACTCGCCAGAGGACTCTGAGGTGCTCCCTGCTCAGAATCTTGCCATGCCATGACGCTAAGCGGGATTGAGCAGCGCAGTCGTCTGACCACTCAAAGTGGTCGGACGACTGTATTCGCAAGCCGGTCTGACCTGAGATCCCTTAGAATCTCATATCTCTT
>DIYF01000144.1 GCA_002427745.1 Roseivirga sp. UBA6061 | reverse complement strand
TAGGTGTTTAGGTGTTTAGGTGTCGAACGCATTGCGTGTTATCCAGGTGTTCTTTTTACTGGTACGACATAAAAAAATCCCCGCCTGAGCAGGGATTCAATTCTTTGTGAGAAGATCAGGGGGATCAACTCTTTACACAGTAAATGCGCTTATCTCTTAATATTCAGGGGCATTCCATTGTCCAGCACCAGGTGTTGGATAAAGAACTCCATCATGCGATCGGTATTCACTGCTGTATGACCTCTGTCCGGACCTACCTGAACCTCAATGCTCTTACCTGCCCTCTGCATGGCCTGAATCAGTTGCAATGAGTTGGATGGATGCACATTGTTATCGGCTGTACCAAAATAGATCATCATCTCTCCCTGAAAATCTTTAGCATAACGCATCAGATTGGCGTTGGCATAGCCTTCAGGGTTGTTTTCAATGGTATTCATGTAACGCTCCGTGTAAATGTTATCATAGTTATTCCAGTCTGTTACGGCTGAGTTTACTACGGCTGCATGATATACATCCGGATGTCTGAAGATACTGGCGGCAGAAGTAGTGCCACCATAAGAGGTACCATACACGCCTACTCTCTCTTTGTCAAAATAAGGCCTGTCATAAAGCGATTTCACTCCTTCTGCGAAATCGTCCTGCTCTACTACACTCATTTTACCATAAATCTCGTCAAGCAGTCTCTTGCCACGACCTCTTACATTGCGACCATCGATATCCGCCACTAAGAAACCATACTCGGCCAGGGCACTGGGATAGGTAAAAGTCTCTCTGAATTCGTTGGTAGACGGCCCTCCGTAGTTAGCCAGCAGTAACGGATACTTCTTGGTAGGGTCAAAGTTTGAAGGAAAGTGCAGCAAACCATGCAGCTCTGTTTTACCATCTGCAGCCGTAAAGGTGAAAGCTTCTACCGTTTTCAGACCCAGCTCTTCAAATTTAGACATATCACTCTTGGCCAGTTCTGCCACCACTTTACCTTTTCTGTCTACCAGGTTGGTAAAAGGAGGAATGTTATGCGTCTGAGCGATATCGATAAAGTGTTTTCCTCCGGGAGCCACAGTTACTCTGTGGTTGTAGGCAGGGTCGGTCAGTCGGGTATCCTGAGAGCCATCCAGCTTCACTCTGTGCAGCTGCATTTTCATATGATTCTCTCCGGTACGCGCCATATAATACATGTAGCCGGCCTTTTCATCTATGTCCACGATATTGGCTACCTCCACATTGTGCTGTGTGAGTGGCTTAATGAGTCCGTCTTTGAAACTGTAGAGGTAGTAATTATTGAAACCTGTTCTTTCAGAAGCCCATACAAAGCGATCTCCGTCTTCCAGGATTCTGATCTCCGGTGTATTCTTGGTAAAGCTTGGCAGCCATTCCTCTCTGACTACTACGCGGGTTTTTCCGGTATTCGGGTCAGCCGCTTTGTACTCCATGATATCCTGCTTACGGTTGGTGCTGTGGAAAAGCAGCTCCTTACCATCAGGAGTCCAGTCCATACCGTAGAGATAGGTACCGATAGGGCCATCCTCAAAAGGTTTACCATCACGGGTATCCATTTTGGTAATCTTTTTGGTTTCCAGATCATAGACCATCAGATCTACCGGCAGGTTAGGTGCCCCTACTTTGGGATATGACATAACCTCCAGTGAATCGTAAAGATTTACCTGGTTCAGCAAGACATAGTACTTATCTACATGCTTTTCCTCAAAGCGATAGAAAGCGATTTTCTTGCTGTCCGGTGACCACCACATGGCGGTAATCTGGCGCAGCTCCTCACCATATACCCAGGTAGCGATACCATACTTCACCTGATTGTCTTCATTGCCATCGGTAGTGATGGCTCTCACGTTGCTTCCATCAGGATCGCTCAGGTACATGTTACGGTCTTTGGTAAAGGCCTTCATGGTACCATCAGGAGATTCAGCAGAAGCAAACTGCCTTCCACGGGCGGGGAAATTGAATCTTCTTCTTTGTGGTCGCTCAGCCGCTCCGATATCTGTGGCTTTCTTAGATTTTACATCATAGCGATACTGACGACCATCCTGATTATAGGTGAATGACTTGCCGTCCTCACTCCAGGTCGCACTGATGGTACCGGGTTTCACAGACCTTCTGATCTGGGGGGCCATCTTTTTGTATTGATCATAGCCCGGCATGTTTTTCAGCTTGTCCTGGGCAAAAGCCGTAGCGGTACCCAGCATCAGCAAGGCCGACATCAGTACCGATAGAGTTCTCAGTTTCATAGTAGTTTACATTAGGGTACCAATACTACTACATTCATGCCGAAAACAATAACCTGACTTTATATTCGGTTGGGGAAAGACACTGGATGGATAGTTTTACGCGTAAGTTCCGGTAACCCATTACAATTCCTTATCAATCAGTTCTGATTGATCCGGGCTTTCTCTTCAGCTGATTTTGACTGGCGCTCAGCCCTGCCCTTGCCGCTGCCGAAATTTCGGCTGTAGGTAAGCCTGAAAATCCGGTAGTTCTTCGACTCCGGGTAAAAGTTCACTTCCGCATAAGAGTCAAAAGCTTCTCTGGTCAATCCACCGGTAATATTGCTGTAGCGCATGGTCTTTAGCACGTCAGTAACGGCCAGTTGAAGACTCCCACCGTTCTTGCCCAGTTCTTTTCTGAAACCGGCATTCAACATGCCGAAGCCTTTGGCATCCATAGTACCGTAATAGTTGTCTCCGTTAAAGAAACCGGACAACTCCATATCCACACCCCATGGCAGGTTGATGGTACTGTTTGCGTTAAAATCAAAGGCCATATAGCGCTTCTCTACCTGCTCTCTTGTGTGCAATACCCGAAACTCTCTGAGGCCTGTATTGAAACCAATGTTGAGAGTCCACCAACGGGCAAGGTCAATGGGGATATTGGTCTGAAACATCAGACTCTTCTGGTAGTCCAGGTTTTGTGGTGTGATGGCTACCGAAGTACCTCCCTCCCTTTCCACCTGTTGAAAGCCCACTATGGGTTTATCTTCATAGGTGTAGGCCAGATCCAGGTTCACCCCTTTGATCTGCCAGCCAAGCCTCAGATTATCTGTAATGGTAGACCTGAGCAAGGGGTTACCGGTAAAAACGGATACAGGACTGTTATACACCACAAAAGAGGCCAGGTCATTATAAGAGGGTCGGGTGACCCTGCGATTCCAGGCAAACTGAAGACTTGAATGCTCTTTGAGCTTTCTGGACAGAAAGAGAGAGGGAAAGAGCCTGCCAAAGTTCCCGTCAAGTTCCGGATTGCCATAATCCCGCATCCAGTTTTCATAACGCAAACCTGCATTGAGAGAAGTGAGTGAATCAATTTTATAAGAAACTGAGGCATAGGCTGCCGTGATGTTTTCCTCAATATCCTGGTTAGAGATATTAGATGCATCTGTCACCCATTCTCCCTCTTCCAGCTGTTGTACCAGTGCCTGATTTTGGGTATAGGAATATGAGTTCTTCACTCCCGTTTCCAGGCTCAACTGCGGACTCAGAGCTTTGCTAAAATCTACCTGTACCACGCCTATGCTGATATCGGTAAAGCTCTCACCGCGATTGTCATTGGCGTATTGGGCATTATCAAAATCAACCGAACCACCGGCCTGATCCAGGAAGCGGCTGACGATTCGGGAGGGCCTTTCATTTTCGTAGTTGAGGTAATCTACCCCAAAGCTCCAGCTCCCTCCTTCAATGGACTTATCTGCGTAAAATGAGGCGTTGAGATTCCTGACTTTGATTTCCTGATCAATCTGTATGACAGCATCAAAGTCATCGATACTGGTATAAGTGTAGATGCCGAAATTATCCGTACGCATCACCTGTTTACCCGGATTGAACATCAGGTTACCTCCCAGTGTCCATTTTGAGGGGAGCTCCTTTTCCAGCCCGATATTGATATTATGGCTGCTTTGATTATTGATGTTATCACTGTTGAAATCGAAGGTGCCAAAGCCAAAGAAAGGGTTTTGTGTGTGGCCCACTCCATGCCAGTTATAAAAGGTCTTGTCGTGGTTAAAAGCATAAGAAGCGAAAACTTGCACGCCCCTTAACTGTGAATTGAGGGTAGCACTCAGGGTCTCTTTATCGGCCCAGCCATAACCAAAGCCTGCGGACACGGATCCATTCGTCCCTGTACCGGTACGTTTTGACAGCTTGATATTAATAATACCTGCTCCTCCGTCTGCATCATATTTCGCAGAAGGATTCGTCAGCAATTCTATGCTCTCTATATTATCGGCATTCATGCTGTTCAGCATATTGATAAGGTCGGCCTGAGACATCCGCTGAGTGCGGCCGTTAATCATCACCAGGGTTCCCTGCTGTCCGTTGAGGGTCAGCACATTGTTGCGCCTGTCAAGCACAACTCCCGGTGAACGCTCCAGCACCTGTAATACGGTACTCCCCTTGGTCATCACGCTGTTTTGGATGTTGAGTACCTTCCCTTCCGGTATCTGCTCCACACGCATTCTTTGTGCTGTCACCTCTACACCATCCAGCTCCTGCGCATCTTCTTCCATCACCAGCTTACCCAAATCCAAACCGGCTTCGGCAGTTAGCTGAAATACAGAGGAATAGTACTCCCGGAAACCAATAAATGTCGTTTTCACCAGATAGGATCCTGGTTTCGCTTCCAGAGAAAAGTGCCCTTCCGTATTGGTAAGCCCTCCACTTACAAAAGAAGAATCTGTAGCGTTCAGCAGGAGTACACTCACAAAGGCCATGGGCTCTCTCTTTCTATCTTCAACCAAACCAGTGACCTGCGCTTTAAGAGACAAGGCTACGAAAAAGCAGAGCCCCGTAAAAAGTATTTTTTTCATTGTTCAAGTTTTTACCCGGCTATAAAAAAGGGGAGCTCGTTTCCGGTTTGGAAAAAGGATTGTCTACCTGATCAAAGTACTTGACAAAGCGCAAAATGCGCGCAGAAAGCGGTTCAGTAACCAGAGTAACAGACTGATCAGGTCACTCGGCCTCCAGGCCCTGCATTTCGTCAACAAATCATGACCTGTGGTGTACGGTGATCTTATTTGGCACAAATAGTCTGTATTTTTAGCAAAAGCGTTCTGAGCGGATGACATTAGAGAAGCTTCACTGGTTTTTTAAATACAAGCTGCACCACTTATTCTTTTGGGCAGTGTATCACTTCTGGTGGTGGACCATTTTTGACGGCAGCGTCTCCAATACCCTGAACAATCTGGTCAACCCTCCCTACACCTTGAAGTATGCTTTCTACGTGGTGGTTCAGGCACTGGGCGTGTATTTCTGTCTTTACTACCTGGTTCCCAGATTTTTGGAAAAACGAAAGTATATGACTTTTCTAGGCTTATGCCTGCTGGACATTGGCCTGATGTCTGTGATCATAGCTTCCGGCTATTATGTGGTGGCCTTTACCTTTGACAGGAGCCTGACGGACCTTTTTAAAGTAGATGAACCCAGTCTTTGGTTTTTCTTCAAATCCAATTCCATGCCCTCCTGCATAGCGGCTATGACCCTGGGTATGAGCATCAAACTGACCAAGAACTATCTGAATTCTCAACAGAGGCAAAAAGAGCTGGAAAAGGAAAAGCTGGAGACCGAGCTGAAGTTTTTAAGGTCTCAGTTCAATCCTCATTTTCTCTTCAATACTATCAACTCCATTTTTGTACTGATTAATAAGAACACGGCTCAGGCCTCAGACTCTCTGGCCAAGTTCTCCAACCTGCTGCGGTACCAGCTTTACGAATGCAATGAAAAAGAGATTCCGCTGAACCGCGAACTGGCCTACCTGGAAAGTTTTATTGAGCTGGAAAGGCTCAGGCTGGACCATAACTTTGAGATACGGGTGGAGCTTCCCAAAGACCAGGCCGGCAACCTGAACATTGCGCCTTTCCTGCTTATGCCTTTTGTAGAAAATGCCTTCAAGCATGTTTCTAAAAACAGCGATCATCTCAACTGGATTAAGATCAACGTTTCGCTTGAGGGTGACCAACTGACTTACAAAGTATCCAACAGCACCTCTGATGCCATGAAAGCCAATGATGCAGTGGATTACGGAGGACTGGGACTATTCAATGTACAGAGGCGACTCGACCTGCTCTACCCTGGCCGGTACCAGTTGACTACCCAAAAAACAGATCGCACTTATTTGGTAAATTTGGTGCTGACCCTGGCTCAGGCCACCGAACCGAGCCATGAACTAGCACTGAAAGAATCATGATACAATGCTGTGTGGTAGATGATGAACCTCTGGCCCGTGAGTGCCTGATCAATTATATTGATGAGATTGACTTTCTGGAGCTGAAGGGTACCGGCAGCAACCCGATGGAGCTGGACAAAATCCTAGCCAAACAGCAGGTGGATCTCATTTTTCTGGATATCCAAATGCCCATGATGAATGGCATAGATTTTTTGAAATCCAATAAGTCGCTTCCACCGGTGATCTTTACCACGGCTTATCCCAGCTATGCCCTGGAGGGATACCAGTTGGATGTGCTGGATTACCTGCTCAAGCCCATTACGCTGGACCGGTTCTACCAGGCGGCTGTCAAGGCGAGGGACTACCTGGCCCTGATGACCCAAAAGCAGGAGCAAGCTGCAGAGAACGATTACTTCTTTGTGAAGTGTGACAACAAATACGAGAAGATCTTTCTGAATGAGGTGCTCTTTATTCAGGCGCAGCAAAACTATGTTGTGATTTACACAGAGCAGGGCAAGTATATGACTTTGCTCAACCTGAAAAGCGTCAGCGAAAACCTCCCCTCTGACCAGTTTGTCAAAACGCATAAGTCCTTTATTGTGGCCAAAAAGCATGTACAGAGCATTGATAACAGCGAGGCCCTGATCAGTAAACATCGCATACCTATCAGCCGCACCTACCGCGAAGAGGCTATGAAAAAACTACTGGGTGAGCGGCTGTGGAAGCGTTGATGTCTGTATAACCGTATTGTAAATGCGCGAATCTGACGCCCTCGCTGAAAACGAGGACGAGGAGAAGGGTCCAGATTACCGTCTTCCGTTTTTCTCAGTATCGCCCGCCATGCCTTATTTTTTTCATAATCCGTTGATAAACTATATATGTTCATGATCAAATTGATTGAGCCAGATTATCAAAATCTATTTAGTTCCAGAATATGAATTTCGTATTGTAAGTGCTGTAACTCGTAAGCCCTCGTTGAAAACGAGGACCAGGTGGGGAACTCTGATGCTCGATTATTAAAAAAAGTGACAAAGAATTATAAAAAGACCCTTCAAATTTCAACACCGATGACAAGCACTCGTCAAAGTAGAGTCGCTGTTATGTCAAAGTCAACAGGTTATAATCGTTCGAGTAAAACTTCAACTGTGCTTCATTATAAAACTCTCTATTCTTTAAGAATTCAGTAATTACCTGAAGCCCCTTAGTAAAATCGTACACCGTAATTTCTAATGAAACTGGTTTGAAGGTTCTTTTACCATCAACACAAGTCAATTCAGGCACGCTAAAAAGCACATGTCCTAAACCACCAAGGTGCTCACGGAGAGGTGCGATAAGTAACTCTTCTCTTTCAGGTCCATTCATTACTCTCTCAAGCTCAAGTTGTAAAACTACTTTATTCATATGACACACTTTGCTCGACAGCGAACACTGAAATGAACAATCTTTCTTACTATAAACTTTTATAACAAGTAAGGAGGTATGGGCTCGTTGGGTTCCCTAACATCATAGATGTCACAATCCGGATATGATTTATTCAAAGAAATTTGAAAAACATGAATTGAGTCTTCCTCCACAATCCTCAAATCAAAGACTCCTTTCCCATCAATGAAAGCATGATTCATATTAAAGAATTCTAAATCTTGAAAAGAAGAATCATTTCTAAACTCCTCATACAATTCCTTGAGAGAGACCCACTCTCCACCTTCCAGGGCTATTTTTTTTAGTTTTTTGTAAACAACAAGAACCAGAGCCTCTCTATCAGACATTTTAAAACTTCTTTCAGGCCATGCTACATCATGAATACAATACAGTAGATAATCCTTGGCATACTCATTAGTGACCTCTGGCCGATCAAATAGAAGACCGCTATTCACAGCAAAATACCGCCAATCTATCTCACTGTTTAGCATAAGCTCCAATTCCGATCGAATATCACTCGTCTTGATATCTCCCAGGTCAATAGCGGTCATTAATTCTTCTACTGCTTCATCTCTACTAAAATCAAGATCTACATTGAAGAAATTCTTTACTATACTTTCTATAATAATCATATTCGCAAAGAGTGAAGTGGAGTTGGCTAATATGGAGGCTTAGACAGGTTATTGATCAAATCTTCAAATGAATCTGCTACAAGAATAACGGCACTCTCCAACTCTTGGTCCATACGACAAAAGTAGACTTTACCATGATCATGGCCTTGTACTGATATTACAAACTGCCATCCACCAGGATCACAGGCAAATGACAGGTACCTGTCCTTCAGAAAGTCTCTGAGGTTCTCATAAGAGGACTGAAATGATAGTTCAGAAGACCTGTCGAAGGGGTAAAAGCAATCGAGAGTATATTCCTTATCGTTCGTTTCAAAATAGCACTCCTCAATGTCCTTGGGATTCTGGTTGACAAAAAACTGAATAACGGATTCAGGGAGACTTAAGCCCTTTGACTTAAGGTACTTCATTACTTCAAATTGGGTCGTTTCCCTCCCTCTGGAATTAATTGTCAACTGCTTCATCTTCCTAACTCTTAGCGGAACTCAATTCCTTTGAATCTCTTCTACCTTATTAAAACGTCCCGCGTACGAAAACAAACGGTTGTCATCACGATTAAAATGGGCTGTTTATTCTATTTCATTTGCTCTCTTACACGCCAGAAGTCCTCCCCCCAGTTTTTGTATAGTCGAGACGTATCTCCATCATAGTCAATAACGCAATTCAAACGTTTCACAAAAGAATAAACAGTTTCTTCAATAAACTGCAATCCATTTCCATATTCGTAAAACAATTTATCTGTCTTATCTCCACTTAAGCCTAGCAAGATTGTTCCACCATGGGAGTGTGAGGTTATCGGAATCGCCTCATTTTCCTCCCAGACATCACTATTCTTACAGTATTTAAACATATTCTCTAATTCGATGAAATTCTCGAACATTAGGTTTCTACCACCTAATAGTCGAGCATGGTATTCGAAATATGTAAGTGTTTGGAAATTCCCTTCGGCATCGCGATAAATATCCCCTCTTAAATCATCGAAAGTTAATACGAACGACCTAAACACAGGAGGAAGGCTAAAACCGTACGTATTCTCAATATCTTCAATCCTTAAGTCAGTTCGTCTAAATCTTAAAAGACTGGCTTTGTACCAATATGTTAATTCCATAATACAAATTAGTCAAAATCCAGATCCTTTATTGTAGCCAAAAAGCGCGTGCAGAGAATTGATAACAGCGAGGCCCTGATCAGTAAACATCGCATACCTATCAGCCGCACCTACCGCGAAGAGGCTATGAAAAAACTACTGGGTGAGCGGCTGTGGAAGCGTTGATCTTCTTTTAGAATTCAAATCCAACCCTGAATACCCATGCGCTGGGATAAGGGCTTTTATCATCATGAAGGAAATTGTAGAGGACGGTGAAGTTACCGGTCATTTTTCTAGCCATTCTGAAGCGGTTACCCAGCCCCAGCATACCACTCTGCACCCACTGCCTGCCCTGACTAATGTCATTCTGAGCAGGTACATCCGTCAGGTTCCATTCGTAGAGGGCTTCTGCATAGACAGACCTAAAAATAGTATAGTCAAAGAATGACCTGAGGCCGAAAA
Source organism: Roseivirga sp. UBA6061 (assembly GCA_002427745.1). Taxonomy (GTDB): domain Bacteria; phylum Bacteroidota; class Bacteroidia; order Cytophagales; family Cyclobacteriaceae; genus Roseivirga. Next base: position 9,207 of record DIYF01000144.1, on the reverse strand, counting down.
CCTGCTCGTCAAAATTGAACTTGAGATCTTTCTCAGTCCCGATCCTGTAGGAAGTTCCAACGCCTATACGCGCATTCTGATTCATCAGATAACTCACCCTGAAGGAGGCATCTATGGAAGAAGGCTCCTGACGGTTGACCTGAAAATTACCACCGAATTTAAGACGCTTCAGAAAGGGATCTCCTTTATAGGGGTTGGGTGGCCTTTTGGGTGCTTCTTCTACGCTTTGCAGCGAAGGGAATTTCTCCTTGGCTTCTGCCATTTTCGCCTGGGCGGCATCCAGTTTCTCCTGCAGGCTTTTCGCACCTACTTTTTTCAGTTCTTCGGCTTTTGCCTGGAGCTTCTTCTTAACAAAGTCGTTGGTTTGCATACCCTTCATATTCTTTCGGTAGCCCTCGGGCAGAAATTCATACTTGTCGATGCGGTCCTTCATCTTTTGGATTTTGGCCACTTCTTCCAGGCTGGTAACACGCTCCAAAAGCTTCTGGTCCCAGTTGTCAAATTCGGCTGTGTATTTGTCCAGAATCTCTTCAAAGCTCCCGGCCCTTTTCTTGAGTTTATCAAAGCGCCCAGCGGGGATAATATCATCTGACAGGGCGGACTCCAGCCCCTGTCCATTGAGCTCGGGCAGTTTAATTTTGGCATACAATGCTTTGAGTTCGTCCAGTTCTTTGATTGTAACCTGTAGTTCTTCGGCTATCTCCAGGTTGGGTGGCGTAATTTGAGTACCACTCAGGATTTTTTGCTGCAAGGCTCCTATCTGCCCCAGCTCAGTATCCGGCAATACAGATTGAAGCGAATCAAGGAATTTACCATTGAGATCTGTGCCCAGGTACTTCTCCAAAGAGAGCTTATTCACATCCATCAGGCCTGTGAGAGAATCTGCCTTTGTGGTAAGCTTATTAGCTCCGAGTTGGCCCGGACTGACTGCAGGCATTTTAACGCTATGGACAAGTCCCTGGATAGAGTCTACTGAGGCCATGGGTAGCTGAAAGCGGGTCAGAGAGTCCAGTTGTGCAGGATTCAAATCACTAAACCTTTTTCCCAGCAGCTTATTCAGTTTCTTTTTAAGCTTGCCTATCTCCTTCTGCAAAGCACTATTGGAGCCTGACAGTTCATGCGTCATCTTCTCAATGGCCAGGGGTTCGCCCGGGCCTTCCTGTGCCCATAGGGTAAGGCTCACACAGCAAAAGAATATAACAAGAGACCACCTTTTCATCTTAACACTGAAGTTAACAGGATTCACAGACACCTTATATAGTAAAAGTCCATACTACTAAGTGCTGGTTCATATAGGAAGGTGAGCAAGGCACGAGAGTTATTACAAGTAGAAGGTGCATAGCAAATGCTGTAACTCTTACACCCTCGTTACAAACGAGGGTGAGGTGGGGATTACTTTTAGCCAATAAAAAAGACCGTAGATTTACCTTTAAGTGATTCCAGTTTTTTAATAAGATAAGATAGCCGAGTCTTAATCTTCTCTTTTTCTAAACTGGCAAAGTGATCTCTGAGCAAGACTAACTCCTCCAAAATAAAAGGAATATCATTTTCATCGAAGGTTCCACCAGTCTGAAATAAAGGAATCCACTTCAAATGAAGTAATCTACAAACAGGTAACCATTCAGTCTTGAAGGATAATTCACCAGAAATAGGCAGGTAATCTCTCGTTACTGTTCCGTCAATTTTTTCAATTAGAAGTGCTACCGACATATTAATTCTGTCCAAATTGAACCGTAAAATCCCAATCAGGATATTCCATCTTCAAGTTAGCCAATTCTTGCTGAACTGAACTTATTAAAGCTGGGTCATCACTATTAATTCTGAAGTGTAAGGTTTTAAAGTCCTTAATCTCATTCAAATCAGGAACGGTCGAACTTCCTCCTGAAGTAGACCTCGTCTGGGCAGCGTTGTTATTTAAATTTTCTATTCTGACCACCGTCTTATCATGAATTTGTTTTTTAGACCATTGAGCAGGCGTTTGGTATGGCTGCCCTGTATTAGGGTTAATATTATTCAATCCTAAAGCTGATTTATCCTCAATGAAAGCCTTCCTGTCAGTGTCAATACCATCAAATTCTCCCAGAGGATTTCCTCCTGCATCTACTATCTCTACCTCTCGGTAAGTATATTCCAGGTCATAGTTTTTCCAGTTTCCAAACCCACCCGGAGCATCCTGAATTTCTTGAGTCACTTCAAAAGCACTTTTCTCTGGATTTCGGGTTAAGTGATCATCTACTAACTTGATATCACCTAGTCTTTCCGTAAGGTTATCTTCTCCAGCCTCATAAAGTGCTTTCCAACTGTCTACAAGGCTTTTATCTTTATCATTCTTGATAGCATCAGATAGATCCTTATTAGTCTTTAACTCCTGTTTTAGATCACTTGCCCAACATTGTGAGTGGACATGACTAAAAGTAAAGGCCAGAAATAGCGTTAATATAACTCTCATTATTATCCCCCTAAATTACATGTTGATTCTTTCATTTTCTTAAGGAATTCCGGATCATCCGTCAATTCCGGGTCTATATCCGGATCTTTTAAATCCTCTCTCACCTTAGCCAGGTCCGGGTCGTCTCCAATGGCTTTTGCCAAATCTTTATTTTCTGCCATAGCATCAGCTAGTTCCTGATGTTTACTCTCCGGTATTTTACTTTTAATCTCAGGATCTACCAGGGTTGCTTTGGACGTTCCGTCCGGGTTCTTAGTCACTCTCACCAGGGGCTTACCATCAGGTGTGGTAATCACAGTAGCAGGATTTATTTCATCGATCCTTAACATGTTTTCATTCATGAAGTCAGGGAAAGAGCGATCAAACCTCTTTGGTATTTTTCTTATGATGTTCACCAAATCCCCCACCGTATCAATGATCTTTAGTCCCTGACTGCCTGGTACCAACACTCCTCCGATAAAGGTGGCGGTACTGTAGGTTCTTTTACCCATATTGTATTGCCCTTCCGGAGTGTTAATATTAGAAAGATCAGTAATGAAATCTCTAATCAGTTGGTCAAATACCTCTTGCCTGTAGGTGCCGTCATTTATAAGTTTCATCATCATTTGATAAAGAGCAACCATCTCGTCATTACCTTTTTTGATTTTCTCGCAGGAAATTCCAAGAAACGTCTCTTGATCTCCTTTACAAACTTCATAAGCCGAAAGGATCGAGTATCCGAGGTTTCTCAGTAGCTTCCACGTATCCGCCAGTTCATTCACTACTCCACCAAGTACACCTGTCTGATAAGCGGGCCAGCCTTCGGTGTTAATCTTATTCAGGAAGAAAGCATCAGGGTCATCGAGAATATCCTCCCAATCAGGGTCATCTACATCTGGTTCAGGGTCAGGTGGAGTTTCTCCATAGGGAGGGTTATCTAAATCACTATCCGGGTCTTTTTTATCCTGGGAGAACGCACTGGCTAATCCCGCCACCTTTTGAGGTGTGCTCATAATAGCCTTGTAAATACCAAGTAAAGCCAACGCCTGTTTTCTTCCTTCGACAGAAGGAGGTGCCTGACTATCCGGATCAGGTTCCGGAGCCAACATAGGTGGTCGCCAATTTGGGTCATCCGGTTTAGGGTTACCATGTAAACTCTCAAAACCACTTACCAGAGAAGGGTTATGATTTCTTAACGGAGTGGGCCTGCCTCCTGGCGAAACCGTCCTGATAAAGTCACCACCACTGAGTTTGACTGGGGCCGGAAGCGTACTTTGATTCTGAGGAAGGTCTGATGGCATGCCGACTCCCTGTGGAAGCCCTCCCAATCTGATCCATAATGCATAATTGATGGTAATGGTTGGACCTCCACCACCATTATTAGTACCTCCTGACCCCCTTGTACCATTCAAACCTTTTACATTATCCCTCTTTTGTCTTTTTCCTCCGGTATCAAATACAACCTCGATAACGTCATCGTAATCCGGACCATCGATAATAATGTCATTTTTCTTCTTTGTGGTATCCTGGTCCTGAAAAATAAACTTACTGAAACTACGTACCCTCTCCATAGCATTCCCCTCTCCCATAAACTTCTCAAACACCCCATTCAGGGTGAGCCCCAGATAGTCCACTTTGCTTACCGGATTGTTAGCAGCATACTGGTGTGTAGATAGTTCTTGCGTCAACTCGCCCATCGGGTCAGTGGCATAAAATCGTCCTATTTTAGCATCATAATTTCTAAAGCCCATATCGCTCCAGCCAAGTTGAAACTTATCTCCACCGGGTAGTCCTTCCAAACCTGAAGCTGCGAAGTTCAATGCTGAAATAGGCATACCGAAGGGATAGGTGTGACTCTCCTGAATCATAAGTCCACGATTATGCTTTATTCTCAGGTCATCGAAATACACATTGAAATCTGCATTGGTCTCATTTGACACGTAGATGTAGATAAATCCGGGCTCTGTAATAGCTCTGCTTAGATTAAGAGCTTCATGGTTATCTTTGGCCATATCGCTTACCTGCGCAAAACCGGCATCCACAAAGTTGAAATCCCTGTCGAAGAGCAGGTAATTCAAATATGCCCTGGGTTGACTGTTATCTATACCATTGTCTCCAACTAATATAGCTGCAGGGTTACCGGTAAATTGATCGTAAATACTCTGTTGTTCAAGGGTTCCGCCTGCAACTCCCCCGAAAACACCGGCAACTGCGCCTGCCAGAACAGCTCCCTCTATATTTGATTGTCCACTGGCCAAACTTCCCTCATAGTAAGCAAAGACTTCCATGTCAATAACATCTCCCGGAGATACCAAAAGCACCGTAGCCGGACCTATAATTCTTGCAGGGTCTGCCCCATTCAACCTGGCAGATTCATTGGCATCAATATCCAGATTAACGGTATAGTTAGCCGGTTCATACGCCTGACGTGTAGCATCTAAATTGAGGAAAAAATTCTGCTCATACTCTTCAAGATTTACCTCTTCCACGGGGTCCGTGTCAGTTTCCATCGTAGCGAGATAAACAGATTGATTATGGTCTTCGGTAAGTGTTACCCGCGTATTTGATAAATGATCTTTCACATAATAGTCGTGCACAAAATAGAATCTCGTTTTTCTGACTCTACCTTCTTCGTGACTAAACATCTTGAGCTTGTTGTCCTCATATATAAACCCATCCAGAAAATCGACACGTGACACTTCCTTATCATTCTCATAAGTTATTTCACTTAATTTATTGCCTTTGGCATCATAGATATTCTTAACATAATTCAGCTCTCCGGGCTTATCCACAAGCTCTTCCATCTCAATCGTCTCTGCCTGAGCCAAATGGTTATAGCTGATCTCTTCAACCTTGCGACTTTTATCGATAATGAGACCTCCGTGCTCACCGTACATATAGTCCACAGAAGCTTCTCCTTTCTCAGTAAAACCCTCGTCAGACAAAGATAGATCTGTCACTTTCAGTAACAGGTTCGGAGACCCGCTACTATAGCTAAACTGTAGATCATCGATTTCGGATTTAATACCGCCTGTCACTCCCTGCCTGGTAAGCGATTGAATATTACCACCTATATCGTAGTTTAAATTACTAACACTGAAATCGAGCGTGCTGATATCCCAATCCTGTCCCTGAGAGTAGTCAGCTCTTTTGAGTCGGTCCAACCGGTCATACTCATACCCATAGGCTCTTACTGTAGGGGAACTCATAGTTTTCCACTGGATACCTGAAATATTGCCTGAATTGTCTGACACAGAAAAACCATGATCATAACTCAGTTTTAAACCAAAGAAATGCTCCTTCATGGTTCCGTGCTCCACTTCGTGTCCATTGATTCCAGTAAGCCAGCCCCGCACATTATAATCATAGTTCAGACTCTCAAGGTCGCTGCCAAGCGTTCGCTTACTCAAGGCACCCAGTTTATTATACTGGTAAGCTCCCAGAGGAGTAAACACTCCAGACCCATTAATTTCCTGACTGACCGAAGTTTGTCTCGAAAGATGGTCATAAGTAAACTTCTTCAAGACCGTAGTTTCCACACGATCAGCCATAGGGTTTGTATGTCGCAGGTGTTTTTGCAGCAGATTTCCGTTAAAAGAATATTGCATATTTTCGGTCTTCTCCCCGCCATTCTTGTTATCCATTCTGACCTGTACCACCCTATTTCGGTCATCGTAGAACCACACAGTTTCCAACCATTGATCAGACCCCAAGACTCTTACTTTTCCTCCTGTCCTTCTGCCCTTTGTATCATCATATTTTATTGGCGTCACGCTGTGAGTAGAACTTGAAAAGGCGGGGTAAGAAGTATCAAAGTCCTTATTGGTAAAACGGTAGTCATCGTAGTACATCGTTTCTAAGATTTCTACATCTTCACCTTCAGCAGGAAACGTACCATCGTTAAACCCTTTTTTATTGTTTATACTCAAGTACTCATCTAACTCAAACACCACTTCATCTGAACCTGTATTGAACCCGGGGAGAACCGTAATTCTTTCCATGGCTTTGTATTCTTCCGTTCCAGGTTCATGTCGTCCTAATAGTAAGTCTTTCCCCTCAATAACATTAGGGTTGGAAGGCACTTCTGAAGTAACATTTGTACTAAAGCTACCGCTATTCAACAGTCCCTGTATCTGGCTAAGATTATCAGAGCTTTTATACTTCCCTGTAATTACGGGTCGATTATGATGGTCATATTTTGTAAATACCCAGTAAGGCTCTGCTCCTGATCTTTGAATTGCGTTTTGGCTCGCCACCATTCTATCCAGTTTGTCATAAGCCATGTATTGCCTTCCTGAAGCGGGTATTTGCTTCGTAATCTCGCGCCCTCTACCGTCATAGGTGTACTGATATACAACCGGACACATTACGCTGCAGCTATACACCCAATTGGCAGCTTCAAGCATTTCTACTGCCTGCGGAGGAAAAGTGAAGTGTATCTTACCCTTGTTGTCATAAACATAGTAGGTACTGGCCCACCCTTCATGGCCATCTCCTGCATCATCTGCTACCTGAACTTTCTTTAAAATCAATAGTCCAGTCTTGTCCATGTAGGTTTTGGATACATTTCCGTCTTCATCGCGTGATATATCCACATATAGAGAGCCTGCAGGGTATACTTCCGTGGATATGGGGTCAGGATACTCCTCGGGCCCAAGGGCCTCAGACTGTATAGTTTCTCCGGTTTCGGGGTCAACATAACTATAGGTGACGGCCGGTTTAATCACCCTCCAGATCCTGACACCATCTTCCAGACTATTGGTAGCATAGGAGGTTTCCACACCTACAAAATTTCCCGCCCAGGTATTGCCGGGAGCCATTGTTTTAGTGACTCGGTTTAAGGGGGAGTCATCATAATGCGTGAGACCATAAAACACATCCTCGTTTTTAAAATGATCACCAAGCATTTGCTTCTGATCTACAAAAGGGTTGATTTTAAAGTCGCCAGACCCATCACCTGCTGTATAAGGCATATACTGGCGTGAACTTCTTCCAAACTCATCGTAGTATATGGATTGTACCATATCAAAGCCTTCCGGAGATGCCTGTTTACCCACCGTCTGAATAGGTCTGCGAAGACCATCTACAAAAGCGGTGACAATACTTACATTTTCCTTAGGTTGTTCAGGGTCTGTAATAGATTCAATTGTATGACCTTCACTGATAGCCGTATATACTCTTGTATAATTAAACTCTTCTGTATTGTCGTAAGCGGCAGGAGCGGTATAAACATTACCGGCCAGTGGACCATCACAATCTACAGGAACGATTCTGTCAGGAGAATCCAGAATTTGTGTATCAACTTCTATATGGGCTGGTACACTCCAGCAATTGGTGCTGGTACTGTAGGCCCTAATATAATAGGTCCCTGATTCCTGAACTCTGTAATATCCGGTGGCCGGCCTTGCCAAACTCTTTCCATTACTGTCCAGTCCCTGCCAATAATACACCACACTGGGATCAATGCTCTCAATGGCTGTCAAATACAGATAGTTGCATGAAGGAACTACCTGGAGTCCTGTAGGAGCATCAACTGTATTGATGTGTGCGGTAGCAATACCTGGCTCGCTGGAACAGCCCAGATTATTGGTTGTCCTTACCTTATAAGACGTTGTGCTGGAAAGCTCAGGAGTCGTATAGGTGGTACCTGATGCCAAAAACTGATCATTCATATCATACCACTGGTAGGAGTAACCCGCCACCTCTACAACACTGAGTTCTACCGTTCCAGGCCCACACAAAGCTCCATCTATAATCTCGGGAGCATCAGGCACCTGTTTTACAGTTACCTGAACGGTTGCCTGTGGTCCTTCACAACCTCCTGAACTGATGCCTTTAATATAGAGCGTGGTATTTTCAGTGAAGGATGTAGGAAAAGTATTTCCAGCGTGAGCCAGCTCACCCCCATCTTCCAAATACCAATGATAAGTAGCTCCTGCAGGCAAACTCCCTACAGGTGCCAATGTAACTGGCGCATTAAGGCAGACTTCTATATCAGCCATGGCCGGTATTACTGGCCGATCTACCAAAACAGATACTACGTTGGAGTACTCTCTTGGACCACAGGCGTAAAGAGACCTCCTGAATTCCATGTTCTGATTTAGTATGACTGAATAAGTAGCCAACACCCCATTCTCATTATCACCATCTGCAGAGTTTATATCCTCCCAGGGACCATAGCTACCATCAGGATCAGGCCCAGTTCTGTGCTGCCACTTATAACTCAATCCACCGTCTACTCCTCCACTTCCTGAAACCACGTTGGTAAAGGCTGCCTCCTGCCCATGGCATAGCACAGATGGCCCTGCAATTTCACCAGGTACCACATCCGGATGGACATTCACGGTTACAGGGCTTGTATAATCAGTCTGTTCACAAGAATTAACCCTTAATCTGAACTGAAGAGTAGTTGTCAGGTTGGTTGGTGTATAGTTGTCCTGGTTATTATCGGCTCCCGGAGCATCTTGCCATGTGCCCCCGGGGGTTCTTTGCTGCCATTGATACTCGTAATTCCCGGGGTCACCACCGGAAGGATAATCTGTCAGGTTTAGATTAGAAGCATCTCCGTCATGACAAATCCATTGACCATCTTTAGCTGGATCAATTGCACCTGCCGTAAGTACAGGTGTTACAGTCATAGTTACCGCAGCTGTATAATCAGTAAAATTACAGGATTTGACTCTGCGCCTGAAACTGGTGGTTTTGATCAATGCCTCAGGAGTATAAGTAAGTTCATCATTGGTACCCGGAGCAGAATCCCATTCATTGTTAGTATCTGC
>DIYF01000024.1 GCA_002427745.1 Roseivirga sp. UBA6061 | reverse complement strand
GGAGGAAGACCTGGGTAATAAATACGAGCGGGTAACTGCTGCGAGTCTTTCCGAAAACGAAGAACGACTGTACGAGGCGCTCAGACAGCTAAATGATGCAGAAAAGGCAATTGTCTCCCTCTACCTGGAAGATTACAGTCACAAAGAGATCGGGGAAGTTATAGGCATCAGCGAGAACTATGTGGGGGTGAGAATGAATCGAATCAAACAAAAACTCAAAAGGATTTTAAACTGAGATGATGGAACTGGAAGACATGAAAGCAACCTGGCAAGGCGCAGGCAAGCAGGCCAGAAATAATCATGAGCTGAGCAAAATGACAAAGGTCAGCAATCATCCGAAGCTCAGAAGAATTCGGGCGAAACTACTGATTGAGGTGATACTGCTGACTACCTTTTTACTGACCTATCAAAATGCCTTTGACGCACCTGAAAAGCCGCTCTGGACCAATGTCTTGCTGGCCGTATTCGGTTTGTTGTTTGTACTGAATGATGTGGCCGCTTACCTTCTGGTAATCAAAAGGGTGAAGGGAACCAGTATTGTGGCATCGCTCGTCAGGTTGGTGGCACTACTTAAAAAGTTGTCGGTATGGTCGGTTGTGAGTTCCATGCTTTTTGGCCTGTCGCTGATTCTGTTCTTTAGCGTAGGATTGACTTTTGACGATACCAAATACCTGATATTGGCAGGTATGGTCATAACCCTTTGCGCTTTGACTTATGGCTCATACCAAAACTGGAAAAGCCAAATCAGACATTTCTCGGAAATGATCCATGAGTTCGGTCGATAGAGGTTTTTAATATTGATCCTGAGTACATATGATGTAGTTAACACCTGCTGAGGGTGAAGGCATATCGGGCAGGCGAAAAGTAAGTCTCCCTTTGTCGGTCAGCACATCAGCTATGGATTCATAGAGGTCTTCTGCTTCCTTTTTCATCATTTCACTGCCATCACAAACCCGCCAGTTGCGCGGTACATCCTTGCCTGCAAAGAGCCTGATTTCTCCTGCTTTTCCAGCCATAGAAGGCGCTAAGTTAGGGTTGAGGGCGTAGGTCTCTACCGTTTCCCGGATCATGTCTGAAACATCTGTCCCTTTGTCCCCTATAATGATCAGCAGGTAGCCTTCCCGTATTTCCTTCCCGACTTCTGCTCCCAGGTAGAGTACGGTACCAGTATGAAGGCTCTCAAAGTCCATAGCCGCCTTATCTGTTTCAATCTCAGCTACCAGCTCACCGGCTTCTACCTGATCTCCTAATTTTACATGCCACCGGGTGACCCTGGCAATTCCATTTCCCGGAAAGGCAGGAAGTACGACTTTTTCTGCATTCATTCTTTTTAGTTTTCTTTTGGTAAAACCAGAGACAGGTTCACCCAATTCACCTGCCAGTCAGGAGCTTTTCCTGCTGTGGGGGCAGTACCTGTGGTATAAAACAGGTATTCACCATCCGGGGTCAGGTAGGGATTGCCCTGCCCATGTGTATTGATTTCCTTATTGAGGAGAACAGGTTGGCTCCAGTCTCCCTGACTGTTCTTTTTACTGATCATCAGGTTGAGTTGACTGCTTATCTCAGCATATATCAGGGTTTGACCATCGGCTGAAATGTAAGGCGTACAGGCCAGGCTGTTTTGGGTAACAGACAGGTTCTGAGCTTCCCTGAACCCGCTGCCATTTTGTTGTGCACTGTAGAGGGTCATCTCACTGTAATCAGGGTTGCTGGCATGAAAGTAGAGCCGGCCTGATGCTGTAATGGAGGGGTGAGAAACCGATTTATCCCTGAGGTTGGGTATATCAACAAAAACCGGTGTTGACCAGCTATCAGCCGTTTTTTCAGTCTTCCAGATATGCCAGGTGTCAGACATGCCTTCTATTCCCGTGGGTCGGGTAGAGGTAAAATAAATCGTTTTGCCATCGGGTGAGTATTTGGCGCCATGTTCATTGAAGTCAGAGTTGAAAAAGGCTTTTTCAGGCTCAGTCCAGCCTCCTTCTTTCTTTTCGGTTATGTAGGTATCAAACCTGTTATAACCGGCATCAGAGAGCGTATAGAGATAGGTATTGAGGTCAGGTGAAAAACTGCCGCCATGGATGATCATACCTTCCGGAGTCAGTTCGGGCCTGAAGGGGAGAGGTGATGCCTTTGGTAAGTCTTCACTGAAGGGTGACTTGCCAACCTCTTTCCTGGGAGTGCAGGATGCTATTCCAGCCATAATGAGCAGTAGGTATAACAATCTATTCATAAGCGGTTCTGAGCTCATCGGCCCAGTAGTATGCGAAGTTATTGGCAAATTTCTCTGCTTTTTTAGCATAAGCCACACTCCAGTATCTTTTGTAATAACTATCGGCTTTATGGCCTATCTCATGGAGTAACAGTCCTTCCAGATAGTACTTTCGGATTCCTTCCTCAGACCATTTTAAAAACCACTTGTTTTTTTGTCTGATAAGCTCCGGCTTGTAAGGGGCATACCATGTCAGTGTAGACCCGGAAGGTTTCTCCTCTCCAAACCTCATCAAAAGATCTTTAGGAAAGGCGTAGATCACGACAAGCTGCACGCCACTTCCACAAATAAAGGCACCCTGATAAAGTTCTCTCTTTTTAGATCTTTTCCTCAGCCATACATGGGTCAGGTGTTGTGTCAGCTCAACAGGCAATTGTGAGAGAACCTGTTTGATATCTTCCACCGTAACAGGAAAGTAGAAATCCCTCGAGGGATTATCCACCATATATACAGGTGTTTCTTCACCTTGGGAGGGAGCCAGCAGGCTGTGTTGCCTGTTAAATATATTATCAGCCAGTTTGGGACGCATGCGTCCCCCTTTAACATCTCCGAATTTCCGGCTCTTCTTCCAGGCCGTCTGTTTTCTTTTCTGGGGTGCAGACAAAGCACATATAGTTTAACGAACAACCAATAATAAGACAATACGTCCTCGTAATCAACAGTCTATTGATGACAATCTGATTCATTGGGCCCGGCTGCTGTACCTTCCCAGTCCAGGTCTGCCATGCCCGTCCAGGTATTGGTTTTGGGGTCACGACCTATAGCATGCACCCTGGCAAAGGCTCCATAACGCGTTACAGGGGTTACCTCAAACCCCGCTTCTACCCAGCTGAGGGAGTCAGTGGCGGCCCATCCGTTTTCAGGTGTATATTCTGCATTGATGTTCATACCATTGGCATTGTTTCTTCTCGTTTCGGGGTCGCGAATACTGCCGGGGTGTACCCGGGGGGCTGCCACGGCTTCTTCCAGGGTCATGCCCCTGTCGATACTGCGGGAGATAGTTTGTACAATGCCCGAGAGGATGCGAATACCTCCGGCTGCTCCCAATACCATCACAGTTTCTCCGTCTTTGGTTACCACGGTAGGGGCAATGGTGGTGCGTGGTCGTGAACCCGGAGCCTGATCGGAACTGGCCAGATAGGAACCCATGGTGGAGGCGTAGACAAAGCCTGCCCCCGGGGTGATGACCTTTGAACCGAAAAGAGGTCCTACTGTCTGTGTGATGGATACCACCATTCCCTCGCAATCAGCCGTCACAAAATGTGTGGTATGGTGGCTGTCCCGACCCCAGGTATCGCCACTCCAGTCGGTTTGCTGAGCCAGTACTTCTGCATTGGCAGGAGGCAGACTGCGCCCTGACTGATTCGCTTCAGCTTTTGGAATCACCATTGTTTTTGCCTGATCAGCCGCCCAGCTTTTACTTTTCACTATTTCCAGATCAGGTTCATAGTAATCGGTAAAACGGCTTTGCATGGCAATGGCCAGGGCCTGATTCATGACAGCTGCCCATTGCGATTCCGTCATGGCCGACAGATCGAAGTTTTCGAGGATATTCAGGGCCTTCACAATCAACCCACCTCCGGCAGGGGCGGGGATGGAATGAATCTGATAACCCCGGTAATTGGTGGAAACATAACGGGCATCCAGGGCCTTGTAGTTTTTGAGATCTTCCAGCGAAACGTAGCCTCCGTTGGCTGCCATGTCGGAGGCAATCAGCTCTGCTGTTTCACCTTCATAAAAGTCTCTGCCTTCGGTTTCGGAGATTCTGCTGAGTGTTTGTGCCAGGTCTGGCTGTCTGAGCGTTTCGCCAGCCTTGTACAGTACGGAATCCTGCTTAAGCATTTGCCTTCTGAAACCAGGATCAGCCATCATGGCTTTGTGCGCGATTTTGTGCCTGGCAGCTTCTCCCGGCAAGACTTCAAAACCCTCACGGGCATAGCCTATGGCAGCCTCCATCAGCTTTTCCAGTGGCATGGAGCCATGTTCTTTGTGCAACCTTATCAGGGCGGCCACTACTCCGGGCGTACCCACGGTACCATGTCCTGATGCAGGAGGCTCTTCGGGGAGCACATAGCTGGCAGGCACCTCTGTCATACCATTATAGCCCTGAAAGGAGCCATCAGTTTTTCTTACCAGTATCTGATTTCTGCCACCGATGCCGTTCATGGTAGGTTCCACCACGGCTATAACAAAGGCTGTGGCAACTGCGGCATCTGCAGCATTGCCACCTGCTTCCAGAATAGCATTCCCGGCCTGAGTAGCCAGAGGCTGTGCCGCAGCAACCATACCATAAGCAGAGCTGGCGTATTTGACAGGACCTGTTTCTTGTGGTTCTGCTGTTTGTTCTGAGGCGGGCTGGCAGGCAAAAAGTAAGGCGATCAGTATGATCGACAGGGGAAATCTGAAGTTCATCTCGTAGGGCTTGATTTGTATAATAATACAAAAAAGGCGGGAGAGAACTTCAGAATAATGTCTTAACGGCTACTCGTTTCTAAGGCTGTCTACAGGGTTGGCCCGGGCCGCTTTGAAAGTTTGGGTACCGACCGTAAGCCAGGCGATGACGAGCATAATGCTACCGGCCAGGGCGAAATACCAGAGGTCCGGGTTAATGCTGAAAGCAAAGCTCTGAAGCCACTGTTGTGCAATGAAGTAACTGATAGGTAAACCGATCAATAAAGCAACCACAACCATTTTGGTAAAATCTCCGGAGAGTAGCAGGACAATGCGCCATACCCCGGCTCCCAGCACCTTGCGAACCCCAACCTCTTTCGACCGTCTTTCAGCGGTAAAGGCAGTTAGTCCTAAAAGTCCCAGACAGGAAATGATCACGGCCACTACGGCAAAAGATCTGGACAGAAAAGATACCCTTTTTTCACCCAGGTACATTTCCTGAAAATCAGCATCCATAAACTGAAATTCCAGTGGCAAACCTGCTGAGGCCTGCTTATAAACCTCCTCTATCTGGCTGAGCGTCTGCATTTCTGTTCCCGCCTGTATTTTGACCATGGTGCGACTGAGCATTGGGGCGATCTGAATAAAGCAGGGCTCAATATCGCTGTGAAGTGTAGCAAGGTGGAAATCTTTGACCACTCCTATAATTTGCTTTTTGTTGCCCCAGAGCTCTATGGTCTGACCGATCGGATTTTCCAGTCCCATCATGCGAATGGCGGTTACATTAAAGACGATCTTGGACTGCTCGTTGGCCCTGTCTCTTTCGAAAGAACGCCCTTCCACCAGTTCCATCCCAATGGTTTCGATAAACCCTGTACCCATGGCCAGATTTACGAAATCGAATTTGGTATCGGCCGCCTTGCCCGGCCAGTTGAGACCTGAAGTGCGGCTTTCGTCATTTTTCATGTCGTGATCAGCGGTGGAAGTGCTGATGACACCCGGTATTGTTTCCAGAGCTGTGAGAAAGCTGGCGTAGTTCTCTTTTTGAATGCCCGTATTCCCAAAGTAGAGTACGTTGTCTCGCTCATAACCCAGTTTTTTAGATTGTATAAAACTGATTTGCTGTGAAATGATCAGGACGGTAACAATCAATACGACTGAAGTGGCAAACTGAAAAACAACCAGGCCTTTTCTTGCCCAGACGACTGAGAGTCCGCGAACGAGTTTGCCCTTAAGCGACTCACTGGCTCTGAAGCCAGAGAGGTACAGGGCCGGATAGCTGCCTGCCAGAAAACCGGTAATGCCGATCAGTATAAGCAGTGAGCTGATGAATACGAGGTCGAAGGGGAGGCTAAGTTCTTTCCCCGTCAATTCGCTGAATTTTGGCAGCAGCAGCGAGGTGGCCACAACCGCCAGCAGCGTGGCACTGATTGTAAGCAAAAATGACTCGGTGAAATACTGAGCAACCAGTGTCTTGCGTTTGGCTCCCAACACTTTTTTCACACCAATCTCTTTCAGTCTGTTAGTGGCCCTGGCTGTGGAGAGATTCATGAAGTTAATACAGGCAATGACCAGAATTACGATAGCCACCAGTGAGAAGAGCCTTACATAGGTGATTCTGCCCCCGGCTATTTTCCCGTTTGTATACGTGCCGTAGAGGTATCTGTCAGAGAGTTTCTGAGCAAACAGCGTGGATTCAGAGTTCTCATCATGTTGCTGGATAAGGTCTCTGATCCTGGTATTGAAATTTGAAAGGGAGGTTCCCTGTTTGAGCTTCACAAAGGCATAGGGGTTGCTATTGAACCATTCTCCTATATATGGCTTTGTTTCAAGCACTTTTTCGAAGCTCAGCAATACATCAAATTGGAAAGAGGAGGAGCTGGGAACATCATCGAAAATGCCCGATATGATATAGTCGCCACCCGTGTCTTCTTCGTCCCAGCGAAGGGTTTTGCCTACCACATTATCTGTCGTATTAAAAAGCTTTAAAGCCATGCTTTTCGAGATGATAATGTCAGTTTTGTCATCCATGGCTGTTTCAGGATTTCCCTGTATCAGCGGAAAGGTTAATACATCCAGAAAATGCTTATCTACAAACTGCTCTTTGACCCTGATGTAGTTTTCATTGAATGATATGTAGCCCCCACTGCTAAAGAAACCGGGCAGTACCATCATGGTGGCCGCTTCTACTTCAGGGAAGTTGGCCATCAGGGTCTCGGCCAGCTTACCGGGCATATAGGGCATGGTTCTTATTTCGTCACCGTTTACATCGTTTTGCATCACCTGGTAAAGGCGGTCTCCGTCCTGATGGAAGCGATCTATGCTTAGCTCGTCTGTTACCCAGAGATAAATGAGCATAGTGCACATGAGGCCGCTGGCCAGACCTGTGAGGTTGATGAAGAAGGTGCTTTTTGAGCGTTGGAAGCTTCTAAAACTTATCAGAATATTGTGTTTGAGCATTGCGGTGTTGTTTGAGTTTTTTGATTTGAAAAGCCTGAGCGCAAAGGGCCTCATATAGTGAAACACCTGATACCAGTAGTTGAGCCTGGCTTTGTTAAGACTGTGCTTTTCGAGTTGACTGTAAAATTTTTCATCGAGATCACCGAGCACTTCTTCGGCCAGCTCTCCTTTGAGAAACCAAAGCAAAAAGCGCTCAGCGAGTCTGGGTGGATTGATATGGTCTTTGTTCTTATTCACTTCTGAGGGTGTCTACCGGATTGGTGCGGGCGGCTTTGAGTGTTTGAAAGCCAACAGTTAACCAGGCTATGGCAATCATGAGGGTACCCGCCAGCACAAAATACCAGATGTCGAGGTTGACGCTGAAGGCAAAGCCCTGCAGCCATTGCTGTCCTACATAGTAGCTCAGCGGTAAGCCGATAAGCAGGGCCATGGCTACCATCCTGGTGAAATCACCGGAAAGCAGCAGCACAATGCGCCAGACTCCTGCCCCGAGTACTTTGCGTACACCAATTTCTTTTGACCGTTTTTCTGCCGTATAAGCGGTTAATCCCAGCAGGCCAAGGCAGGAGATGATGATGGCTATCACAGCGAAGTACTGAGATAGCGAAGAAACCCTCTGCTCACTTTCATACATGGCCTGGTAGTCCGTATCCATAAACCTGAATTCAAAGGGGAGGCCGTTGCTGAAGGCTTCGTACTGAGATTCAATTTTTTCGATCACTTCCGGCTCAGTGCCGGCCTGTATTTTTACCAGGGTAGTGCTGAGCATAGGATAAGCCTGAATAAAGGTGGGCTGAATGGGCTCGTATAAAGACTCCGCATGGAAATTTTTCACGATACCGATGATCTCCCTTTCCTGTCCCCAGAGCTTGATGGTCTTACCAAGCGGGTCTTTCAGACCCATTTGCTCAATCGCTATTTCGTTGAAGATGATCTTCTGATCTTCATTGGTGCGATCTCTGTCAAAAGAGCGGCCTGCCACCAGCTCTATGCCCATGGTCTCAATAAAATTGGAGCTCATTTCCAGGTTGATAAAAGTGACTCGCTGATCAGGCTCCTTGCCCGGCCAGCTGATTCCGGAGGTTTTACCATGATCTCCCGTCAGGTCATGTCCAGCTGAGGTGGTATTAAGCACACCCGGAATGGCATCCAGACTGCTTAAAAAGCCGAGATAGGCAGATTCCTCTAAGCCGGTGTTTGGAAACATAATGACATTATCGCGGTTATAGCCCAGGTTTTTCGACTGTATAAAATCAAGCTGTCTGGAGACGATAAGCACACTGACAATCAAAAAGGCCGAAACGGAGAACTGGAAAACGACCAGCCCGCGCCTGGCCCACATGTCTCCGAATGTTTTGACCAGCTTACCTTTCAATGAAGCTGTGGTTCTGAGGCCCGAGAGGTAGAGGGCCGGATAGCTTCCGGCCAGAAGGCCGGCTATCAGCACAATTCCCAGGGTCCAGCCAATTAATTCGAGATTGAATTCCAGGCTCAGGTTTTTGCCGGTAAGGTTACCGAACTGAGGCAGGAGGAGGGCCGTGGCTGCAATGGCCAACAGGGCACTCAGTAGCGTGATCAGTATGGATTCGGTAAAGTACTGGGCCATCAGGCTTTTGCGTCTGGCTCCCAGTGCCTTCTTTACGCCAATCTCTTTGAGCCTGCTGGTGGCTTTGGCGGTGGAGAGGTTCATGAAGTTGATACAGGCGATGATCAGAATGACGGCTACCACTATGGAGAAGAGTCTTACATAGGCGATTCTTCCCCCGGCCACTACTCCGTTTTCATAGGTGCCATAGAGGTAGCGGTCAGAGAACTTTTGAACAAAAAGGGTGGACCTTGAATTTTTCACCTTGCCTTTGATAAGGTTTTCGATCCTGGTATTGAAGGCCTGGACATCCGTTCCCTCCCGGAGAGTGGCAAAAACATAGGGGTTGCTGTTGCCCCAGTGTTTCATATAATCATACCTGTCCATCATTAGCTGTGAGTGGAGCAGCATATCGAATTGCAGGGTAGATTTATCGGGAACATCTTTGAACAGACCGCTGATAAGGAAATCCTGATTCTCTTCATCATCATTAAAATGAAGCACTTTACCCAGCAGATTTTCAGTAGTGCCGAATATCTTCAATGCCAGTGACTCAGAGATTAAAGCACTCTTTTTATCATTCAGCGCGGTGGTGGGATCTCCCGCAGCCAAAGGAAAGGACATTATATCCAGAAACCGGTTGTCAGTATACTGCGCTTTTACTTTGAACTGTTGCTGGTCATAGGAGACGTAGTCTTCCTGGCCAAAGAAACCGGCAGGCCATACGGTAGTGGCTGAGGCCACCTCTGGGTAGCTGGCTACTAACTCATCTGCCAGCAATCCCGGCATATAAGTCGTGGTCTTTACCTCGTCATTCTCTAAGAGATTACGCATGATCTGGTAAAGCTGATGATCATTTTCATGGAACTTATCCATAGATAGCTCATCTGCTACCCACAGATAAATCAATAGGGTACAGACCAGCCCGCTGGCCAGGCCAATGAGGTTGATCAGGAAGGTACTCTTAGACCTTTGAAAGCTTCTGAGGCTGATAAGAAGGTTGTGTTTGAGCATGATGATGTTGTTTGTGTGTTTTGAGTGCCATGACCGTATGGCGAATGGTCTCAGGTAGCGAAAAACCTGATACCAGTAGTTTCTTTTGGCTTTGGTATTTGAATACTTATGTAGCTGGGAATGAAATTTTTCTTGCAGATCACCCAAAACCTCTTCGGCCAGCTCTTCTTTGAGAAACCAGCGTAGCAGGTGCTGAGCCAGGCGGGGAGGAGTGATATGGAATTTTGATCTGTCCAATGCTGATTATTCGCTTCTCAGACTTTCCGTTACATTTACCCGGGCCGATCTGGCAGTTTGTACCATGATGGTCAGCCATGCCACTGCCATGATGAGCATTCCGGCCACCAGAAAGAAGGCGGGGTCCAGGTTGATCCTATAGGCAAAACCATCGAGCCAGCTGCTCATCAGGTAAAAACCAGTGGGTAAGGCAATGATGATGGAGAATACAATCAATACGATGAACTCTTTCGAAAACAGGCGAATGATGCCGAGACTGCCTGAACCCAGTACTTTTCTGATGGCAATTTCTTTGAACCTTCTTTGCGTACTAAAGGCCGTCAGGGCCAGTAAGCCGAGGCAGGAGATGGCGATGGCTATGCCGGCAAAGTAGTTTGAGAGGGTAGCGATTCTTCTTTCTTCGTCATACAGGTGCTGATAATTCTGATCCAGGAACTTATACTCAAAGGGATAACCGGGATTCAGGGAGGTATAGAGTTCTTCGAGCTTGCTAATGGTTTCAGGCTGGTCTTCAGAGCCAATTTTCGCCACAAAGGTGGTGCCTCCTCCATACAGCTGGATAATCAGTGGTTTGATCTCATGGTGCATGCCTTCGAAATGAAAATTTTCAACCACACCTACGATCTGGCGAGGTCCGTTGATGTCCATCGTCTTACCAAGGGGATCTTCATAGCCTATGATATCGAGGGCAGCCTGGTTGAGAATGATGGCTTTGTTGTCGGTAGGGAATTCCTTCGAGAAGAAGCGCCCTTCTTTCAGTGTTATTCCGAGCAACTCGGCCAGCCCGTAATCACCATGCATGAATACAAAGCGTACCTTCTTTTCCTCCGGCAACTGGCCATCCCAGCCCAGATTCCAGCGTCCACCGATTTTACCCGGAAGACTACCAGCCATGGAGGATAAATCCAGTACTCCCGGGAATTTTTCAGCTTCTGCCACAAATGTGGAAGGATCACCGGCCAGCTTGCCCTCTTTGTGAAAGGATACAATGTTTTCATTATTATAGCCCAGGTTAGAAGTCTGGACAAAGTCAATCTGTCGATAAATCACAATAACGGCCAGTATCAGCACCACTGAGACGGCAAACTGAAATACTACCAGCCCTTTGCGAAGCCAGAGAGCTCCGGAGCCAGCACTGATTTTTCCCTTTAAGGCAAGCACGGGTTTGAAGCCGGAAAGATAAAGCCCCGGGTAGATGCCCGAGACCAGCCCGGTGAGCAAAGTGATGAGCAGTACCGGCAGCGCTATACCGGAAGCCTGTGACAAATCCAGCTCTTTCCCGGTAATAAGATTGAACTGTGGCAGCAAGAGTAGCGCCATACCGACTGCCAATACGAGGGCCAGCAAAGACATAAAGACTGATTCTCCGAAGTATTGGTGAATCAGTGATTTACGCTGGACACCAATGGCTTTTTTCACTCCTATTTCTTTCACCCTGCGGGATGCCTGAGCAGTAGACAGGTTCATATAGTTGATGCAGGCGATGACCAGAATAAAGACGGCAATGAGAGAGAAGATTCTTACGTATGTAACCCGGCCGGCCACCGGAATTCCGTTTTCATAAGTCCCGTAGAGGTACCGGTCTGAGTATTTCTGCGCAAAGAGGGTGTGGGTATTGTTGGGCTGTTTTGTGTCCAGGAAGTTTTTGATCTTATCATTGAACTGATGGATATCTGCCTCCGGGTTTAATACCAGGTGAGACTGTACGCCACCATTGTACCATTCATCCATAGCAGGAAATTTGGCAATGAAGTAATCGTAGCTGAATAAGATGTCAAACTGCTGGGAAGGATCGCTGACCGGCCTGAAAACACCCGATACGATAAAAGGGTCGTTAATCTCATCTCCCTTGAAAGTCACCGTTTTACCCGGGGCAAGATCCGGGGCTTTGAACAGCTGGTTGGCAAGCTTTTCTGAAATAAGAACATGGTTCATACCGGAAGAGGCAGGCTCTTTACTACCGGAAATCAGGTCACAGCCAAAGACATTCAGGTAGCCTTCTCCGGCAAATTTGGGCATAGCCCTGGCATGCTCATTTTCGAATGAGAGTACTCCTTCGCTGGCAATGGTGGTGATGGAAAAAGCATAGGCGACCTCCGGAAACTCTTCGGTCAGGGCTTTTGCCAGGGGACCAGGGGAGGTCTCTTTGGTCTGGATACCGGTTGACAGAGGAATGTTTCTCATTATCTGGTAGTGCCTGTCGCTATATTTTTCCCGGAACTGACCGGTTTTCAATTCGCTGTCTACCCACAGGTAAATCAGCAGTACCGTAGCCAGGCCGGTGGCCAGGCCAAACAGATTGATCAGGAAAGTACTTTTGTACCGCCTGAAGCTTCGAAATGAGATAAGGAGGTTGTGCTTAAACATGGCAATGTTGTTTGAGTGATTTGACCGATATTTTTTGAGCGCAAAAGGCCTTATGTAGTGAAGTACCTGGTACCAGTAGTTTCTTTTGGCCCTGGCTTTTGAATCATGATGGAGGGTTTGGTAGAATTTCTCTTCCAGATCACCTTCTACCTCTTCTGCCAGCTCTTCTTTAAGGAACCAGCGTAGAAGGCGTTGTGCCAGGCGGGGAGGGGCGATATGTTTCCCGTTGTTATTCACTTCTGAGGCTTTCGGTTACACTGATGCGGGTAGATTTGGCGGTTTGCGCGATAATGGTGAGCCAGGCGATCCCCAGGATAAGGGCTCCGGCCATAATGAAGAATACCGGATCCAGACTGATTCTGTAGGCGAAGCTTCCCAGCCAGTTTTTCATAAGTAAATACCCTAGTGGAAGGCCGATCAGAATAGCTGTGAGAATCAAACCGATGAAGTTGCCGGATAGCAGTCTTACAATACCAAAGCTGCTGGAACCCAATACTTTCCTGATGGCTATTTCCTTGAACCTTCGTTGTGTGCTGAATGCCGTTAAGGCTAAAAGGCCTAGGCAGGAGATCGTAATGGCAATGAGCGAAAAGTACTTTGAGAGAATAGCCACCCTTTTTTCCTCTTCGTACAACTCCTGGTAAGCCCTGTCCATAAACTTCATTTCAAAGGGATAGCCCGGGTTAAAGGCTGCGTGTAGCTCTTCTATTTTATCGATGGTTGCGATTTGATTTTCGCCCCGGATTTTAACAGTGAAATACTCTCCCCTGAGGTTCAGCTTAAAAAAGAGGGGGGCTATTTTCTCGTGTAGTCCTTTGATGTGAAAGTCCTTTACTACTCCGACAATCTCTTTCCCATCGAACTTATGACCAATTGGATTTTCATAGCCGAAAAGTCTCGCTGCAGTCTCGTTAATCACAATGGCTTTGTCGTCCGTAGCGAAGTCCGGTGAAAGGCCACGACCTTCTTTGATTTCTACTCCAAGTACCTCAGCGATATCGTAGCCTCCTTCTATCAGGTTAAAACGTGTATTTCTTTGTTCAGGAGTCTGCCCTGTCCAGCGGAAGCCACTGCTGCTGCTGACATCACCGGGAAGTTCTCCCCACATAAAAGAGATATTGACTACACCACTGATCTTTCTTACTTCTGCCATGAAGGCATCCGGGTCTCCTTTAAACAATTTGCCCTCTCTGTTGAAGGAGATGATGTGTTCTGTATCATAACCCAGATTAGAATCTCTTACGAAGTTCATTTGCCTGTAAATCACTACCACCGATATGATGAGTATGACAGAAGCAGCAAACTGAAAAACCACTAAACCCTTTCGAAGCCAGAGTCCTCCCGCATTAGACTGAAGTTTTCCTTTTAAGGCGAGTACAGGCTTGAACCCTGACAAATACAGACCCGGATAAATACCGGAAACCAATCCGGTGATCAGGGTGATGGACAAAGCCGGTAAAATGAAAGTGGATGCCTGGGTAATAGATAAGGCCTTTCCGGTAATCTCGTTGAACCAGGGCAGCAGGAGCAGCACCATGCCTGTTGCCAGTAAAAGTGAAAGGAAAGTAATGAATGTACTTTCACTAAAGTATTGATAGATCAGTGCTTTCCGCTGTGCGCCTATGGCCTTTTTTACCCCGATTTCCCTGATTCTGCGTGAAGCCTGAGCCGTGGATAAATTCATGTAGTTGATGGAGGCTATGGCCAGGATAAATAGGGCAATGAGAGAGAAAATACGGACATAAACCATTCTGCCTGCGATAGGTAATCCGTTTTTAAACTTGCCATAGAGGTACTTATCGGAGTATTTCTGTGCAACGATCCACTGTGGTCCTCCTTTGAATTCGTTGAGTAAGTCCTCAATTTTTTCGTTGAACTTGTTGAGATCAGCCCCTTCTTTAAGGATGAGGTGTGTCTGAGGACCTCCATTCCACCAGTTATTCAGGTTTGGGCGCCAGGAAGTTATAAAATGATCGAAGCTCAGAAGTATATCAAAACTCATGGTTCCGTGCCGATCTGGTTGGAAAACTCCTGAGACGATGTAGGGCCCTTTAAAATACTGACCATTGAAATTGACGGTTTTACCAAGGGCTTCTTCCGGCCCGTTGAATAAACTGTTGGCCAGTTGAACGGAGATGACCACATTGCCGTCATTGAGCGCTCCGGGTTTGCTTCCGGCCAGAAAATCAGTAGCAAATACATCGAAATAGCCATCTCCAACGAACAGGGGAACTGCTCTGAGATCATGGTCTTCATAAGAGATGACACCCTTGTAATAGGGCTCATCAAAGACCGGGATTCCTTTCTCAACTTCGGGCAGGGCTTCTTCCATGGCTTTAGCCAGTGGAATAGGAGCCCTTTCTCCGGTGTGAATGCCGTCAGATAATTCGCTGTTCACGAAGACCTGAAAATGTCTGTCACTGTCCTTTTCGTTGAATCGCCCCATCTTCAATTCATCACTCACCCACAGGTAAATCAGCAAGGCACTGGCCAGGCCGGATGCCAGGCCAAAGAGGTTGATCAGAAAAGTGCTTTTATAGCGTTTAAAGCTTCGAAAAGAGATAAGCAGGTTATGCCTCAACATAGCAGTTTGATTTGAACGAACGGATTTGTTTTTCCGGAGGGCGAAGGGTCTGAGGTAATTCAGTACCTGATACCAGTAGTTGGTCCGGGCACGAAACTTCGAATGGTTGTCCAGCGTCTGTAAGAATTTCTCTTCCAGGTCACCTTCTACCTCTTCCGCCAGCTCTTCTTTAAGAAACCAGCGCAGCAGGCGCTGTGCCAGACGGGGAGGGGCGATATGTCTCCCGTTGTTATTCACTTCTGAGGCTTTCGGTTACGCTGACCCGGGCAGACCTGGCAGTCTGTGACATAATGGTAAACCAGGCCACAACCATCATGAGCACTCCGGCTAACATGAAATACACCGGGTCCAGACCGATTCTGTAGGCAAACCCGTTGAGCCAGGTCCTCATCAGATAGTAACTGATGGGTAAGGAAATAAGGATCGCAGTCAGTACCAGTACTATGAATTCGCGCGACAGAAGTCGCACAATGCCCAGGCTACCCGATCCCAGCACTTTTCTAATGGCAATTTCCTTAAACCTCCTTTGCGTACTAAAGGCGGTGAGGGCCAGGAGTCCCAGGCAGGAAATGGCAATGGCTATACCCGCAAAGTATTTGGAAAGTGCCGTGAGTCGCTCTTCTGCCGCATAAATGGCCTGGTAGTCATCATCCAGAAATCTGAATTCAAAAGGGTAGCCTTCATTGAAACTTGCATGCAGCTCCTTAATCTGGTCAATGGTTTTCCGTTCGGTACCGGCTTGTAGCTTCACTATGAATTTCCGGCCCCGGTCACTTATGGAAAAGAAGAAAGGGCGTACCTGTTCCTGCAGAGATTCAAAATGGAAGTTCTCTACAACCCCAATCACCTCTTTGGTGCGCGCCCTGGGGTTAAAACTGCCGAATTTTTGACCTATCGGGTTTTGCAGTCTGGTCATTTCCACTGCGGCTTCATTCAGAATAATGGCATCTGTATCAGTAGCAAAATCCCTGGAAAAGCTCCGGCCTTCTTTCAACGTAATGCCCAGCAGCTCTATCAGGTCATGGCCTCCGCGTATCTGATAAAACCTCAGGCTTTTATCTTCAGGACTCATGCCTTCCCACTTGTAGCCCTGAGAGAAAGCAATACTGCCGGGAAGGTCACCACTCATTTGAGAGGCATGCACTACCCCAGAAATGTTCTTCACTGCTGAAAGAAAGGGCTCAAAGTCATTCTCCAGCCGGCCCTCTTTTGGAAAGGTGATGATATGGTCTTTGTCGTAACCCAGGTTAGTGGTTTGTATAAACTCCACTTGTTTGTAAACCACCAGTACTGAAACGATTAAAATGGCAGATATAGCGAATTGAAAGACCACCAGACTCTTTCGTAACCATAGTCCCTTTACCTCACTTTTGAGCTTTCCCTTTAAGGCAACTACCGGATTAAAGCCTGAAAGCAGCAAGGCAGGGTATATGCCTGAAACCAGACCAGTGAATACGGTAATGGCCAGGGTAGCCAATAGGATGTCAGGCCTGAGATCAAAGGTCAACGGCTTTCCGGTAATTTCACTGAACTGAGGCAGGAGCAGGTAGGCGATGGCCAATGCCAGCACGAGGGAGAGAAAAGCCATGAAAAGGGACTCCCCGAAATATTGTAAGATCAGGGATTTACGTCCTGCACCAATCGCCTTTTTCACCCCGATTTCCTTGATTCTTCCGGACGCTTTGGCTGTAGAAAAATTCATGTAATTGACACAGGCAATGACCAGTATAAACAGGGCGATCGTAGAGAAAAGTCTTACATAAATGATTCTCCCGGCTACGGGTATGCCTGCTTCATAATTGCCATAGAGGTACCTTTCAGAATAGGGCTGGGCGTAGAGCACATATTCAGAGTTCTCCC
Organism: Roseivirga sp. UBA6061; assembly: GCA_002427745.1. Taxonomy (GTDB): domain Bacteria; phylum Bacteroidota; class Bacteroidia; order Cytophagales; family Cyclobacteriaceae; genus Roseivirga. Next base: position 31,969 of record DIYF01000024.1, on the reverse strand, counting down.
AGACGGTTTTGAGATAGTCTTTGATCTTTGCGTTGAACTGGTCAAGGTCAACTCCTTCTTTGAGTACCAGGTGTGCCTGCGTGTCGCCATTGTACCACTGCATTTGATCTGTAGCGATAAAGAGGTCGTAGCTGAATAGAATATCGAAGGGGTCAGATGTGTGCCGGGAAGGGCGAAATACACCGGTAACCAGGTAAGTCCCGCCATAAGCTTTGTCTTTGAACTCCACAAGCTGCCCCATGGCTTTTTCGGGAGATTGAAATAAGCTCAGGGCCAGCTTTTCTGAAATAACGATCTCACGCTTATCCGACAGCACTTTGTGTTTGTCTCCCTGCAAATACTCACCGGGAAATACATTGTAATAGCCCTGACCAATAAACTGGTATCGGGCCCTGATATGATTATCGCCTTTTGAAAGAATGCCTTTGAGACCGGGGTAGGCCATGACGGGAAAAGAATACTCCACTTCAGGCATTTCTTCGGCCATGGCCTGGTATAAGGGGTTAGGAGTTGCTCCGTTAGTCTCGGTATGGATGGTTCCTGAGGTAGGATAGCTATAGATGATCTGTACATGTCGATCACTGTCTTCTTCATTGAACCGGTGCATGTTCAGTTCATCATTGACCCATAGGTAAATTAATAAGGCACTGGTCAGACCTGTGGCAAGCCCGAAAAGGTTGATCAAAAAGGTAGTTTTGAAGCGTCTGAAGCTTCGGAATGAGATAAGCAGGTTGTGCCTGAGCATGGCCGTTTGATTTGAGCGGACTGACTTGTGTTTTCTGATGGCAAAAGGTCTCAGGTAATGCAGTACCTGGTACCAGTAGTTGACCTGAGCACGAAACCTTGAATGGTTGTCCAGTGTCTGGAAGAACTTCTCTTCCAGATCACCTTCTACCTCTTCTGCCAGTTCTTCTTTGAGAAACCAGCGTAGCAGGCGTTGTGCCAGTCGGGGAGGGGTAATATGTCTCCCTTTGTTATTCACTACGGAGGGCATCCACAGGATTGGCTCCTGCGGCTTTTAAGGTCTGGAAGCCTACCGCTACCCAGGCAATGACGATGGTAAGCAGCCCCACGAAAAGGAACTGATAAATGCTCAGTTCAATGCCATAGGCGAAATTCTGTATCCATTCCTGTGCTACATAATAGCTGATGGGCAGACCGATGAACAGCGCCACCAGAATCATCCTCGTGAAGTCAGAAGACAACAGATATATGATACGCCAGTTGCCTGAGCCGAGCACCTTTCTGATACCGATTTCCTTTGAGCGTTTTTCCGCTGTAAAGGCAGTGAGCCCAAGTAGCCCAAGACAGGAGATAATGATGGCAATGGCTGCGAAGTATTTTGACAGAGAAGAGATGCTTTGTTCCTGCTGGTACATGGCATCATAGTCTGAATCGACAAAAGTGAAATCAAATGGCACTCCGTCCAGGTGACTGTCATATACCTCCTCAATGGCAGCCATTGTAGCCGACATGTTTTCAGGCCGCAGGCGAATCAGTGTGTATTCAAACTGACCACCCAATTGTATATACAGAGGTGCAATATCCTGGTACATGGTCTGAAAATGAAAGTCTTTCACCACGCCAATCACTTCTGACTTTTCTCTTTGGATCTGAACTGTTTTGCCTATCGGGTCTTTGAGCCCCATGGCTCTGATAGCAGCCTCGTTGAAGATGATCTTACTTCGGCCGGGCTTGTCACGGCCGGGCTCATAACTTCTGCCCAGGGCCATTTCAATGTTCATGGTTTCCAGGAAATCATAGCCCACATTGAGTATTTCGAAATAGGTTCTGGAACCCTCTTCTTTGCCGGGCCAGGCCACATTGCCCGTGCCTCCATGCATACCCGTGGCATCATCTACGGCCCCCGAAGCCTCCACTACGCCTGGTATTGATTTCAGTTCTTCGATAAAAGCTCTGAAACCAGGTCCTTCTTCTGTGACATAGTCAAACCTGAGGAGGTTTTCCTTTTTGAAGCCCAGATTTTTGTTCTGGATATAGCTGATCTGTTCAGATACTACCATCACAGCCGTAATGAGAATAGCAGAGATGGTAAACTGGAAAATGACTAGCCCTTTTCTCAGCCAGGTATCTCCAAAGGTCTGCTTGAGCTTGCCCTTCAGCATGGCGATGGGGTGCAAACCTGAGAGGTATAAAGCGGGGTAGCTGCCAGATACCAGGCCTGTGAAGATGGTGATCGTTAAGGCCCCTATGATGAGTTCGGGTTCCAGGTTCAAAGCGAGTTGTTTACCTGTAATCTCATTGAACTGACCTATGAAAAGGCTGGTGATCAGAATGGCAACCAGCAGGGCAATAAAAGAAAGCAGGAGTGACTCACTCAGGTACTGCGAAGCCAGGGTGTGCCGGTTGGCGCCAATGGCTTTCTTTACCCCGATCTCCTTCATGCGATTGGTGGCCTTGGCCGTGGTGAGGTTCATGAAATTGATGCAGGCAATACCCAAAATAAAAAGTGCCACCAGGCTGAAGAGTCGTACATACACGATACGACCCCCAGCCTGCTCGGCATTTTGAAAGGAGCCAAAGAGGTAGCGGTCACCGAACTTCTGAACGCTCAGTGTATTTTTTTCTGAATCCATCTTGGTCTTCAGATAATGCTCGATTTTCTCATTGAAAGCCCGGGCATCACTGCCTTCTTTCAACAAGACAAAGGTGCGGTCATTGTTGTTGTTCCAGTTGGCATAGCCATCGACTCTTTCCACCAGGAGTTCTTCAGAAAAAAGTAACTCAAAGTGTTTTGACGACTGACTTGAGGGAGCTTTGAAAACGCCTGTAATGAGGTAGTCGCCAGACATCTCATACTGATCCCAGTGTACGGTTTTCCCTACCACATTATCAACCGACTTAAAAAGCTTGGTAGCCAGTTTATCTGAAATGAGCACAGATTTCGTGTCCGGAATGGGATTGGCGGGATTTCCCTGAAGCAGCTCATAAGAGAAGATGTTGAAGAAATCAGCATCTACCTGGTTGTCCTTGGCTTTGAATTTGGTTTCTCCGAAGCTGACAACTCCTGGTGTATCTGCCCAATCGTCATTGACTGATACGGAGTGCTCTACCTCCGGGAAGTCGGCTTTGAGGGCGGCAGCCAGAGGGCGAGGTGTATTGGTCATGGTTTGTACCGATGTACCCCAACGATTGTGCTGCAATACCTGGTAGATACGATCTCCCTTTTCGTGAAAGCGATTGATTCGCATTTCATCCGTTACCCAGAGGTAAATGAGCAGGGTACAGGCGAGGCCGCTGGCCAGACCAAAAAGATTAATCAGGAAGGTGCTCTTGAAGCGCATAAAGCTTCTGAAGCTGATAAGTAGGTTGTGTTTGAGCATTGTGAGATTGTTTGACCTGTATGAACTGGCCTTTAAGGCGAAGGGACGCAGGTAGTTAAAGACCTGAAACCAATAGTTGCGCCTCGCCTTAAAGGCACTGTGTTTTTTGAGTTGACTGTAGAATTTTTCATCCAGATCGCCCAGTACTTCCTCGGCCAGATCGGCTTTCAGAAACCATAGCAGAAAGCGCTCTGCCAGTCGGGGAGGGGTGATCTGTTTGTTTTTTCTTTTCACTTAGTCAGTGTTGAGCTGTTTAATTACTCGCTTCTTAATGAGTTGACCGGGTTGGCAATCGAAGCTTTAATGGCCTGAAAGCTTACGGTGATCATCGTGATGACCAGGGCACCGAAACCTGCCAGTGCGAAGGTCCACCAATACAATCGGGTGCGTACCTGATAGCCTTCCAGCCAGCCATCCAATACACTATAGGCGATAGGGATGGCTATAAAGCAGGAAATGAGCACCAGGAGGGCGAAATCTTTAGAGAGCAGCCTCCAAAGGCTTGCTACACTGGCCCCGAGTACTTTTCGAATGCCTATTTCCTTGGTGCGCTGTTCGGCTACGTAGGAAGCGAGCCCGAAGAGTCCGAGACAGCTGATAAGGATGGCCAGCAGGGTAAAGAAACCGGCCAGGTCTCCAATACGCTCTTCTGCCTGGAATTTGGCCATGTAGTCATCATCGGCAAATTTGAAATCGAAGGGAGCTTCGGGTAGTATCCGGTTGTAGACCTTTTCGATTTCAGGCAATGCCTGGCTCATGGAAATATCAGGACGCACGCGGATATAGAGCCAGGGAGTGAATTCCTGATTGAGGAACATAATGGACTGATCTGTTTGCTGAAAGGGAGATCCTTTGATCATATCTTCCACCACCCCGATGATGGTGTAATTTCTGGGCTCGAAAAAGCCGGGAGCGTAGTTCACCACAGTGCCTACCGGATCTTCCAGCTTCATCGCCTCCATGGCTGATCGGTTGATGATGATGGCGTTTTTATCAGTAGCAAACTCCTCTGAAAAATCACGACCGGCTATGAATTCCAGGCCTACTGCCTCTCCATATCCATGAGAAATGGTAATGGTATTGAATGAGCTGGTAAATCCGGGGTCCATTCCTTCCCAGGTAAAGCCTCCGTTCCAGCCCAGGTCACTGATCACCGGGTAGTTGGACATGCCTACTGCCTTGACCATGCCGGTATTCATCATTTCTGTGCGAATGAGCTTTCTGTTTTTACCAAAATTGGGAGAAGCCGGCCTGAGTGAGATCATACCTTCCGGTGAGTAGCCTATGGGGCGGTCCTTAGCCTCCTGAATCTGATTGTTCACCGTGATGGTGCCAATGATCAGCGCCACAGAAATGGTGAACTGAAATACTACCAATACTTTTCTGGGAATAGCAGCTTGTTTGCCTACTCCCAACTTTCCTTTCAGGGCCTTGATCGGTTTGAAGGAAGAAAGATAAGCGGCAGGGTAGGAGCCTGCTATCAGGGCGGTGAAGAGCACAAAAGCACCTGAGAGCATCCAGAACTCGGTAACATCCCAGGGTGCGGCCATTTGCTTGCCTGATGTAAGGTTGAACCAGGGAAGCAGCGCCCAGAGCAATGCCAGAGACAAAGCAAAGGCAAGGAGCGTGTACAGCATAGACTCCATGTAGAACTGGGCTATCAGCTGTTTTCTCAATGAACCCAGGGTTTTTCTGATGCCTACTTCTCTTGCTCGTTTCTCCGACCGGGCTGTACTCAGGTTCATAAAGTTGATGCAGGCCAGTACCAGTACACAGAGGCCGATGATGGCATATAACCAGATGAATTTGTAGGCCTGGCTGACTACCGTTTTCCCCTCCTGAAATTCTTTTTTGTGCCAGTCTTTCATCGGGAACAAAAAGTAGCGGGAGTCGCGCTCTACGGCTCTTTGACCAAGACGCTCTGTAATCGTTTCATTTACCAGTGAGCTCAACTGATTCAGGTCAGTATTTTGCTGCACTTTGGCAAACATGTAGATGTTGTAGTTATTCCACACATTCAGCAGTTGCTCATTACCACCAAAGAGTCTGAGTAGAGGGGCAAAGAAGTCTCTGTCTCTGAAGCTGGAGTTACCGGGAAGGTTTTCATAAACACCCACCACTTCCAGGTCACGGGCTGCATTCATCCTCACCGTCTTGCCGGTAGGATCGGTATCTCCGAAGAGGCCGAAGGCAGCGGATTCAGACAGCATAATGGTATTCAGATCTTTGAGCCCATCGATATTACCGTACTTCAGTCTGAGCCCGAGCAGGTCTGGTCCTTTCTCTTCAATGAAATGACCTTCAAAAGTGAATTTGTTTTCTCCTGCGGCCAGTACCCGGCTCTGCGACCGTGACCTGATCATGGTAATATCCTGCAGTCGATCGGGATATTTTTCTTCCAGCAAAGCACCCATACCGGTAGCCAGAAAGGGGCTGGTAAAACGTTCGTCACCGTCATTTTCCTGCCTCATAACCTGTACCAGCTGATCATAATTATCGTGGTATTTGTTAAAGGTGAGTTCATCGTTGACCCAGAGACCAATGAGCATGGCGACTACCATACCCATGGCAAGACCACCGATATTGATAAGGGAGTAGCCCTTGTGACGGAGCATTTGTCTGTAGCTGATTTTGAAGTTGTGTTTGACCATGGTACGATTGATAAGTTTTGACTTGATTTTTTTGATGGCAAAAGGGCGTAGGTAGTGCATTACCTGGTACCAGTAATTGCGCTTTGCTTTTTTGACCGACTGTTTGGTGAGGGTGGAATAGAATTTCTCATCCAGATCGCCCAATACCTCCTCTGCCAGCTCATCCCGCAGAAACCACAGCAGGAGTTTTTCTGCTGACCTGGGAGGCTGATGGTTGATATGGTAGTTGTGCTTACTCACTTCTGAGAGCATTTACAGGGTTAGCACTGGATACTCTGATGGCCTGAAAACTCACCGTGATCAGGGTTAACCCCAGGGCACCGATGCCCGCCAAGGCAAAAATCCACCAGTGCATTGGGGTTCTGACTTCTTCATAATCTGCCAGCCAGCCACTGAGCACCCAATAAGCCAGGGGAATGGCAATAAAGGAGGCAATCAGAGTGAGAATGGCAAAGTCCCTGGAGAGTAATTGCCACAGCTGCGAAATGCTGGCACCTAATACCTTTCTGATACCGATTTCTTTGGTGCGCTGCTCAGCCACATAGGAGGCCAGTCCGAAAAGCCCCAGGCAGCTGATGACAATGGCCAGCAGACTGAAAAATTCTGCCAGTCGGGCAACTCTTTCTTCTGCTTCGAACTTGCCGGCATATTCCTCGTCTGTAAACTGAAAATCAAAGGGAGCAGCCGGGTAAACCTCATTGAACCTGGCCTGAATCACGGGAATGGCCTGAGAAAGACTTACCTCAGGGGCTATGCGAATGTAAAGCCAGCGCATGTCTCTCTGCTCCAGGAACATGATAGACTGGCTGGTTGACTCAAAGGGCGAACCCTTGATCATATCTTCTACTACCCCTAATACGGTATAGTGTTCAGGAGCCTTCCAGTCAGATACGCGTGTGATTTTTTGACCAACCGGGTTGTCAAGTCCGATGGTTTCTACAGCCGATCGGTTGAGCAGTACTCCTTGCTTGTCACTGGCAAAATCACGGGAGAAGTCCCGGCCGGCAACAAACTCCAGACCTACCGTTCTGGCATAGTCGTAAGAAATGCTAATGGTGTTAAATGCGATATTGCGGGTGTTTTCCATGCCATCCCATTCAAAACCACCACTCCAGCCACGGGTGGTGCTGACGGCATAATCAGAGGCACCAACAGAGGCGACCACACCGGTCCTTTTCAGCTCTTCATAAACAACAGGTAGTTTTTTATTGAAGTCAGGTGTTGCCGGTTTTAACCCGATCATACCTTCCGGTGTATAGCCGACAGGCCTGTCCTTGGCAAACTGAATTTGATTATTGACGATCATGGTACCAATGATCAGGGCAATGGAAATGGTGAATTGAAATACAACCAAAACTTTTCTGGGCAGTGAGGATCGCTTGCTGCCGGCAAATGTGCCTTTCAGTGCCTTGATGGGTTTGAAAGAAGACAAGTAGGCAGCAGGGTAAGACCCTGCGAGAAAGGCGGTGAGCAGCATAAAACCGACTGCGGAAAGCCAGAAACCGGGAGTTGTCCAGGGCTCAGTGATATGCTTGCCAGAGGCTTGGTTAAACCAGGGCAACGCAGCACTCAAAAGAACCAGCGACAGGAGAAAGGCCATAAAGCTATAGAGCAGCGATTCGATATAGAATTGCAGTACCAACTCTGACCTGGCGGAACCCAGTGTTTTTCTGATGCCTACTTCCTGCGCACGTCTTTCAGAACGGGCGGTGCTGAGATTCATGAAATTGATGCAGGCCAAAACAAGCACAAAGGCCCCGATAGCTGCATAAAACCAGACAAACAGCTGTGCTTTACTGGTAACGCGCTGGTTGTTTTCAAACTCTGAATTCAGGTGCCATTCGCGCATGGGGTTGAGAAAGAAACCCGTGTTTCCATCCATTTTTTTACCCATTCTTTCAGCAAAGGCTGCTTCGATAAGCTCTGAAACCTCATGAATATTACTGTTGGGATGTAGCTGACCAAAGACGTACATATTATAGTTACTCCACACATCCAGCCCGGACCGGTCTTTCAAATAGCGATCCAGGGTAGAGAAATAGCTGGCATCTGCGAATTCAGAATTCCCGGGAATGTCTTCGTACACACCGGTTACCTTAAGGTCCCACTCAGCATTCATGCGAATGACCCTGTTGACCGGATCAATGTCTCCGAATAGCTTGCCGGCTACGGATTCTGACAGTAGTATGGAGTTGATTTCGGCCAGTCCGTTTTGACTTCCGTACTTCATTTTAAGGCCCAGTAATGCGGGTCCTTCTTTCTGCATGAAGTATCCGTTCTGTGTGAATTTAAGATCTTTATAGGCCAGGGTACGGGATTCAACTCTGCCCCGCACCATAACAACCCGTTGAAAATGGTCAGCAAACCTTTCGGCAACCAGGGTGCCCATACCGGTTGTCATAGTGGTATGGGTTGATACCTGCTCGTGCCTCAACAGCTGTACGGTCTGGTCGTAATGGTCATGATATTTATTGAAATCAAGCTCGTCCTTAACCCATAAGGCAATCAACATGGCTACTGTCATGCCCATGGCCAGCCCTCCGATGTTGATGGCGGAGTAGACTTTGCTTTTCAGCAGATGTCTGAAGCTAACCGCAAAGTTGTGTCTGACCATAGTCTGATTGATAAGTTTTGACTTGATTTTTTTGATGGCAAAGGGGCGCAGGTATTGCATCACCTGGTACCAGTAGTTGCGCTTTGCTTTTTTGACCGGGTGCTTGTGGAGGGTGGAATAGAATTTCTCATCCAGATCGCCCAGCACTTCCTCGGCCAGGTCATCGCGCAGAAACCACAGCAGTAGTTTTTGGGCTGACCGTGGAGGTTGGTGATCGATATGGTGATGTTGCTTTTTCACGAACGGATGTTGGAAACTATTCTGATCTCAGTCGGCTGGCGGGATTCATCAGGGCTGCTTTTATGGACTCATAGCTGATGGTGACCAGAGCAATGACAAAAGCGGCAATGGTGGCCAGTGTGAAAATAGGCCAGCTCAGTTCGATGCGATTTGCCATATCGTTGAGGAAATTGTCCATCAGGTACCAGCCTGCCGGAATAGCGATGAGGCTGGCAATGATCACCAGTTTTACAAAATCGGTAGCCAGTAGTGTGAAAATTCTGCTGACACTGGCTCCCAGTACTTTACGCACGCTGATCTCCTTGCTTCTTTGCTCAATTGTGTAGGCAGAAAGGGCAAAGAGCCCGAGGCAAGCCACCACAATGGCGAGTACTGAAAAGGTGAGGAAGAGCTGCTTGATCCGTGCCAGGTCTGTGTACATAAGCTCAAATCGCTCGTCCATAAAGCTGTAGCGAATGGGTTGATTGGGCTTGATATCCTTCCATACCCGGCTGATGGCGGCTATGCTGGCCTGCATATCTTCGGTTTTCACCTTGACCGATATGGTGGATTGACCCTTGCCCAGTACCATGGCGAGAGGTCTCACGTTGCTTGTCAGCGATTCGAAATGGAAGTCTTTTACTACTCCGATGATCTGATAGCGTCCATCAAACATATCTACCAGCCAGGTGCCTACGGGATCTTCGAGAGCAAAACCCTGAGCCATACGCTCATTAATGATAATACCTTCTTCGTCTGATGCTCTTTTTGTGAAATTGCGACCCGCCACCAGCTCCATACCCATGGTGCTGAGATAGTCTTCATCTATTCTCCAGCGGGCCGCCTCAAAGCCGGGGTCGGTGGCTTTACGTGCCTCTACCTGAAACCCGAAATTGGTAATCGCACCTCCGGCAACGGGTAGGTAATCGCCCAATGTGGCATTTTCTACCTCTGAGAGCCTCAATAGCTCTTCTCTGAGCACTTCGCGTTCTGTTTCTTTCAAAGTGTTAACCCCCAGGAGGTTAATCACCTGCTCTTTTTCAAAGCCCAGGGCCTTGTCCATGTAGTGTTCAAACTGCCTGTGCATCACCAGGGCCCCGATGATAAGAATGACGGTGGCCGTAAACTGAAAAACTACCATGGCACTGCGGAAGAAAGATGATTTTATGCCACTGGTGGCCCGTCCCTTCAACGCTTCAATCGGGTTGAAGTGAGAGAGGTAGAAGGCAGGATACAGACCGGATAAGGTACCAATCAGTAAGGAGATCAGTAAAAGAGAAGGTATGAACCATGCCGAGGTCCATGGAATGGACAGCGATTTATCGGCAATCGTATTAAAGAGGGGTAAGGCCAGGTAGGCGATTAATGCCGCTACCATGACGGATAATAAGCTGTAAAAGACAGATTCGGCCAGATATTGATAGATCAGACTGGATCTTACCGAACCAACTACTTTTCTGAGCCCCACCTCTTTGGCCCTTTTGACCGACCTTGCTGTAGACAGGTTGATGAAGTTGAGACAGGCGATAATGAGAATGATAACCGCCACGGTACCAAAAATCCATAAGAGGTCATGTGAACCGTGCACCTGACTATCATAAATATGTTCCGGGTTCAGGTGTGCATTGGCGATGGGTTGCAGATAGTATGACTGGTGTTTTTTCAGGTCTTCCACATCGGTCATGCCGGCCTCCAGAAACTTATCCAGGAGGTAAGTGTCTCTCAGCTTCACCATCTTGTCTTCCAGTGCTACCTTATCAGATCCCGGTGTCAGTTTGAGGTAAAAGGTGTAGTTAGTACAGCACCAGCCGCTTGTGCCCGGACCTGTTTTTCTTTCTGCCAGTGTCAGGATAAAATCCCCCTGCAGGTGTGAATTAGAGGGGAAATCTTCCATAACTCCCCCTATTGTGTAGGTGTCTTCCGGAGTGTCATTGAGTACCATTTGTCTGCCTACCGGGTTCTCATTCGGGAAGTACTTATCTGCCTTGCTTTTGGTAATCACCATGCTGTTGGGTGCGGTGAGTGCCTCCCGGCTGTTGCCATACACCATGGGGATTTCCAGTATTTCCAGCAATTCAGGGTCAGCGTAGAAAAAGCCCTCATCATAGATGTTTTGCCGTGAGTTGATGGGGCGAATGTGATTTTCACCCGCATTGCCCCAGCTCCATAATACGGCCCGGCTGACCTTTTCAATCTCAGGAAAGCTCTCTTCGAGAACAGGCTTGAGCGGTCCGTGCAGATTTACCCACATTTCGCTACCGTCTTCACTTTGATAGTTATTGGCAATACGGTAAATGCGGTCGCCATCTACATAGTGACGGTCGTAGCTGGCTTCATGCTGTATAAACAGCGCGATCAGAATGCAGGCGGCTATACCAATAGCGAAGCCTCCGATCTTAATCGAAGAAAAGACCTTGCTGCGAACCAGGTTTCTCCATGAGATTTTGAGATAGTGTTTGTACATGTCGAATGGATTTTGTCCCCGTAGACCGGGTAATTTGAGTTTTTTGAGGGCAAAGGGCCTGATATATTGGATGACCTGATACCAGTAATTCTTGCGGGCCTGTTTTGCTGTTTTGGTTTGGATGGTCTTGAGAAACTTCTCTTCCAGATCTCCCAGCACCTCTTCTGCCAGCTCATCTTTGATGAACCTCAACAGTAAGCGCGTGGCCGCTTTGGGTGGTGTGATATGGGGAGAGGTATGACTCAAGGCTTCAGTTTAGAGGTTGAGCCATTCTATCTTCAGGTTGCCACTGGCAAAAGCCGGAAACTGATTCCAGAGGCTGACTTTAAAGTCTCTCGACTCTTGCAGTACCCGCTGACCCGATGCCGTGATGGAGTAGATTCTTTTGCGTCTCCCACCGCGTTCTGCGGTAGACTCTCCCATCTCGGAGGTGAGAAATCCTTTTTCACCCAGGCGGTTCAGGGTAGAGTGCACGGCCCCGATAGAAACAGAGCGTTCGGTCTGCGATTCAAACTCCTCTGCAATCTTAAAGGCATAAGCTTCCTCATCCAGAATACCCACCAGCAGCAAAATGACCTCTTCAAAGTCGCCTAATCTTGTCTCTTTCATAAGTTCTTACTTCAGATGATCTATTGTATGTTACTAGATTGTAGAACAAATATACGGAAGCTTTTTCTAATATGTTCTACTTTTTAGTAAGTAATAGATGGAGGCCTGTGAATGATAGTTGCACGAGGGATTGAAAAAATGTTTCCATATTCTGTGGAGTTTGCTAATGTGGCTCTTGGAGGATAAAAATAAGGGAAGGGACAAGAGGGACTCAGCTTTCTTTCTTATGCTGACGATAGGAAGTATCTAAAGAAAGCGGTTTGCCATATTTTATGTGATACGGTATCGTTTTCTATCACCGATTGCTGTCGCAGGTTTTCCAAACCTGTGACGACTATAAAATCAGGACTCTGTCCTGAATTATGTGATAACTACCCGCATAAGAGGTTAAGATCAGATTAGATAGGCAACAACCCTTCAACCGTCTGACCTTGGTTCTCCTCTCCATCAGGGCCTCTGCAAGGACCCTGATGACCCTGTGTAAATCTGTACAGGGTCCAGACCGTTCTGTTAAAGAGTTCGTCTATTGACTTGCTGTTATGGTAATGATGGTAAAATGCTGAAATAGGGAGGCGAACGCTGCTTATTTTGAATGATCTTTTGCAAATAACTAAGTAAGCCGAGGGGGCTTAGCACTTATTATGAGGATTTAGTAGTTTCGGGATACTTAGTGAGTTGTTTCAAAACTTCTAGAAAGTTGGGATGACAAAATTCATAGTAGTGTTAGTTATAGAGATGTGAAGAATTAAAAAATGTAAAAATTAAATTCCACCTCACAGAAACTTCTTTTTCAATAAAAATTCCTGGTTGAAGGTTGTTTTCGATTCTTATGCCCTCGGTAAAAATATTGACATTATTGATTGAACAGGAAAATAATCCGTTTTTGCGTCCCATTTTAAATAAGTTGATATCAAATACAGGAATTTCTGCCCAACCTAATTCTTGTGAGGAGATTTTGTTTGTATGAGTCAGAAAAGCTTGATTATGCGATATTATTAAATGAAGAAATTCTGGAATTATCTCATTACTTACAGGGTCAATAAAAATTAGCGAAATGCCCTTTTTCTTCTCAAATTGATTAGTTAATTCTTGCATTTTTAATTCGAAGAAAAAGTCTTCTTTAGGCGAAATAGATCTTATATTTTTAATATACTGATTATTGGTAGCAACTGGACTATTGGAATCATTCAAAGCGGTCCCTGAAAAAAACTGAGCATCTTTAGTCGATTCTAATTCAATAGCACCAGATTTGACAAAACTCGTAGAACGTGAGTTATTCAAGTCGTTACTTAGCTGTCTAATTAGGGATTCCAAGTTATCGATTCGATCTACCTGAGATTTTAAGTAGTCTATTTCAGCATTTCTCAGCACTTTACCATGTACTCCATGGATGTCACCAATTACAGGAATTTTTCCTACAAGAAAATTCAAAGCTTCAGTAAAGTAATCATGCGTATTTATCCTTAATTCACTCATATTACATTTCATACTAATTATTTCCCATAATTCGTGTGTATGTAGAAGTTGGTCAAAAATTACACAATAATCAACTGAAATAGTATATAATAATGAGTGTTTTAGATAATTCCGTTTATTTTAATTGTGATTAAGAAGGTCATAATTTCTGTGGCAGGTTTTCCAAACCTGTGACGACTATAAAACCAGGACTATGTCCTGAATTATTTGATAAGTACCTACGTAAGAGGCCAAGATCAGATTGGACAGGCACCTCTTCAACCATCTGACCCTGGTTCTTTATAGTTGAAAGGTGTATTTCAAATCTACGTCTGATAAGTAAACCAGGCTTAGTTTCAAAGCTTTACCAGTGCTGACGGGTAGTACGCTGTCGCATGTTCTCTGGAATACTTAGGTACTCTGGGACCAGTTTTTAATGCCTGCTCAAAACAATCATGGCCTTTTCGGAATTATGTTTTTAATTCGGCCCTGGCTAACACCGCGCATTTTTGAAGAAGCACTATCCCTTTGATCCATCTGTAAGACATCATTTGCTGATTGCCCTTGGGCTGGTCATCTGGGTATTTGTATTTCTGTATTTCACCAAGCCCCTGGATGTTACAGAGTTTGGTCCCAGAGAGCAATTGATCTATTTGCCCTTGTATGGCCTCTTTGCTTCGCTGTGTTATCTGGCTTCTCTGCCTTTTCAATATTGGCTGTTCCGGAAGCAAAACGAAAAGTGGACCCTCAGTTCAGAACTCAGCCAATTGCTTTTCCTCTTTGTTCTGGCTTTTGTTATCGTGAGGCTGGTGTACTATTATATCGTTATGGAGGCGCACCCCAATGCCTATACCATTACCTATTTTGCCACCCATATTTATATCCCTGCCATACTCACCATTCTTCCTATCGTGGCCATTGGCCGCTGGTCTTTTGGTAAGTACAAAGAGAAAAAGCTGGAAGAACAGAAGGTAGAAATCAAAGGCACGGGCAACTATGAAAGTCTCAGGCTGGCACTGAACGACCTGATATGTATTCAGTCTTCTGATAACTATGTTGAGGTGACTTATCAGGAGGGACAGGAGCTGAGAAAACAGCTGATCAGAAATAAGCTCACTGCTGTGGAAGCATCCCTGAGTGCTCTGGTCAGAACCCACCGTTCTTACCTCATCAATCCACATCATTTTAAGCAGTGGCGTACCGGAAACCGCAAGGTGAATGTGGTGCTGTCCTATGACCTGGAAGTGCCCGTTTCCAAAACTTATCAGGAGGCTGTAGAAAAGGCCGTCAATTCCGCCACAGAATCGTAGGATTTCGCCACAAGGCCCCATAATAAGGCTTAGGGGCCGATTTGTGTTTGTACGTTTGGATCGTAAGTCAAACACAAAACGAATTCAAAAATGAAAAAATCAGCGATACTTTTACTCCTTTTATGCCTTGGTTTTACCCTCAGCGCTCAGCAGCAATGCGACTGTCGGGCAGAATTGGATTTCCTCAATCAAAAAATCAAAACGACTGAGTCTTACAAGTACCAGATTAAGGGAGAAGACTCTGAAATTTATGAGCAGACCTATCAGCATTTACGCGCAGAAATGACCTTGCCGCTAAGCAAGCTTGCATGCTTTCAAAAGCTCAGTCAGCTCCTTGATCTGATCAGGGATAAGCATGCTTTACTACTCGAATCTTATCCTGATTTTGAATACAAAGATATTTATGACAGTACTTTCGTAGAGGCCTACAGAAAGTCAGAGTCCTTCGTGAATTTTCCCAAAACAGATCTGAACCTGGACGAGCTGAGAGACCGCCTGGAGGGCAAGGCAGTAAATGAGGTGGAAGGCATCTATAACATCGGCAGTCTGATGAAACTCGGGGTGTATAAGGTAGCCGGGACGGACAATTTCACAGGGGTGATCCTTTCTTCCAAACTGGGTACATGGGCACCTGGTCATGTGTATTTATACATGCGTCCTTCTGATCTTGCCGGGCGTTATGATATCACCTACTACTCACAGGTATACAAGACCCTGGTATTTCAAAAGGCAAAGCTGATAGCACATGGTGTTCTTTCGGGCAATGTTATCAAAGAGCAACTGAAGCAGAACCATGTCTTTGTAAATGCGGAAACCACCGAAAATTACACACTGAAACAGGTGGCGGGTAATGTGCAATACGTATGGCTTCATGACTTCGGGCGTAGTCAGGAGAATGCTGACAAACGTGATGCCCTGATCGCTCAAATGAACACCGGGCTGAATGCCGAAAATCTGATAGTAGATGTACGCAATAATGGAGGAGGTGCCTCGAAGATTTCATGGCCCATTGTAAAGCGCATCAGAAAGTATGCACAGCGGGGTGGCAAGGTATATGTACTGACCAATGCCATTTCAGGGAGCAATGCTGAGCAGACTACCATCCGACTGGTTAAACTGGCTGATGCTACTCATCTGGGCCAGAACAGCTACGGAGCCGTGGCCTATGGCCGTAACTATGGCACTCGACTGACCTCACCTTCAGGACTCTTTCAGTTTCTGCCGACAGATATGAAATTCAATCAATACCTGCCATATGAAGAAGTGGGAGTGACTCCGGAAATTGAGCTCAGCCCTGACAGTGACTGGGTGCAGCAGACTATCGAAATCATTAATGCCCAAAACCTGTAATATGAGAAGGATATGCTTTAGTCTGGTATTGGGGGTAGTAGCTATTCTCCTTACCAGAGCGCAGGATCGGCCGGAAGTACTGATCGTAGGCACCATGCATGATGTACCCAAAATTGTGAAGCACAGCTATAAACCGCTGCTTCGGATTGCGAAACGCTACAAGCCGGATGCTATCTATGTAGAAAGACAAAGACCCGATGATTCACTCAGTCTGGCCAATTATGAATCGAAATGGTTTTTGCCGGCTGGGGATAGCCTTCGTCAGCATTTCAATGAAGACTGCCAACGCTTTGACAGGCTGATGCAAACCTCTGTTTCGGGTATGAGCCATGAGGATTACGCCTACTTACGGGATTATTTTATTGTCAACCGGGACAAGGCCAACTGGCATTACTATCGGTATCTGGCCAGACATGGATTGAAAGGAAGCCGGAAACCCACACGGAATGAAAACGGAGACCTTACCGCCAAACTGGCGATTGCGATGGATATGAACAGAGTCTATGCCATGGACCATCAGCATGAGGCACAACTTTATACCAAACTTTGGAGAGCCTGTGTGATTGAAAGCCGGAAAGACGGCCAGATCAGATTACTGACCAAACACAATAAGAAGAGCTATAACCGTGCGATCTTACCCGCCATCTTCGGCAGGTTGGGCAAGCATACGAACCGGACAAAGACCATCCTGTCCTATGAAGTCTCCAACAGGTTTACGTTCAGAGAAACGCCCTGTGAGCCCTGTGAGGCGGCAGGTGCCGTGTGGGACAGAAGGAATGCCGGTATGGCCAAAAATATTGGCGAACAGATGACGGAGCTTGGACATGCAAAAGCTGTCGTGATTGTAGGGGCCGGCCATGTGCTGGGAATCAAGGAGGCCCTGGAAGCTGAGTTTCCCGGTATTAAGGTCAGGACATTGCAGGATTTGTGAGGTGTAATACTCAGAGTCTTCTGCGGATGACGTATCATTCGTCCGACCACTCAAAGTGGTCAGACGAATGGCGGAAGGGTAGAATTGGATCAGATGTGTTTGACTTCCATCCTGTTCTGAAAGAGAGGCCATCGCAAGGTGGTCTCTTTCTTTTGTTGATGTTTTCTGTTGGCTTGTACCAAGAAAAGCCCGGTGTGATTGTAGGTAAAAACCCCTGATTTATCAGATCAAAATACCTGTATAGGTTCGAATGCGATAATGAGGCAACTGTTTTTCCCTTACTTAAGAGAAAAAGAAACGATCATGAGTACCGAAAGCGAAGCAGTCTGTGACCTTATTCCGCAGCATGAACTTAGTAGAATCAAACAGCGATTGATTGATGGGAACGGCCGTTATATCAACAGAAACCTGCAATGTGTTACCAGGCAAAGAGAGCCGAAGCCTGCTAGTCAGAGACCCTATGCTGCTATTGTCAGTTGTGCAGATAGCCGGGTCATTCCGGAGAGAATTTTCGATGCAGGTCCGGAACACCTCTTTGTGACGAGAGTAGCGGGAAACATAGCTGACACCGCTACCATTGCCAGTATTGAATTTGCCGTGCAGGTATTGGGTACCCGGGTGATTGTGGTGCTGGGTCATGAAAGCTGTGGGGCTGTTAATACTGCTAAACAACGTACAAGAAAGCCCTTTGAACATACCCAATCACTCGGATATAACCTTGATACGCTGATTGCGCAAATAAGGCCCGCCATAGCTGCTTTAGGAGATTCAGCCAGCTTAAAGGATTACACCGTTGAAAATGCCAGACTCAATGCAGAGCAACTCGTGACTCGCTCTTCCATCATCGGAAACTACGATATCATGCTGTTGAGTGCTTATGTAGACTCAAAAGGAAGGGTTGAGTTTACTGAGGTGCTCAGAGCCTCTGATCGATGAATCTAAGGGAGGTTTAAATCTCGGGTAAACTGATCTCCGGTGGTTGGGAGCACATTTATTTGCTCAGAGTCTCCTGCGGATGACTCTGAGCGAGGTTTAGAGATATTAAAGAGCCGTATCATTCGTCCGACTACTCAAAGTGGTCAGACGAATAGCCTTTGGGGTGAGCCGTATCTTTCTTTCAGAGTTATCAGTAAGAAACTCTGAGAAGCCGGATAAACGGACCTTTGGTGGGTGCGAGGGCATCTTTGCTCAGTTCTCCTGCGGATGACTCTGTGCGGGGTTTAGTTTTACATATTGTCAGAGATTGTCAGCTCTTTTTCTAAGGTCACGCTAAACAATTCTTCTTTCTTATTTCTTCCTTTCAGTTCTATCTCTCCTTTAGAGCTATACTGATAGTCAGAATGAGGTAGTAATTCTTTAATCGCACCTGAGATCAGTAAATCAGATTTTAATTCCTTACAAAGACTTTGGATTCTGGCGGTTGTATTTAAGACATCCCCCGTAAATACGATTTCCCTTTTTAAGGCTCCAATTTCTCCAATAGTGACTTCACCGAAATGAATACCTGCTTTGAAACCAATTTCAAAACCAAATTCATGAAATAAAGCTTCTTTTTGTTCATTGAGATGATCGCGTATGTCAAAGAAGCATCTGAGGCAGTTTGCCTGGTTAACCCCCTCGCCAGGTTTCCATGAAATCACGATTTCATCTCCTATGTACTGGTAGACCTCACCGAATGAATTGATGATGGGGTCTGACATAATATTGTAATAAGTGTCCAGTAATTTGAAGTACTTTATGTGGCCTAGCTTTTCGGCTATTGTGGTTGAAGATTTCATGTCCAGAAACATGAAAATCCGCTTTTCAATTTTGGGTTGATGATATTTCCCGGAAAAAAAATTTAAAAACACATGATGTCCTAAGTTTTCACTGATGGCTGAATATATCAAACATACCATAAGCCTTACAGCCAAATGAAATAAGGTGGTAAGGAAAGAGATGCTTATCAGGAATCTACCCAGTTTTTGCCAGGGATCAGCTTCCAGCAAACTTGTGCCTGTTTCAAGCGCAGAAGCCACAGGAAAAAGGACAACTATGATGACAATAAATAAGGCAAGGTAGATTAAGAATTTGTAAAAAAACTTGGCACTCAGTTTTCGGTTTGAGAATCTCTTTTCTAAATAAACGACTTCTAAAACCCCTACAATAAGCCCAACCAGGATATTCGCCAGGCTGGCAAAAATCAGCACCGGAATGGTCAGGGAAATATCAGTATCCGGATTGAGATTTTGATTACGTGTTACCCCGAGCTCTGTTATATCAGTTATCCATCCACTCAATAACCAGATTATCGCGAAGGGAATAATCCTTGAAACGTTTCTTTTTGCTTTTGGAGTTAATTTCACGTTAACTAGAAAATGTCAGGTTAAATGTAGGCAATGATGGTTGATTATCGCTAACAGTGGGTGTATGAGAAATGGTCTGTTTCTACTCACCAAACTTTCGGTTTTGCACAGACCATTGTTTTGAGTTGATACTTTAAGTTTTATCACTTCAACCACCAATACTTATTCACCTGGCTAGCTGTTGGCTTTTGTTAATTTAATCGTACGCCCTGGATCAAAATGGTAGACGCTATTGATTCTTCTTTCAGGTGAAGGATTTTCTTTCGTTCCTCATCTTTTTTAAAGTTGTCAAAGTCTTTTTGGGTTTTAAATTCAATCAAGTGAATCTCATAAGGCACTTCAACATTGTTTTCGATCACAGAATCATCTTTCGGCCTGATTCGCAAAGTAAGTCGTCCGTTGTATTTTAGAATAGCAGGGATAGCGATTTTTTCAAACTCGTGAAATGTCTCTTCTTTCCCTTCTTTTATATAAATCAATTGTGTTAGGTGTATCATTTAACTTTCACTTTGCTCTGTTGGCAGCTAACCGGTTTATATGTGGAATTAGCCTAAAAGTTCCACAAAAACCAATGACCATCATACATATCAGGTAAGTAGTTCAGGTGATTCCACAGCGAAGTCAGATGTTGAGAATTAATACTTTTACTTTGGTATGTCACAAAACCACAATGAATTGTTGCCGTTGTTAGCTGCTGTACTTTATTTACGTTTTTTTAAATGCCATTGGGCTAATTTCCATTCCATATCATCATCAATTCGATAGTCAAATTCTCGAGGATATTCATTCCGCTCAATTAAGTCGGATAGAAACTCATTCGTAATTTCTGGATCATGAATTCTCCAAATCAGTTCGCGCGTTTCATTCCACGTAATTCTTGCGAGAAAAAGTCCGTTTGGTTTTTCTTTGTCAGGTCCTTTTATTTTTTCGTCTAAAAAGTCTCCAAACTCGTCCAATGTTTTGACTTCTGCTTTTGATGGCATTCCATTTTCGATGAGTTCTTTACAATCCAGCATTACAGAGCAATGCCAAGAGAAAATTTCTTTCTGCTCAAAATCAACCAAACTTTTATTCACAACTGCAATTCCTGGAAGTTCCTCTTGTTTGAACTTCAGAATCCGATAATACTCATCTGGAATTATTGCTCTAAACTCTTTGTTTTTGACCATTTGGTTTTTTTCAGTATTGCCAATCACATTCCAGCTAAGCTTTCGAGGCGATTTTACCAACGCTGAGCTGTCGGCCGGGACCTAAGCTAGCAGATTGTTAAAAAAACTATGGATAACCTTCATTCCGCCTGAAGCTTAGTCATTGTTGGGCGCTGTTCATTTTCTTCCCTTGTTAATTATGAAGTTAATTTGGTCTTTATCTTCAAATGATGTCTTTGGTAAATAAATAGCGATACCTGTCTCAGGTTTTATTATTAGTCCTTTGTCAGTTTGCTTTATGGACTTTATTCCTGTCCAGCTGATATTCCCAGTTGAAAAGGGCCCGCTGTGAACAATTAAACTGTCCGTGAATTGCAAGTTGATTTCTTGTCCTGTTACGTCACTTTTTATTCTTTCACTTATCCACTTTGTTCGAGAAGTGTAACTCTTTATTAATTCATAAATTCCAAGTCCACCAAATAGAAGAGGAAAATATCCCAATATCCCATCGTTATCAAAATACCAAAGTCCAATTGCAACGAGAATCATAGCTGTCGCGAACAATGGCTCAAGTTTTTTTAACATGTTACTTTTCACCATTTCTGAGTACGCTTCTTTATAATATTTTAAGTCAGGTCTAAGGTTAATCGTAAAGTCCATTATCAAATAGTTGTCATTTTTTTCTGTCAGAATGAATTGTGCCCAACTCGTTTATATTAGGAATTAGCTTAAAAGTTCCACAATAAACAATGACCATCATGCATATAAGGTAAGTAGTTCAGGTGATTCCGTTTATCTGAGTTATGGTGAAGATCATTCGTCCGGCCCAAAGTGGTCAGACGAATAGCCTCGGGGTAAGCCGTATCTGTCAGAGTTATCAGCAAGAAGCTCTGAGAAGCTGGACAAACGGACCTTTGGTGGGTGCGAGTGCATTCTTTGCTCAGAGTCTCCTGCGGATGACGCTGAGCGGGGTTTAGAGATATTGAAGAGCCGCTTCAGTCGTTCACCGGTTTTCCTTTGAGTATGTTATGGCTCAGCTGGCCGGGCAGGATGCTGAACACCGGAATGCTAATCTGATACTGGTCACAAAGCCTCCTGATGCGCGTATCAATTTGCTGATGGGAGTAGCGGGAAGAAAAGTGGCTTAAAACAAGCTGGTTTACCTTAATCTCCGATACCATCCTGATAACATCTTCCAGTTTGCTGTGCTGGTTTCCATGCGTTTCTATATGGTCATCTTCAGGGCCTCCCAGAAAGGTGGCTTCATGAATGAGAATATCTGACTGATCCCATAGATCATAATTTACCGGACTGTCTCCGGAGTAGCTCAGCACATTGGTTTTGATCAGGTCTGTGGTATAATCCCGGCCGTGTTCCTCTATGATTTTCTTAATCTCATGCCCCGCCAGCTCTCTGAATTCAGGTTTGAGTTTCCTTTTGGTCTCAAATACCTTGTAGCTAAGGCTTTTGGTATCAGGGTGACCGATTTGTACATGTTCATTCGGGAAAGCCTGGACGTAGACATCGTTACGCAGGCTGATCTTATCATATTCCTGTATGGGCGTCCAGATGGTACCGGAAACCTGTGGGTCGAACTTTTTGCTGAAGGCCTCCAGGGCCCGAAACGACCCGCAGTCCTTCGGGTAATGAATGTTGGGAGCTCCGGGTCTGGCATTGAGTTGGTTAAATGCCAGCAGGCCTGCCAGGTGATCCCGATCAGCATGGGTAATGAAGGCGTTTTTGATCTTTCCGGACTTCTGTTGCAGTCCGCTGATCACACCATCGCCTGCATCGAACAGCAGGGCCAGCTCATCCACAAAAAACCAGGTAGAAAAGAGGGCAGTAGAGTATCCGGTGATGGTCAGTTTCATTCGGAAGATAGAATTAGCTAAAACTTATCAACGAATCAATTTTTTATAAGGTAAACTTATAAACTGCTATTACCCGAATGTAAAATTTGCCGACTGACGGGGCCTCTTTTTTGTTATCTTCCCCGACTCAAATAAAACTAAGTACATGTATTTAAGAAAACTCAAATTCTCAGTCATGCTTTTGCTGTCAGCCGTTACACTGGCTACGGCACAGGTACAACCGAAGTGGGCGCGTTATCCTTCCATTTCACCTGATGGGTCGCAGATAGCCTTTGTATATAAAGGAGATTTGTATCGGGTGGCTGCTGGCGGTGGTGATGCTACGCAACTCACTTTTCACCAGGGGCATGACTATATGCCGGTCTGGAGCAAAGACGGCAAGCACCTGGCCTTCGCCTCTGACCGCTATGGCAACTTCGATGTTTACATCATGGATGCTCAGGGAGGACCTGCCAGCCGCCTGACCTTCCACAGCAATGACGAAGTACCTTTTTCATTCTCTTCTGATAACAAAAACGTAATTTTCGGTGGACTCAGACAGGATATTGCTGAGCATCGCCAATACCCGACAGGCTCTCAGCCGGAGCTCTACCAGGTACCCGTAAAATCGGGCAGAGTAGAGCAGATCTTCACCATACCTGCAGAATATGTACAGGTAAGCAAGAATGGTAAGCAGATGATTTACCACGACAAAAAGGGAGGAGAGAACGAATTCAGAAAGCACCATACCTCTTCTATTACCCGTGACATCTGGGTTTATGACAGTAAATCTGATACCCACAAAATGATCAGCACTTTTGAAGGTGAGGATCGTAACCCGGTTTACTCCACTGACGAGAAGAGTATTTACTACCTCAGCGAGCAGAGTGGCAACTTCAACGTGCACAAAATGTCGCTGGCCAACCCTGGCCAGAATCAGCAGCTGACTACGCTGAAAAAGCACCCTGTACGCTCTCTGAGCATAGGCAATGGTTTGCTGTGCTTCTCCTATGATGGTGAGTTGTACACCATGCGTGAGGGAGAGAGACCCAAAAAAGTCTCGATTAATATCAGAACGCAGGCTATCAAAAACACAGACAGCTTTATTTCTATCAATGGAGGTGTTCGTGAGATGGATATTTCTCCAAATGGTAAAGAGATAGCCTTTATTGCCAGGGGTGAGGTATTTGTTACCTCCGTGGATGGTTCACTGACCAAGCGTATTACAAATACACCAGAGCAGGAGCGTTTTGTGAAATGGGGACCTGAAGGTAAATCCGTGGTCTACTCGAGTGAGCGTGACGGCTTGTGGCATATTTTCGAAACAAAAAGGGTGCGTGAAGATGAAGAGCCCTTCTTTTTTGCTTCTACGCTACTGGAAGAAAAGCCGCTGGTAAGCAATAAGCTGGATAATTATCTGCCGGAATTTTCTCCTGATGGAAAGAAGATGGCTTTCATTGAAGGTCGTAGAACACTCAAGATCATGGATCTGGAGTCTAAGAACACCACTACGCTGCTTACCGATAAAGACCTCTACCATATGGGGGATGGTGACAAGTATTACCGCTGGAGCCCTGACAGTAAATGGCTGCTGATTGGCTGGAGCAAAACACTGAGCAATGGAGAAGTGCTGCTGATGTCAGCCGATGCTTCTCAGCGTATTAACCTGACTGAGAGCGGTTACAGAGACTACTCTCCTAAATGGGTAAATGGCGGTAAGCAAATGCTCTGGTTCAGTAACCGTAACGGCTTGAAGAGTTATGCCACCAGCGGACAATCTCAATCTGACGTGTATAGCATGTTCTTCTCCAAGGATGCCTGGGATAAGTATCGCCTGAGCAAGGAGGACTACGACCTGCAAAAGGAGATGGAAAAAGCGTCCAAGAAGAATAAGAAGGACGATGACAAAGACAAAAAGAAAGAAGACGACAAAGAAAAGAAGGAAGAAAGCAAAGATCTGGTTTTTGACTGGGAGGATATGACGGATAGAAAAGTCCGTCTGACTATACATTCCTCAAGCCTGGGAGATGCGGTTCTGTCTAAAGACAACGAGACTCTCTACTACCTGGCGCGTTTTGAGCGTGGTATGAACCTGTGGTCTACTAACCTCAGAACCCGTGCTACTAAAATGGTGGCCAAGCTCAATGCCGGTTTTGGCCGCTTGAGATGGGATAAGGATCAGAAAAACCTGTACCTGTTGAGCGGAGGCCGTATCTCCAAAGTCAATACTTCATCAGGTAGCACCAAGCCGGTGTCGATTCGTGGCGAAATGAGCCTGGATACTAATGCTGAAAGAGCCTATATGTTTGACCATGTATGGTTGCGTACCAACGCCATTTTTTATCACTCAAATTTCCATGGCATCGACTGGGACGATATGAAGAAGGAGTATGCTAAGTACATACCACATATTGGCAACTCTTACGAATTTACCGAGATGATCTCTGAGATGCTGGGAGAGCTGAATGTATCACATGCAGGAGGTCGCTACAATGGCAATATTCCTAATGGAGATGCTACAGCCTCGCTGGGAATCTTTATGGATTACAGCCATAAAGGTGATGGTATTCGTATTGCCGAAATCATGAAGGGCGGACCACTGGATAAGGCCGGCCTTGATATCAAAGTGGGAATGATCATTGAGAAGATCGATGGTGAAACGATCAGCCCCAGCAGGGATGTGGCCAGCTATCTGAACCGCAAGGCCAATAAGTTCACACTGTTGGAATACTATGATCCGGCCAACAAAAAGGAGAAGCATCAGATCACGGTGAAACCGATATCGCTGGGAGCTGAAAGAGGCCTGCTCTATAACCGCTGGGTAAAAATGAATGAGAAAGAGGTAGAAGCGAAAAGTGGCGGTAAGCTGGGCTATGTGCATATCCCGGGAATGAGTGACGGACCCTACCGAAACATTTACGAGCGCATGATGGGCAAGTATTTTGATAAGAAAGGAATCATCGTGGATACGCGTTTCAATGGTGGTGGTGACCTGGTGGCTGACCTGGCTATGTTCTTTACCGGTGTACCTTTTATTTCTTATGAAACAGAAGCGAAGGTAGTAGGCGGAGAGCCAACTTCACGCTGGACCAAGCCTACCCTGGCCATGTTCAATGAGTCGAACTATAGTGACGGCCACTGCTTCTCTCAGGGGTATGTAGATCTGAAAATTGGTAAGACGGTAGGAATGCCGGTGCCGGGTACCTGTAGCTTTGCCGGCTGGGAAGGTCTGCCTGACGGTTCTCGCTGGGGTGTAGTACCTGTGAGTGCTAAAAACATTGATGGCAAGTGGATGGAAAACCTCCAGACTGAGCCTGACTTTAAAGTGAAGAATATGCCCGGTAAAATTGATAAGGGCATTGACGAGCAGCTGGAAAAAGCCATTGAGGAACTACTGAAAGAAGTAGGGAATTGATGACCAGATGATGGTAATAAGACTTTAGATTTTAGAAAGCCCTGACGTTTCTGTCAGGGCTTTTTTGTGTTTGAGCCAGCTTAGTCTGGTGACCCATTGGACGACACCTTTGTGAATCTACCGGCAAGTTTTCCTAAAATCATAAACAATAATGCGGCAAAACACCCCCAAACTCTCAGGTTAGATGCCTGACGTGCCAGCCTGTCGTTATTCTCTTTGGCTTCTCTGAAGAGTTCTGTTTGTTGATTAATCCTGGTAAGGATTTCCTGATCAAATTCCTTGTAGGACTGTCCTTTTCGGTAGTGTGGGAAGGCCTTGAACATTCCCTGATCCAGGAAGTCAGACATTGTATTCACAAGTTTGGCTTCCTCATTACTAAGCACTCTTTCGTAATTCAGGGTGTCTGGTTTTCGCTCATTATATATTTGTCCCATCAGGTTGACGTCAATAGCCTGGTCCAAAAGCATCCTTGTGTCTTGAGTAGAAATCAGGTAAGCCCCCCCGATTGTGACCATTGCTGCGAATACCGAAAGTCGGTAAAAGAGCTTCTGAATGGTTTCTTTGTCTTTCATTTGATTAAAAGTAGCAAGTGCTGTTCAATTAGTCCCTGATAATGTAATCAAGTGAGCAGACTTTTCGAGAATACCCTATTCGGTTATAACCGCAATCAATCCACTACTTTCTTTCATAACATTCTCGAGTAGCTTGATATAGTCTCTTGCCTGGTCGATCAGGTAGCTCACCGCATTGACAATTTCAGGGGTTCTGATGGCCTCCTTGTTCAGAATTTGATGATCATCAAAGTCAACATAGTTGATCAGACGGTTGTCATAATAGCCAATATGCGACTGATCATAGAGCTGGCCATTGTATACGGCTTTTTTGTACGTGAATTCGTAGAGATGAAACAGGCTCTTTTTTGTATTCAGGTTCTTGATCAGGTCAATCTTACCACTGGACACAGTAGATTGAAAAGTGCTGGTAATAGGGTAGAAGGTGGGGCTGGCCTGCTGCTTGATAATGAGGTCTGATACCTGTTCCCAGTTGGTGTTCTCCTGTTGTAGCTGGGCCTTGATGGTCTCAAAATCCCTGATCTTCTCTTCCTGGCGCTGTTTGATCTGATCGAGACTTTTAAGGTCTGCCTCCAGGTCATTGACAATGCTGGAAAGGTTCTCCTTCAGTGCTTGTCTGTCTTTGTAATTGGCCGAGAGGTTGTTGATCCAAAAAGCGATCATAATACCTATGATCACAATCAGTATTTCCGTAGCGATGTATTTCCAGTTTCTTTTCATAAATCCGGGTACTCTGACTTAGTAAAGACGATAATTCCAATGGGATATTACTTGAGGAAGACAGAGACCGTTTAAGATCAGCCGGATTTTACAATTCACCAAATTGAAAAGCTCGTATCTTGACCTCGGAGAAATGAAAAAGGGCAACGAAGGCGATACCTCAGCACTTTATGTCTGGAACGGCATCAGCATGTTCTGGGGCACCTCCTTTAATACTGATCCACACCTGCATAACACATTGCAGCTGGTCTTTGATATCGATAAGCAGTTTAAGCTGAAAGATGCACAGAGTGAATGGACTGCTTTTTCAGCAGCCATCATCAAAGATCGGCATATGCATCAGCTGGATAGTTGTGGCAGCATTCAGCTCTTTATCTATCTGGACAAAGACACGGACTATGCGCAGAGACTCACTGATAAGTACCTGGACCGCCAGGGGATTGCAGGCCTCGACCAATCAGGTATAAGGCAGCTCAGCAATGGTTTTTTCAAAAAGCTGCTGGTACAGTCAGATTGTAGGGTATTGATGGAGGGCTGTAAGACCATTTTTGAGCAGCTCATAGGCAGCACGGGAGGAACGGTGATAGATGACCGGATCAGAAAGGCAGTCACCTTTATTACACAGAGCCATGAGCGACAGTTCCGGGTGTCAGATGTGGCAGAGCATGTCTGTCTTTCTGAAAGCAGGTTGAGGCACCTGTTCAAAGAGCAGATAGGACAACCCATCCAGAACTTTATTATGTGGATGAAGGTGGTAGACTCTCTGAATATGATTTTGCAAGGTCGACAGCTCGCACAGAGTGCCATTGATGCCGGCTTTTGGGATGGCTCTCATATGAACCGGTCTTATAAAGAACTGATTGGTTTGCCACCGGGGCAGGTGAGAGCTTATGAGCAACAACTCAGGATTGTCTCCTGCCGGGAAACCGGGATTTATACCCTGAAAACAGAATTGTATGATAGCCTGCAAGGCAATAAACCCAAACGAACAATTGAAATTTGATATGAAGAAAGTATTAGGACTCTTAGTCTGCCTTATCGCACTATCTGCCTGTACTGAAGGAGGCGCTTCCGAAATGGTGAATAAAGCCAAGGTAACCGAAGAAGTGGAGGCCCGGCTGGATGCATTTCGCGATGCACTGAACAGCGGAGATGTGGCATCGCTGCCTGATTTTTATTCAAAGAAGGAACGCTTCTATTGGGTGGAGGACGGGCAGATCACCTATCCCGACTATGCTACCCTGGCGGCCTCCCTGGAAGGCTTGTTTGGCTCCCTGGAAAGTGCTGAAATGCGGGTGCTGGAAAGAAGGGTGACGGTACTGGCGCATAACAAAGCCAGTATATACACTGAGTATGAGCAGGATTTAACAATGAAATCTGGATACGCCTTTAGTATCAATGGTGCCATGACGGCTCTGATGGAAAAAGAAGAAGGCATCTGGCGCTATGTGATTGGTCACAGCTCTACTAAAAAGGAGAGGTAATTAGTTAATGAATGCCCTTTTAATTCCCTGAAGGGATGATTTTCGTCTCACCCTTCAGAGAGGGGATAGCTTGTTGGTTTCTGTGCAAAACCTTTCCCCTGTGAATTCATAAGTCTTTTTACGGTAAAGCGAATGCTAACCGGAAAGCAGTGGTTTGGAATCAGTATCCCGTCAGCACCGAAGGTCAGACGGGGGCAGTCTTTTTCAGCCAGTTAATGCGAGAAATATCGCAGGTACAATAAACCTAACAGAAGAATAATGGATAATCGACTCTCACATTTTGCCATCTTCACAGAAGATATGGATCGGGCAAAGGACTTTTACGGTCAGGTGTTTCAATGGGATTTTCAAAGCTATGGTCCGGATGATTTTGCTCAGATCAAAAGCAGTACAGGAGAGAACGGGCAGTTGATAGGGGCACTGCAGGACAGGAAGTATCAGCTGACCCCGGAAAAAGTCATTGGTTTTGAATGCAGTATCAGCGTAGAAAATGTAGATGAGACGGCAAACCTGGTGACTTCCAGCGGTGGTGAAATACTACTACCCAAAACCGAAATTCCTCATGTAGGCTCATTGATTAAGTTCAGAGATACTGAGGGTAATATTGTCTGTGCTATGCACTACCTGCCACATATCAGGGAGGCGATGAGAGGAGAACAAAGTTGAGCACTATTGGTCCAGGGTCATTAAGGCGTATACCATCATGCCTACGACAAATAGCACTATAAGTCCATTGCCTATGATGCCGATAAGTGTTTTTTTGTTCTTGTTCGAAACGTACTCAGTAATGCCGATGATTAACCCAATGGTGCTTAGCAGGGCGGAAAAGATAAGGATGAAAGCCAGAATCTGGTAATCTTGCCCTAATCCAAGTGCATCCCAAAAAGTAGACAGAAGTAATGTGAGAGCTGTTACAGTCAGACTCACCAAAAAGAGGATAAAACTCTTTTTCATATGGCTGAGATTAGAGAAGTTTCGGTAAATGTATCATTCATACTTCCTGATGACCATACCATTGTCTTTGCCCATTACACTGCGCACATAAGCATTGACCACTTTAGGGGTAGGGACGGGGTTATGACCGGGGAAGTAGCCCTTATACTTTTCATAGGCATCTTCTACCACCCCCAGAGAAACTACATTGACACGGATGCCGCGTTCCATCTCCAGGGCAGCTGCCTGCACAAAGCTGTGAATACCACCATTGACCATGGCAGCACTGGCTGTCTGGAGTACCGGATCATCAGCCAGAATACCGGTAGAGAGGGTAACAGAGCCGCCATCATTGAGATAGTGTTGCCCGATCCGCACCAGGTTGACCTGCCCCATAAGCTTACTCTTCAGCCCGATGTAATAGTCTTCTTCACTTAGCTCACTGAACGGAGCCCATTTGGCTTCCCCGGCTATCCCTACGATAGCGTCCAGCTTGCCCGTTTGCTCAAACATTGCCTTAATAGAATTACTGTCAGTAATATCTACCGTCACATCCCCGCTGCTGCGCCCGGCAATGATGACTTCATGCTCCTGCATGAAATGGTCAGAAACTCTTTTTCCAATAGTACCCTTGCCGCCTATAACTAATATTCTCATGTTGATTCCTGTCTTTACGTTTGATTGTACTGCTGTGAAGTCATACAGGCATCATAGCCGTTATTCAAAATAGCTTTTGTAACCAGCTATTACTTCCTCATTTCTTTTAAAGTAGGACCATTTGCCGTGCCTTGTCGAAATGAGCAAACCACATTTTTCCATCATGCTCAGGTAAGTTGAAATGGTGGACTGTGAAAGGCCCGCCTTTTCCTGAATATAGCTGGCGCAAACTCCATCATTGAAGTGCTTAACTGTCTCGTGAGGAGGAAAGTGATTTTCAGGCTCCTTCAGCCAGTTCAGAATCTTTAACCGAACGGGATTTGAAAGCGATTTACTAATGTCTATGATATCAAGATCATTCACGCAACAAACATATCGATAATTCTCGATATATAGAAATGAAATATGTAGTTGATATAGAACGTGAAGCTCTATTCTCTGGTGACTTTCCAGGCCTCGAGTATTTCAGCTTCCCGTGCCAGCACTGTACGCGTGTTTTGCTCGTATTTGGTTTTCCTTTCGGGGTCTACCGCCTCCGAATTCCACCAGTCGTATGTATCCTTTATGGTTGTTTTTAACTCACGAAAAGTCAGTCCCGCTCCGATGGCCCTGCTGTTCTGTACCCTGGCAGAGGCGTAATAATCATCTTTAGGCATGATCCAGGGAATGATAAAGGAAACGCGCTGTTCCTGCAAAAAATCGTAATCCTCTACCAGTACAATGTTTGAGGTCACATCAAATGCTTCAGTTCCTTTTTGCGCAAATTCCAGCACACCTTGGGCATTTTCAGGCCCCGCTGCATTAAAGGTACCGGCCGTTTTATTTTCGGCCAGCCTGATACACCAGTCAGCGATATCACGTACATCTACATATTGTACGGGATCATCTGCCTTTCCCGGAACGAAAATATCGCCTCCGCGGGCCAGTCTCAGGGGCCAGTACATAAACCGGTCTGTTCTGTCTGCCGGCCCGAGCATATAGGTGGGGCGGACGATGGCAGTACGATCTTTTCCGAAAGCTTTAATGGCTTCCACTTCTGATTTGGCTTTCATCACACCAAAAGAATCTCGCTCGGGGGCTTCTCCCTCTGCGTTCACAGGATCTTGCAGCAGTACTTTGGTGTCCTCATTGACATCAGCTTCCAGGTGAGGATAATAGACACCGGTAGAAGAAATGTAGATGTACAGTCCTGCTTTTTCCCTGAGCAATTCAGCCGTTCTCCGGGTCCAGTCTGCAGCCCGGCCTGAGTTATCAATAACCACATCCCACTCCCGGTTTTCAAGAGCCGTAAGGTTATCCTGTCGGTCACCAATCAGTCTTTCGACATGATCGAAAGCTTCTGTGTTTACAGTAGGTACGGTTTTACCTCTGGTGAAAATTGACACTTTATGTCCTCTGCTGACCGCATAAGCTACCTGATGTGGCCCCAGAAAGCTGGTGCCTCCCAGGATAAGTATGCGTAGTGGAGCTGCTTGTTTTTCACCCGTAGTACAGGATAGGATTCCTGAACCCACAAGTGGCAGTCCAAGACTCAGGGTCAACCCCTTTTTTAAAAAGTCTCTTTTCGATGATGATGATTCTTTCATGATGATGTGATTAAATGGCAACAAGCCCTCAGAAGTTAAGAAGACTTTTTCAATTGAATAAAATCTGCTGTGTTGTGTCGCAGGAGATTGAACAATTGCTATTTTAGAATTCACTTTTTCAGACCAAAACATGTCCGCCAACTATTCCTTCGGGTTACCCCTAAAGCACAATTATGCTGAGTTTGTCTGCTACCCCAATTACTTTCTGCCCCATGAGGTAGACCGGGTGCGTGCCCTTTGGGAGACCAGCCAGTCAGATGAAGCCACGCTCAGTGGTACGACTACTGAAGACGAGGAGCTCAGAAAGAGCTC
>DIYF01000066.1:949-20483 GCA_002427745.1 Roseivirga sp. UBA6061 | reverse complement strand
ATGCTGTGCCGGGGATTGTGGAAGATGACCTCTTCTTTGACCTTATGGCTAATAAGAAATTTCCCGCCACTACCTGGGTGCGTAAAATGAGCCAGCTCGACTACCTGGAAGAGCCGGATATGTTCCACGATGTATTCGCCCACATTCCACTACTGGCCAATCAGGCTTTTGTAGATTTTCTGCAGGCCATCAGCAAGTTTGGCCAGGAATGGATCAAAGATCCCTGGGCCATTCACCTGCTGTCACGTATTTACTGGTTTACCATTGAGTTTGGCCTTATCAGAGAAAACGGAGAACTGAAGATCTACGGAGCAGGCATCCTGAGCTCATCAGGAGAAACAGAGTATTCACTCAGCAATGAGCCTGAGCATCACGAATACGATGTCGATCATATTCTGGATACCGCCTACCGCAAAGACAAGATGCAGGATCGCTACTTCATCATCGACTCTTATGAGCAACTCTATGAGTCTATTCCTGAGATAAAGGAAAAGATTGAGTTGAGGCTGAAAGAAAAAGCCGCTACGGTCGATTAAGTTTTTCTTTACCGCTTATTATTGCAGCCATGAGTGTAGTCATCATTAACTACAATGCAGGAAATGTGCAGTCGGTTACCTATGCACTGGAACGACTTGGCGTGACCCCGGTGCTCAGTGATGAGGAAGAGGTCATTCGTTCGGCAGATCGGGTGATCTTTCCGGGAGTGGGAGAGGCCAGTACTGCTATGGGCTTTCTCAGAGAACGAGGGCTCGATCGCGTGATCAAAGATCTGAAACAGCCGGTGTTCGGGGTCTGTCTGGGTCTGCAGCTGATGTGTCGCCATTCTGAAGAGAATGATACCGATTGTCTGGGCATTTTTGACATTGATGTAAAGAAGTTTGAGCCTAAGCTTAAGGTACCTCAAATGGGTTGGAATACGCTCACCCACATGGATTCGCCTCTGTTTGAAGGGGTGCAGGAAGAGAGCTATGTATATTTTGTGCATAGCTACTACGCAGAGCTGAGTGACCAGACCATCGCCACAACCGACTACGTCAATCCCTTTAGTGCAGCCCTTCATAAAGATAATTTCTACGCCTTACAGGCTCACCCGGAAAAGAGTGGTAAAGTAGGTGCGAAGATTATTGAGAACTTTCTTAGTCTGAAATGAGGAGTCATTTGAATGTTAAGTGTTGAATGAGGAATGTTGAATTGGTAATGATGGATGTTAAGTGTTGAATGTTGGATGAGGAGTTCCGGAGTAGCAGTGCGTAGTATGAGCGGTTTTGGTTATATTTTATGATTGAATTATTAATAATTATTAATTAAAAAATCATGAAATTTTCAGAGGATGTAATTGAACAAAAGAGCTTTGAGTTTGCTTTGAACATCATTGCTGCATACAAGGAGATGTTAAAGCAAAAGGAGTTCATCCTGTCGAAGCAGCTATTGCGGTCAGGTACGAGCATCGGAGCCAATGTTCAGGAAGCTCAGGCGGCTATTTCCAAGAGAGACTTTACGGCAAAAATGTCTATCTCCTCCAAAGAGGCCAGAGAAACACGTTACTGGCTATTACTCATAAAATACAGTGACCTTGTAGATCTTGAGACTGCAGGTCTGCTTAAAGAAGTTGATCAGATTATTAGTATTCTGACGGCCATTGTTAAATCGTCACAGTCAAAGATGTCATGAAAAGCAATCCGGCATATCGCCTGTCATTTTGGTGCACTGAGGCTTTGGCTACTGATGTCTCATTTAACATTTAACATCAGTCATTTAAAATTCCGATAAGGTGAAAATAATCCCCGCTATAGATATAATTGATGGAAAGTGTGTACGCCTGACGCAGGGCGACTATGCACAGAAAAAGGAGTATGCAGATGATCCGGTGGCGGTGGCCAGACGATTTGAATCTGCCGGTATTCAGAGGCTCCATGTGGTAGATCTGGAAGGTGCCAAGGCCAGCAAACTGGTGAATGAGGGTACGCTCAGAAACATCACCACCCATACCGAACTCAAAGTAGACTTCGGAGGGGGGATAAAATCTGATAAGGCGATAGAAATGGCATTTGAGGCAGGAGCACATCAGATAACAGCAGGCAGCATAGCTGTGAAAAACCCGGAGCTGGTCAGTACCTGGATTGCCAGATACGGGGCCGAAAAGATCATTCTCGGGGCAGATGTGAAGGATGAGAAAATAGCCATTAATGGCTGGCAGGAAGATTCCGGTTTAGATTTGTTTAACTTTTTGAGTGAATATGTTAAACAAAATGTGCAATACTGTATTTGTACCGATGTGAGCAAAGACGGGCTACTGCAAGGGCCGGCCTTTGAACTTTATCAGAAGATCATGGACCAGTTCCCCGACCTGAAGCTTATTGCCAGCGGGGGAGTTTCCAATATGGACGACCTGCACCGGCTGAATGAAATGGGCGTATATGGCACCATTGTCGGTAAGGCATATTACGAGGGGCGTATTAGTCTGGAAGAGCTGGCAAGTTTTTAAAGTGTAAGAGGTCAGGGTTGAGGGGAGCATATTGTCCATTGAGCAGCAGACACTCAACCTGAGAAATAAAATAAACGGATGTTAACCAAAAGAATTATTCCCTGCCTTGATATCAAGGATGGCCGTACCGTCAAAGGAGTCAACTTTGTGGGCCTGAGAGATGCCGGGGATCCGGTAGAGCTCGCGGCCCGTTATGCCGAAGAAGGAGCCGATGAGCTGGTGTTCCTGGATATTACGGCCACCGTGGAAAAGCGCAAAACGCTGGTGGAACTTGTGAATCGTGTGGCGGCAGAAATCAATATCCCTTTTACGGTAGGAGGAGGTATTTCTTCTGTTGAAGACGTTTCTGCTTTGCTCAATGCCGGAGCAGACAAAATCTCCATTAACTCTTCAGCCGTAAAAAGACCTGATCTGATCAATGAACTGGCCCTGGAATTTGGTAGCCAGTGTGTGGTGGTAGCCATTGATACCCGATATGTTGAGGGAGAACATATAGTTCATGTGAGGGGCGGTCGCACCCCGACAGCGCTTCGAACCATACCCTGGGCACAGGAGGTAGAGCAAAGAGGAGCCGGTGAAATACTGCTCACTTCCATGGACCATGACGGAACCAAAGGGGGCTTTGCCAATGCCCTTACCGCAGAGATTTCCGGGATGCTTTCTATTCCCGTAATTGCCTCGGGTGGAGCAGGCAATATGGAACATTTTGTCGATACCTTTACGGCCGGTAAAGCAGATGCCGCCCTGGCGGCCAGCATTTTTCACTTTAAGGAAATAGCTGTTCCCGACCTAAAACAATACCTAAAAGAGAAATCCATTCCTATCAGGATAGAGCAATGAGAAAACTAGAGAATACAGAGCAGGTTGATTTTGCAAAGAATGACGGACTCGTACCCGTAGTGGTGCAGGATGATCAGACGCACAAAGTACTGATGCTGGGCTATATGAATGCCGAAGCGCTGCAGAAAACACTGGACACGGCCAAAGTGACTTTTTTCAGCCGCAGCAAACAGCGCCTCTGGACCAAAGGAGAGACATCAAAAAACTACCTGAACCTTACTGACATTCTGATTGACTGCGACAGTGATACGCTGCTGGTAACGGCCAAACCTGATGGACCTACCTGTCATACCGGAACGGATACCTGTTTTGATGATAGCAATGAGGGGGCTACCGGCTTTCTCGACCACCTGACCCGGGTAATCAAACAGAGAAGAACCCAGTCACCTGACACTTCTTATACAGCCAGTCTTTTTGCTAAGGGGATCAATAAAGTGGCTCAGAAAGTAGGAGAGGAAGCTGTTGAATTGGTGATTGAAGCCAAAGACGACAATGAAGAACTCTTTCTCAATGAAGGAGCTGACTTATTGTTCCATTATATGATTCTGCTGGAAGCCAAGGGCTATTCTCTCAAGGATATTATCAAAGTACTTCAGGGCAGACATAAATAAGCCGCGTTTTCCCCTTTTACGGTCATAATAACCCCGTGTATCACAGGTGGTTACCGTTATTCTATTTCCTGAGTTGTAAGGTGATTACCTGCGTTGTTTTTAAGGAACATACCGGTAAACACATTTACTTATGAAAAAGCTCTGGTCTCTTCTCGTATTCAGTTTGGTTACCTCATTGGCTGTGGCTCAGGAAAGTTCGGGTTCTGAGATGGTTACTGATCGCCCCAGTCGAACCCAATCTGCCTCTGTAATACCCAGGGGCTATTTCCAGATTGAAACCGGGGTTCAGTATGAAGAGGGTATTTTCCCCTTTTTCCATGCCAATGGATCCGTTTCCTTTAATAACACAGAAGTGTTTACCTATAACACCTCTCTGTTCAGGTACGGACTTGGCGATAAGGTGGAATTGCGATTAATTCAGAATATTGGAAGCGTTCGGTTTAACGAAATTTCTACAGATACTGAATTTGGTCCTACCCTGATTGGGGCAAAAGTCCGCTTGTTCGAGAGTCGCCATAGCGGTCCGCAGGTATCTGTACTAGGGCATATAGGAGGTCCTGTGTTGTCTGATTCAGGTGCCGGTACTCAGGCAGACCTTCGCTTAAGTCTTCAGCAAAACCTCTCCGAAAAACTGGTACTGAGCACCAACCTGGGAGTTTTACTGGAAGACGACCTGAATGATGCCAGCACTCTATATACATTGATGCTTGGGTACCAGATCAGTCAGAGGTTTTCCACATATGTAGAGGTCTTCGGTAACTCAGGAGATAATACAGTAGAGAGGTCCCAACAAAATATGGATGTGGGCTTTGCCTACAGTGTAAATGCTAATTTTCAGATAGATACCTATTTCGGTACGGCTGTTTCTGACTTCGGACCAGATTCGATTTTTGGGGCAGGATTGAGTTTTCGTATCCCTCACGGCAGATAATTCACCGTTCAGTACCGATAAGTAATCGTTGCCTTTTATAGAGACCTTTTTCTACAGAACAATTTGTATTCTGACCTGTTCTATTTTGTATTATAGTTGCGAATTTACATAGCTCAAATGCTTATGCCTATGCAAAGACTTTTCACATTTCTCGTTCTTATCTCCTTCACCACAGGCCTGTGTGCCCAGTCAGATACCACAGCGCTTGCCAGTGACCGCCCCACCCAGACGGCTTCTGCCTTCCTGATTCCCAAAGGCATGGTACAGATAGAGTCGGGGTTTTCTTTTCAGACCACACGTCTGGGGTTCAATGGATTCAATGAGCTGAATATTGACCTGAATATCTACAATTCTACCCAGGTGCGATTTGGCGTTTCTGAAGGCTTCGAACTGCTCTTTTCCCAGTCTTTGCTTGAAACCAGGTTGAGAGCAGGAGGTGATAGTGAGGGCTCCGGTGTTGAACTTGTTCCTACCGGAATCGGGGCCAGGGTTCACCTGTTTGATATGAACGACCGGGGAGGTCCGCAAACAGCATTCCTTATCAATTACAGCGGACCATGGCTGACCAGCCTTGATGGTGAATCATCCATCGATATGAGGTTCAACATGCAGCACAACCTGGGTGAGTCTTTATCCCTGGGATATAATGTAGGCGGGGTAGTGAATGGTGAGTTTAATTCCTTTACAGGCACAGCTTCTGCGGTGCTGGGCTATGCGGCTACTCCCAAATTATCTCTTTTTGCCGAGTTCTACATGACTTTTCCCGAGCTGTCAGACAGTTTTCTGCTAAGCGATTTTGGTCTGCTCTACTCAGTCAGTCCTAATTTTCAGATTGATGTTTTCGGAGGTGTGGGGATCAGTGATTTTACGCCAGACAGATTGATTGGTGCGGGTGTAGCTATTAGAATTCCGGGGAAATAATCTATCTTTCGGCATGTCAAAACAGGCTGCCAAAACCATCATGATGATGAGGCCTAAGCACTTCGGATATGACCCTGCTTCGGCCGAAACAAATGCTTTCCAGGTAATGGAAGGCTACGAGAATACCAATGCCATTCAACATGCTGCTTTAGAGGAGTTTGACAATGCCGTGCGTACTCTGAAAGAGGCCGGTGTAAACGTATTGGTCGTGGAGGATTCTGACAGTCCGGTGAAACCCAATGCCGTTTTTCCCAATAACTGGGTCTCGTTCCACCGAAACTCCAAAGTGGTGCTATACCCTATGCTGGCTGAAAACAGACGCGATGAGCGGAGGCCTGAAATCTTTGATCAGCTAAAGGAGCAGGGAGTCAACATCGATGAATTTATCGACCTCACACATTATGAAGAGGAGAATAAATTTCTGGAGAGCACCGGAAGCGTCATCTTCGACTATCCGCGAGAGATTGCCTATGCCTGTGTATCGGCCCGGACCAACCCGGATGTACTCCATAAGTTCAGCGAAATCATGGGCTTTGAACCGGTGATTTTCGAGGCACTTGACAAAGATGGTATGGAGATCTATCATACCAATGTGATGATGTGTCTGGCCGATGAATACGTGGTGATCTGCAGCGAGTCCATTCCGGAAGACCAGCGAAAAAATGTGCTGGACGCCCTGGAAAAAACAGGACATGAGGTGGTTTCCATCACCTATGATCAGATGTATGCCTTTGCGGGTAATATGCTCGAGGTAGAAAATGACGCAGGCCAGTCTGTTCTGATCATGTCGGATGCTGCCATGCACAGTCTTGACCTCGATCAAAAGGAGAGGCTTTCTCAGTATTCCCGCCTGCTATCTGTACCCATTCCCACCATTGAAAAGTACGGGGGAGGCAGTATCCGCTGTATGATGTGCCGCGTAAACTAATAAACGGCATCCATTTTGGCCGCTGTGCTCACAGGCCCGCATGTTAATATAAGACTGTCGGTCCGGGAAGAACATACTGCTTAGGCAGGGGGCTGATGGTAAACTCAAACCATTGTCCATCGTAGGTACATTACATGATGCTTTCTGATGTTCAGTTTGACCTCTGGTCTTTACTACTGGCTTTTGGTGTTTTTCAGGGCTTCATTCTTATACCGCTTATTCTGAAAGGCAAAAAGCCGGCCGGTCTGTTTCTGGCTGGGCTGGTGATTGTCATTTCCCTGCTTGTAGTCAATTACCTCTTCCTCAGCAGTGGACTGTATCGTTATTTTCCTCACTTCATTCTGGCACCTAATCCTTTATTTTTTCTACTGGGGCCACTTTACTACTTCTATACGCGGTCACTGACAGAGCCCGGCTTTATTTTCAGATGGTCACGGTACTGGCCTCATTTTTTGGTCATTATCCTGGGCGTTATCTTTTACTGGAGCTTCTATACGCTCTCCGCTGCAGAAAAGGTGGCTTACTTTGAGGGGTATTTCGCTCTGGAAGAGCTACAGGCCTCATGGTGGGTTACCGTCTACGCCTTTGTACACATTCTGCAGTCACTGAGCTATATCTACTTATCCGGCATATCGCTTCGTAAAGCCAGAAGAGAGAACAACCATGCGAAAAGAGTCAAACACCTGGGCTGGCTGATTAAATTCAATCTGGCATTCTTTATTTACTGGGCAATTGATTTTGCCGGAATTCTCTGGCTGACCCTGGCCAATGGCTTTTTCCATGAGGTAGACTACATTCTTATGCTAAGTAGTGCGGCCATGATCCACCTGCTGGCATTTATGGCGCTGCGACAGCAGAAGGTATTTAAGGAGGTTTTTCTGGCTGATGCCAACGGGCGTCATGAAAAGCCCAAAGGTGAAGCACGTGAATCAGGCGCTATACTCAGGCAACTGGATGAACTGATGGTTACTCAGAAACCTCACCTGGAAAGTGAACTCAAGCTCAACGACCTGGCTGCCATGCTGGACATCAGCGGAAATACTCTTTCTCAGCTACTCAACGAAGAACTGGGAAAGGGATTCTATGAGTACGTAAACAGCTACAGGCTGGAGGAGGTAAAAGCAAAACTCTCAAGCCCTGAATTTGCCAATTATACCATCCTGGGCATCGCCATGGAAAGTGGCTTCAATAATAAAAATACCTTCAATCGCTATTTCAAAAAGGAAACGGGCCTCACCCCATCGGCTTATCTCAAAAGTTTAAGCTGAAATAAGTCACACTCTACCCAAAATGACGCTTAGGAGGGGCTAAGGGGCTACTTTGGCCTAAAAAACTCATGCGAAGATTTTTATTGACAAAGCTCTTTTGTGTCCTGTGTATCAGCCTTTGCGCCCAGGGAAAGGAAGCCTTTGCTATACCGGAGTGGTTTCTGAAATCGATAGATGATATGGTAGGCGAGTGGAAAGCCAGCAACGCGAAGTACCAGGGCGAAGACGATCCTTATGAAGCTTTTGGTATGGTCTGGGAAAAGGGGGTAGATGGCAAAAGTATGAAGGGAACGCTATATGGCTTTCATCAGGGTGAAAAGACAGAGCCCTTTTGGGAGTTCAGAACTTTCTGGCACCCGGGAGACAAGAAGGTGTATGCTTTACAGTTTGGTTATGGGGGCGTTTTTGGCCAGGGAGAAATGCTGCCCGGCTCAATCGATCAGACCTTTTTCAGTCCGGATGGTTCCTTTTTCCGGTCAGGCCACAGGTCAGAAACAAAAAACAACCAGCACATAGCGGCCTCTTTTACCATTGATGAGAAAGGAGAGTGGACACCACAAAGAAATTACACCTGGGATAAGGTGAAGTAACCCGGTGAATGGAAGAAACACAACATAGTTTGACTATGGTCAGCGACAGACCTTGTATTTATTCTGTATGGAGTATTCCTGTGGAGTAAGTACGGGCCTGGCCGCTGATTAAAACTCTTTCTCCCCGATCTTCGCAATACAGGGTTCCCCCTCTGGAGGATAGCTGGCGGGCCAGCATTTCGGTTTTTCCCAGTACTTCAGCCCAATAAGGTATCAGCGAGCAATGTGCTGAACCGGTAACCGGATCTTCCAGAATCGAGGCCTGGGGTGTAAAGAATCGCGAAACAAAGTCTGCATGATCTCCCGGGGCTGTGACAATCACTCCTCCCGGATCGAGATTGATTTGGTCCAGTATCTGCTGACTGACCCGGATATTCCTGATATCTTCTTCCCGCTCATAGACGAGCACATAATCTCTGGCTTTCAGCACTGTCTGCGGATGCCTGTTAAGCGAATCGGCAACAACTGAGGGAAGCAGAGCCGGTTCAGGCTTTCTGGAAGGGAAATCCATGGTGTAGCGTCCACCATTGGCCTTCACACGCAGTTCACCGCTGGCGGTGTTGAATATCATTTCGTCTTTTGGATAATCCAGAATGCTCTTCAGTGCATGAGCCGTGGCCAGGGTGGCATGTTCGCAAAGGTCCATTTCTATTTCCGGTGTAAACCAGCGTAGTTTTATATGCTCTTCGCTTACAACAAAGAAGGCCGTTTCGGCTACAGCGTTCTCTTGTGTGATCTGAAGCAGTAATTCATCCGGCAACCAATAGGGCAATGGCACGACACAGGCCGGGTTGCCCGAAAACACTTTGTCGGTAAAGGCATCGATTTGATAAAGATCTAGCTGCATGGTTTAAATTTCTGAGCGGAAACAATCCTGAACTTTAGAACGATAACTACGGCCAATCGGAATTTTCTTTCCCGGAATTTCTACGGAGTCGTATTTAATCACCTCGACTCTTTTAGTGTTGACAATAAAGGACTTGTGTGTTCTCAGAAATCCCTTTTCTCCCAGCAAGGATTCCAGACTGGCAAGAGAAT
The DNA here is from genome assembly GCA_002427745.1 of Roseivirga sp. UBA6061. Classification (GTDB taxonomy): domain Bacteria; phylum Bacteroidota; class Bacteroidia; order Cytophagales; family Cyclobacteriaceae; genus Roseivirga. The sequence continues at coordinate 10,871 of DIYF01000066.1, read as the reverse complement.
GAAGTGTGACGAGTTTCTTATCTGCCATATGCCAGCTGACGTATTCTTTCATGCCTTGTACATAGAGAATGTCCCGTACGTCCAGTCTGTGAATCACCTTGCCTTCTTTGAGCATCAGGGTGTAATCTTGCTCAGCTGAGGGGGGTGCGGGAAGCTCTTTGCCGATACCCTTGTCCCTGACCAGATGGAAAATAGTACTGCCCAGCAGGGCAATGGAGTAGGGTGCTGAACCTGAGAGAATCTGCCAGAAGTCACTAGGCCACCAGGAGACATCTCCCGGTAGGACAATTCTTTTTATTCCGGGAAAGAAAATGGCAAAAGAGACTCCGATTACCTCAAAGGAAACGGCAAAGGTGAGATAGATGAGGGTTAGCACTGACAGCGCGTATAAAAGGAATCTGCTCTGGGAAAGCAGCTTTGTCAAAAGGTGTAGGTTGGTATAGACCAGGAGTGCCTGTAGTGATACGATGGCCAGGTTTTTGGCCAGATAAAAATCAATATGCTGTCCGCCACTAAAGAGCAGCGACTGGATAATCCAGAAAACAAGCCAAAAGCCGAAGTGTCTCGAAGAGCGTTTTTTGAGAATCTGCATGGTATCTCGTTCTACCCTGAACTTACGCTATTTCGTCCAGAATGCCCATGGTTGTTGGTTGATGTAATCTGGTCGTTGGTTGAATTGTTTTTCAAAAACCCTTAAAACCACGGATTTTTCTCGAAAACTCAGCATATGACAAACAGAAAAATTATGATGGTGCTGCTCTTTGGTTTGAGCTGCACGGGGGTAATGGCTCAGGATTCCGGGCTGTACAAAGTAGTGTATGAAGCAGATAAAAATGGCAAGAGGATAAGTGGCAGCCTGGAAGATCTCATCGCCTATGTTGATAGCGGAAACCCGGTAAGGGTAGGATGGGAACTGGTACAAAAGTGGCCGAATGATTCTACCACGACTATGCGGCACTGGACCGATGGTGGTTTTGTTACTTCTACCCGAGGACAGGTATTCGCCCAGATCCGGGGTATCTTTGGTCAGGGCTTTGCCCATATCGATAGTCCACCGGGTATATTTCTCTTCAGCAAAACGCCCAATTCCTGGGTGGCGGTGATCGGCACAGATGGCAATATGCGTGCAAAGTTTGAGATCAGCGAGGACATGAAAGAGCTGCCTGAGGAGGTGCTCAAATCCATGGAAAACTCAAAAGTGAAAACCATGTGGTCGGTTATGGTCAGGTAGCGTTACCGCATTAATTTATGAAGAAGACAATAGAGTACAGAGTAAAGAGAATTCTGTATGAGTGAATAGCATAAAAAAGAGATCAAACAGGCCAATGTTTAGGCTTTTTGAAATAGAAGACGAGCACGTTATATTGAGTTACCTAACTACTAGTACTGCTCAATATGATTCACCGATTGGTCGACCTGGGTGTGACCGACAGCCTCAAAGTGGAAGAGGCCCAATTGATTCGACTAACCAATGTGCTGGCACTTCTGCCAGTGCCTGTCTACCTCTTTTATATAGGCTACGGCTATTTCTTTGACCAGATTTTCTCAGCGCTGCTGGCCTCCAGCATGATTGTGCTCACGCTGATTTCACTGTTTCAGAACTATCGTAAGCGTTATGCTCTGGGCAAGCTGGTGTTGCTCTGGTTAAATGGCTTTAGCCTGTGGATTACCTTTCATGTATTCAACATTGACTACTCCGTACTGACCGGGTTTCTTCCGCTCATTGTGTGTTATCCCTTCTTCTTTGAAATGAAAACGGAGAAGGTCTATTTCTTTATTTCATCGGGCTTTACCCTGTTTTTTATTGTGTCCAGTTTTATACTGCCACGGCAGGTGTTTCATGCCATCACCTTAAGCCCTGAAGATGCCCAGGTAAGTAACTTCTTTCACCTGGTCTTCTCGTTTCTGCTGATGGTGTTTCTTACCTATGCCCTCTCACGGTATACCAGAATTACCAAAGACAAATTAATTCAGGCAAGGGAAGAAGCGGAGAAGTACAGTCGCCTGCAGTCCGAATTTCTGGCCAATATGAGCCATGAAATTCGCACACCACTGAACGGCATCATAGGATCATCGCACCTGATGAAAAGTACTAATCTGAGCAATGAGCAGCAGGAATATGCTGAAACCATCGGGCTGAGTAGTGAGATGCTCCGCGAGATTATAGACAATGTACTGGATGTTACCCGGCTGGAGGCTAATGGACTGGAACTGGAGCAAAAGAACTTTGACCTGGGGCATACGATCGAGGGAGTAGCTTTGATGCTCAAACCCACACTTGGGACCAAGCCTGTAGAGCTTAAAGTTGATATAAAATCAGGTTGCGCCAAATTTATAAAGGGCGATCAGAAGAGAATCAAGCAGGTAATTAGCAACCTGGTGGGTAATGCTATCAAGTTTACTGATGCAGGGGAAGTGAATATCAGTCTTGTCTGCAGCAAACGCACGAAGAATACCCATAGATTCGAGATTACTGTGCGCGATACCGGTATAGGTATTTCTCCGGAAGATCAGGAAAAGCTCTTTACACGTTTTTACCAGGTACAATCTTCCGCAGATCGCAGATATATGGGTACCGGGCTGGGGCTGGTTATTTGCAGGAGTCTCGTAGAACTTATGGGAGGAAGCCTGTCCGTAGACAGTGAGGTAGGTAAGGGCACGACCTTTACTATTGTGCTTAGCCTGGAGGAAGCTGTGCCAACTCCTATTCCCAAACCTCGCGAAGTGGTAGAAACACAAAAGTACCCTGATTTAAATATCCTGGTGGCAGAAGACAATGAGGTGAATCAGGTAGTGATGCGCAGAATGCTCTCCAAGCTCGGTTATGAAATGAGCCTGGCTCAGGATGGCGATGAAGCATTGCAAATGGCAACTGCTCAGGACTACGACCTTATCTTCATGGATGTGCAAATGCCCGGAAAGGACGGTATAGACGCTACCAAAGAAATCAGAAGAGTCACCCGAAGCCTGGATAAACCTCTCATTGTAGCCCTTACAGCAAATGCCATGACGGAAGACCGGGACCAGTGTCTTAAGGCAGGTATGAACGACTACCTGGCCAAGCCGGTTAATGGCAGGGAAATAGAGAAACTGCTGGAGAGGTGGTTTTGAGAGAGCTCTGGTTCATTTCACAAGGTAACGAAGGCCTGAACGTTTGACTTTCCCTAGCTGCTGGTCGGCTTTTTCTTTCTCCCCTAAAATTTTATAAAGCTGGTAGCGCAAATAGTGCAGATTGGGATCTTCCGGCTTCCTGTCTTCGCAAAGCCTTAGGTATTTCAGGGCTTCCTCAGGATTGTTTCTTAAGACGTTCCTTATCGCAAGGTTAAAGTAACCCATGTATACTTGCGGGTCTTCAGCATTGTAGTCCAGGTCGATCTGTGGTGTCTGGACAGAACCGCTTTGAGCTTTCCTGGTAAAGAGGTCTTCTATACTCATGATAATGTTGACAGGTCTGCCATTGAGCTGAGGTATTTGCCATCTTCCTGCGGAAGAGAGAATAGCCTTGACAGCCCGTTTGTCATGGCCTTTACTGATCCGGTGATGGATGTTAACATGATCAATGCTGCCGTCAGGCCTGATCATAAAAGTGGCATGGAAATAATTCTCACCTATGGCATAGCTGTGTCTGATCTGATTATGGATAAAGATGTGGAAATCTGGTGTGTCTGTGATCTGAAAGATGGGGAAGAGCTTTTTAGAGGCCAGATAGGCGGTGTCCTTTCCCAGAATCACCCGGTCTTGAGTGGGATAGGGCAGGGCGTCCAGAAAAACAGACTCCCTCTGATAATAATGCCGCTTTGAATTAGCAGTTACCTTCCCTTCTGTCATGTCTGAGAGTATCAGCCGATCGTCAGATAGCTGTTCTACCCTGAACTGTCGGACAGTACCAAAGCTGAGCTGATTCCCATGGTGCTCATAAGGGAGCCGGATACCATTTGCCCGGTAACTTGCATAGATTTTCATCTGCCCCCGGCCATCGAACCGGATTTTCAGATAATCTTTATCTACGATATCAACGGAGTCTTTGATGGCCTCTCCATAGGGTTCTTCCAGAATCCTTACCCAACTGCCCTTGAGGTCATGGCTTGTTTGGGCCGAAAGGCCGGGGACGGTGATGAACAGTAAAAGTGAAAGAATATGTTTCACAGAGGGCTACTCGGTTCTCAGGCTCTCAACAGGGTTTTTTGTAGCTGCCTGGAAAATTTGCCAGCCGATGGTCAGCATTCCGATGAGGAGCACAGCTATAAAGCCCGAAAGCAGATCAAAGACTCCGAAATGGGCTTTTTCTACAAACTCAGACAGCAGCTTTTCATTGACAAGATATTTGGCCACCGGAATAGCAATCAACGCGGCTATGGCAATCATGACAACGAAGCCTTTAGAGAGCAGAAAAGTCAGCCTGTTCACACCGGCTCCCAGTACTTTGCGAATGCTGATCTCTTTCATGCGACTTTCCGTGGTGAAAACTGCCATGCCCAAAAGCCCCAGTGTGGCAATGGAAATGGCGAGAAAAGCCAGAAAGGATATAATGGTGAAAGTGGTCTTTTGAGATCTGTAGGTGGACGCAATCTCTTCTTCATAATACCGGGCTTCGAAAGGGTGTATCGGGTCGAATTTTCGGAAGCTGGCTTCGAGTTGATCCATCACCTGAGCCGGGTTATTACTTCTGAACTTGACAGCCAGCAGCATATTGGCCTGGTCGGGGCGATGCTGGACAAAGCCGAAGCTCTTGTTCATGAGAATTTCGCTGCCAGCAATGTTAAGGGAGATGTTTACAAAATTGTTGACCACCCCAATGATCTTGTACACCTGGCTCTGACCATGGAGTGTTTTACCAAGGGCCTCTTCAGGAGAGCCAAGTCCCATAACACTCAGCAGGTGCTCATTAACAATGATTTTGTCGCTGACTTCTCCTTCAGAAAGGGGTTGGTGAAAACCGGTACCTGCCAGTAGCTCGTAGCTATGCATATTCAGGTATTTATGATCGATACTATTGTACATGACGATGGCCTGCTCTGTTTTTTCTTCATTTTGGGCAATGATAAGGGTGGCTCCCCCTGTGCCCATGGTCATGATAGAACGAGAGGTTTCCATTACCTCTGACATGGTATTGATGTCATTTTCCAGCAGGTCGGTATAGTCACCCCTGGTTCGGATGTTGATGATGTTTTCGGATTCAAAACCGAGGTCATAATTCAGGGCAAACTGATACTGCTTGTTGATCAACACGGCACTCATGATCAACCCGATTGATAAGGCAAACTGAAGCACGCTCAGTCCTTTCCTCAATGGCATACCGGAGAAAAGCTTGATTTTGCCGGCACCTTTCAATACAACATTGGTTTGCAGTCTCGACAGGAAGGTGGCAGGAAGGAGACCAGCCAGTATTCCTACAGTGAATGCGAAGAGCAGTATGAACAGTATGGCTTTGGGGGTAAAGCTAAGTGTGAAGATGGCATAGCCATTGGCAGTAGCCCCCGGCAGGTTCAAAAAGGCCGGTTTCAGAAAGAGAAAAAGGAGAAGGCCTGTTGCCAAAGCAAAGCCCGAGAGCAGGACAGCTTCTACAATAAACTGGCTGAAAATCTGACCCTTAGTAGCACCCGCTACTTTTCTTACGCCTACCTCTTTGGAGCGCCTTAGTGCCCGGGCCAGGGAAAGATTGGTATAGTTAAATGCCGCAGATAACAATACCACCAGGGTCAGTCCCAGCATAATGTTCAGCCTCTGGGCAGAGAATCTGGGGCCTTCCTGATTGCGGTATTTATCGCTGGTAATGACACTGCCTAAAGGCTGAAGTAAATGCGTCAATGGCATTTCCTCACTTTCGTTATAAGTTTTCAGCAGGGCGGGCAGAGCAGCCTCTACATCTTCCACTTTGGTTTCCTCGTTCAGCACGAGATAAACCTGTGAGGCCTGGTAGTCATCAGGGTCGGTTTTATAATCGCTGCTCCATCCCCGGCCCGTGGCAGGCTGGTCGTAAGTAGCGTGAGAAACCAGAGCTTCAAACTGAATATGCGAATTGGCCGGAGGGTCAGGCATCAGGCCTGCGATTACTCCTTTGATACTGCGGTTCTGGAAGCCACCTGTGCTTTCCAGGTCAAGGCTTTTGCCCATGGGATTCTCCTCTCCGAATAGCTTTTTAGCAGCAGTTTCGGTGAGAATGATATTGTTGGGATCCAGCAAGGCTGTTTCAGGGTTTCCCAGGGTCAGCTCAAAGGAAAATACATCAAAGAAAGAAGGTGTGGCATAGAGCCCTGAGATGTTGATAGGGCCTGCCTCTGTGGTCAGGTCAGCCGACATGCCCGGGCGCAGTATCAGCACATGCTCTACCCCGGGTACATTCTTTTCAATTTCAGCTCCTATGAAATAAGAGGCAGAGGCCATGTCCATCTCCTGGCCATAAAGCACCTTATTAGAGCTAAGGCGATAAGTATGGTCTTTGTGCTTGTGAAAGCTGTCAAAATCGTTGATTTCTGTAAGCATCATGATCATCAGGATGCCCACAGACATGCTGATGGCAAGGCCTATGACATTGATGGAAGAGAAAAGTGCGTTTTTCTTCAGGCTTCTGAAAGACGTTTTGAGATAGTTTTTGAACATGCCGTAGTTGTTGAGTTTTTGAGTGCCCGAGAACTTTTTGAGTGCCCAGGGTTGGAGAAAATTAAATACATGAAACCAGTAGAGAATGCCCCTTGCCCATGCGGGCCTGCCTCGGAGCTCATCCTCATATTCACAAAGGTCTCCTATGATTTCTTCCAGGTATTGTTCTTTGCAAAACCAGCCCAGAAATCGCTCTGAAAACGGAGCCTTATTCTTATTCATGCTGCAGACAGTTGACAGGGTTGGTCAGTGCTGCCTTAATGGACTGCGAACTGATGGTTAACAGGGCAATAAGCAAGGCTGCTCCACCGGCCACCACAAACATCCACCATTGCAGTTGAACACGGTAGGCAAAGTCTTCCAGCCAGCGGTTCATGGCAAACCAGGCAATGGGGATGGCCAGTATAAAGCCGAAAACTACGAGTTTGAGAAAATCGGAAGCGAGAATAGCTGTGATACTTTGTACAGAGGCACCTAATACTTTGCGGATGCCGATTTCCTTTTTCCTTTGCCCGGTAGCAAAGGCCGCGATGCCGAAAAGTCCCAGGGAGGCAATGACAATAGCAAGTACGGTGAATACACCGAACATTTCACCCAGCCGCGATTCACTTCTGTAGAGTTCATCAAAACGATCGTCCAGAAAGCGGTATTCAAAAGGGTAGGGGGAGAACTCCCTGATATTTCCTTCGATCTCATCCAGCGTATTACTCAGATTTTCCGGCCTTACCTTGAGGGCCATATATTGAAACCAATTATCTCGCATCATCAGCATTAGAGGCGCTATTTCCATGTGCATGGAGTGCATGTGAAAATCTTTGATCACCCCTATAACCGTTTTATCTGTTATCTCAGTGATTTGCTTACCAATGGCCTCTTCAGGAGTCCAGCCCAGTGCCTTTGCTGCTGATTCGTTGATGATCCTGGCAGTTGTGAGATCACTCTTGATATCAGGTGAAAAATCCCGTCCGGCTATGAGTTCCAGGCCAAATACATCCAGGTAACCAAAGTCCATGCGAGAGCGATAAATCTCAATTTCCCGATCTTTTTCAGCTCCCTTGGGCCGAATGATGGTGCCCGAAGTTACATTGGTAGGCAGCTCAGAAGTGGTGGTAAACGAAACGATGTTGGGGTTGCGTGCCCATTCGTTTTTGAGCTCATCAATTTTGGTCAGGGTCTGGCGGTCCAGCATCGTTACGGTGACTATCTGCTCCTTGTTATAGCCGAGCTCTTTGTCCTGTATGTACCGGAACTGACTGGAGATAACCAGGCTGCCAATCACCAGTACAATGGAGGTAGCGTATTGGCCTATCACCAGTATGCGTTGCAGTCTGAGACCCGAAATCCCTTTGTTGATTTTTCCTTTCAATACATCTGCCGGCTTCAGTGCCGACATAAAGAGAGCCGGATAGCTGCCGGAAAAAGCACCTACAAGAAAAGTAAGCGCCATAAGCCCGGGAACCAGCCAGACATTGCCGAAGAGGTCGAGCGTAATGGGGCGTTCCAGCCAGTTGGCAAAGGCGGGCAGGGTAAACCAGGTACAAACGAGGGCCAGTAACAGCGCCATAAAGGATATCATTACAGACTCCGTGATAAACTGGAAAATCAGCTGCCTTTTTACCGCACCGATTACTTTTCTGAGTCCCACTTCTTTGGCCCTTCTGATCGACCGGGCTATGGCCAGGTTCATATAATTAAAACTGGCCAGAAGCAGTACCACAATGGCGATAAAAGAGAAAAGTCTCACATACTGGGGGTTGCCTTTTACGGGTAAATCGCTGTTGACATGTGTTTCCAGGTAGAGGTCGTGCATGGCTTGTGCATGATAATGGAGCTCAAAGGGATAATCCTGATGGTAGGTATCTATCAGTCTTGCCAGTTTTGATTCAAAAGCAACGGCATCCGTCTCAGGTTCAAGTCTTAGAAAGGTATAGTAGTCAAAGTTATTCCAGCGATCTCCTGACATCTCACGCTTATACTGGCTACTGCTGAGCATTGAGGTAATAAAGGTGTATTGCAGAGATGAGCTGGAAGGAGGATCGGCAATAAGGCCGGTCACGTTGAGTTTTACACGATTGTGAAAGAGCACAGACTGTCCTATGGGGTCTGCATCACCGAACATTTTTTTAGCCAGAGACTCTGTCAGCACCAGACTTTTTGCTGTGTTCAGCGCTGTTTCTGTATTGCCCCGGATGAGGCTAAGATCAAATACACCGAAGAAGTTTTCATCGGCCCGGAGCCCCTCTACATGATGGTGGTTGTCATCAAAACTCAGGAGGGCTACATGATCTTTCAGGGTGGTGGCATGGGCTACCTCGGGGAATTCTTCCATAAGGACAGGTGCCATGCCTACGGTCATCAGGGCATGTTTGTCTGTGCCCATGTACTCATAGCCGGGATTGCGCTTGTAGATCCGGTAGATGTCTTCCGACTGATTATAAGAGCGGTCGTATGACAGCTCATGTTGTACATAAAGGAAAATGAGGATAAAACAGGTGAGTCCTATAGCTAGGCCCCCGATATTGATGGTAGAGTAGAGTTTCTGACGCAATAGTGTGCGCCAGCCGATTTTCAGATAATTTTTGAGCATACCGTAGTTGTTGAGTTTTTGACTGCCTGAGAAGCTTTTGAGTGCCCAGGGCTTTAAAAAAATGACCGTATGAAACCAGTAGAGCAGGTTTCGTTTCCAGGCAGGATGTTCCAGAATTTCATCATGGTACTCATATAGGTCACCTATGATTTCCTCCAGGTATTCTGCCTTGCAGAGCCAGCTCAGCATACGCTCCGCCAGCCGGGGTGGTATGGGAGTCCTTGACTTCAAAGGCTCAGACCAAAATTCCTGGATAGCTGAAGCTCTGGTATCTGCATCCAGAGGTTTACTTTGACATCACGACTGCGCTGTAAGACCTTCTTACCGGCTGCCGTTACCGTGAAGAGCCTTTTGCGTCTGCCCCCGCGAAGCTCCGTGGCACCTCCCAGATTAGACTCAATAAAGCCTTTTTTCTCCAGCCGATTGACCGTGCCATGAACGGCACCAATCGTGACTGTACGATCGGCTTCCGTCTTCAGGGCTTTCCGGATGGCAAAACCATAGGCCTCTTCCTTGAGCATGACAATGAGGAGGAGAATCAGCTCTTCCAACTCCCCGATATGTTCTTTTTCTGTACCCATTAGTTATACTTTATATAACAAATCTACGGAAAGAGATTTTGATTTGTTATATAAAATAGAACAAATAATTTCAAAACGCTGATTTCAGCCTGATGGGAGGGGTTTTGTACAATCGTCCGACCTCGCTCAGCGTCATTGCGCAGCAAGACTCTGA
>DIYF01000066.1:0-879 GCA_002427745.1 Roseivirga sp. UBA6061 | reverse complement strand
ATTGCGCAGCAAGACTCTGAGCAGGAGACTGTGCTGCTCAATCCCGCTTGGCGTCATTGCATGGTAAGACACTGGGCAAAGAGTTACCTCAGAGTCCTCTGAGGAGTGACTCTTAGGGATGTGGAGAAGAGGAGAGTGATTCTGCGGGGTGCCAGGTGATTCTGCAGGATAGGGAGATTACCTGAATTCAGGCTTTTATAGAAGGTAATGAACAAAGTAGAATTCCGTTGAATCAGCATTGCTGTAGATTACGTTGCCACGGCCGGCATCATCTGTTGCTTCAAATACCAGTATAGGGCTGCCCAGCCTGTCTGGTTTGAGTGCATCAATAGGGGTAAACCAACTTTGCCACTTTTCAGCTTCAGCGTAACGGGCTGAATCCATTATGTCAAGATTCAGAATGCGTTCGAACTCTTCGGGGCAGGTTTCCACATGCATCCAGGTAGCGTAATCTATGATCGGGATTTGAGCCTGCTCAAAATCCAGTACCTCTGAACAATCATTCAGGTCTTCGCCCAGAAATGACTCATAAATATCAGTCCCTGTCGGTTCCTCAAAGAAGTCAGACAGGGCATAATAAGATTTGCTGGCAAATTGATAAACACTCATTCCTGCCAGAAAGAGACTTCCCAGGAAGATACCTATGGAAGTGTACATGGTGTACCGGCTTTTTTTGATAGCTCCGACAATAAGCATGACCAGAGAAGTGATGAAAGCCAGTCCTGCCAGTAGGATCAGGATAAGAATTTGGTTCATGTGGACCTGAGAGTAAAGCTTGAGCTGATGAATATCCGCAATAATAATTGAGGAAGCGAATGGGCTTTGGATAATCGTCTGAAATACAGCCGTCCGACCTTGCTCAGAGTCATTGCGTAGCAT
>DIYF01000162.1 GCA_002427745.1 Roseivirga sp. UBA6061 | reverse complement strand
ATTGCCCGCACAGGCTGGAGAGCTGACCAGTTGATTGAAGCTATTGAGAATGCAGCGAACCTGGGTACTCAATATGATATGGTGTCCCTGCTGATTGGTGTCAACAATCAATTTCAGGGCCGGTCCGTCACCAGCTTTACTCCGGACTTTGAAAAGTTGCTGCAAATGGCAATTGGCCTCACCGGAGGGAATCCGGATCGGGTATTTGTACTCTCGATACCGGATTATGGTGTAACGCCTTTCGGCATTGGCTGGGGTGGCGATATCGGTGCTGAAATCGATGAATACAATGCCGCCAGTAAGGAGCTCTGTGACCAATATGGCATTGCTTACTTCGACATCACACCCATTTCCAGAGAGGCTGCTACTGATGCGGAGCTTATTGCTTCAGACAGATTGCACCCCTCCGGTAAAATGTACCAGCGATGGGTGGATTTGATACAGCATGATATACAAAGGCTTCTGAGCCGATAGATTACCCCAAGTGCTGAACGCTAAAACCATTTCTTCCAGAAGGCCAGGTTATCGCTTTTCTCCACCGCATCTTCTACAGCATCGGGCAATCCGTTGAAAAAGTCCAGTCCTACTTCCGCTTCCAGTGCGTCTACGGTGACCACATAGTCAATCAGGTTTTTATAAGGCAGTTTTGACTTTTCCCGTACGTGGGGAAACAACAAAGCCAGTGTACGATATTCTTTGGCTATTTTATCATGATAGATGATTACCTGGTAAAACTTATCCGGTATCACGATATCGGTCTCCCCCTTGGAATTTACCAGCTTATTCAGATTGCAGGTGTCCGAAACCACGCTGCCCACCACCAGGTGCAGTTCCTTCAGATCGGGTATAAGTTTGGTTCTGATCATGGTTTCCAGTGAATACCACGGACCTCCTGAGCCGTTGAGGGCATCCTGGTCCTGAGGAGTGATATTAGACATATAATTTACCTGGAAAACTGTGAGGTCATCTTCCGGGTCTTTCAGGTCGTCAAAATAGTCTGAAAGCTCCCCGTCACCATCACGGTCTCCACCGGAAGCAAAAAACGGCACCATGTGTCCTCTGGAGTAACCCGACCCTGTATAGTTAGAAGTCACCACCCCATCGTTTACATCAGGGTCTCTTTTAAAGGAGGAATACTTCCCCTTTCTCTTGGGTGTTCTCAGATAATCTTCTTTCAGGTGGTATGCCGCCCAGGTGGGTATTTTGTATTCAAAATTATACTTGACCACATAGCCCTGTCTGATGAAAGTATCAGTGGTATCAGTGGTCCATTGATACATGTGTTCTTTATAAAAGCAGGTATCTCGGGCAGCCGTCTCAAAACAATTACCTGTCTCTCCACAGTCGCTCTGGGCCAGTGCGGTGGAAAACGCACAGAGCCATCCGGTATATATCAGGAGCTTTCTCATGATCAGGTGTTTTCAGAGTTTTTCACGAAGGCATAGGTACCGTTACTTAAGCCCAGCAAACCCAGCTGAAGCTCGCTGAATTCCGGCATACTGTAATCGACAATCACCGTTTTCACGAAAGCTATGCCGAAAACCAGGTTGAATACCAGGGCCTGCACCCTGTGAATATTAACCCCGGATGAATCTGAGAGTATGTCTTCAAAGAAGTTGCCCGAAGTGGTTCTGAATTCTCTGAGAGAAGTGACAGCCGTAGCCGGCTGTGCCGCAGGAGCAGGAGCAGGAGCGGGCGCAGCAGCTGCCCCGGCTGCTACCGGAACGGCTGGTGCTGCAGGTGCGGGAGCCGGGTTCGCAGCATCAGTAGCCCTGGCCTGGCGCTCTTCTTTTTTGTTGATGGTATGGCTTATGGTACCCGTAGTGGCACTGATGCCCAGCAAAATCAGGGCAGTAGCATTGATGGACGAAATGTCTTCTGTGAGTGCAAAAATGTAGATAAAGCTGGCCAGAACGATAAAGGTCCAGTAGGCCAGTTGAGACTTGCTGAAGCTATAACTGGCACTTACCGTGGCAGGGTTGCTTCCCAGCATGCTGATGTCATCCTTTACAATGGACTTATAATAAAGAATCAACAACAGGAAAAAGACAAAGAACAAACCGATGAAAACATAACCAACCCAGGACCAGATCTTAATGTTTGAAAAGTACAGATTGCCTCTGTAGCCATAAGTAAGCGTCAGGTTCTCATTGAACTTTACCCCAACCAGAACGCTTTTCTTAGCCGCCCCCGGCAGGTTATAGAGTACTTTTCTGTGGGCAGTTGTCAGGTTTTTTTCTGAGTACTGAAAGCTGAGCAGGCCGTCATCCGTACCGGTGAGAAAAGCCGGAAACTCATCCAGTTCCACATTCTGAATGACCAGTCTGATGTTTTCCAACAGGATTCCCTTGGAAGCGATGTATTCGTTTACTCCGGGGATGTCAAATACCAGAACAGAATTGCCTTGTATGGTATCCTGAGTGATTTTTATCTGCTTATCATCCTTTTCGAGATAAACGCCATCGATAGTTGAAACCTGGGCCTGGCCTGCTAATGAAAGGCAGGCAAAGACACACAGCAGGATCATCTTTAAAAGTTGGTTCCGGATTGTCATAGTAGTATGGTTGCGATTTAATTAAAAAGTGGATTTTCAAAAACAAGACATCACATGTCAAAGACATCTGATAGTTAAAACTAAAAAGTCTTGTTTTTTCATCATTAGATACAATATACTTATTAACCACAACAACTGAAAACCCGTACCGGGAATCTTGTCCTTCCTTCTTCCCTCCTTTCCTCTCGCTTAGTCCTCTTCCATAGCATGTTGACTGCGCTTCTGCCTGGCCTTTACCAGGTACCTCAGGTACAGGCCCAGTACCACAAAGCCCATGTTCTTTAAATGAAAAAACCAGGTGAACTGATACCAGATAGAAGACTCCACACCATTGCCCACAGACAGCACCAGCAGGTGCATCAGCGACCTGAGCAGACCATAGGCTATCAGCATAAAAGCCCAGTAACGGAGCATCCTGCCCAGCCATTTGTCATTCCCCAAAAAGCCCGTAAACACAGGAAGCACCACCGCCAGGCAAACAAGGGCCGCTAAATAGCTTCCGGTTAACAACAGTTCTATAAGTTTTACGGCCAGTGGAGCCAGGCTCAGGGCGATTATCAGGTAAAAACGTTCACTGGAATTGATTAAAAGGCCTTTACTGTTCATAACTGATGCTTTTTAAGACATTAAAAATCAGTTCCGTAGCCCGTGCCAGATAGTTAAAGTCGACCGTGTCATAACGATCCTCAGGCGTATGTATATAGGGAGTGGTATCATCGAAAGATTCGGAAACACCCACCGTTTCAAATCCGGCACGCATAAAGGAGCCATTGTCTGAAGAGGCGCCACCTGCTACTTCTATCTTAATTCCCAGCCTGGCCCCCTCTGCCACATAACGTTTCTCCAGGGCCTTTGTGGGGGACTGAATGCTGATGGCACCATCACCATCTTCATCCCATCCAACAGTATCTATGGTGTGCACAGAGTGTACCTTATACCCTTCTGACAGCAGCCATTTCACAAAAGCCTTGCTCCCCACTTCATCATCTTCTTCCTGATCAAAAAACACCACCATATAATTCACCTTCCTCTCTTTCAGAGACAAAAGCTCCCAGGCTAATAGTAGCCCCATACTCATCCCGGTAGCATTATCTATGGCTCCGGGACTTCCCCTCTCCGAATCGTAATGTCCTCCAAAAATCACGTACTCTTGGCTTTCAGTAGTAGCCGGCACGATGCCGTAAACATTCGTCCCTTTAAAGGGCCTGAAGAGCAGGTCGAGCACAAAAACGCTATTGGGGCTTTTATAGTGATGCTTTCCGGCACTCAGGCCAGCCTCCAGCAGACGCTTAAAAAGATAATCAGCCACCCGCCTTCGCTCTTTGGGAGTACTCCGCTGGGTCAGAAGGCCTGTTTTTGAATCCAGTGGTAACTTGCCTGATAATTCCGCAATGATGCGCTGCTGGTCCTTTTTTACTTTGATGCCTGAAGGCACTTCCTGCGCACTGACCCCATGTAAAAACAGCCAGAAGACGCTTATCCCTATCCATTTCATACCTCTTTATTTTCCCTGGTTACCCGCTTTCATTTTCCAGCCTACCCACTGCCTTAGGGTGGCAATCGCCACATCTTTTCCCAGTGATCCATTAGTAAGCATGATCGCTCCGCTTTGCGTATCGAAATCAAACAAAAAAGCAGATTCCCAGCCATCATTAGAGCCCGCATGCCCTCTCACGGTAATGGGGCCCATTCGATAGGCCATGTACCCCAGGCCGTAAGCTCCTTTGGTGATAGCTACAGGCTCCTGCATCAGCGCTACTGTCTCATTTTTCAGTACCGGATTCTCTCCAAATGAAGCCCGGGCAAAAGCAATCAAGTCTTTCAGGTTGGTGTGCAGACCCGCAGCCGCCTGTGCTGTAAATCGCTCCAGGTAAATCTCCTTTCCTTCTTCATCATAGGGAGTGGCAGAGGTTCTGAGTATTTTCCTGTCAATGGTAAAACTCGTAGAGGGCATATTCAGAGGCTTGAAAACCTCCTTTTCCATGTATTTTGAGAAGGTCATATTGGTCACTTCCTCAATCATCAGTTGCAGCATGGTATAGCCTCCACCTGAATACTGAAATTTAGTTTGAGGCGGCAAAATGATTTCCACCGGTTCATCTGCCCTCACATCTCCATTTACCCCGTCCAGAGATTTTTCGAGACTCGGCAGCTTTTGTTCTGGCCTGAAGCCTGGGTAGCCATGTACTGAAAGGCCCGCTGTATGGCTTAAGAGCGCTCTTACTGTGACCTTACGCTTATCGAACTCAGCATCAGGCAAGTGCCAGCGCGTCAAATAGTTTTCTACCGGTGTATCCAGCTCTACCTTCCCGGTTTCTACCAGTTTCATTACTCCCCAGGCTGTAAACATTTTTGAAATAGACCCTATGTTAAATCCGGTCTCTTTGGTAACGGGCAACTGCTTTTCTATATCTGCCAGTCCAAGCCCTTTGCTGTAGATTACTTCGCCTTGATCAAATATAGCCAGTGCCATCCCCGGCACATGCTTGTCTTGCATCCGTTGGGGTACGTCTTTATCCAGTGCCGATGTCAGTCGTTCCCAGTCTGTTTGATTCTGGGCCCTGACCGCAAAACAAATGAGTAGAGAGGCCATGCCCAGGGTGAGTTTTCGTATTCCTAAATACATATCGTTTGTTTTTTGTTGATATGCCCCAACTTAGTTCCCCCACTCCACTCTGTATTTTATATATGATGACCCCGGAAAAGTCAGTGTTCAAATCTGCTCTGTTACTGATCAACCGGTTTATCACCGAAAAATCAGGATTGGACATGAAACCTCAGGGGTTGATCAATCTTATTGGCATAGCTACAGCGAAATGCTAGATTTAAATCATGATCAGTCTGACGAAGAAGCATATAAAGGTTACTCTCATTGTAGCGGTGCTGCTGGTATCAGCCATTGGTATGATGGTATGGAAGCAAAAGCTGGAGCTATCGGCCAGTTACGATGAAACACTGGAAATGCAGTTTTTCTTCTTCAATGTCAGTTTCAGTCTGGCCATAGCCTATGTTGTGCTGAGCTTTCTTTTTAATAAATGGAAGGAATACCGTCAACTGAAAAATGCGCACTCAAAAGCTCAGCTGGAACTGTTGAAGAGCAAAATCGACCCTCACTTCTTCTTTAATACCCTCAACAACCTCTATGGACTGGCCATGCGAAAGTCAGAGCATACGGGGCCGGTAATTCTCAAGCTCTCAGAAGTGATGCGGTATACCATTTATAAAGGGGAGCAGGATGTCGTTTCCCTCAGAGATGAGATCGCCTACCTGAAACAGTATATTGAGATTCATAAAATCCGCTATCAAAAACAGGTCGATATCCGTTTTGAAGAAGACCTGGAAGAAAAAGAGTTTATGGTGGCTCCATTGCTCTTTATCAACCTTGTGGAAAATTCTTTCAAGCACGGTATTGAAGGTTTGACTGATGAGGCCTGGCTGGACATTTACCTTAAGGCGCAGGGTAATACGGTGAGCTTCTCCATTGAAAACAACTTTGAGCCCGGCAAGGCCAGAGAAGGTGGTCAGGGAATTAAAAACCTGAAACAGCGACTTGCACTGCTCTATCCGGCACATCACGAACTATTGATCGAAGAAAAAGAGGGTACCTTTATGGCAAGACTTAATATTACACTTTCATGACCCGGTACCTGATTGTAGATGATGAGCCCATCGCTCACGGTATTATAGAAGACTATGCCGAGGCTCTCACCTCTCTGGAGAAAGTGGGAAACTGCTACAATGCCCTGGAGGCCATTTCGATATTGCAGAAAGAAAAAGTGGATCTGGTATTTCTGGATATCAATATGCCCCGGCTCTCAGGCTTTGACTTACTCAAGACCCTTTCTGTAAAGCCCAGGGTGATTGTGACCTCTGCCTATCAGGAATATGCCCTGGAGGGTTATGAGCTGGAAATAGAGGACTACCTGCTGAAGCCTTTCTCCCTGGAGCGCTTTCTCAAAGCAGTAAATAAGGCCACCAAGGAGCTGTCTCCGGCTACAGTGGCTCCTACACAAAGTACAACGGCCGAGCGCATATTTATCAGGGAAGATCGCAAATCCAGACAAATTAGCCTCGCGCAGATTCAGCTGGTAGAAGCTTATGGCAACTATTGCAAAGTGCATCTGGCCCGGGAAACGATACTTACCCCGGAGAAAATTTCACACTTTGAAGCCATACTACCTCAGGCTGATTTTATAAGAGTTCACAAATCATTTATCGTATCAGCGCAACACATCAAGGCCGTTGAGGGAAACAAGCTGAACGTCCTGGATCGCTATATCCCTGTCGGTCAGACTTATATGGCCGGGTTAAAAGACAGGCTGGGCCTTTAGGCTTATCAAAACTCCGATTGATTTTCACAACAGGGCATTTTTCATGTTCTTGCAGGCCATATGGCATTGCAAACCTCTCTCCCCACCATCACCGTAGATGAGCATTTCGTTTCTGTCTTTTCCGAAGAAGTTTACCCCCGGCATGTTAGGGGTGGTATGGTACTGACAGACCGGATTGAAGCACAAAATCTGAGATTGAGAGAAAGTGCTCCCGGCTACCAGACCGACTGGCATGTGGCAGGTGATCCTACCCTGATTATTATTCAGCAAGGGGTTTTGAGAATTACGCTTCAATCAGGCAGCTACCGCGATTTCTCCCAAGGCCAGGCTTTTATAGCCCGCGACTATGTGCCTGATGATATTGCCTTTGACCCCGAAATTCATGGCCATACAGCTGAAGTAGTCGGTGATAAAGCACTTTCTGCCATACATGTAAAGCTCGCCAGTTCCTGATATGTATCATACAGAAAACCCTGCTCGTGTCAACAAGCAGGGTCGTCCGTTAATATTCTAAGTCCGAAACAGTGTCTTAAAGACTATCGCGTTCTCTTTCCTTTGTTCTTCCCGTCAACCCAACGACCATCTTTCACCTCTCCCAGATAGGTCACAACCTTGCTTTTTTCGTATTGCTTGATTGTGAATTCCATTTCGTGCTTTGTGTCTCTTCTTATTTTCACTCCGGAGCTGGCGCCTTTACTTTTTATTTCCAGGTAAAATCCTGATTTCAATTCTGGTGGTCTGGTGGCGGGTCTTCCCTTCTTCTCCATATTCTATACTTCTTTTACAAGTGGAAGGTCAGCGGCCAGGAGATGTATCCTAAGCATAACCTCAATGAGCATACACATAACAACAGGCCTTTCCTGTTGCATAGTTTCCAAGGTACTAATTTTTTTTAGCACAGCGTGTAAAATAATTGGCATATCTGCAAATGGTAGTGATTAAGTTTTTTGTATCATAATGCAACGGTCTGTTGAAATTATATTTATTAGCTTCGACCTGTAAAAATGACTTATGACTCTAATCAGTAATTGATAGCTCACTTAAAATGAAAAAGACAGCCCTCTACCTTGGTTTTACGCTTTGTACCGTATTTTCGGCCCTGCTTGGCTGGAAAGGACATGAAATCTACGCAGACATAGACAGTGCGATTATCTCTGAAGCCGATGCTAAGCACCTTGATGAAGCATGGGGTAAAATTTTTATTTATACCGATGAAGGTACCACCACTACCTATGGTACCAAAAACTCTTTGAGTGCTATGGCCGAAATACTGCCGGGACAGGAAATACATCCTCCTCACCAGCATACGGCAGAAGAGTTTATGTATATCATTGAAGGAAACGGCACCTGGAGCCTGAACGGAAAAACCTCTCCTGCCAAAGCCGGAGATATGCTCTATGCCAAGCCCTGGGATATGCATGGTATTACCAATACAGGCAACTCTCCCCTCAGATTTTTCGTGGTAAAGTTTGATGGTAAAGGAGTGCCAACCCCGAATAAGTAATTTCAGTTTACATTAGTAACTGAAAATTAATAAGTTATATAACCTTAAGCTTTTTGCAGTTTTATTCCTGTCTGGTTATGGTTTGAACCGACAACTTTTTATTTCTGCAGCTTTTACAAAACCGCCCCGAAAATACTCGGACAGATCACTTGCGTGGTCTGCAAATATTAGTATAATAGGGGTCGAACCTAAGATACCGTGAACAAAACATACAAAGCATACAGTCTTCATAACTTCAGGCAGATCCCCCAAATGGAGCTGCTTTCTGAGGAGCAAAAATTTATCATTGAGGTGGTCGGCCATGTGCTGCCCTTTAAGGTCAACAACTATGTGCTCGATGAGCTGATTGACTGGAAAAACTTCGAAACCGACCCTATGTACTTACTCACTTTTCCGCAAAAGGGAATGTTGAGTGAAGATCACTTTAATGAAGTGGCCCACTGGCTCAAAAAGGGTACAGATAAATACGCCCTCAAGCCTGTTGTAGACAGAATAAGACTGGACCTGAACCCCCACCCTGCAGGGCAAAAAGAACAAAATGTACCCAGCGTACATGGCATAGACCTCCCCGGGGTACAGCACAAGTATAATGAGACCATGCTCTTCTTCCCCAGAAGGGGCCAGACCTGCCACGCTTATTGTACCTTCTGCTTCAGGTGGCCTCAATTTGTAGGCATCAGCGACCTGAAGTTTGCCATGAATGAGACCAACCTGGTAATCGATTACATCAAAGCTCACCCCGAACTGACTGACCTGATTTTTACAGGAGGTGATCCTATGATTATGTCTACCGAGGTATTTGCTGCTTACCTGAACGAATTACTGGAAGCTGACATACCTCATCTGAAAAATATCCGGATCGGCTCTAAATCGCTGACCTTCTGGCCTTACAAATACACTACTGATCCCGGAGCAAAAGAACTCCTGGACCTGTTTAGGAAAGTGAACGAATCTGGCAAGCACCTCACCTTCATGGCACACTTTAACCACCCGGTGGAACTTTCTACACCTGCTGTGGCTGAAGCCATTAAAAATATCAGGGAGACCGGTACCCAAATCAGAACCCAGGCACCTGTGATGAAAGGGATTAATGATGATGGTGATCTTTGGGCCGAAATGTGGCGCAAACAAACCACTATGGGTTGTGTACCCTATTATATGTTCGTAGCGCGTGACACAGGAGCGCGTGATTTCTTTGCTGTTTCGCTAGACAACTGTTATGAGATCTTCAGAAAAGCCTACAGCCAGGTATCGGGTATTGCCCGTACCGTGAGAGGACCGAGTATGTCGGCAGCACCAGGAAAAGTGCAGGTACTGGGCAAGCAGGAAATCATGGGACAGGAAGTGTTTGTACTCAACTTCTTACAGGGAAGAAACCCCGACTGGGTAGGCAGGCCTTTCTTTGCCAAATATAACCCTGATGCGGCCTGGCTTGACGAACTGGAACCGGCCTTTGGAGAGGATGAGTTCTTCTATGAGCGGGAAAGTGTACCACAGGAAACCCTTTCTTAGGAAATAAGAAAGGCAGACACAGCGTCAGGCCTTGCGCCTGGCAAACTTTGCAATCAGCGCCACGCTTAGCACAAAAACGATCAGCAGTACCCACTGCATCTGGCTGAGCATGGCGCCTTCCACCATATCTCTGT
This sequence comes from Roseivirga sp. UBA6061, assembly GCA_002427745.1. GTDB lineage: Bacteria > Bacteroidota > Bacteroidia > Cytophagales > Cyclobacteriaceae > Roseivirga. The sequence goes on along the minus strand of DIYF01000162.1, from coordinate 21,652 downwards.
CTGCCCGGGTAAACTCGATCAGGAAACGTATAAGTGCGTAGCCCCCTATATAAGCAAAGGGCACTATCTTTTCTTCCCAGGCCTGAAGCCTGACTTTTTGAAGTAACCAGATCAACAAGCCAAAGAGCAGCAGATCGGCAAAAAACTCATAGAGCTGTGAGGGATGAACCCGCGCGCTTCTTGTATCGCTGTCCTGTACCAGTCCGTTTCTCACGGAGTACTTCCAGGCATCGCTTTGGTATCTGCTGTCTTTAAGCTCTTCAAAACCCGGTACGGTATATCCGTAACGCGGAAAGCTCACCGCCCATGGTAGTTCGCTCTCTGTTCCATGTCCGTCTCCATTCATAAAGCAACCAAGTCGCCCTATGCCCTGAGCCAGGATAATGCCCGGTACTACGATCGCAAAAAGTTTCCAGTAGGGTAGCTTTTTATACCGACAATAGGCATAGGTAAGGAAAGGACCTACCACCACAGCTCCGGTAATACTCAGCCCCTTACCCCAGGTAGTAAAAATCTCTGAAAATGAAGAGACCTCTTTGTAGAAGAGTTGCTGAAACAGACTGGCTCCTACCAACCCGCTTGCCAGCGCCACCACCAGTAGCACTGAGAAAGTATCCTTGTCTATCCCGTTTTTACGTGCGGCCCGCAAAGTGACTAAAAAAGCGAAGGCCACAGCTATGGCAAAATAAAGACCTTCATAAAAGGTATTAGTCTTTCCAAAAAGCTCTAAGTGAATGGGAAACATGGGTGCGCAGGCTTAATTTACAGATTCTGGAAGGTAAGCATTTTTAAGATGCATCTAAGTTGTTCAAATTCTAATATTTCCACCATATTCGCAAAGCAGGACCATCTATGAAAAACTATTTCCTTCGGGAGCTTTTCATTATCCGCTGTTTTCTCTCGTTACTACAGCGCAACTTTAAGAAGTACTTCACGGTGGGTGGAATTACCTACTGGCTGGGGGCTTCAGGCCTGTATCCTTCTGCCAAGCCTACCTACTTCTTCTGTCGTTATGTCGATGACCTGGCCGATGGAGATCGTGAACTACCCTCAGCCTACTCAGATTTTGCCGCTTTCACTGATCGTATGAAGGCCCTGGTCAGAGGGACTCAGGAAAAGAAAAAGCATCCCATCGAGCGGGTTCTGACAGATGCCATCAAAAAACTCAGCCGCAAAACGGATAGCCCGGCCGTGGTCAGAGATGAACTGATCTATTTTCTGGATAGTATGCTGGTTGACTACAACAGGCGGATCAACAGTTCCGTTCTCACGCAAAAGGAACTGGACCAGCTTTATGATGACTCCTTTTCTTCAGTATTACATCTCACCTTTATTGGTACGGGCACCTCTTTAGCAAGAAATTATATAACACAACTGGGACTTATTCAGGGCAAGCTTTATGCCCTACAGGACCTGAAAGAGGACCTGACAGCCGGTATCATTAACTTGCCTCAGGAGCTCTTATCACGTATGGGCATGACAGTCGAAGAGTTAATGTCCTCTACAGACAGTCTTCACAAAAACGAGAGCTTTCTGCATTGGCGGAGCTCCGAACTGCTTCTGTGTCATGATTACCTGCAGGTTTTGCAGTCACTGGATGTGGATCGCAAAGTCAGAAAGATCATCAGTATACTGACAGACCCGCTGGAAGTATACCTCAACGAGGAAATGGCTCAGCTCACTGAGAGTGATCTCCAATTGTCCTGAACTTCCACTAAAACATACGGAATAACCATAGAGATTCCCGATGGCTCGGGAATGACATAGGTTATACGAATAGCTTTATAAAATGCCACTCGGTGTATAACACCGTCTGACCTGAGGTCTGACGGGGAAGCTCTTAACAGTGTGTGAAGCCTTTGGAGTAAGGCTGAGCTGAGGCCTGCAGTCTGACGGGAATCAGGAATCTGACGGACAAGTCTGAAGTACTTGAAATGACTATGATTTATGCAGTGAAAAACGAAAAGGTCCCCGGGAAACGGTACTTGTAAAAAGAATAAAGAACAAGGAACGGTCACCTACCATAATAAGGCCGAAAAAACCTTTCTTCCCATAAAGTTACCGCTTACAAATAATGGCCATATTTCATTAAACCATTCACAAGACAAAGCGTCTGTGTACTGGAATTATATGTCAAGACATTTTTTGAAGAATCATTGAACAAAACATGCCCTAAAAGCATTTAAGACTTCAGTGATAAGATCATTATGGTAAGAAAAATTATAGGTATTGTCCTGGGACTGGCCCTGCTCGCTGGAGCCGGCTTTGTGGCAAAAAAACAAATTGATAATAATAAACGTCCGGTCCGAACCGCTCCCAAAACGGTCAAAACGGTATACACCACACCGGTCATCAATACAGACATTCCCATTATTCTGAAAGCCAACGGCAATATCGTGGCTTCCAGAAAGGTGGAGCTCTTTTCAGAGGTACAGGGAATTTTTAAAGAAACCAGACTGCCTTTTAAAGCAGGCCAGTCTTATCGCAAAGGCCAGGTACTTATGGACATAGACAGCCGTGAGTTCTACACCAGCCTGCTGGCACAACGCAGTACCTTGTTCGATCTCATTACCGGCATGATGCCGGACCTTCGTTTCGACTACCCTGATGCTTTTAAGCATTGGGAAGCTTATCTCAAGAATTTTGATTTAGAGAAGCCACTGGCTCCCCTGCCGGAACCTACCTCTGATAAGGAGAAGTACTTCGTGAATGGTCGCCAGGTGGTATCTACCTATTACAATATCAAAAACCTGGAAGAGCGCTACAGCAAGTACAAAATCACAGCACCTTTTTCAGGAGTTCTCACAGAGTCTCTGGTGAACCCCGGTACTTTGATCCGATCAGGTCAAAAACTGGGTGAATTTGTATCCATGAATGACTTTGAGCTCGAGGTGAATGTAAACGAGCAGTATATCGACATTCTCAAAGTGGGTGAACCTGTGGGTTTGTTTGACCTGACAGGCGAGAGAACCTGGAATGGTAAAGTAAAGCGTGTGAACGGACGCATTGATCAGAATACTCAGACCGTTCAGGTATTTATAGGTGTTACCGGAGAAAGGCTGATTGAAGGTATGTACCTGGAAGCCAGTATCAGAGCCCGGTCAGAAAGCAATGTGATAGAAATTCCAAGGAGCCTGCTGATCAATCAGTCTGAAGTATTTGTAGTGGAGGATGATAAACTGGCGATTAAACGTGTAGAGCCGGTTCATTTCACCAACACCACTGCCATTATCAGAGGCCTGGCAGATGGCACTCAGTTAGTCAACAGGCCTATACCTGGCGCCTACAGTGGCATGCTGGTCAAAGTAGCTGCGGGTACCACCAAACCTGAGACGGCACCATGAGAAAACTCATCACCTACTTTATAAAGTATCCGGTGGCGGTCAACGTATTGATGATTTCCATCATTGTGTTTGGTATACTGGGCGTGCTGAAAATGAAATCTTCATTTTTTCCACTGAATGAGACCAGGAGTATTACCATCAGTGCTACCTACCCGGGTGCTTCTCCACAGGAAATTGAGGAAGGCATTGTTTTAAAGATAGAAGACAACCTGAAGGGTTTGGCCGGTATAGACCGGGTTACCTCCATCAGTAACGAAAACTCTGCACGCCTTACGGTAGAAATAGAAAAGGGCCAGGATATTGATGTAATGCTGGCAAAGGTTAAGAATGCTGTGGACCGCGTCCCCTCCTTCCCTACCGGTATGGAGCCTTTGGTTACCAGCAAGCAGGAAAATCTGAGGCCCAGTATCTCATTCGCGGTCAGCGGAGAAGACCTGGAACTGAGTACGCTTAAGCAGATCGCCCGGTTGATCGAAGATGAACTGCGAGGCATTGAAGGAATTTCCCAGGTGGAAATCACCGGCTATCCGGATGAAGAAATTGAGATAGCCGTGAGAGAAAAAGACCTTCTGGCCTTTAACCTCACTTTTAACGAAGTCGCCCAGGCCGTAGCACAGGAGAACATTCTGGTGACGGGTGGTAATATCAAAACCAACCTGGAAGAATACCTGATCAGGGCCAATAGCCGGTCTTATCTGGCGAGAGAGCTGGATTTTCTGATTGTAAGAGCAGAACCTAACGGAAATGTCATCAGGTTGAAGGACATTGCTGATGTACGCGACCGCTTCGCTGACAGTCCGAATGCCAGCTACTTTAACGGCAATCTTTCGGTGAACGTGGGCATTAGCAACACCAATGATGAGGACCTGATTTCTACCGCTGAAAATGTCAGAAACTACGTTACTGACTTTAACCAACGCTACACCAATGTACGACTTGACGTAATCAGCGATCGCTCCATTACTCTTGTACAGCGCACGAATCTCCTGATCGAGAATGCCGGCATGGGAGTAATCCTGGTATTGATCTTTCTGTCGCTTTTCCTGAACACAAGACTGGCCTTTTGGGTAGCCATCGGCATTCCGGTGGCCTTTTTAGGCATGTTCATCTTTGCTCCGGAAATGGATGTGACCATCAATGTGCTGTCACTTTTCGGTATGATTATCGTAATCGGTATCCTGGTGGATGACGGCATCGTAATTGCTGAAAACATCTATCACCACTATGAGAAGGGAAAAACGCGTGTTCAGGCAGCTATTGATGGCACGATCGAGGTAATTCCGCCTATTGTATCGGCCATCCTTACTACACTTATCGCCTTCAGTACCTTCCTCTTTCTGGACGGACGAATCGGTGAGTTTTTCGGAGAGGTATCCGTTGTGGTAATCCTTACCCTTTCAATTTCATTGGTGGAAGCGCTGATCATTTTACCGGCTCACATTGCCCACTCCAAAGCGCTGGTAAAAGAAGATAAGGAAGAGAAGAAAACGGGGCTGAAATACTTCTTTTCAAAACTGCGAAACATCAATGCACTTGGCGACCGGATCATTTCTTTTCTGAGAGACAAGCTCTATTCACCCGTACTCAAATTTGCCCTGAACAATCGCTTTCTGACCTTATCTATGGCTTTTGCCATCCTGATTCTCACGATCGGTGGCATTGGCGGAGGCACTATCCGCACGGCCTTTTTCCCAAGGCTGGCCAGCGACCAGGTATCTATTAACCTGAAAATGCCGGAGGGCACCAATGTGGCCATTACCGATTCCATTCTCACACTTCTGGAAGAAAAGACCTGGATTGTGAATGAAGATTTCACCTCCCGTCAGGAAGGTAATCGTCAGGTCATTGAGAATGTGATCAAACGCATTGGCCCCGGCTCTGCCAATGGTACGCTGAGCATTAACCTGCTCCCGGGAGAGCTGAGAAACAATGAGTTTGGCTCAGATGTCATTGGGGGTGCCATTCGTAAGCTTATGGGGCCTGTTTATGGTGTAGAGTCTCTTACTTACGGAGGCGGTAGAAACTTCGGAGGCAGCCCGGTCTCTGTGTCGCTCAGAGGCAGCGACATCGCGCAGCTAAAGGCTGCCAAAAATGAGCTGAAAGAGACTTTGAAGAATAATGCCCTGCTTAAGGATATCAGCGATAACGATCCGCAGGGAATCAAGGAGATTAAGATTGAGCTGAAAGACAAAGCTTTCCTCCTCGGCCTTAATACGCGCGATATCATGGCACAGGTACGAAACGCCTTCTTTGGTTTCCAGGCCCAGCGCTTTCAGCGGGGTCAGGATGAAATCAGGGTTTGGGTGCGTTATGATGAAGAAGACCGTTCCAGTATCAACAAGCTGGACCTGATGAAGATTGCAGCTCCTGATGGAGCCCGTATTCCTTTTGCAGAAATTGCCACCTACAGTATTGAGCGCGGAGAAGTAGCTATCAACCATATAGACGGACGCAGAGAGGTACAGATTACTGCAGATGTGATCAATCCATCAGTTAGCCCCACGGACATTGTAGCCGATATCAGAAACAACATCGTGCCTGATATACAGACCCGCTACCCTACCGTTTCGGCTTTTTATGATGGTCAAAACCGGGAAGCCAATAAACTTCAGGCTTCACTTACCGGGGTTATAACAGTGGTATTGATTCTGATCTATGTGACCATTGCCTTTACCTTCCGCTCCTACAGTCAGCCCATTATTCTGCTCTTGCTTATCCCTCTGAGTCTGATTGGTGTAGGCTGGGGACATTATCTGCATGGCTTCCCTATCAACATCCTCTCCTGGCTGGGCATCATTGCACTGGTGGGGATTATGGTAAATGACGGGCTGGTGCTGATCGGCAAATTCAATATCTTCTTAAAAGAAGGCATGAGCTATAATCAGGCCCTCTATGAAGCCGCCAGGTCAAGATTCCGGGCGATCTTCCTTACTTCTCTTACAACTATTGCAGGACTGGCACCTCTGATTACGGAAACCAGTCGTCAGGCGCAGTTTCTTATTCCCATGGCCATTTCCATTGCCTATGGTATAGGGGTAGCCACTATACTCACCCTGGTGATTCTGCCCATTTACCTTTCTTTGAGCAATTCGCTGAAAGTAAGACTCAAATGGCTGTTTACCGGAAGTAAAGTAAAACCGGAAACCGTGGAGAGAGCAGTAATTGAATTAAAATCTGAGTATCATGACTAGGAAGCGATATACTTTAGTACTGATCAGCTTACTAACAGGCTGGCAGCTTCAGGGACAAGAGCTATTGACGAAAGGTGAAGCCATTAGTGAGATTATGGCCAATAACTTCAATGTGGTGATCTCTAAAAAGAGTATAGAGATAGCAGAGAACAACACGAGTGTATTCAATTCAGGTTACCTGCCCACCCTGAGCGGCTCTGCCGGTATCAACTACAACCGGGACAACCTGAAAGTGGAATTCCAGGATGGTCGTGTTAACGAAGTGAATGGTGCTACCTCAGACAGCAAAACTGCAGGCCTCAGCCTGAATTATGTGCTCTTTAACGGTTTCAATCGCAAGTACAATGTTCAGCGCAATGCGGAAAGTCTGAACCGGGCCCAGCTCAATGCACGTTCAGTGCTTGAAACGGCCCTGATCAATCTGTTTAATGCCTATTATGAAGTTGCTCAGACTCAGGAAAACCTGAAGAGCCTGTCACAGACACTGGCTGTTTCCAAAGAGCGTCTGGTTCGGGCGCAGTATGGCTTTGAGTATGGCCAAAACAGCCGTCTGGATGTATCAAACGCCCAGGTAGATGTGAATACTGACAGTATCAACTACCTGAATGCTGAGCAAAGTCTCTATAACGCCAAGCGCAACCTTAATTTCCTTATGGGAAAACGAGAGGCCAGCATAGATTTTGACGTGGACACGGGCCTAAACTTTGCCCAGCTGGATGGAAAAGAAGACCTGATAGAAAAGGTAATGCGGGAAAATGTGACCTTGCTGATTGCCAGGGCTGATCAGAACCTGAGCCGCTATGATTCACGCATCAGCAAATCCAACTACTTCCCTACCCTGAGCGCTTCTGCGGGCTATAACTATCGTAAAGGCAATAACAACAGCGCTTCTTTTCTGGCATCAAATACCAGCAATGGCCTTACCGGTTCACTGTCACTGGGATGGAATATCTTCGATGGAGGTGGCACGCGCACGGCAACTCAGAATGCAAAGGTGAATGAAGACCTGCAGAACTACACAGTAGAGCAACTGACTCTGCAAACTCAGGTAAACTTCGAGAATGCCTGGGCAGACTACGAGAATAAGCGATTTATTGTCAGTGCACAGGAGAGCAACCTGCTTACCAACGAGCAGAACTTTGAAAGAACACAGGAACAATACAAGCTGGGACAGGTAAGCTCTATTGACTTCAGGACAGCACAAAGTAACCTGCTAAGAGCCCAGATTAGTCTCAATAATGCGAAGTATGATGCCAAGCTGGCCGAATTGCTGATTTTTCAGCTGGCAGGTGATATTCAGGAGGCACAGTTTTAGTCCAGGAATGGTGAATGTTAAATGATGAATGAACTGATTTACAATTCATCATTCATCATTCAACATTCAGCATTTCTCTAATCGAACTTATGATGCCGCAAAGTAGTTCTATCTAAAACTGATTAAACCCCGATTATCGTGATACAGATTAAACCGCTTGGCTTTCCCTGGACAACACAGGATCCCTTTCTCTTTTGTGCCTTTCACAAAGACGATTACCCCAAAGGCAATGGCGCATTGGGCCCTGAAAACCATCATCTGGCCGGACGCAACATAGGGTCTGACTTTGGAGGTAAAGATGGCTTCAGCATGTACCATGGGCAATCTGTACCTGGTTTTCCCTCCCATCCGCACAGAGGATTTGAAACCATTACCATTGCTGAAAAAGGTATGGTAGATCACTCTGACTCATTGGGCGCTGCCGGAAGGTTTGGCAACGGTGATGTGCAGTGGATGACGGCCGGAAAAGGCGTACAACATGCTGAAATGTTCCCCCTCCTCAACGAGGAAGAAGGCAACCCGCTGGTACTCTTTCAGATCTGGCTTAACCTGCCCAGAAAAAGTAAAATGGTAGAGCCACATTTTGCTATGCTCTGGCATGAGAACATTCCCGTGCACACCCATACCGATGCGAATGGAAATGCGACAAAGGTGAATGTCATCTGTGGGAAAATCGGTGACATTGATATCGATGGTATTGCTCCGGATTCCTGGGCTGCTAACCCTTATAATGAAGTAGCTGTTTGGACCATAGAGATGGCACCTCATGCTACCTGGACACTTCCGACAGCTTCTGCCAGTGCCAATCGCAGCCTGTATTATTATGGGGGCAACGGACTGAGATTCGATACCCAGATGACAACTTCCGGGCACTATATTGAAGCTCCTGCAGATCAGGCTTATACCATCACGAATGGTGATCAGCCATCCCGATTACTCTTTTTACAAGGTAAGCCCATAGGAGAGCCGGTAGCCCAGTATGGTCCCTTTGTCATGAATAGTAATCAGGAAATTCAGCAAGCTATGATGGATTATCAGCGCACCCAGTTCGGAGGCTGGCCCTGGAGTGGTCCGGACCATACGCATGGCAAAGAAGCAGGCCGGTTTGCCAAACATGCTGATGGCAGGTTGGAAGAAAAATAGGTAGTTTTGCTGGCCCATGAGTCAGCCTGCAGAAAGCACAAAAGCCATTCTTAAATCCTATGCCGGTCGTTATGTAACACTTGGTGATGAGGCCTTTGAGGCGCTTTGGTCTGCTTTGGAGCATCGTACTGTGGCCCGGAAAGAGTACCTGCTGGAACCGGGGCAGGTCTGCAAAAGCCAATACTTTGTGCTTGAGGGTTGCTTTCGTTCTTATTATCTGGATCAAAAAGGTAATGAGCAGGTGATGCATTTTGCCATTGAGCATTGGTGGATGACTGACTATGATAGCCTGAGTAATCAAAAACCTTCTGAATTGTACATCCAGGCCCTGGAACCTGCTGTCGTCCTGGAAGTGGAGCTGGATGTACTCAGTGGTCTTTTTGACCGGTTCCCTATGCTGGAACGTCTATTCAGAATAATTGCCGAAAAGACCTTTGTGGCCGCCCAAAAACGCCTGCAGCATATGCTAAGCCTTAGAAGAGAAGAAATGCTGGATACCTTTGAGGAAGGTACACTCGCCTTTTCTGATCGTGTGCCACAGTATATGATTGCCTCCTACCTTGGCTTTACCCCTGAGTTTCTGAGCATGATCAGAGCCAGGAGAAGAAAATCGGGGAATTAGCCATTGGTTATCAGGTATCAGGTATCAGGTATCAGGTATCAGGTATCAGGTATCAGGTATCAGGTATCAGGTATCAGGTATCAGGTATCAGGTATCAGTAGAACGGAATTAGCGGCAAAATGCTCACCCCGGAACAGTACAAAATTTCGCCTCTGCCCTCTCCTTTCTTAAAATAGTTTAAGGACTTTTCATCGCCTGTCTTCAGACATTTGATCCATCAAAAAACAACACAGACATGGAAAGAATTTCGTTTACTGAACTTCCCAACGGGCTATACCAAAGTGTATATGCACTCGAAACCTATCTCAATAATGGTCTGGTCGACCGAAAGTTGCTGGAACTACTGCGTTTCAGAATCTCACAAATCAACAACTGCCTCTACTGCCTGGATATGCACTACAAAGAAGCCAAAGTAGATGGTGAAACCGACCTGAGGCTTTACTCAGTATCTGCCTGGCGGGAAGCCTCTTATTACAGTCCCAGAGAGCGGGCAGCCCTGAACCTGGCAGAGCGCCTGACGCTGGTTAGTCAGTGCGCTATTACCGATGAAGATTTTGATGAGCTCACTCAATATTTCAGCAAAGATGAAATCGCAGACCTGACCGTGGCGATTGCACAAATCAACACCTGGAACCGGTTGACAGCCGTTTTTCGCTTCGAGGCAGGTAAATACGAAGTAGCACCCAAAGAGGTCAGCCGATGAGTGCAAAGTGGATTAAAGTTTTTGGCAGGATGGCCCTTGGAGTTGCTTTCCTGTCCGCAGTCGCAGACCGTTTCGGCCTGTGGCCTGCGGCTATTTCTTCATGGGGCAATTTTGACGCATTTCTCTCATACACGGGTACGCTGGCTCCCTGGGCTCCGGCCGGTATCTTGCCTGCTTTAGGCTGGGCGGTGACTATCCTGGAAATTGTATTGGGACTCTGGCTTATTCTTGGCTTCAAAGTAAAGTTGACCGCGCAGATAAGTGGTTTTCTCTTGCTGATCTTCGGTCTGTCCATGGCCATTACCACCGGGGTAAAAGGACCGCTGGACTATTCCGTTTTTTCCGCAGCGGCTGCAGCTTTCGGGCTTTCCCTGATTCCCGGAGATTTTCTGGCACTGGACCTCCTGTTCCAAAAAAGACAGATGGAGTAGATAAGTCTCCATCTCTGTAAAATGGGATGGTGCCCAATAGAGGGAAATACTATATTCACAGATTCCGATTTAAATCAATCTATGAGTACAGTATCTCCCTCTCTCGACCTGGATTTTGTCAGAAGTTACTTCCCCGCTCTGCAAAGTGGCTTCACCTTTATGGACAATGCCGGAGGATCTCAGACCTTAAAACCGGTTGTGGACAAAATCTCTGAGTATTTACTCCATTCTGATGTGCAGCACGGAGCTTCATATGAAGTGTCTGTCAAAGCGGGTGAAAAGGTGAACGATGCCATTCGGGAGCTTGCCACACTGATCAACGCACAGGATGAGAAAGAAGTGGTGATGGGGCCCTCCTCCACCATGATGTTCAGGATACTCAGTCTTACCCTCTCCAAAGACTGGCAGGCTGGTGATGAAGTAATCACAACGAATTCAGAACACGAGGCCAACTGCTCTCCCTGGATGGATTTAAAGGAAAGGGGAATTGTGGTAAAGATATGGGAAACAGACCCCGAAACACTGGAATTCAACCTGGAGGACCTGGAAAAGCTGATAACAGAAAAGACCAGACTGGTCACCATGGTCCACGCCTCGAACATCCTGGGAACGATCAATCCTGTGGCTGATGTTGCCGCTGTTGTACATAAAGCAGGTGCTCTGTTTTGTGTAGATGGCGTGGCCCTGGCACCTCATCGGCTGATCGATGTACAAGCCATGGATGTGGATTTCTACGTTTTCAGCTGCTATAAGGTCTATGGCCCTCACTCTGCGCTGATGTATGGAAAGCTGCATTTGCTGGAAGCCCTGCCTGGTATTAATCACTATTTCATAGATGAGGTACCTTATAAAATACAGCCGGGTAACAAAAACTTTGAATTGACCTATGGCATGTCAGGGCTCACCGATTACCTGAGAGAGGTACATGACCATCACTATCCTTCAGATATCTCTTCTTCGGACCAGGAGAAGTTTCAAAAGAGCTTTGACTTGTTCGCCACCCATGAAGAGCAACTGGCGAATCGTCTCATTGACTACCTCAACAGTCGCCCGGATGTGGTAGTGCTCGGAGAAGCCAGTGGTGATAAGAACAAGCGCGTGGCTACCATTTCCTTTTATCATAAAACGCTCAGTAGTTCAGACTTTGTGGTACAGGTAGACCCCTATCGCATCGGTATCCGCTTCGGGGATTTCTATGCCAAGAAGATGGTAGAATCCCTCAACCTGATTGAAAAAGACGGTGTTATCCGGGTAAGCCTGGTCCATTATAATACCCTGGAAGAAGTAGATGCCCTGATCAGGGTGATGGAGACTATTTCATAGAACATTTATCCCCGGGCTTCCGTGGTCACCAACGGACCAAATTCAAAACAGACTGACCTGAATTGAAAAGTCTGTTTATGGATTAAGCTCTAAATTGGCTGGGCTTATGAAACTGGAAAGACTGGAATTATACGGACATCCCTTTGTAGAGCGTGCCACCCTGACACAGGACTTTCGCACTCCCAGTGTGATGCGCGATGATGCCTGCTTTATCTACGTACATAAGGGTACACAGGAAATCTACGCCTCGGTACAAAAATTCGTACTGAGTGACCATGAAGCGATTCTACTCAAATGCGGCAACTACATTACCAATTTCCGGAACGTAAGTCCGGTCGCCAATTTTCAGAGTATGGTATTTCACCTGGACCCGGAAGCCATCAGAAAGGCCTTTGGCAATCGTGATATCGACTTTCTCAGGATCAACAAAAAGGATGTACCGGAAGACACCGCCCTCAAATATACCAGAAGCGAGTTGCTCGATAACTTCATGAAAAACATGTGGTTTTACTTTGAGCATCCTGAGCTGGCCACGGAGTCCCTCCTGTCGGTTAAGCTGCAGGAACTTGTGCTGATCCTGTGTGAGTCAGGTGATAATGAAATGGCCAATAAGATCATTGGCACACTCTATACCCCTTCCGAAATTGCCTTTGAGAAGGTAATTGAGTCTAACCTCTACAACAATCTTTCAATCGGGGAAATCGCTACGCTGGCCAATTGCAGCGAGTCCACCTTCAAACGCAAATTCAAAACCTACTATAAGGAGAGTCCGGCCCGGTACTTCAGGCTTAAGAAGCTGGAGAAGGCTGCACAAATGCTCCGCACTACCGATATACCGGTGAGTAGCATTGCCTGGGACTGCGGTTTCGAAAACCCTGCTCATTTCAGCACCTGCTTTGTGCAACAATACGGGCAGTCTCCGAAAGCCTACCGCAACGACCCGAATTGACAAGTCTTTGAACTAAACACAAAAGCTCTTCTGTAGTGGCTTAGCGTAATTAGATGCAGAGATCGTAGTCGGTTGGCATCCGTTTAACAAAGAGGTTTCTGGTAAAAGACAGGCTGACCGACTCCGGTAAGACGACAATCAATAAACAACCATAGCCATGAAAGAAGTACAACAAAGCATCCGCATCCAAAGCAGTAAGGAAGATATCTGGGATGTTCTTTTTAACAAGTTCGGAGAGGTCAATGACTTCAATCCATTAATTGAAGGTTCTCATTTTCTCAATGGAGATGAGGGTTTCGTGGGCTGCGAACGCGAATGTGCCATTGATGCCAAAACACGCGTTCAGGAGCGTATCACCCGGGCTGAAGCCGGTTTGAATTTCGATATCGAGATTTTCAAGGGAGGCCTGCCTATGATGGACAAGATGAAGGCTCGTTTTGACCTGATAGAGCTGGAAACCAATAAGACCGAGGTTGTCCTGACCATGAGTTACAGCACTAAGCCTTCCTTTATGGGTGGCCTGATGAAAGGCAAAATGGCTAAGTTTTTTATGAAGATGCTTATCGGTCTTAAGTATCACCAGGAAACGGGAGAGCTGGTAACCAAAGAGAATATCAAAGAGATTGAAAAGCGCTATCGAGATCTGGATGAAGGAGAAGCCTTTGAGGCTTCCCTGCAACTGGCTTCTTAAGGCTATGATAAGACTCTGGGGCGCTTGCATAAAACTGGACTTAATACTCAGGGTCCCTTTCAGGAGACCCTGAGCGGGGGTAAGGACTTTATACTGAGGGTCCCTTTCAGGAGACCCTCAGTGAGGTGAATGCTGATTCTACATCACTCAGAGTCATCAGCATGAGACTCTGAGATGTTTTGGTAGAAGAGTCTCACCGGTAAGGTTAAGGACATTCTTACAGACCTGACCAAAGTATCCCATATTCAAGGAGTCAGGTTATGGACTTGTTTGTGAGAAATGGTTAATATTAAAACCACCATAAACCGGGTCAATGACATACCTGCAGTCTTCCTACTTCTTTGATTACGAAAATGAGTTGATTCAAAAACTTGTTTCAACCTACCTGACTCATGACATCTCCGAAAAAGAGAAAGCCATCGGACTATATACCCTGGTTCGGGACCAGTGGAAGTACGATCCTTACAGTATCAGCCTTACAGAAGATAACTACCGGGCCAGCACAATTGCCGGCAGGTCTACCGGAAACTGCGTAGAAAAGTCCATTGTGCTGATCGCCTGTCTGCGTGCAGTAGGTATACCTGCCAGACTCCATTTGGGCAAAGTAAAAAACCATATTGCAGTGGAAAGGCTCACTGAAAAATTCGGGTCGAACGAGCTTACTCCCCATGGTATGGTGAACGCTTACCTGAATGGCAGGTGGCTTAAAATGTCTCCCGCCTTCAACAAATCACTGTGTACCAGATTCAGGGTAGAGCCACTGGACTTTGACGGAGAGACAGATTCATTCCTGCAGCAGTACAACAGTGAGGGCAGTCTCTTTATGGAATACACCGAGGATTACGGACATTTTGGAGATGTGCCCCTGGAGTTTATGTGGAACAACATCAAAGTACATTACCCACATATTTTCGACACGGGTGAGGATATCCGGGAGTTTAAGCTGTAAGCCTGTACCCAGCGTACTGATAAGATTCAGAGGACTATCCCCTCCTATCTCCCCTGTAGCTCCTTTAATCTGTTCTCAACTATTTCCTTTGAAACAGGAAAGCAAAAAGGATATCCCGTATAGCCATTCTTCTCCCCTTCATATCTGATCAACGCTTCAGCCAGATACTCCTTTGCCGCTTTTAAATCACCCGTTTGTATGGCAAGCTCCGCCAGGTAATACCAGGTATCAGCAAATTGCTCATTGCGCTGGATGGACTTGCGTAGAGCTTCCCTGGCTTCTTCATACTGTCCGTTGTTCAGGTAGAGTACCCCCAGCGTATGGAAGTCGTAAGGTCCGGCATGGTCTTCCGTAGGATAAGAAGTAATGACCATTCTGACCTGTTCAATTGCCTTATCATTTGCGCCCAGATGAGCATAGTTGATCCCCAGCACGATCCGCATGTCCAGGGCCCCTCCGGGGGTATTCTGTGTATAAGCTCCCTCCATAGCATAATACCTCTCCAGGTCAGCACTACAATAAGCATAACTCTTGTGCTGAAAGTACCAGTAGGCCCGATAGCACAGGTAACTCAAGGGGTCCAGTTCCACTGCATTATTGAGCAGTGTCATGCCCCGGGTGAGCATGCCTCTTTTCAGGTAAGGAATGGATTTTTCAAACCAGGCCCAGGCATAGCCAGGGTTTACGGCAATGGCCGAGTCGAAGAGCAACTGAGATGCCTTACTTCCTTGTTTGTGCGTAATAGCCTTCCGTCCATATTCGCAGGCCAGACGCTCTTTGCTGCCTTCTGCCATCGCTTCACAATTTCCCTGTGCACTGATGTTCAGGCTGAAGAACAGGCCAAAGCCCAGTAACCAGAGGAAAAAAGTATTAGTGTGTAATCGCATCGATTTCTCCCCTCCGTATTTTAAAAATCAAATATTTGGAATGGTCTTTTCCCTCATTGGCAGGTTTGATGACCACCCATTGGTCCAGCGCCATTACCGATTTCCGGACCAGCTCCATCAGTTCCTCAGGGGCTGCCTGTTCCAAAAAGCCATCATCCATCGGTTCAATCCGCAAGCGCCCCGGTTTTCCATGACAGTTGACAAGAAAACGGGCACTGATATAACCATCAAAATCGTATTCCTGCGCCTCCTCATCAAACAGTTTTCTGATGATGTCTTCAATACCCCTTCGCCCACCAGTATAGGAAAGTGAGGTCCTGCTGTGCACCAGATCACTTTCATTACAAATCACAAGTCAGGATCATCCATGGCAGGGTCGAAGGCTATCTCTCCCATTTGGTCCGGGTAGTCATCGGCCCTGTTAGTACCCTCCTTCTGGCACCCCATCGTGGCAAGCAATAAGAGTATACAGAATAGCCGAATTTTCATTGGCCTCAATATACAAAGTTGATGGTTGTCTGCCGTAACCAATCAGCCATTCGGAAGTATGTAAAAGAACATCAACTGAGTAGCTTTTAAATGAAACACATCTTTCTTACAGTCCTCATTACCATATCCCTGGATGCTGCTTGTCAACTCCCTGATCAAACTATCAGAGATTTAAAAGCGGAGCGAATCAAAGACGACACCAGCTATATCTACCGGCTACCTTACCCTGCTTCCGAGCGACACCTCTTTGTACAGGGGGCCAACAGCAAGTTCAGCCACAGGTCGGAGCTGGCCTTTGACTTTAAAATGAAGGAGGG
The DNA here is from genome assembly GCA_002427745.1 of Roseivirga sp. UBA6061. Classification (GTDB taxonomy): domain Bacteria; phylum Bacteroidota; class Bacteroidia; order Cytophagales; family Cyclobacteriaceae; genus Roseivirga. The sequence continues at coordinate 5,298 of DIYF01000162.1, read as the reverse complement.
CTCTCACATATGTGCTGTCAGAAACGGAGAAGTGATAGCCATCAAAGAAGACAGCAACCAGGGAGGACTTAAGAATGAATACCTCAATGACGGGAATCATATTATAGTAAGGCATGATGACGGAAGCCTGGCCCATTATTGGCATCTGAAGCAGAATGGAGTCTTTGTCAAGGTGGGTGACCGGGTGGAGAAAGGACAGAAAATAGGTCTTTCCGGCAATACAGGCTATAGTGCTTTCGCACACCTCCATTTTAAATTGATTGATAAATACGGGAACGAGATATTACCCAGGTTTCAGACAAAGAAAGGCCCTCGTTATTTAAGACCAGGAAAATGGTACAAAGCTGTAACTGATTAGCGTTTTTTGTATCATTGGTCTTACTCACGAATAATGCTCAGACACTTCCTCAAAATATCATTCCGGAGACTATTTATTGACAAGACCTTTTCTTTGATCAACCTTCTGGGTTTGGTCATGGGGATTTCCGCTGTATTCCTTCTATCAAAGTATATCGGTTTTTACCTGACAGCTGATGATTTTCAGGAAAAGTCAGAGAACATTGTTGCAGTTCATCAAACCCTGACCGACCGGGAAGGTATGGAGACGTATTCAGACAGAACCTACCAGGAGGTGGCTCGCCTGGCAAAAGAGCAATTCCCTGAGGTCAAAGCGTCCAGTCGTCTAAATCATACAGGAGAAACCCTGGTATCTGCTGTGCGTCAGGATGGGACACCTGTTAAATTCAATGAAAGAGGAATTATAGAGGTCGATCCGGACTTTCTGCGAATATTTACCTTTCGCTTTTTGCAGGGGGATCGGCTCAACGCCCTGGATGCTCCCAACAGCATAGTGCTGACATCATCCACAGCACGGAAATTCTTCGGTGAGGAAGACCCCGTTGGTAAAACACTCTCTTTGAAAAAAGCCTGGGGTAGTCAAAGTCTCTCGACCATTACAGGGGTTATAGAAGACTATCCGGCCAACTCACAATTTCAGTTTGGCTTCCTTCAGTCACTTTCCCGAAAAGAATTTGATACAGCAGAACATGGCTGGACCTACCCGAATATCCAGAGTTTTCTGTTGCTGGATACTCCCGCGCAAAAGAAGAACCTGGAAGTCAAAATGACCACCACCATCAATGAAATGGCTACCCTGGGGGCAGAGAATAAGAGCGTGGACTTTCATCTGATATCTTTTACCGAAGTAACCGGACTCACAAGTAGTCAGAAGCTATTTATCCTGGTGGGTATAGTATTGCTGCTGATCACCTGGATCAATTACACCAACCTAAGCGGTGCAAAGTCACTGACTCGCGGAAAGGAGTTTGGCGTGCGCAGGGTGATCGGCTCCAACAAGCTATCCCTTATCAGACAATTCCTCTTTGAAGCGTTGGTTATTTACGTTCTGGCACTCATCCTGACTTCTGTGCTTGTTATGAGCTTATACCCTGTTCTCTATGATTTAACCGGAGGACAGTTATTGCCCATCCTTGAATTTGACACGCCCATTAACCTTGTATTCCTCCTGTTCCTTTTTGTGGGAGCCATTGTTTCGTCCATCTACCCTTCATTTTCGGTGTATGGTCTTTCTATTACGCACTTGTTGAAAAACGGAAAGGCGGGCAGTACCCGATCCCGGGGTTTTCAAAAGGCACTGGTGGTTTTCCAGTTTACCGTTTCCATTATTATGCTGGCTGGTATTGCCACGGTGTACAGGCAAATGCAGTTCGTTCAGGATCAGGAAACCGGTTTTAACATAGAGCAAATCCTGGTATTAAAAGCTCCCAAAGACCGATGGGAAGGTAAAATCAAGCGGATGAGAAGCTTTAAAAACGAGCTCAGAAACCGACCTTTTTCAAAATCAGTCGCCTCTTCATCCACCGTGCCGCTGTGGTGGCCCGGCTCGCCCACTGACTTCAAATTAAAAGGAAAGGAGGAACAGGTAAGATTGATTAATCTTCGGGTAGATGAGCAGTATTTCAATTGCTATGGGCTGGATCTGGTGGCCGGAGAAGCTTTCAGGCCCGGTCAAAACCAGACCAACCGAAAACGCGTGCTGGTCAATGAGCTTACCACGAAAAACCTGGGCTTTTCCAGACCGGAAGAGGCCCTCAATCAAAAACTGTTCAACCAGAAAGACGGCAGGGAGCTGGAAATCATCGGGGTAGTCAAAGATCATCATCACGAATCACTGAGAAGAGAAATCAAGCCACAGGTATTTGAGTTCGGTCCTAATATTGGCTTTGTTTCTGTCAGTCTTCAATTGGGTGAAAATGTCGGGCTAACTGCTGTGTCCGGTGCCCTGGAAAGTATCAGAACTCTGTGGGATGAGATTTACCCCGATCAGGCTTTTGATTATTACTTTCTCGATGAACGCTTTCATAACATTTATGAAGAAGACAGAATGTTTCAGCAGTTATTCCTCGTCTTCACCCTGATATCGGTAGTAATCACCTTTTTAGGTGTCTTTGGACTTTCGATGTTTATTTCGCTGAGAAGAAAGAAAGAGATAGGCATAAGAAAAGTCCTGGGTGCCAGACCTATTCAAATCATCGGGCTCTTCTCAGGTGAGTTTATGAGCAAAGCCGGCCTTTCTGTTTTGATAGGCCTACCCCTTGCCTGGTATCTACTCGATCAATGGCTGGCCAATTTCAAATACCGGATTTCTTTTGACCCCTGGCTATTGATTCTGCCCTGCATCGCGCTGGGCTTGCTCACGCTCCTCTCTCTTAGTTTTGAAAGTGCTAAAATGACAAGGGCCAACCCTGTCAAGATGCTGAGAGAGGAATAATCAGCCTGCCCCCACTGCATGGTTGACGGCTATTGCTTGTTCCCCGACAATTGGGCAATTTCATATACTGACGAATTGAATCTATCAAACTCTTTCAGTTTATGAACTCAGACATAAAAGCGCATCATCAGGATACCATTGACAACCTGATCCTTGAATACCGGGAGGACCCAAGATTTCCCGCACTAATCATCGGAGGTTCTGTGGCCAAGGGCTGTGCCCGGGATGATTCAGATGTAGACTTTCTCATTGTGGCCCATGATAAGGAGTATGAGGACCGTAAGGCACAAGGCGACCTGTTTATCAACCGGTCAGACCTGAGCACTTATGAAGGAGGCTATGTAGACGGCAAGATCATCAACACACAATATCTTCATGACCTGGCAGAAAAAGGTAACGAGCCTTCAAGAGCGGCATTTGATGGTGCCTTCCCCGGATATTCCAGAATTGATGGTCTGGAGGAGCTAATCAGCAAAATCCCGGTGTATCAGGAAGAGGGGCATGCTGCACGTATTAAAGCCTTCTATTGTATGGCCTTTATGCAAAACTGGTTGATGAACGAGGCCGATCGGCATGATAACTATTACACTAAGGTCCGTGCGGCATCCCAACTGGCTCTGTATGCAGGACGCCTGATTCTCGCCCACAACCGAGTGCTCTACCCCTACCACAAATGGCTTATGTACTATCTTGGTAAATGTGACGATAAACCAGGTGGACTGCTGGAAAATATCTCTTCACTCCTGAAAAAGCCTGACCTGGAAAATACCCAAAGGCTCTTTCAAAGTCTGCAGTATTTTCATGACTGGGGTGTCACCGACCTGGAGGCCTATACCTGGTTTATGGAAAAAGTGGAATGGAGCTGGATGGATGGCGCTACCCCACTGGAGGATTGGTAGCAGACTCAATTACGTGCATCAGCCCTATTTATAGGAGACGCTGTTGTTAGACGTTTATCGTCACTGCGAGCACAGCGCGGCAGTCTCTCATCAGATCAATGAGCAGAGAATTCTTCCTCAGCCTCTTTCCTCTGTCATATAGTTATCTGAGTAAAAGCATTCATCAGGGTCCTCTGTGAGAGCCGCTCAGGGTGGATAGTCGCTTATCGTCACAACTGCGAGCACAGCGTGGCAGTCGCTCATTAAATAAGCTAACAGTTGCCTTTGCTCTACTCATTAAGCCGACTGATATTAAATGATTACTCCCCCCTTTGTCAGAGCCGCTGACGAGGCCTGGAAACAAGAATCTTAAGTCTCACAAATCATTATCCCCGGCAATCCGTATCTTCAGGCATGACCTTTAGTCAGTCCATAAAACTATCTTTGTCTGAGCGGCTGGTATTACTAGCGATAATGGTTACCGCGGTGCTCTCTACTTTTTCAGGATGGTTATTTCAGGTGTATACCAATACACTTTGTCATCAAAAACTCCTGCTCACTTTTATGCTCTCCAGCTTATTCTGGGTGGGACTGGCACGATATGCCGGTAGAAATGGCCAGCTACTGGAAGTCAGGAAAAAATCAATAGTCAAAGATCTGGCGCGATCTACCGGAATTGGTTTGGGGCTGGTAGCCTTCAATCAGGTGGCCATCATCTTGAGTGTGGGCCTGTTTTTTAAGCTGGTCTACAACTGTGAGGTTTTAGGTGGCTGGTCGCAGGAGTTGATTATCAATAATGTCACGGCCAACGTCTTCTCATTCGGACTCATCTTTGCCTTTGTGCAGTGGAACGCTCATAGGCATGACGAAGAGCAGAGTCCAGTCATAGAAGAGAGTGCGTTTTCCGAAAACATCTGGATCAAAGACTACAAGGATCAGATAAAGCTACCCGTAAACGAAATCATTTGGGTGCAGGCGGATAATAATTGCATCCACCTTCACACCGGGTCTCGCAAGTTTGTCGTATATCGTTCACTCAAATCGCTTGAAGCGGAGCTGGACCCTGCCATGTTTGTGCGCATCCACAGATCAAAGCTGGTAAACCGTGACTACATCGCCAGGCTAAAATCTTTCCCCAGCGGAGATGGTGAACTGCAACTAAGTAACGGACAATTGTTACGCTACAGCCGCACCTTCAAGGGAGCGCTTTTGCTCTAACGACTCGCCACTTCTTTTCCACAGCTCACCCCATATAAGCCAACAGGGCTGGTTTTGAGGCGTATCCTTGCCAAAAAGCACCCGCCCCATGAGGAAACACCTGCTAATTACAGCGCTATTATTTTTTGCCTTCAAACTTACCGCACAAGACTCTCTCGCTTACCTCAATGCTCCTCCCCTGGTCATCAAAGCGCTACAGGGAGAGATTACACTCGATGGCAAGGTAGATGAAGCTGCCTGGCAACAAGTTCCTTCTTTCGACTTCATTATGTTCAGGCCGGACTGGGGCAAGCCCGACAGAACCACCGTGCTCAAAGTGACCTTTGATGACCGTTTTTTATATGTAGGGGCCATTCTCAGAGATTCTGCGGCAGCCCCTGTGATCTCCCGCAACCTGGTGCGTGATGGATG
>DIYF01000154.1 GCA_002427745.1 Roseivirga sp. UBA6061 | reverse complement strand
AAATAAGCAAAAGAACTTAAGCGGTCGGCCACAAGAGCCGACCGCTTAAGTTTTCTATTCATACCGCAGGCTCTTAACAGGGTTGGCATAGGCCGCTCTCAATGAATGATAACTGACAGTGATCAAAGCCACCAGCATGGAAGTTCCACCGGCAATCAGGAATATACCGGCACTGATTCCGACCCGATATTCAAAGGCACTCAACCAGTCCGTCATAAAGAACCAGGCCAGGGGTACCGCCAGACCAAAGCCTAACAGCACCAGCACCAGGAAGTTTCTGGCCAGCAGCAGCACCAGGTTTCCGACTCCTGCCCCCAAAACCTTGCGAATACCTATTTCTTTGATGCGCTGCTCAGCTGCGAACGATGCCAGGCCAAATAGTCCCAGAAGTGAGATAAACACTGCAATTCCGGCAAAGTAATTGGCCAGCGTACCGATGTTCGTCTCGCGCTCATACAGCTCAGCGTAAGACTGGTCCAGGAATTCATATTCAAAAGGATATCTCGGATTAAACTCTTTAAAACCCTGCTCTATATAGGCCAGGGACTCTTCAATGTTCTGCCCGTCTACTTTCAGAAAGACGTACTCGGCCCTTTCAGGTCTCAGTGAGATAACTAAAGGCTCAATACGGGTATGAAGTGAAGCAAAATGGAAGTTCTTCACAATTCCTACCACCTGTCCTTCACGCCCCCAGAAAGTCACAGGATAGTTAAGAGGTTCCTCCAGGGCCATAGAAGCTGCCGTTACCTCGTTGACCACAATATTGGCCGTATCACTGCTTAGTCGCTCGTCAAAAGCACGGCCTCTTTCCATTTCCATATCAAAAGTCTGGAAGAAGTCATGTCCAACCAGCAGGAGTTGAAACAATATGTTACTCTCCGGATCCTTTCCCTCCCAGCGGAAACCTCCGGATGTGGAGCTTGATAAATAAATTGGAACCGCGCTGGTGGTAGTCATACTCTTGATACCCGGATTCTCCAGCATACGGGATTTAAAAACGTCTAATCTGTCTGCCAGATCTCCCTCCACCCTCATATAGATCAGATTGTCTTTATTGTACCCCAGGTTTTTGTCTTTGACAAAGCTGATCTGTTTATGAACGACCATGGTTCCTATAATCAGGAAGATGGAGATCAGAAACTGGAAGACGACAAGACCTTTTCTGATTCCTGCACTCCAGCCGGAGCTACGAAAAGTACCTTTCAGTACGGTTACCGGGGCAAACGATGACAGGAAGATAGAAGGATAGCTCCCCGCCAGGACACCCACCAGCAAAGCTATTCCAGTCACCAGCCCAAGGTTAGAAAGTTCCAGCAGAGAAAAAACGATCTCCTTATCTGTAAAGGCATTCAGGCCGGGCAGCAGAGCAGCCACCAGCAGGCCGGCCAGTAAGGAAGATATGAGCGCCATGATGATGGATTCTCCCATAAACTGCGCAACCAACTGCCCCCGGGTAGAACCAGTCACCTTTTTAATACCAATTTCCTTGGCTCGTTTGGAAGCCCTGGCAGTGGCCAGATTCATAAAGTTGATGCAGGCAATCACGAGTATGAAGACCGCTACTACCGTAAAGAGACGTACATAGGTAATCCGCCCTCCGGCCTGCTTACCATCCTTAAAGTTGTTGTAGAGGTACATATCACCCAGGTTCTGGGCAAAAATCTCTACAGAAGACCCCTGATCATGCTCCTTAATAAAATTGAGGATCTTGGCATTGAATGCATCAATATCCACCCCCTGATGCAGGGTCATGAAGTCGCGAATACCATTGTTCCCCCATTCTTCAAGCCAGCCGTTCTGTTCCATCCAGGGGGCAATAGGCAATACAAAATCAAAGCTGATCGTAGAATTAGCAGGTACATCAGCGAAGATGCCTCCTATTTTGTATTCTCCCCAGCCATTGACAGTCACCGTTTTATCCAGGGCCGACTCATTACCAAACATCTTCTCTGCAAAAGAAGCAGAGAGATAAGCCACATCAGGTGCAACCAGAGCCCCTTCATCGCTTCCTTCTACAAAAGGAAAGCTGAAAACTTTAAAGAAGTCTTCGCTCGCCACACGACCCGTTTCTTTAAAGCTCTGATTGTCTACTATAAAGAGCCGCTCCTGCTGCCAGGTGACCTGTGCTATATATTCCACCTCAGGCAACTCCTCTTTGAAAGCGTCTTTCAGCGGCCCCGGATTGGCGTTGGTGGTAAAGATGTCATGCGAATAGTGCTGATGCTCCATCACACGGTAGATTCTATCTGTGTTCTCATGAAACTTGTTGACCGCATACTCATCCTGTATGTACAGGAAAAGCATCAGACTGGCACAGATTCCCACGGTGAGCCCCATAATATTGAGCAGACTATACCCCCGTTCTTTCCAGAATACACGGAAGGCAGTTTTGATAATGTTTTTGACCATAGTTGATAGCATTGAGTTGACTCAAAGACGAGCCTTGAGGCCTGTCATTACTCAATTGACCAGAAAATGGTAGCAGAGTTGCTCTGAAGTGTAAGGGAGTGTCTCTAGAAAAAGAGAAATTTCTTCCGTTTGTAGAGGGGAGTTCTTTTGGTTCTCGTCACTCCTGACCCCCGTGTGGTACCAAAACAGTAGGGCTTTTTAGAATTAGCCACCAGTTGATTGAGGTTGAGACTGAAGAAGAACCCAAACGATTCTCTCTTACTGGCAAAGAGTGATCCAAGGTTATGTGTTCCCAAAGTCAGTATACCCAGCCTGGCGGCCGCTCCCAGATGTACATCTCCCAGCTGATTGACATAAATCGGTGCATATACGGCCCTTCGGCTTTGCTCCCAGCGTGGTGTGATGGTCACATTGTGAAGATAGTTCAAACGATAGTCAGCCGGAATCAGACTGGTTATATCCACCAGAGCATTGGCATTTACATACCAGTCATTGCCAAAGTCGTAATCGTAGTTCAGATTCAAAGCTGTCGGCAGGGTGATTTTGTATCTTCCATTGATGCCATCGGTCGTGGCAAAAGTCGAAACACTATCTGTCAGCTCCCTGAAACTGGAAACTCCGGAAAGCAGGTTATCAAAGTTAATATCCTGCCCTAACCCCGGCTGCAGGCCGGTTATGGTTGTGGAAGCCTCCCCCTGGGCAAACTCCATAGTACCTAAATCTGTAATGGAAGCACTGATTCGGAATTCATAGTCAACATCAGGTTCAAGCCGGGTACCGGCAGACGTTTTTCTGGATGGACGGCTGGCCCTGCGCTCAAACACCACCCCGAAATCCAGAGCCCTGCTTCCCTTGTTCCTGGGGGGTAAACCGGATAGCTCCTGATTTCCGTCAAACTGTTCAAAGGGATCCAGGTTCGCTGAATAGCCGTAGTCCATTTCAAAATTGGTAAATAAGCCCAACCCTATGTCATTAATGCTATAGTCCAGATCTCTGAGTCTGGTAAAGACGCTACCATATGAATTAATCAGCTTGGCCGTAACCCCAACTTTCCATCGGTTAAAGCCATCGTCTGACACCACAGCAGCATAGGTGAAGGAAAGCTCCCGCCAGAGCGATGCCGCCAGATCTCCCTGCTGATTTTCGGCCATAGAATTCAGAAAGCGAAAATCCGTAAAGCGATTGACCTGACTAATGAAATCAGGAGAAATGTCGTTTCCGCTCACATGACCTCTGATGCGATACTGAAAGCCAATGGCCCTGTGATTAGGCAGGCTGATCATGGCAGAAAGTCCGCCAAGGCCCAGGTTGGCCTGCAGAAATTTGGTCTTATTGTCTATGTTGCGAATGATGGAGCTGGTTTCTCCGTTTTGCTCAAGGTTGGCAATATTGTTTGTGATGAAAGCATTGCCATTCACGAGACTTACATCCCACTTATAAGGAGAACCGGCAATGGAAGCCGGCTGAACCCTGGCCCCCAGAATACCCGAGAAATCAGAATAGACAAAGCCATTGAATTGTTGGGCACAGAGCCCTGAGCATAGTACCAGTAGTGTAAGCAGAAAAACCTTTCTTCTCATCAGTAGTTCATAAATTTATCCCCTATCTGCTGTCAAATAATACGAAACAGTCTCAATAATATTGAACATAACTATAACGGCCATGAATAAAATTACCCTAGCCCTCCTCTCATTATTTTTATTAAATCTAGGCATTTGGCGCGGAGCACCTGCCGATTCAAAGGAAATAACCATATGCCATGTACCTGCTACGGAGCAGTTTGCCGAATTTTCTAAAGATGCCGAATTCCTCAAAGCACATAAGGATCCGAAACCACTCGCATTCCACAGTGAGGAAGGCAAGACTATAACCTTTGACACACCAGACGGACAAAAAGCCAATGGCTACACCTTTGAAAATGCCACAAAAACCAAAAACTACCTTTTTGTAATACATGAATGGTACGGCCTGAACGGACATATCAAGAGTGAAGCAGAAAAGCTCTTCAATGATCTGGATGATGTAAATGTAATCGCTCTCGACATCTATGACGGAAAGGTAGCAGACAATGCCCAGGATGCCGGCAAGTACATGCGCGGAGTAAAAACAGAAAGAGCTGAAGCCATTATCAAAGGTGCCATGGCCTATGCCGGTACAGACGCAAAAATCTACACCATTGGCTGGTGCTTCGGTGGTGGCTGGTCACTGCAGGCGTCTCTGTTGGCTAAAGACCAGGCGGCAGGCTGTGTGATGTACTATGGCATGCCGGTAAAAGACGTGAACAAACTCAAAAACTTGGGTACTGATGTGCTCGGAATCTGGGCATCGAAAGAGCGCTGGATCAACCCTCAGGTGGTGGCTCAGTTCGAGGCAGACATGAAGGCTGCAGGCAAGCAATTGTCGTCCAATTCTTACGAGGCAGGACATGGTTTTGCAAACCCGAGTAATCCCGTTTTTGATGCCAAATCTTCAGCCGATGCTTATGCCAAAACACTCGCTTTTCTAAAGGCAAGAATGGAGTGATTTACTAAAAACTGTATGTAAATGCATCAAATTTTGGTGTGAAATACATTTTTTTGAAAAAAATTTTCAGCCCCTTTTTGGGGCTTTTTTTATGAACCGTTTTTAACTCATTTAACACCGGCCTTTGTTGAATAAAGCTTCAGTATTTCATTTTCAAAATATCGATACAACAATCTGATTATCAGCACTTTAATACAGATGTTTTACAAAAGTTATATCTCTGTTAAGTCTCGGTGATCTTAAAGCAATGTCTGCGACAGGAGTCACTTTTATCTGTATTTGGAGGCCACCTCAAAACGCGTAAAACTGTATGTGAACGGCAGAGAATTTTTTGTGAAATGCACTTTTCTGTATATTTGAATCTCTTTTAGAGATTCAAAACGCAGAAAACTGTATGTCAACCGAAGCTAAAAATACCGCACTAAGAACCCTGTTCACATTCATCCTGATGGTGTGTTTTTCTTTGGGGTTAACTGCCAACAATGGCTTACTTGATAAGGGCATTTCAAGAGAAGAAGCTACTGCAGATTTGAACTTCTATTTCAAGGTGATTGACGAGCAGCACGGCAATCCTTACCTCTACATTTCAAGAGAAGAATTTCAGCAGCTGATTGCTGACAAAATCGAAGCTCTTCCTGAGCAGGTTTCTTACCAAACGATCTCAAACACACTTATCGAACTCAACCAGAAAATTCGCTGCGGACATACCAGCGTGACTTTCAGCGCCAACTCTTTCAGAGCGATTTCTGATACTCCTAACTTCTTCCCTTATCCGGTATCGATTATCGATGGGGAGCTTTTCATTGATTTCGAAGATGGTGACCTGCCTTACGGGGCCAGGCTTATCGATATCAATGGTATCGATGCTGCTACCGTGCTGAAGGAGCTTTCATTACTGCCGGTAACTGACGGTTTTATCGAAACCAAGGTACTGAGAGACATCGAAAAGAAATTCGGTCACTACTTCCTGATGAGATACGGAGCCAGTGAGCAGTTCAAAGTGAGCTACGAAATGCAGGGTGGTGTTGCAAAAGAGGCTACCGTAGCGGGAACCACTGCAACACAGATGCTTACCAACAACTACTACCGCCCTGTTTACAAAACGCATGAGCGTTACATCCACTTTACGCACCTGGCTGCTGTCGATTCTCTCAGCACCCTGGTAATGACACTCAATACCTTTAATGCCAAGCCTGAGTGGTTTCTCGAGAGAATGATGTCAAGATATGATGAGGAGGCTCAGAAGTTCAACTTCGACAACCTGGTGATCGATATCAGAAATAATGAAGGCGGAGATCGCAGATTGCTGAATATCTTATATCAGTTAGTATCAGGAAAAACTCTGAGCGACCCTTCTGTGAACTCTACCAGAACCCTTGATATTGATGTTGATCAGCTCAGAGCAGTGAACGGTTCTATCTCTGAAGATGCTGCTGTAAAAGCAGAAGACTACCTGACTGAGCGCTTTGTCAATGCAAAAGACGGTAAGTTCGCCACTGATCAGATCGACTGGTATGCTGGAGATTTCAAACTGGATCTGGACTTGTCTCAACTGAAATTTGAAGGTCAGGTTTATGTACTGACTTCAGGTAAAACCTATTCAGCAGCAGCAGACCTCGCCAGAATCCTGGGCAACCTTGACAATGTAAAACTGATCGGTGAAGAGACTGGCGGAGCACATATTGCCAGAACAGCTAACATGCTGCTGAACTATGAGTTGCCTAATACCAGCATGAAAGTGCAGGTTCCTGTGATCTACGAAGAGTTTGTGAATACTAATAAAGACAACGGTGTGGGTCGCGGTACTTTCCCTGACTTCCTCGTTACTCAGACCTATGAGGACATGATGAACAGAAAAGACACTGCTTTCGAATTCGCTTTAAACCTCATTGAGCAGAACACTTCTTTAGGCTCGAATTAATCTCGTTTCTTTTCCCTACATTTTTCGGAATACTTACCTTTATAGAATGAGTAAACCGGAAAAGACCCTCTTCCTTCTGGATGCCATGGCCCTTATCTACAGAGCCCATTTTGCATTCAGTAAAAACCCCAGAATCAATTCTAAAGGCCTTAATACCGGAGCCCAGTTCGGCTTCACCAACAGCCTTTATGAGATCATCGACAAGCGAAAGCCCACACATATCGCGGTGGCCTTTGATACCAAGGAGCCTACCTTCAGGCATGAGCGTTTTCCTGAATACAAAGCCAACAGGGATGAACAGCCTGAAGATATCCGCATTGCTATTCCTATGATCAAAGACATTGTCAGGGCCTTTAATATTCCAGTACTGGAGCTGGATGGCTATGAGGCAGATGATGTCATCGGGACCTTTGCCAAAAAAGCTTCGAAAGAGGGCTTTGAGGTATTCATGATGACACCCGATAAGGATTACGGCCAGCTGGTAGAAGAGCACGTATACCTCTACAAACCAGCCTTTATGGGCAATGGCGTAGATATTCTGGGCGTACCGGAGGTACTTGCCAAGTGGGATATTGAGCGCATTGATCAGGTGGTGGATATGCTGGGCTTACAGGGTGATTCAGTGGACAATATCCCGGGCATTCCGGGGGTAGGACCAAAAACAGCCTCTAAGCTGCTCAAGCAATATAGCACCGTAGAAAACCTGGTAGAGCATGCCCATGAACTGAAGGGTAAGCTCAAAGAGCGCGTGGAAGAATTCGGAGAGCAGGGCATACTGTCCAAGGAGCTGGCCCGCATCCATATCGAGGTACCACTCGACTTTGATTCCGCTTCCATGGAATATAAAGGACCAGACCGCGAAGCACTAAAGAAGATTTTTGAAGAGCTTGAGTTCAGAACCACCATTAAAAGAATTCTGGGAGATGACGGCAGTGGTGCTGGCGCCTCAGCCAAAAAAGCTAAACCGGCCGCCTCAGGTTCAGGGCAAATGGGGCTCTTTGGCGATGCTCCGGCATCTCCAGCCACAGCTGCCGAAGATCATGAACCCGAGGTAGTTGAAAAACAGAACATCACCACCCGGGAGCACAGTTATCACCTGATCGATACGCCAGCCCTTCGCAAGAGACTGGTAAAATACCTGCTGGCACAAAGCGAATTCTGTTTTGATACAGAGACGGATAGTGTAGAGCCCATCGAAGCCAATATGGTGGGTATGTCTTTTTCCTATCAGGCAGGAGAAGCCTATTATGTACCTACTCCTCATGACGATAAAGTAGCAACAACTAGTATTGTAGAGGAGTTCAGAGAGGTATTTGAAAGTGCCGAAATTCTGAAGATTGCCCAGAATGCCAAGTACGATATTCAGGTACTGAAGAATTATGGTATGGAGGTCAAAGGACCGATTTTCGATACCATGATTGCCCACTATCTGATCGATCCGGATACGCGTCATAACATGGATGTGCTCTCAGAAAACTACCTCAATTACACCCCTGTTTCCATTACTGAGCTTATCGGTAAAAAGGGTGTCAAGCAGGGCAACATGACGGATGTACCCGTGCACAAGGTGGTGGAATATGCCGGAGAAGATGCAGACATCACCCTGCAGCTGAAACATAAACTCGCTCCGATTCTCACTGAAAATGAGGTAACAAAACTCTTTGAAGAGGTGGAGCTTCCCCTGGTCAATGTACTGGCGGATATAGAGTACAATGGCGTAAAAATAGACACCGAAGCACTGGCAGCCATGTCTGGCGAGCTACAACAGGAAAGCCTGAAAGCTCAGACTGAGATTTATGAGCTGGCCGGAGAGGAGTTCAACATTGCCTCGCCCAAACAACTGGGCGTGATCTTATTTGATAAGATGAAGCTGATGGACAAACCTAAGAAAACTAAAACCGGTCAGTATGCCACTGGTGAGGACATCCTGTCGAAACTTGCCAACGAACATACCATTGCCCGCAGGATTCTGGAGTTCAGAGAGTATCAAAAGCTCAAGTCTACTTATGTAGATGCCCT